>NZ_JAKRRW010000030.1 GCF_026191635.1 Photobacterium obscurum
TATTAGAGAGTCGTCTCAGTAAACACGAACTACAGGGGTGTAGCTCCAATTGGCAGAGCAGCGGATTCCAAATCCGCGTGTTGGGAGTTCGAATCTCTCCACCCCTGCCACATACTAAGCCTCAGTCGAAAGACTGGGGCTTTTTTACGTCTGTTGCTTTTGCAAAACAATGTTGGGAGAACTAGGCGTCCCCATGGTTCGCCAGCCCGCTTGGTGGCAAGTCCCATCGAATCTCCGGGGCTGGCCCTCTTCACCCATGCCACCTTCGAAAGCCTCGGTAAAAATATCGAGGTGTTCTCTGTCCTTATACCAATCAGGGTAAGTAAGAATGATCAAACACTTATGCTGATTGGTATTAATACTTATGACACTGCACGCTATCTGGGCGGCAGAACATCTCGTCTTGGCTATCCGTACATTCATCGACCACTTTGGCAATCGCACTACCTCGGCTTGCTGATCGTCCAGTATATTGCTCGCCGAATACACGCAGTTTACATTGATACATATGCTTGCCACTGTCACTAAAGTCGTTGTCATTAGCGATTTGTTGCTCCAGACGTTTGACTTTTTTTGTGAGCAAGCGGACTTGTTGTTCAAGCTTGGTGATTCTTGCTTCATCGCTATTCTGACTGTATGCCCAGCTTGGCATTGACAACACTAGGGCTGTAATAATGATTAATCTTTTCATTGCCTTCAATTGAATGGTGTTTTATTGTCGGATAGTTTACCAAAAAGACCTCTAAACGCCAACATAATCGAGTTGAAGACTTTCCTTGGTAATTTGCCATATATTAGCTTGCTGACTAGAAGGAGCGACTTGGGTACAGGTGCTGAAGAAGCTGGATGAGAAAGAGCATTGTCAGTTTTTTAACGCTGATAATAGGGGAAAATAGACTCAAACACACTGTTATTGGCTGATTTGTGAACTCTGCAAAGGTGTCAAAATTCTTTTTTATCTTCAAAATATTAGCGTTTTTTTTGTCAAAAATGGCTATTGAATATGGAAATAAAATCCTATAAATAGGTGCGCAGCACATAATATCAGTGGTATCTTGTTGGCTTTCGAGAGTGATCGATTGGGAGAAAACATGCCGCATCTTCGTTTCCGTGATGTAGAATTTGATACCGTAAAGGCTCTATCAACAGCATTAGTGGATGAACTTCAGCCTCTGATGGCCTGCCCTCGCGAAGATTTCACTTTAGAGCATATTTCAACAACCTTCATTTTTGATGGTGAGGTTTCTTTTGCATACCCTTTTGTCGAGGTGCTTTGGTTTGACCGCGGTCAAGAAGTCCAAGATCAGGTAGCGCAACATATTACCGATGCCGTTCGCAATGCGCTGGAAGAGCCCGAGCAGGATGTCGCCGTTATTTTTACCGCGCTGACACCAACGGCTTATTACGATAACGGCGAGCATTACTAAATCCGCTAACAATTATTTCTTTGATTTATGACAGCCCCTGTTGTCAGGGGCTTTCTTGTTCCAAAAAATGTTCCATAAAGGTAGTTATGATGACGCGCTATGCAAAAGTTGTTGCAGGATTGGGAGTAGTCGCAGGAGCGTTGGGGATCAGTGCATTTAACTGGTCGTTTGATGTTTCTGAAACCCCCGAGGTCAGTGCAAATGTACTGGCGCCACAGTTTTCTTATCGTTGCTTGGAAAATGCGATTGCGCACCCTTTGGATACGGACGGTCAATTTACGGTATCGGTATGGAACATTTATAAGCAGCAAAGAGAAAACTGGCGTGAAGCGCTGGAGTCATTCTCCCAGGACAGTGAGTTGGTATTATTGCAAGAGGCCAGCTTGACGGAGGATCTACGGGATTATTTAGATGATACGGCATGGAAAGTCCGAATGGCCAATGCTTTTAAGTTTATGAATACCCCCGCGGGAGTGATGAACTTATCGAGTGTCAACGCCAAGAAAACATGTGCCTACCTGGCAATGGAACCTTGGTTACGTCTACCTAAATCGGCATTGTTATCTGAATTTGCGTTATCTGATGGTAGTACGCTGATCGTGGTCAACTTGCATGGCGTGAATTTTGCTGTCGGGCTGGAGGAATACCAGGAGCAGCTTGATAGTTTACGAGTGGTTCTTGATGCGCACTCAGGGCCGATTATCTTGGCGGGTGACTTTAATACCTGGCGTCAGGCACGTATTGAAGTGGTGAAGAGTTTTGCGGAGAGCCTGGGGTTACGTGATGCACATTTGACAACCGATCAGCGCGTCAAAATATTGGGTAAGCCTTTAGATCACTTATATTATCGAGATCTTCAATTGATCAATGCTGAGGCACCGAAAACCGATGCCTCAGATCATAACCCGATTATTGCTAGCTTTAAGCTGCAATGATCATGATTGGCCAAACAAGCAAAGTCAGTAGCCACGGTAGGCCGGCAACAATGATTGACTTGGCTCGGTCATAGTCAGTCCATGCACTAACGGCTGCATAGGTCAGGGCAATATACCATGGTGCCAGCAGAGGAATTGTGGTGGCGAATGGTGACCATGTGTGATTCAGTGGCAGTTTCAGCAGGCCATTCAAGCTGTTTAGGTCAGCGGCATTAGGCAGGATATTGCTGTCGTTAAACATGGGATTAACATAGCTGGCAAAGTCACCAATCATCGTTGGTAGCATAATAAAACAGGACGCTGCCAACCATTTGCCAAAGCTGTGTTTGTACTGGTTGCTCTTGGTGGCGAGGTTTAGCCATAATGCCAGCACAAAAATACACACGGTACGCCCGGTAATATCGCTGAACACTTCACCGGCAAGGAGAACTTCCTTGGTCAGCCAGGACTCCTGTACCTGCTGGTCGACATTGGTAAACTGGACCATCAGTTCCTGCTGAAGCCAGGCCATATCGACATTGTTAAAGTAAGCCCCCCAGAGGAAAAATGGCCCCAGAATAGCGATGAGATAGGGCAGGATCGCCCACTTGGGACGCTCATGGACTGCTGCGAAGCAGTCTATTGGGGAGCGGAAAGCATCGAGTACCGCAACGAACGGATTTTTAGAAGGCGTCATACACTTACCTTAGTGACATCAACATATAATTTCAGTTTCTGGCCAGGTTTCAGATACTTCTGACCGTTGATTTGATTCCATTTCACAACATCCGACACTTTCACTTTATAACGTTGAGCAATTGAACTCAGGTTATCGCCAGAGCGAACTTCGTAGTAGACAGTGCGAATAACCCCACCAGTTTGACTGTCCTTCCACAGCGTCAGCTTTTGCCCAACGCGCAGGGTTTTGTTCTTACTGATCCCGTTCCATTTTGTAATCTGATCAATAGATACTTTTTGGCTGCGGGCAATCGTCCACAAGCTGTCACCCGATCTAACCTCGTAGGTTGTCCGGTAGCCGCTGCCATGGCTCTTTTGGGTTTTTGCCGCTAACTGAGCAGAGATGGTATCGCTATTTTTCATTGCGACAGGGATCAGAATATGGCGGCCAACACGAATGTTGGTTCCTGTCATATTGTTCGCACGCTGGATCTGCTTGGTTGTTGTCTTATGATTTTTGGCCAATACACTTAAGGTGTCGCCTGATTTCACCTTGTAGCGGACCACTTTCATTCCCTGACGGCCATTGCCAGCAAACTTTGTGTTGAAGCGTGCTACTTTGTCGATAGGCAGCAGCAGGTGACTCGGACCGTCAGGTGCTGTTGCCCAATGGTTATAGGCTGGGTTGAGGCTTTGAAGGTCTTTTAGCTTTATACCCGCATAACTGGCGGCCATAGCCAGATCCATCTGTGTACCAGGATCGACTAGCTTAACAGCCGGCTTGTTGGCAATTGCTGGGATCGAGATACCGTATTTTTCCTGGTTCTTGATGACGTCAGCGACAGCAAGGAGCTTAGGTACGTAGCCGCTGGTTTCTTTGGGAAGATCAAGTGACCAAAAATCGGTTGGTTTACCGGCGGCTTTGTTATTGCGGATTGCGCGGAAAACGCGTCCTTCACCGGTGTTATAGGCGGCAAGGGCATGCAACCAGTCACCATCGAATTTACGGTTTAAGTATTCAAGTAAGTCTAGGGCTGCGCGAGTTGACTCGACAACGTCACGGCGGCCGTCATACCACCAGTTTTGCTCTAACCCAAAGCTGCGGCCTGTTGGCGGCGTAATTTGCCATAAGCCAGCCGCACGCCCGTGCGAGTAGGCAAACTGATCAAATGAACTTTCTACAATTGGAAGCAGGGCAAGCTCAAGAGGAAGCTCTCGCTTCTCAAGTTCTTCAGTGATGAAAAACAGGAACGGCTCTGCGCGTTCGGCGACTGTTTTTAAGTGGCCCGGATAGCGCAGGTACCAGTTGCGGTAGTACTTAACCCGTTTATTGTCTGGAATATCGGCGGTCAACTGCATGCTGATGCGTTGCCAGACGTCTTCTTGCTCCTGAGGGGTAGGTACCTTCACTTTTTCAATAACGACAGGTTCCATCGCTTCCTTCGGTGCGGGCGTAGTTGGTGCCTGCACCTGAGCGGGAGTCCCTTTTTCTTTGTTATTAGTGTTTGCTTGTTCTTCTACTGTATTTGTCGTATTTGTAATTTGGCAACCAGCCAGTAATAGCGCGCTCGCTAAAAAAAATCGGGATTTCATGGAACCTGCCTAAAGCCAAAATAGTTGGTGATAATACTTGTCCAACCACCTTAGACACAAGTGACGCAGGTCAAAATTCGTCTTTCCAACGGCGTAGTGCCGCGAAGGTCTCTAGATCGCTGTCGTCAAATGCCTTATCTGCAACAGATTTTTTGATACTTGCCTGATCACAGCGTAAGAACGGATTTATTAATTTTTCTTGCCTTAATGTCGACGGGATCGTGCTGATACCCTGGGCGCGCATTCTACTGACGTCTTCGCGGTAGCGTTGCAGGTGCGGATTATCTTGCTCGGCAACAAGTGCAAAGGCAATATTGCCGCTGGTGTACTCATGGGCACAGTAGACTTCTGTCTCGTCCGGTAGGGCGGCAAGCTTTTGTAGGGAGGCAAACATTTGTGCGGCAGTGCCTTCAAACAGGCGCCCACAGCCTCCAGAGAACAGGGTGTCGCCGCAAAAGAGCTTCTCATCACCCACATAGGCGACATGCCCAGCGGTATGGCCAGGAACACTCAATACCATAAAACGTTCACCAAAAATTTCGACCTGATCGCCATCCTCGACAGATTGGGAGACACCGGGAATGGGTTCGGCGGAAGGAGCAACAATATTGATGTTTGGGTAGGCGCGCTTGAGCTCACTAATCCCACCAATATGATCATGGTGGTGATGAGTAATCAAGATTGCATCAAGTGTGAGCTGTTGCTCTTCTAACACCTTGATTACTGGTGCAGCATCTCCGGGATCAACAACGACGCAATGATTATCTGGACTGTGAATCAGCCAGATGTAATTGTCATTAAATGCAGGTATGCTTTTTACTGTAAGCATGTAATTTGTCTCCAGCCTTTGAGGTGTTGAGCAATAACTTATGAAGCCAGCCCGCACATTAAAACATATTGATCCACCACATTCCTGGTCACAAGTCGTCAATGGTGAATGGGCAGCCGAGCTGCTACAGGCACAGCTTGATGAATGGTGGCCGAAGTTATTTGGCTACCATATGCTAAAGCTGGGTGGTTTAAGTTGTGAGTTAGCCAGTGGCCATTGTAACATCCAGCATCAGATTTGCATTGATAAGTTCAATCCGCTGCATAATGTGATTGCTGATCCTTTGGCTCTTCCCTTTGTTGAAAAGTCTTTTGATGCCTGTGTGCTTGCCCATCAACTTGATTATTGCCCTGATCCCCACGGTTTGCTACGGGAAGTTGACCGGGTGATGGTTGATGATGGTTATATCTTACTGAGTGGATATAACCCGGTAAGCCTGCTGGGATTAAGGGGCTTGTTGCCCTGGAACCATAAGCGCTACCCCTGGAAAGGCCGGATGTTTATGCCGATGCGGGTGAAAGACTGGCTGGGGGTGCTGAACTACGAAGTGGTCTATCACGAGAATTTTGCCGTATTGCCGGCGACACGGCATCAGGCTTGCTCTGCGTGGGCAGAGAGCGTTCTGTCTGACTGCTGCGCGCCAGTCGGCAGTATGTATTTGATTGTTGCGCGCAAGCGGACTTTTCCTCTCAAACCAATTAAGCCAACATGGAAGTTACGGCGCCAGCTAACACCGCTTGGGGTAAATTACCGCACCAAAGCTAACCAAAAGTAAAAAGTTAGGGCACCATTGGTATCTGGTGCCTTGGTATCGCTACTGGATTAGGCTTTATAGCCAGTATCTTCTTTGCTTGGAGATTCTGCTGCCGTTCGTGCTAGATCGTCACAACGTTCATTTTCTGGATGACCAGCATGGCCTTTAACCCAGTGCCAAGCGACTTGGTGGCGTTGGGTTTCTTCATCGAGACGCTGCCACAGGTCGGCATTTTTAACAGGCTTTTTATCTGCCGTTTTCCAGCCCCGTTTTTTCCAGTTATGGATCCACTGGGTGATCCCTTGGCGGACATACTGGCTATCAGTGGTGAGATCAACGTGGCAGGATTCTTTAAGGCTTGATAAACCAACAATGGCTGCCAGTAGCTCCATTCTGTTATTGGTGGTCATGAAAAAGCCATCACTCAGCTCTTTTTCATGCTGTTTGTAGCGCATGACAGTACCGTAACCACCAGGCCCCGGGTTACCGAGGCAAGAACCGTCGGTGAAAATTTCTACCTGCTTCGTCATATTTGGTAGTATTCGCTTTAGGAAAAACTTTAGTCTGACACAATCGCTACTATGAAAGCCACTAACGAACGCATTATCGTATTCGATACCGAAACAACCGGTATGAATATGACCGGCCCCCATTATGAAGGCCATCGTATTATTGAAATCGGTGCGGTTGAAATTATCAATCGCAAACTGACGGGTAACAGTTTTCACGTTTACATCAAGCCGGATCGAGAAATCGACGCGGAAGCTGTTGATGTTCATGGTATTACTGACGAATTCCTACTTGATAAGCCGAGCTATAAAGATATACACGAAGAGTTCATGGAATTCATCCGTGGGGCTGAACTGGTCGCTCACAACGCGCCCTTTGATATCGGCTTTATGGATTACGAGTTCAGAAAGCTTGATCCGTCGATAGGCAAGACGGAAGACTTCTGCAAGGTAACCGATACCCTGGATATGGCCAAGCGGCTTTTCCCGGGCAAAAGGAACAACCTTGATGTGCTTTGCTCCCGATATGGTATAGATAACTCCCACCGTACCCTGCACGGCGCTTTGCTCGATGCCGAGATCCTGGCAGACGTCTATCTGATGATGACCGGCGGTCAGACATCGCTGGCGCTTAGCGCAGGTAGCGGAGAAAGTGATACTGATGCCGAAAGTGCGATCCGGCGCCTTGCTTCGGGGAGAAAAGCGCTAAAGATCATCAGGGCATCGGCCGATGAAATACAAGCGCATGAATCGCGCTTGGATATTATCGAGAAAAAAGGTGACGTCTCTATGTGGCGTCAGTAGAGGTGCTATGCAGCGGTTATTATTCCTGGTGATGTTGCTACCGGTACTGTCTTTTGCCCAAGACAGTACGGCTATGTCGTGGCTGGATAACCGCTTCCGTGTTGATCCGACCGTCGAGCAGGTCTCGTTTGTCGTGCAGCGGGAAGAAAATAGTCGGGCGATTGTCTTGGTACGTCCTGACGGCGAGAAATACTATTCCTGGCGTCATCCGGAGAATGTGGCTTGGTACGATGAGCCGGGAATGGATATTATCTCGATCGAAAAACCCATGCCAGGCCCCTGGCAGGCGATCGGTAATGTAACACCGAAAAATCAGGTGACGGTGTTATCGGATCTTAAACTGAGCGTTGATAATCTGCCGGCGAGGCTTTACCAGTCGGAAACCCTCAAGTTTACAGCTCGCCTCACCCAAAATGGTGAGTTGCTGACAATGCGCGATTTTCTGGATCGCGTAAAGTTGTCTGTGATTTTTTACGAATTTATCGAAGATATCGACAGCTTGCCGAAAGAAGCCCGACCGGGGCCGATTGTGCTCGGTGAGTTTGCCGATGACGGGATGGCATTTGATGAAGTGCCGGGCGACGGGGTCTTCACCGTTGCCTTGCCGGTTGATATTCAACCAGGAAAATACCGGGTAAAGATAAGCTCTAGCAACGGTATCTTTTTGCGTACTGTCGAGCAGCAGGTATTGGTTTACCCGCCACCATTGAGAGCCAGCTTTATTCAGGGACGGGGACAAAACGAGCCTCATCAGGTGGTGGTCGAGACAGAAGAAGGGGCGTTATTACCAGGTTCTCTGGCTGCTCACATTGAGCAGGAAACCCCTGAAGAAAAAGTCATTATTAGCCAGCAACATGCGTTTTCAGATGAAGATGGTTTGAAAGTCCGGTTACCTAATGCGAAGGCGCCTGGGCGCTATGCATGGTCTGGCTGGTTGTATGCGACAGATAACTTCAGTGAAAGGGAGCTTATATTTAGGCTACCTAAGAACCATTTTGCTGTCATGGCCGAGCTGCAGTTGGATCTTAACCTCGCAGATTTCAGAGCCCAGCAGGAAGCGAAAGCACAACTTGCAGAGATGGAAAGGCTGGCTGCTGAAAGGGAGGCTGCCCGCTCCAAGGCCCTAAAAGTGATACTGGGGGCTAATGGGCTGGTGGTTATCTTGGTGGTAGTGGGGGCTTTCTTGTGGCGCAAACGAAAAATGAAGAAGGCGTTGGAAGAAGAAACGCTGATTGCACCAACGCCATAGCGTGAATAGGTATTGTTGCTTGATTTTGATGGATATGAATACACTACAATCAAGCGTCTTGTCTCTGAGCCTTTTCAACCATGGCTGATAGACCAGAGAATGATTCAGCTTGGTATGACTGTTACAAGAGAAAGATAAAAGGGAAGCCAACGGGCTTCCCTTTTTCTTATGTGCATATTGGCCGTTAAGGCTATGCAGTCTTTAGGCGGCGATATCTTTCTCTGCTGGCTGGTAAGGTTTGGCTGCCAGCTCTTCAGAGTCAAAATCATCCACGTTGATAGTGCGCAAGCGTCCCTCTTCAGCACGGCGTAGCAGCTCGGCCTCGTCTTCATTAATTGCATTGAGCTCAAGGCCCGCTGCGGCCACTTGGTCTAGCTGCATAAACGGGAACTTCTTGCCTGCAGCCTGGCAGACGCGATCATAGATTGGCTCGGCGGCTAAAATATCTTTCAGTGCCAGTTCAATCATCCCAACCGCATTGTTTTCACATGCTTCCAGGAACTGGCCACGGCCAATACGGCTACGGGTTTCACAAGGTGTCTGCATAATACGGGCAACTTTATGATCCAGCTTGTCGGTCGGCTTCACCCGGCCTAGGCCCAGAGGGAAAACCAGGGTACGCAGCAGAGCCGCGATAGGGCGGTTCGGGAAGTTGCGTAGGAACTCATCCAGGGCTTCCTGCGTTTGATATAGCGAATCTTGCAGTCCCCAATGAACCAACGGTAAGTCTTCCTGTTTACAGCCATCATCGGTGTAACGTTTAAGGGTTGCCGAAGAGAGGTAAAGTTGGCTGAGTACGTCACCGAGACGGGCCGATAGACGCTCTTTTCGTTTTAGTGAGCCTCCCAGTACTGCCATTGAGATATCGGCAAGTAACGCGAGGTTTGCACTATAGCGATTCAGTTGCTGGTAGTAGCGGACTGTCGGATCTTTGCGCGGAGCTGAAGAGCCTCGACCGTCGGTTAGGCCCAGCCAGAAGGAGCGAACCATATTGCTGATCACAAAGCCTACGTGGCCGAACAGAGCATTGTCGAAGCCGTTTAGTGCTTTCTCGGCATCGTCGTTATAGGCAGCATCCATTTCTTCTAGTACATAAGGATGACAGCGGATGGCACCCTGGCCAAAGATGATCATAGAGCGGGTCAGTATGTTTGCCCCTTCCACCGTAACGGCAATTGGCGCTCCCTGGTAACCCCTTGCCAAGAAGTTGCTTGGCCCCATGCAGATTCCCTTGCCGCCGACAATGTCCATGGCATCAATGACACTGCGCTGGCCGCGGTGGGTACAGTGGTATTTGACGATAGCCGAGATGACCGATGGCTTTTCGCCTAAATCGATACCAGAAACGGTTAGGTTGCTGGCCGAATCCAAGACATAGGCGTTACCTGCAATACGAGCCAATGGTTCTTCAATCCCTTCCATCTTACCGATAGGTAATTTGAACTGGCGACGGATACGAGCGTAGGCGCCGGTTGCCATTGCGGCAGTTTTCAGGCCGCCGGTTGAGTTTGAGGGCAGGGTGATACCACGGCCGACCGATAGACACTCAACCAGCATACGCCAGCCTTGGCCTGCCATTTCCTTGCCCCCGATGATGAAATCGATAGGGACAAAGACTTTTTCACCCTGGGTCGGGCCGTTCTGGAATGGGACGTTGAGCGGGAAGTGGCGACGGCCGATATCAACACCGTCGGTATCGGTTGGGATCAACGCACAGGTAATGCCAAGTTCCTCTTCGTCACTGAGGAGGTGGTCGGGGTCGAACAGTTTAAATGCCATTCCCAGTACGGTAGCAATGGGGGCGAGGGTGATGTATCGCTTGTTCCAGGTCAGCTCCATCCCTAGTACTTCTTCCCCTTGCCACATGCCTTTTTTCACGATACCGAAATCAGGGATTGAGCCTGCATCAGAGCCGGCTTCAGGGCTGGTTAGTGCGAAGCAGGGAATTTCCTTGCCTTCGGCAAGGCGAGGTAGGTAATGGTCTTTTTGTGCTTGGGTACCGTAGTGTTGCAACAGCTCTCCCGGGCCGAGAGAATTAGGTACGCCGACCGTTGAAGACAGGACGCCAGAGACACCAGTTAGCTTTTGCAGTACCAGTGATTGCGCATAGGCCGAAAATTCCAGACCACCGTATTTTTTCTTGATGATCATGGCAAAGAATTTGTGATCTTTTAGATACTGCCAGACTTCCGGAGGAAGATCTGCCAGTTCATGGGTAACCTGGAAGTCATTGACCATACGGCAGACTTCGTTGACAGGCCCGTCAAGGAAGGCTTTTTCTTCTGCGCTCAGACGTGGCGCCGGAATGTCATGCAGCTTGTTCCAGTCAGGTGCCCCACGAAATAGATCGGCTTCCCACCATACCGTACCGGCGTCAATCGCTTCTTTCTCTGTGCGCGACATTTCCGGCATTACGCCTTTGAAGGCTTTCAGTGCCGGCTTGCTAAGTAGGTTTTTACGCAGTGAAATCACGTTTAGCGGGATGGCGATTAGTAGGAAAGCAAGCCAGCTATATTGGCCTACGATATCCAGTACAGACCCTAGTGCGAGTACTGCAACAAGCGTTGCGGTAATCGTTTTGAGGTTGGCTCGGTGATAGGCGAGCACACCGGTTATACCAATTAGCCCTAGTAGGTACACAAGTGTAACCATGACGATTCTCCTTATCGGGGCGTTGATTTTTTTATTGTTTGGGTACGTTTTATGCAAGGTAAGAGGTCTTACCACTTGTGATAAGTGTAATTTGTTTTTTAACAAAATGTAAAATAATTTTCCCTTCTGAAAGGGCCGGGTTACGCAGAAATGTCGGTTTACCCCTTGTTACAGAAGGGATTGATCAAGATCAGCGAGTTGAAAAAATGTGCTTGCGAAAAAATGTCATACAATTAAGATTGTGTTTGTTGTGATGCTGTTCACGCTATTTTGACGTTGACAATAGCGTCTATTTATTATGTGGATGGCTCATGGAGCCACCTGTTGCCTTTCCCGAACTCCGACTGACACATGCCCGCCGGATCCCTTTCTCGGGATGACAGCTTTTTCCTTAAAATTTTTCTTTTGCACGCAAGTGCAGGGGTTTGTCGTGTTGTTATTTCATGCTTTGAAGCAAGCGTGGCGGGAAGGTTATTCTTTCTCGAAACTGCGTTCTGATATTGTTGCCGGGGTTACTGTTGGTGTTGTCGCGATCCCGTTGGGGATGGCCTTGGCGATTGCTGTGGGCGTACCGCCGCAGCATGGCTTGTACACCGTTATTGTTGCTGGTTTGCTGGCGGCGTTGTTTGGTGGTTCACGGTTTAATATCACCGGGCCGACAGCGGCATTTGTGGTCATTTTGTTGCCAATTACCCAGCAGTATGGTTTGTCAGGGCTGATGCTGGCGACGTTGATGTCGGGAGTGATCTTGTTGTTGATGGGGCTACTACGGCTAGGTCAATTGGTTGCCTATGTGCCTTACCCGGTGACCACCGGTTTTACGGCGGGTATTGGCCTGGTGATTGCCTTTTTGCAGCTCAAAGATCTGCTGGGGCTTGCAGTGGTAGGTAGCCCGATCCATTTCCCGGAAAAAGTCATGGCTTATGCCAGTGCGTTGCCGACGATAAATTATGCCGATGCCATGGTTGGATTTGGCACAATCGCCACGTTTATTCTGTGGGCAAGGTTAAAGAACCGCATTCCAGCTCATGTGGTTGCTTTGGTGACTGGTACATTGTTGGCATTTTTGATGAACCAGTGGGGAGCAACCCACGTCGGTTTGCTGGGCGAGAAGTTCCACTATCAAATTGGCGACTTGATTGGCCAGGGGATCCCGCAGGTGTTACCGCAACTGGTGATGCCGTGGCAAAATGCAGACTTCAGCTGGGCGCTGGTGGTTGAGTTGTTGCCGGCGGCCTTTACTATTGCAATGCTGGGCTGTATTGAGTCTTTGCTCTGTGCCGTGGTTGCCGATGGTATGACGGGGAGCAAGCATAATCCGAATGCCGAACTGGTTGGGCAGGGGCTGGCTAATATGGTGGTACCGTTCTTTGGCGGAATCCCTGCCACGGCGGCAATTGCCCGTACCGCAACCAATATTCGTGCCGGTGGCTTCTCGCCAATTTCTGCGATCACCCATGCCTTGTTCGTGCTGGCAGCAATGATCGTGCTGGCACCGATGCTGTCCTATATTCCGATGAGTGCATTGGCCGGGTTGTTAATCATGGTAGCCTGGAATATGTCGGAAGCGCCGCACTTTGTCCGTACGCTAAAGATCGCACCGCGCCGCGATGTGGCAGTTTTGCTGACATGCTTTACGCTGACTGTCGTGTTTGACATGGTAATTGCCGTCGTGGTTGGCCTGCTACTGGCCGGAGTGTTGTTTATCCAGCGTATCGCGACGCTAACCAGCGTGACTGTGGTAAATCGTGAACACCAGCATCAGGACTTCGGTGATGACGTGGTGGTGTATGATATCAACGGCCCGTTGTTTTTTGCCGCCAGCGAAAAGGCCTTCAATGTAATTGAGCACTCGGCTGTTGATACCCGGGCGGTAGTGCTGGACTTCAGTGACGTATCGACCATTGATATCACAGCGATTCATGCCTTCGAGAGTGCGCTAGACCGTATACGTCAGTATCCGGTTTACCTACTTGGCGTTGCCGAACATGTCGAGAAAAAACTGTCAACTGCCGGG
The DNA here is from genome assembly GCF_026191635.1 of Photobacterium obscurum. Lineage (GTDB taxonomy): Bacteria > Pseudomonadota > Gammaproteobacteria > Enterobacterales > Vibrionaceae > Photobacterium > Photobacterium obscurum. The sequence goes on from NZ_JAKRRW010000030.1 coordinate 13,427, forward strand.
GTATTAGAGGCTGACAATATCGCCCTTTATCCATCAGCGCAGTCATTACGTGAGCATTTAGCAATAAACCATCACAATGTGCTACCTCAGGAGTCGACACCCTCGACTGTTTCTTTGTACACTGCAAGCTAAGGCGCATAAATGCTTAGCCGGGTATGCCCGGCTAGGCGATAATATTGTATGAATAACCAGAGATTAGCCTATGTACCAAGATTTGATTCGCGCAGAACTAAATGAAGCTGCAGAAGTACTGAACCGTTTTTTGAGTGATGAAAAAAACATTGCAGATATTGAAGCTGCTGCCAAAGTACTGGCAGAGTCGTTTAAGCAGGGCGGCAAGGTACTGTCATGTGGTAACGGTGGCTCACACTGTGATGCGATGCATTTTGCCGAAGAGCTGACAGGACGCTACCGCGAAAACCGTCCGGGCTACCCTGGTATTGCTATTTCAGATCCGAGCCACCTTTCATGTGTGAGTAATGACTTCGGCTATGACCATGTATTCTCGCGCTATCTGGAAGCTGTTGGTGCGCAGGGTGATGTTTTGTTCGGCCTGTCGACTTCGGGTAACTCAGGCAATATTCTGAAAGCAATCGATGCTGCAAAAGCCAAAGGTATGAAAACTATTGCCCTGACAGGTAAGGACGGCGGTAAGATGGCTGGTTTGGCTGATGTCGAAATTCGCGTTCCGCATTTTGGCTTTGCCGACCGTATCCAGGAAGTGCATATTAAAATTATCCATATTTTAATTATGCTGGTTGAGAAAGAGATGGCCTCGAGCTAACACTATTATTGTTAGTAAGTACTTCAATACAGTAACAGAGGGCATAAAGGACTATGTGTGAATTGCTTGGCATGAGTGCCAATGTGCCAACCGATATTTGTTTTAGTTTTACTGGCCTGATGCAGCGGGGTGGAAAGACCGGTCCGCATAGCGACGGCTGGGGGATCACCTTTTATGAAGGACGGGGCTTTCGGACCTTTAAAGATCCTAACCCGAGCTGCCGATCGCGTATTGCCGAGCTGGTGCAGGAATACCCGATCAAAAGCTGTGCGGTCGTTAGCCATATCCGGCAGGCCAATCGTGGTGGGGTCAGTCTGGAAAATACCCACCCGTTTACCCGTGAGCTGTGGGGACGCTATTGGACCTTCGCTCATAACGGCCAGCTGACTGACTATGAAGCATTAGATACCGGTCGCTTTAAACCCGTCGGTGATACCGATAGCGAAATGGCTTTTTGTTGGCTGCTCAACCAGCTTGAAGCTAAATTCCCGGTATTACCTGATGATTTAGCACCAGTGTATGATTATGTAGCCAGTTGCTGTGATAAGTTACGTCAGCTAGGTGTATACAATATGCTGCTGAGTAATGGTGAGTATGTGTTGACCTACTGTACCAATAACTTGCATTGGATCACCCGTCGTGCGCCGTTTGGGCAGGCATCTTTGATAGACGAAGATGTGACGATTGATTTCCAGAAGGAAACGACGCCCAATGATGTGGTGACGGTGATTGCGACTCAGCCGCTGACCAATGATGAGAACTGGCACAAAATGCAACAGGGTGAGTTTGGGGTATTTCATTTCGGTGAGTTAATTCATAACCGCATCTTGTAAATTGGTATCTACCTCAACGGTTCTGCATTTCTGTGTTGAGAATAAAAAACGCGACCTGTTGGTCGCGTTTTTTAGTTGAGCTTTGTTTATTCAGCCGCATAGCCGTGAGGTGGAAGCTCCTTGCCATCAAAGATCGCATTTTCATCTGCCATGTTTAGCCTCCCCTGCAAGAACCAGTTTGCTACCAGTGGGTAGATACGGTGCTCCTGTTGCTGCACACGTGCCGTGACGTCTTCAACAGTATCACTATCAAAGATAGGTACCTTCGCCTGCAGGATCACCGGGCCACCATCTAGTTCTTCAGTTACAAAGTGAACACTGGTGCCGTGCTCCTTATCGCCAGCGTCGATAGCACGCTGGTGGGTATGTAAACCTGTATACTTAGGCAGCAGCGACGGGTGTACATTGAGCATGCGTCCCTGATAGTGGCGCACGAACTCGCCACTGAGGATACGCATGAAACCGGCGAGGATAACAAGATCCGGCTGATAGGCATCGATGCACTCAGCCATGGCTCGGTCGTAAGTGTCACGATCACTGTAACCAGCGGCTGCAAGGTGTACGGTATCAATACCGGCCTGGCGAGCTCGTTCAAGCCCATAGGCATCAGCTTTGTTTGACACGACAGCTGCAATTCTTGCATTAGCGACGGTGCCGTCTTGGCAGGCATCAATCATGGCTTGAAGGTTAGAGCCGCTGCCAGAAATCAGGACTACGATGTTTTTCATCGACTCACTTAATCTCCACCTGCTCTTCACCCGTTTCGGCCGTCGCAATTTCACCTAGCAGCCAGGCGTTTTCGCCCTCGGCTTTTAGGATTTCAATCGCTTGTGCTGCCTGTTCTTGCGGCAGGGCAATAACCAGGCCTACGCCACAGTTGAAGGTACGGTACATTTCATATGTCTCAACATTGCCCGCTTCTTGCAGCCAGTTGAAGACAATAGGCCACTCCCAGCTGCTACCGTCAACGATTGCTTTTGCCCCTTCTGGTAGTACACGAGGAATATTTTCCCAGAAACCACCGCCGGTGATATGCGAAATAGCGTGAACATCACAGCTTTCCATCATCTTCAGAGTGGATTTGACATAAATTTTGGTTGGCTCAAGCAAGTGATCGGCCAATGGCTTGCCTTCAAGCTCCTGGTTTAGGTCTGCTTGAGAGACTTCGAGGATCTTACGGATCAGAGAGAAACCGTTTGAGTGCGGTCCGCTTGACCCTACAGCCACAAGCGCGTCACCAGCTTTAACTTTGCTGCCGTCAATGATGTCAGCTTTTTCTACAACACCGACACAGAAGCCTGCAACGTCATAGTCTTCGCCGTGGTACATCCCTGGCATTTCAGCGGTTTCACCGCCAATCAGGGCACAGCCTGATTGGACACAGCCTTCACCGATCCCCGCGACAACAGCGGCAGCGGTGTCAACCTCCAGCTTTCCTGTCGCGTAGTAGTCGAGGAAGAACAAAGGCTCTCCACCTTGAACAATCAAATCGTTCACACACATCGCGACAAGATCGATACCAATGGTATCGTGCTTGTTCAAATCCATTGCTAAACGCAGTTTGGTGCCCACGCCGTCTGTACCAGAAACTAATACTGGCTCTTTATACTTGGTTGGTAGCGAGCAAAGCGCCCCGAAACCACCAATACCGCCCATCACTTCCGGGCGGTGGGTGCGTTTTACCACCCCTTTAATACGATCAACCAATGCATTACCCGCATCAATATCAACACCTGCATCTTTGTAACTAAGAGAAGAGTTATTGCCGCTCACAAGAGATCCCTCACCGCATTAAAGTAAAAAAGCGGGGGTATGATAACAGCAGTCAGGGCGGAAAGGAAAACGTTTGCGTCAATAATTCTTGCTGAATATTTCCTGAGCAAACGATACCTATCCCTCTATCAGAGGCGTAATGGTCTAGTGTATAATGATGCGATTTTTTTAAATTTTGTTTGCTTAGGAGTCAGAAATGAAAGTCGTTGAGGTTAAACACCCACTGGTTAAACATAAGATCGGTCTTATGCGTGAAGGCGACATCAGCACTAAGCGCTTCCGTGAGTTGGCAACGGAAGTAGGTAGCCTGCTGACATATGAAGCGACTTCAGACTTCGAAACAGAAAAAGTTACCATTGAAGGCTGGAATGGTCCAGTTGAAATTGACCAAGTCAAAGGTAAGAAAGTTACCGTTGTGCCAATTCTGCGTGCTGGCCTTGGTATGATGGACGGTGTTCTTGAGCATATGCCAAGTGCACGTATCAGCGTTGTGGGTATCTACCGTGACGAAGAAACGCTAGAGCCAGTTCCATACTTCAACAAACTGGCATCAAACATCGATGAGCGTATTGCTTTGGTTGTTGACCCGATGCTGGCGACTGGTGGCTCAATGATCGCGACACTGGATCTGCTAAAAGAGCAGGGTTGTAAGCAATTTAAGGTATTGGTACTTGTTGCTGCACCGGAAGGTATTGAAGCCCTGGAAAAAGCACACCCAGATGTAGAGCTATACACAGCTGCTATCGATGAGAAACTAAATGACAAAGGCTACATCGTTCCAGGTCTGGGCGATGCTGGTGACAAGATCTTCGGTACGAAGTAAGTCATTCACCTTCTTGATAAAAAGCCGGACTCAGTCCGGCTTTTTTATTCCTGCATAAAATAAAGTAGTGAAAAAAACGCCGAGGACTGGATGGTCCTCGGCGTTTTTGGGGATCGCGACTTTTGATAGGTCTAATTAGTTAGCTGTGTCTTCCATCTGAGCATTATCGACAACATGGTTCTCACCGAGGTCGTCAGGCAGGATCAGGTTCAGCAGGATGGCAACAATACCACATAGGCTGACGCCCTGTAGGCTGAATTCACCGATGCCGAATGCCATACCGCCAATACCGAATACCAGCGTAACGGCAACAATGACCAGGTTACGGGCTTTGTGAAGGTCAACTTGGTTTTTGATAAGAGTATTGAGGCCGACGGTCGCGATAGAGCCGAACAGCAGGATCATGATCCCGCCCATCACTGGTACCGGGATGGTCTGTAGCATTGCACCAAGCTTACCAACGAAAGCCAATACTAGCGCAGTGATCGCCCCCCAAGTCATAATGACAGGGTTAAATGCCTTGGTTAGCATGACGGCACCTGTTACCTCTGAGTAGGTGGTATTAGGTGGCGCACCGAACATAGAAGCCGCAATGGTCGCTACCCCGTCACCGGCCATTGTACGGTGTAGGCCAGGCTTTTTCAGGTAGTCCTTACCAGTTACGTTCGAGATTGCCAGCATATCCCCCACATGCTCGACCGCCGGAGCAATCGCAACAGGGATCATGAACAGAACCGCGTTGATATTGAACTCTGGGAATGTGAAGTTTGGTATAGCAAGCCAACTCGCTTGGGCAACCGGAGTGAAGTCGACAACACCAAAACCCAGGCTTACGGAATAACCAGCAACTATACCGCCCATAATAGGAACTAGCTTCAGGAAGCCTTTGGCAAATACGCTCAGTGCAATCGTCACAAGCAGAGAGATGCTTGAAATCCAAAGTGCGGCATCACCATTAACCAACTGAACCGCACCATCCCCGGTTTTACCCAAAGCCATATTAACCGCGGCAGGCGCAAGGCCTAGGCCAATCACCATAATCACAGGGCCGACCACAACAGGAGGAAGCAGTTTGTGGATAATGCCCACACCACGTACCTTGATGACAGCCCCCATGCAGACATAAACGACACCCGCCATCATTAGACCACCCATAGTGGCAGCAATGCCCCAGGTTTGGACGCCGTACATGATTGGAGCAATAAAGGCGAATGAGGAAGCGAGGAAGATAGGAACGGAACGTTTGGTGATGACTTGAAAGAGGAGAGTACCAATACCTGCTCCGAAGAGCGCAACGCTAGGATCTAGCCCTGTCAGTAAAGGAACCAGAACCAACGCACCAAATGCGACGAATAGCATCTGTGCGCCTTGCAGTACCTGCATCATTATTGTATTCCACCCTGTCTGAAAAAAAATCGCGCAATCCTAGCATGGATGTAATCGGTTGCCTAACTCGATTCTGTTGAAAAACAAATTTGCAATAAATTGGTTTGTTTTTTGTGATCTGTATCGATTTATTTTGTAACGCTTACATTTTTGGGCTTCTCTCGAAAGGAGGGATAGAGAAAGCGCGGCCAACCTTGTGGTAAGGAAGCAATAGTTAAATGGACAAATTTCAGATAGTCTGGATTTTTGTGGCAGTAGCTGTTGCCGATACTGGCTTGATCATTTTATGATCGGGCATTAACTAAGTGATGAATGAGTTTTCTATGTTGCGTTTTGCTCTACTAATTTTTGCTTTATTAGCTTTGCCGCTAAAAGCTGCAACCGTAACCAACTTGTATCAGGCACAGGTGGTACTGCCAGATACGGATAAACAGTCGGAAAAAAAAGCCCGAGAGGAAGCGCTTGAGCAGGTATTGATTAAAGTATCGGGTCAGAGCGCGATTACTCAAAATGAAGTTATACGTAAGGCTGTGGCGAATAACAGCCCGTACATCAGCCAGTTTGGCTACGGTAGCCTGGATGGACAGCAGACGCTGGAGCTCACCTTTGACCGTGCGAGGATTCGCAATCTATTGACTCAGGCTAGCTCCACCTTATGGGGGGAGCAGCGTCCGAACGTACTGGTGTGGATGGTGAATGAAGCCAACCGAAGCCGTGATATTGTCTGGGATCAGTCCGGTAATGCCTTTGACCCGCAGCTAAAGAGTGCTGCAGACTCCCGTGGGGTGCCGGTATTAATGCCTATTGGTGATTTTGAAGATGTCACGGCAATAAATATTCCGGATTTGTGGGGTGGATTTGTTCAGCCGATTGCAAGTGCCAGTGCACGTTATCAGCCTGATGCCATTCTTGTGGTACGGGTTCGCCAACAGGCAGATGAAACTGTCCAGCTGGGTTGGCAGTTATTTGCGGATAAACCAGAGTATCTGACCACCTCCCGAACCGCACCTGCGGAAGGCCGCTCTGCTGGGGGATCTGCCCAGGCGCTCACTGATATGATGAACCAGGTTGCTGATTTTCTTGCCGAAAAATATGCCGTGCAGTTAGGCGGTGCCAGTGAAGGTCATTTTGCTATCCAGGTTGACAACATCCAGTCGACAGAAGATTTCTTTGCTCTTGAGCGAATGCTGACCAACATGACGTCGGTTGCTTCTGCTAATGCGAGTAAGCTACAGGGCAATAAAGTGTTTTTTGGTATCAACTTGCTAAGCTCTGAATCGGCTTTTAAACGTGAATTGGGCCAGGATCGCCGTCTGTCGCAGAATACTGTTACCGATTATTCTGTTTTGGCTTCTGCTGACAGTGGTGCGGTGAATGAGGGGCTGTATCAGGCTGAAGGACAGGAAATGACGACTGAGCAAGTTTCTGGACAGGTTCCTGAACAGGCTCCGGAGCAGCTGTCAGGGCTGCAGGAACAGCAGGCCGTCGATGTGAGCGCAACTATCGAACCGGCCCAGAGCCAAAGCAACCAGTATAGCTGGCATCCTTAATCACTTTGGTAACAGCTGGATATTGAGAGAATGCGGTGGATCCCTCCACCGCATTTTTTGTTTACTTCACTATTTCCCGCCTTTCTCTTTCCTGTCTTTCTCGTGTGCTTCCCTTTCTTCTTTCTCGACCTGAGACAGCTTTTTCAGCTTGATACCTAATTCTCTGCCTCTTTTTCGAGCAAAGAGAATATTGGCGACAAATGCGCTGGATGCCAATCCCAGTTCAACCAACGCCAATAGACGCTCACCGCCATCAACCCAGAGGATGGTTAGGGCGTGAAGGAAGTAGAACATCAGAATGAAGTTAGCCCATGCATGGGTATAAGGTTTAGCTTCGAGGATCCCTTTTAACGGTAATAGCATGGGTAAAACCCACATCCCGGCGACCACAAGATTATTGAGGTGAGGGTGAGGGGAAAGGGTGCTTTGCCATAAGCCAACCCAAAAAATTAAAGATAGGTTGGCAATTAATGCGGAGTAACGAAGATTCTGAGTCGACTTACTCATCTCTGTCATATGGTTATCCTTACCTGATTACCCGTTTAACTAAATGTCTTATCCCTGTTGCTGGAGGCTACCTAGCCACTCACCGAAGGCCATCGCTACTCTTTAATGAAAGCTTTATCGCTGTTTCAGCCAGTCGTTTTCCTAATGCCTGAGCCAGTGCCGCCTCATCACTATCTAGCTGTTTATGCTGGCCTTGATTTAAGTGCGAGGCCCCGTATGGGGTACCGCCCGAGCGGGTGGTATGCAGCAGGGGTTCAGAATATGGCAGGCCGACAATCAGCATGCCGTGGTGCAATAGGGGCAACATCATTGACTGCAGGGTGGTTTCCTGGCCGCCGTGCATGGAAGATGAAGAGGTAAATACGCAAGCCGGCTTGCCGATCAGGGTACCGGAGAGCCATTGGGCGCTGGTACTGTCGATAAAGTGCTTCAGCGGGGCGGCCATATTGCCAAACCGAACCGGGCTGCCCATTGCTAATCCGCAGCAACTTTTCAGATCCTCATGGGTCACGCAGGGATCACTACCGGCAGGCAGTTCGGCCTGCTCCCCCTGGTGGCCGATATCCGCCACCGTTCGGAGCAAGGCTTCGCAGCCAGTAACTTGTGCGATCCCGCGGGCAATATGCCTTGCAAGCTGGCGGGTATTACCGTGACGGCTGTAGTAGAGCACCAGGAGTTTATGCATTACAGGATATCCAGCACTTGCTCCGGTGGACGGCCCATAGCGGCCTTGTCATCCTTCACCACGATTGGGCGCTCGATCAGCTTAGGGTTGGCGGCCATTGCCTCAAACAACTGTTGCTCGGTAACAGCCTCATCGCCTAGTGCCAGTTCTTTGTAGAGGGTTTCTTTGGTACGCATCATCTGGCGGGCAGAGCTATAACCAAGTTGGCTTAACAGGGTTTTAAGCTGTTCGATATTCGGTGTTTGCTCGAGGTATTTAATCACGTCTGGGGTGATCCCTTTTTCTTCAAGTAGAGCCAGGGTCTGGCGGCTTTTTGAACAGCGAGGGTTGTGATAGATAGTAACTGACATGGTTTCTCCAAATAATGTTATGCCCATTTCCTCTTGCCTGGGTGAGCTGCCAGGTTAAAAAATGGGGGGATAAATGTTGCAGTCCTATTGTAGAGGAACTGCAACCTGGAAGAAAAGGAAAGTCAGTAACTGAATCAGAGATTTGCGAAGCGGGCGCGAGCAAGGCGCAGCTGGTCAATCCGGGCATCGTAACGTGCCTGATCCAGTGAATCTACCTCGACCAGTTGGCTGGCCTGGATGTAATGCTGGATGGCTTTGTCCCATAACCCACGTAATGCCATTAGCTCGGCACGGGCTGCCAGCTCGGCATCACGACGACCAATATCGGCATAAGCCTGAGCCAGCAAATGCCAGCCGTTGGTATCATTTTGATTATCATAGGTGTAGCGCGTTAGGATTGAGATACTCTCTTCATTACGGCCTGCCTCCTGAAGGGCATGCGCAAGGTTCAAGCGAAGCACCTTATGGTTAGGGTTGGCGGTTAAAGCCTGTTCAAGGCGTTTGATGGCCTTGTCATAATTTTTTTCATACAGATCCAGATCGGTGGCTGAATCGATATAGAAGCGGTTTTTCGGTTCAGCTACTAGCAACGGATCCAGCAGTTCATGGGCTTGCTGGTATTTACCGGAGTCAATGAAAACCAGTGCTTTACCGTAATTGAGAGCACTTTTTTGGCTGGCATTGGCTTTTTTGAGTTGGCGATTGAACCAGTCTAGTGCTGCTTCGCTTTCGATACCGGCATAACGGGCAATAATGCGAGCTCGAGCTAATTGATAGCGTTCAGAGGTGTTTACCCGTTTGGCAGGAAACTGGTTGGCGCGGTTGCGGGTATCTGCAATGCGTGATTCCGGCAAGGGGTGGGTCAGCAGCATCGCGGGTGGCGTGCTGGCATAGCGGTACTGATCAGCAAGGCGGCCGAAGAAGCGCGGCATGGCCTGAACTTCGAAGCCGGACTTGGCCAGGGTAGCGATACCGATGCGGTCTGCTTCTTTCTCGTTGCTGCGGGTGTAGTTGATCTGACCTTGTGCTGATGCCGCGGTGGTGGCATGGATTGCTGCCATGCCAGCCTCTGGAGAGGCAATCGCCAGCATTAACGAGCCGATCAGAGCCGCCATGGTCGCGGGTGATTTCTTGGCTTGATCTTCCATACTCCGCGCCAGGTGGCGCTGGGTGATGTGGGCGATTTCGTGAGCGACAACCGAGGCGAGTTCACTTTCTGTTTTAGCGTGTAAAAACAACCCGCTGTGAATAGCTACATGACCGCCAAAGAAAGCAAATGCATTGATTTCACGGTTTTGGATCATGAAAAAGTTAAATGGGGTGCGAACATCCTCAGCATTGGCCACCAGTCGGTGACCAAGATCCTGGACATACTCCGATAGCAGCGGATCGCTAATCACAGGCATACTGGCACGCAGCATCCGCATATAAGCATCGCCGTATTCCATTTCCTTTTCAATCGTCAATGTTGACGCTGCCGTGGTCCCTATTTCTGGCAGGGTGTTGAAGTTATCAGCCTGAGTGGTAAAGCTCGAACCTAATAAGGCACTGATTAAGAGATAGGTTGGCGCTTTAGCAAATCGAAACATGTTAATAATACAACCGCCTTTCAAATATTCGTTTTTGTCCTGTTTGAACCTGCCTGATTAGCTAAATCATTGCTGAACAGGTATAACATACAGAGAGTAAGACAACGAAACCAATAACTGGTTTCTTTTTTGTCGCACCGATGTCCTTTACAATACTCTGATGGATACTAACTGTCAGCATACCGGAATGGAAATCACATCGCTAAATTTGACTTCAGAACGTTGCCCCATGGCACTTTTATTGGCCAAACGAGCGACCAGAGAGCTCGGTTTCGGTCAGTATCTGAGAATTCATATCTCTGATGCCGGTGCCCGACAAGATATTCCCCGCTACCTGTTAAACAATGGGTTTAATATTGAAGAGCAGGCTGATAGTCAGCTTGAGCTCGTAATTACCGTGACCAAAAGGCAGTAAAGATTTTATGCTGGACATGCTAAATCGCTGGTATCAGCGAAGATTTTCAGACCCTCATGCCGTGAGCCTTGTTGCCATCCTGTTAGTCGGCTTCTTGACCATTTACTTTTTTGGCAACCTGATCGCACCGCTGCTGGTAGCGATTGTCCTGGCATACCTACTGGAGTGGCCGGTGATGAGGCTGACCAAGCTAGGGCTGCCGCGTTCAATATCGGTGATGCTGGTGCTGTTGCTCTTTGTCGGATTGATGGTTATGGCGGTCTTTGGCCTGGTACCGACTATCTGGCACCAGATCGGGAACCTGATTGCCGATGTACCGAATATGTTTAATGGCTTGCAGCAGTTTGTCTCCAGCCTGCCGGAACGTTATCCCGACTTTGTTCAGCCACATCAGGTTGGCACCTTTATGAATACCCTACGGGAGAATGTGCTGGGGATGGGAGAAAGTGTGGTCAAAGGATCTCTGGCGTCGCTGGTAAGCCTGGCAACACTGGGCGTGTACTTGATCCTGGTGCCTTTATTGGTGTTCTTCCTGCTCAAGGATAAAGAGGAAATGCTGGCGACCCTGAGTGGCCTGATGCCAAAGAACCGTCGTCTGACCAGCAAAGTCGGCGTTGAGATGAATCAGCAGATTTCAAATTATATTCGTGGCAAGGTTACTGAGATCTTCATTGTCGGTATTGTTAGCTATATTACCTTTGCGGTGATGGATTTGCGCTATGCCGTATTGCTCGGGGTACTGGTGGGCTTCTCGGTTCTGATCCCGTATATCGGGGCGGCGGCGGTGACTCTGCCGGTGGCGATGGTCGGTCTGTTCCAGTGGGGGATCAGCCCTGATTTCTGGTGGCTGCTGGTTGCATACGGCATTATCCAGGCTCTGGACGGTAACGTATTGGTTCCGATCCTGTTCTCTGAGGCCGTTAATCTTCATCCGGTAGCAATCATTGTTGCGGTGCTGGTATTCGGTGGCCTATGGGGATTCTGGGGCGTGTTCTTTGCTATTCCATTGGCTACTCTGGTTAAGGCCGTTTGGAATGCCTTACCATCCAGCGGACCTGATGATGAAGAGCAAATTACAGAGTAATCAATCAGGCTTTTAAGCTTTTTGAAAAAATGCCAGTCGGTTAGTCGACTGGCATTTTTTGTTTCAGGTATTACGTTGCTAGGGTCTGTTGACTATTTTTCCAGAGAATGGGGATCTTGCTTGTCCTCATCATCGAGTGGGCGGAGGGTTGCTATTGTCCCAATTTGTTGGCATCGAGTTTGGCGCAGGGTTTTGCCGCAGCGGTTGCAATCACCGCAGCGTCCTTTGTTCTTCCACCATTTCAGGTAGAGATAGGCCAGGGCAGCAAAGATCACCAGACTGACAACGACGATATCTATCCAGTCGGTAGTTGGAGTTAAGTTCGGCATCGCCGGCAAAGTCGTTGCAGTCTTGGTTGTCATCAGTGTGCTCCGTGGTTACCCAGCGCGGTGGTGTTTGTTACCGGCGCTGCTTTGCGCTTAAGAGCCGGGAATAGCCCGACGATCAACAATAGGGCCAAGCCGGTAAAGTACACTCCGCTCATCATGGCGATGCCGGAGATACCCAAAATCATACCAAGGGTGTAAGTGGTACTGGCGACGCCCAGGCCAAGTGCGGTTGGGAACAATAGGGCCAATAGCATCCAGCGGTATTGGCCGGTCTGGACCTTAACCATGATGGTGGTTGCCAGGCAAGGCGGGTATAGGGCGAAGAACAGGATCATAGCGACTGCAGTCAGGGAGGTGATGTTGTTGCTTTGATCGCCCATTCGCTGTTCCAGGCTGTTGTTTTGGTCATCTTCCTGTTGAAACAGCACCCCAAGGGTTGCCACACTACTTTCTCGTGCGGCAAATGATGACAACAGGGCGACATTAATTTTCCAGTCAAAGCCGGCAAAGCGGGTGGCTGGTTCCATCGAGCGACCGATAGAGCCAAGGAAAGAGTGGCTTAGGCGTTCTTGCTTGATTTCTCTACGGATCGACTTACGCGCACTGGCCAATTTACGCAATGCTCGATTGGCTTTTTTCGCCTGCTTATCCCCCTTCGGTGCTTTAACAAACGGGAAGTATTCCGGGTTTCGCTGCTTAAACATTTCGCCTACGGCTTTGGAAGCGGTGGCTCCTTTGGCGTTTAGCTTGGCCCGTTTGTAGTCATTGTAGTAATTCATTAGTGAAACTAATTGCTCACCTTGGGCAATTTCAAGGTAAGGGTTGTTTTTCATCGTATTATTGAATTTATGGATCGCCTGTTCAGATTGCTGTTGGTAGAACGCCACTCGCTCTTGTGGCAAGCCGGGGTATTGCAGCAGGGTGAAAATCACAACAGAGACGGCAACCACAATGGTGCCCACCTTCTTGATATAGATCCAAGTGCGTTCAATAGAACGTGTCAGTACCGCCCGTACGGTAGGCAGGTTATAGCGTGGCAACTCGATGACAAACGGTGCATTTTCCTCACCGCGCAGCACGGTGACTGATAGCAGCTTGGCGACAAGCAAGGCGGCGATGATGGTCATGGTTGAGATGTAGAACATCATCAGCGCCTTGTCTTGCTCGAAGAAGATTCCGACCAGTAGGGTATAGAGTGGCACTTTTGCCAGGCAGTTCATAAACGGCACGGTGAGGATCGTGGCCATTCTGGCCCGGTGATCCGGAATACCTTTGGTTGCCATAATCCCCGGAACGGCACAGCCACCGGCGAAGACGCCGCTGAGGATCAACGGCAGGGTGCTCTGGCCATGCAGCCCGAAACGGTTCAGCACTTTGTCTACCACAAAGGCGATGCGTGCCATATAGCCGGAGTCTTCCAAAATGGCGATCAGGGCGAATAGGATCATGAAGATCGGGACATAATTCAGCAAGGTATTGGCAGAATCGACAATCCAAAGACCCAGAGAGCGGGTGTACGGATCAAACAAAAAACCGGCTTCCGGCAATAGCCCGGCAACCCATTCCCGTAAGCTTGCCAGATATGGCCAGGTGTAGTTGGTTAGCTCATAGCCCTGGACGATTGCTAGCTGGTAAATCATAAAGACCGTCAGAACCAGAAATATCGGGGCCAAGAATCGGTTCAGAACGAGCCTGTCAATGCGCTGCGATAGGGTTGGCCCCTGCCTTGGTGTGGTGGTTACTGTAGTACAGATCAGTGACTGAATAAAGGCCTCCCGTTGCGCCGCAATATAGTCATTGATACTGGTGTTGTTTTGCTGTTCGAAGTCGCTGCGTTGCTTGCTTACGACTTCACGCAAGGTTGCCAGCTCGTCTTTGGACAGGAGATCTGCAAGCTTGCCGAAAATTTGCTTATCATTTTCAAGTAACTTGAACTGGAACCAGTGCAGTGGTGGCTCGGTAAGCTTGGTCGCCAAGGGTGTCAGCGCTGACTCAAGGACAGCCATGGCACCTGACAAGGCTGGGTAGTGTGGCAGTTTATCGCTCCGGACCGTTGGTTTCGATGCTGCCTTGATCGTATTGGCTTCAATAATGTCACACAGCGCCCGGCGTCCTTCCCCCTTGCGTCCAACCGTAGTAACAACCGGGATCGACAGGCACTGGCTGAGTTCTTCGATATCTATCACAATCCCTTGTTTGTCAGCCACATCTTTCATGTTTAATGCCAGTACCGTCGGGCATTCCATTTCCAGTAACTGCACCGTTAAGTGCAGTGAGCGCTTCAGGTTCACTGCATCAACCACATTGATAACCAGATCGGGGTGTTCCGCGCTGAGGAAATCACGGGCTACCCGCTCTTCGAGAGAAAAAGACGACAGGCTGTAGGTGCCCGGTAGATCAACCGCCTGATAAGACTGGCTCTGGTAACGAAAATAGCCATATTTTTTGTCAACGGTGACACCCGGGTAGTTAGCAATGTGCTGCCTGGCACCAGTAAGTAGGTTGAAAAGTGTGGATTTACCAGCATTTTGTTGACCACAAAGGGCAACCAATGGCGTTTTGTCTGTCATTTTTACGGTCCTTTCTCCGGCATTAACGCACTTCTGGGGAAGCGATTGTTGTTACTTCAATACCAGCGGCTTCGGTACGGCGCAGTGAGACATGTGTGTTATCAATTTTGATTTCGATTGGATCACCGAGCGGTGCGCTTCTGACCATCGTGACGACGGCTTGCGGCATGATGCCTAAATCCATCAGGCGTTGTCTGATCATACCGGTTGCGAGATGACGGTGAACAACAACGGTTTGATTGGGTGGGATATCGTTCAGCGTCATAGATGGATACTCATAAAATGCTAAAAAGGAATATATACAGAGTGGAATACTGAAAAATATTACCCTTGTAATTCAATGACTTTCAAGTTAAATGATAACTGTTATCATTATTTTTGATTTGGCTCAATAAACATGTGAATACGAAGGATTCTCATTTCCATGAATGGTATCTTGCTTTTTGTATTCACTGTGCTGCTTATTCATCCTTACTTTATTGGTGGCAATAAGCACCGATAACAATAGAAGGTCAGGTTACTACATGAATAAAAAACAGCTTTCGTTCGCACTCATGTTATCCATGATGCCGCTGACAAGTTTGGCTCATACTCCACTGTGTTCTTGTTATGACAATGGTGATGGCACCGTTTTATGTGAAGGGGGCTTCTCTGATGGCTCTTCTGCCGCAGGGGTTGAGCTTGCTGTTGTTGATGCAAATGGCAATAAATTGCTAGACGGCAAGATGAACGGGGATAGTGAGTTCGAATTTAACAAGCCAGAAGGTGACTACAAGGTACAGTTCAATGCTGGCCCGGGCCACTTGGTTGAAATTTCAAGTGAAGATATTACCGAATAATACGCTGTCATGAGGTAAAACCTCTAAGTATAAAGGATTGAAATTAATGAAAAAAACACTTCTTACATCCATTGGTGTTGCTGCTTTGGCGGTATCTGGTGCGGCAAATGCTCACTTCCAGCTGGTGTATACACCAGATGTGATTGTGGAAAAACCGACGAACATGGACATGAAGCTGGTATTCGGTCATCCGATGGAGAATGGCCATGTGATGGACATGGAAAAACCAGAGCAGTTTTTTGTTCAGTTTAAAGATAAGCGTATTGATTTGATGGACAAGCTTAAGTCAATTAGCTGGGCAGGCCCGGAGAATACGGCAAAAGCTTACCAGGCAGACTACAAAGTGAAGCGTAACGGCGATTATGTCTTTGCTGTTGTCCCGGCACCTTATTATGAAAAAGGTGAAGACATTTATATCCAGCAGATCACTAAGTCATATGTTAATAAAGGCGGCCTACCAACAGGTTGGGAGCAGCCGTTGGATCTTGCTACCGAAATTGTACCGCTGAATAAGCCCTACCAGGTTTTTGCTGGCGGCACGTTTAGCGGTCAGTTATTGAGTGAAGGCAAGCCCGCACCAGGTGTCGAGTGTGAGATTGAATACATCAATACAGATATTGATATGAAAGGTAACGGGTTTGGTAAAAAAACGTACCGTGAAGCGCCTGAAACTGCGATTGTGGCAATCACCGATCAGGATGGCGAATTTACTTTCGGTATCCCTAAAGCCGGGGTTTGGGGCTTTGCTTGTTTGGGGTCAGGCCCGGTAACCGAGCATAAAGGTAAAGAGTTGTCTCAAGATGCCGTTATCTGGGTGAATGCTCAGGAACTGTAGTTCTTCTGACTATAAATCCCCCCTGTGTAAAAGATACAGGGGGGTAACTCTAGAGGCTACGAGTTTTCTTTAAGGTAGCTCAAAACAACATCATGATGATCCTTGGTTTTGAACTTATTGAAGACATGCTCAATCACACCTTCTTCATTGATTAAAAAGCTGATGCGGTGTAGGCCGTCATAGATCTTACCCATAAACTTCTTCTCGCCCCATACGCCGAACTGCTCGGCGACAGCATGGTCCTCATCAGAAAGCAGCGTGAAATTCAGGTTGTCACGCTCGATAAATTTAGGCAGGCGTTTTACTGCATCGATACTGATACCGAGTACTTCGACATTGAGATCATCTAATTCTGCTTTGCTGTCACGCAGGCCACAGGCCTGAACCGTACAACCCGGCGTCATGGCCTTCGGATAAAAGTAAGCAAGTACCTTCTTACCTTTGAAGTCTGCCAGGCTGACCGGCTGGTTGTCTTGGTTGAGTAAGGTGAAGGCTGGCGCTGGCGTACCGGCGGTCAAAGTCTTCATATGGAGTTTCCTTATTGATTATGGCCGATGAAGGTCACGTTGCCAGAGACCAGTAAATCCTGGCACAGTGCCTCATATTCTTCTTGTAAAGTCATTAAGTTACAGCCTTCAGGCAGGTTGGTACTGATCTGTAACTGAAAACGGTTTGGGCTGTTACCATTGTCTGCTTCGTGGGTGTGAGCACTTAACGAAGCAATATCGATTTGCCGAGTGGCAAAAAAGTGGGTGAATTGCTCTATGAGCCCCGGGCTGTCGTCGGCTTCGATATGAAAGTCAGCGGTGTAAGGGAAAAAGCGGTACTCATGTTTAGAGGTACGTTTCATAACCGTCAGCAGATCATGCTCTTGTGCCTTCAGTGGTAATGTTGATTCCACTCGGGAAATGGCATTAGCATTACCAGAAAGCAGCATGATTAGGGTGAATTCTTTGCCGAAAATTGCAAGACGGCTATCAACGATATTACAGTCACACTGACTGATCAGGCGCGTAAGCTCGTCAGAGATGCCAGGTCGGTCCGTTCCTACGGCTGTGATTACTAGATAATGTTCCATATTTACACACATCGGATTGTTATTATCATTTGCATGGTAGCACAGTCATTGTAAACCAAGCTATTTATGGACGGTCATTGCAGTATCAAAATAGGACCGCGGATAGGTTTTAGAATGATATTCTATGAAAAGGGAATAAATAATCGATTAGTACCAACTATCTGATTGGTTTTACTTCACTGATTTACATACTCCTGTCTTGAGTTTACTGTAACTGAAAAGTACCATGGATATTCCAAGCAGCATCACTATCTGCATAGATAATGGCACTGCTTGGTATTCATTTTTAAGGGGAGATGGACATGTTTTCAGGAAGCATGGTAGCGCTAGTTACACCGCTAGATGAAGCCGGAGAAGTTGATTATGCAAGTCTGGCATCATTAGTGGAATACCACATTGCGGCAGGGACTGATGCAATTGTGGCAGTAGGAACCACGGGTGAATCGGCAACATTAACAGTTGATGAGCATGTGAAGGTGGTTCTGAAGACCTTAGAATTTGCCAAGGGCCGTGTTCCGGTTATTGCTGGAACCGGTGCGAATGCAACCCATGAAGCCATCACCTTCAGTAAACTTTTCTCGGGCACAGGTGTTGCGGGTTGTTTGAGTGTAACGCCTTACTACAATAAGCCGACTCAGGAAGGTTTATACCAGCATTATAAAGCGATTGCCGAAGCGACGGATTTGCCTCAGATTCTTTATAATGTACCAGGGCGCACAGCCGTTGACTTGTTGCCGGAAACTGTTGCCCGTCTTGCTAAGATTGACAATATTGTCGGTATTAAAGATGCAACCGCTGATTTGTCACGAGTACAAAAAACGCGGGAACTTTGTGGCGAAGACTTCATCCAACTAAGCGGTGATGATGCTAGCGGGCTAGATTTTGTTGCCGCTGGAGGTCATGGGGTTATTTCGGTAACGGCTAATGTGGCTGCGGCGGATATGGCAACCATGTTTAAGCTGGCACTTGCTGGTCAGTTCGAAGCGGCAAAAGAAATTAACGAACGATTGATGCCGCTGCATAAGAAATTGTTTGTTGAATCAAATCCAATTCCGGTTAAGTGGGCCGCACATCAACTTGGTCTGATTAAGTGTGGACAGTTGCGCCTGCCACTGACTGAGTTGAGTGAGTCTGCACAACCAGTGGTAGCAGAGGCTCTTAAGGATGCCAATGTGCTGCTGTAATTTGCTAGAGCGTAGGAGCGCGGAAGCTTAATGAATTATAAATACAGGCTGGTGGTAACAGCTGTCATGGTTGCCACATTGGCTGGTTGTTCTGGTGGTGCAGAGCGTCGCCGCCAGGCAAATCAGGACTTTACTTATCTTGAAACCAAGCCATTGGAGTCATGGACTTTACCAAGTGGCGCACAGGCCTCTCAGGTGAATGACTATGTGATTCCTGACCAGGCTTTTTCTGGTGAGTTAGGTTCCGCTGTGGACATTCGTCCGCCCCAGCAGGTTCTGGCCTTGATCCCGGGCGCGCGTTCGGTGAAAAGTAGCGATGGCGTCACATTGGTACTGGCGAAGCCAGAAGAGTTGACCAAAGTATGGCTTCTTACTCAGCGCTTAATCGCTGAACGTAATATTCAGATTCAAACACAATCTGCCGATGCCATTGAGACCGACTGGATCAGTTGGACGAATGAGGATGAGGAAAGCGAGATTAGCAACCGCTATCGCATCGAAAAGTCATCCGATCCAAGCCGTAACACTTATCAGATCACTTTGATTGATTGGCGTGAAGGCGGGGTAGAAAAACCTGTCACGGCGATTAACAAAGAGCGTTACAGTATTTTGATGACCAACCTGGTCACGGCACGTTATGATCAGCAAGAGCGTGAGCAAGCGAGACTACGTGCCCAAGAGCTGGTTAAGCAGATCCCGATTTCTATGGGACAGGATCGTAGCGGCCTACCGGTAATTATTGCCCGCGCACCTTACAATATATTCTGGGAACGCTTACCGAGTCTGCTGGGTCAGCTTGGCTTTAGCGTTGAAGGGCGTAATCGCTCACAAGGTGTTGTTGAGGTGAAGTTTAAGTCACCGGATGATGAATTTTGGACTGAGCTGGGTACCAAACCAATTCAACTTGATAACCGTACCTATAATCTGCAGCTGGGCGATCTGGGCAACCGCACGTCGATCAACGTGACAGATACTGACGGTAAGCCTGTAACCGAAGATGCGCTGAAGAGTCTGGCTCCGGTATTTGCTGCGGCGATTGATCGCGCCAATAACAGCTAAGCCCATTGGTGTCGAACTCGCAGTTATAAAAAAACCGCTCCGGCCAGGCCGCAGCGGTTTTTTCTATCTCAGCTTTGCAAAAAGCGAGAGTCATTGAATGCTCTCGCTTCAGCAATAAGCTTATTTCACTTCTTCACCTTGCGCCTGCATATCGGCGTGGTAGGAAGAGCGGACAAACGGGCCACAGGCAGCATGGGTGAAGCCCAGCTCCAGTGCGATTTCCTTCAGTTCATCAAACTCTGCAGGCGGTACGTAGCGCTCAACCGGCAGGTGGTGTCGGCTTGGGGCTAGGTACTGGCCTAGGGTCAGCATGGTGACACCATGGGCACGCAGATCTTTCAGTACTTCGATAATTTCTTCTTTGGTTTCACCCAGACCCATCATTAAGCCCGATTTAGTCGGTACTTCAGGATGCATTTCCTTGAATTTTTTCAGCAGGTCGAGTGACCACTGGTAATTTGCTCCCGGGCGCGCCTTACGGTACAGGCGAGGGGCCGTTTCAAGGTTGTGGTTGAACACATCTGGCGGACTATCACGTAGGATTTCTAGCGCACGGTCCATACGACCGCGGAAGTCCGGTACCAGTGTTTCAATCTTGATCTCCGGGCTTTTTGCTCGGATTTCGCGGGTACAATCCGCAAAGTGCTGAGCACCGCCGTCGCGAAGATCATCACGGTCCACAGAGGTCACTACAACATAGCGTAGTTTCATATCTGCGATAGTCTTGGCCAGCTGAGTTGGCTCCTCGGCATTCGGTGGCAGAGGACGACCGTGGGCAACGTCGCAGAATGGGCAACGGCGAGTACAGATAGCACCCAGAATCATAAAGGTTGCAGTACCGTGGTTAAAACACTCTGCCAGGTTAGGGCAAGATGCTTCCTCGCACACAGAATGAAGCTTGTTTTTGCGCATCGCTGACTTAATGTCCTGGATGCGCTTACTGTCAGATGGAAGTTTGATTTTCATCCATTCTGGCTTACGTAATACTTCCTTCGGTGCTTCTTCTGTCACGCTACGGACAGGGATCAGCGCCATTTTATCGGCATCACGGTATTTGACACCTTGTTCGATTTTAATTGGTTTGCTCATTATGAATTGCTTTCCGTTATCCACTCAACGCTCTGATAATCGAGCAGTTTGACTAGCTCTTCTATAAGTACAGGCTGAACTTCTGCCAGTTCAGATGGGCCATTAATTGATGCTAACTGGGTCATTTCCATCCCCTGATAGCCGCATGGGTTAATGCGCAAAAATGGCGCCAGGTCCATGTTGATATTGAGTGCCAGACCATGAAAAGAGCAACCACGCCTGATACGTAGACCTAGTGAGCATATCTTCTGACCGTCGACATACACACCCGGTGCATCTGGGCGGGCATTGGACTCGATCCCAAACTGGGAAAGAGTGTTTATTACCGTATTTTCGATGTGGGTGACCAGTTCACGCACACCAAGCTTAATACGTCGCAGATCAATCAGAATGTATGCTACCTGTTGACCGGGACCATGATAGGTCACCTGGCCGCCACGGTCGCTTTGTACCACAGGTATATCGCCAGTATTGAGCAGGTGCTCGGCTTTACCTGCCTGACCTTGGGTAAACACGGGATTGTGTTCAACCAACCAGACTTCGTCTGTGGTTTCTGAACAGCGTTGATCTGTGAATTCGTGCATGGCCTGCCAGGTCGGTTCGTAGTCCCGGCGGCCAAGGTTTCGAATGATAATTTTCTTTTGCAACTTAACACCCATATTGTCACCAGGCTAAGCCTGAATTAATGACACCACGCTATGGGTGCATTATAAAACTCGGCGGCTGAATTTTCAGCCGCCATTTTGTAGGGGAATTAACGCGAGTGGAATTAAAGTACCACGCGAACAATATCAATTTCGCCCAACTCTTTATAAAGCGTCTCTACCTGTTCAATTGATGTTGCTGTAATAGAAACAGAAACAGCACTGTAAGTCCCTTTACCGCTCGGTTTGACCGTCGGCGTGTAATCGCCAGGGGCGTGACGCTGAATGACTTCAACAACCAGATCCGGTAGTTCAGGTTTATTGTAACCCATCACCTTGTAAGCGAATTTACAAGGGAACTCTAGTAGATCTTTTAGTTTTGGTTGTTCTTGCTGTTGCATTCTGAACTCCAGTGTTTTGCATTCAGTATTACTGTGTTTTGCAGAGCATATTAATGTGTCATCCGCTATAAAACAAGCATGTGACGGTAGTGTCGGTTGTTGGCCGATAAAAAAAGAGGCAACACAGGTTGCCTCTTTTTATTGGTTTTCAGTAAGCTGGATTAGCTTAACCAGCCTTTAAATAGCAACATAATGTAATCAATTAAGCGACTGAACAGACCACCTTCATTAACATCGTTCAATGCCAGCAACGGGTACTCGGCGATGTCTTCTTCGCCGACACGGTAGTAAAGCTTACCGACTACATCACCTTTGGCGATAGGCGCCTTCAGCTCTTTTTCTAGCACAAAGCTGGCTTTCAGATCTTTGGTCTGGCCGCGAGGCAGGGTAACAAAGGTATCTTCGCTCACACCTAGAGAGACTTCATCGGTGTCACCCATCCATACCTTTTCGGTGACAAAGGTTTCATTGGCTTTGTGTGGCGAGACTGTTTCGAAGAAGCGGAAGCCGTAGTTCAGCAGCTTCTTGCTTTCAGCTTTACGGGCGTTCGGGTTCTTGGTACCCATAACAACCGAGATCAGGCGCATTTTGCCTTCCGTTGCAGTACTTACCAGGCTGTAACCGGCATTGTTGGTATGCCCTGTTTTCAGGCCGTCAACGTTGAGGCTTTTATCCCAAAGTAGGCTGTTACGGTTGTACTGAGTGATACCGTTGTAGGTAAACGACTTCTCTTTGTAGATTGCGAACTCATCAGGAACATCGCGGATCAGGCCCTGTGCCAGAAGCGCCATATCGTAAGGCGTTGTTAGCAGGCGCGGGTTGTCCAGGCCATGCACGTTGGCAAAGTGGGTAGAATCCATGCCCAGTGTCTTTGCCCAGGCATTCATGAGATCGACAAAAGACTCTTCCGAACCTGCCACGTGTTCTGCCATTGCCACACAGGCATCGTTACCAGACTGAATAATGATACCGCGATTCAGATCAGCAACTTTTACCTCGCTACCGACTTCAATGAACATTTTCGATGAGCCAGGGAAGTTCTTTGCCCAGGCATTTTTACTGATCACGACCGTGTCATCCATCGAGATATTGCCGCGGTTGACTTCTTGACCAATAACGTAGCTGGTCATCATCTTGGTCAGGCTAGCTGGCGGGATTTGATCGTATTCTTTGTTTCCGGCCAAGATTTTGCCGGAATGGTAATCCATTAATACGTAGCCCTTAGCAGCAATCTGAGGGGCTTCAGGTACTACAGCTGGTGCAGCTGCGACAGAAGCTGAAGCTAGCATAGTCGCTGATACAGCTACAGAACGAATAAGTGCAGCAGATTTCTTCATGATAGTTGTAACTTAATTTGTCGATTGCAAAAAAACTTCACACACTATATCAGATTGAAAACTTAGAACCAGTTTTGCCGCAGCCGAAGCAGGGCTTGTTTGGGATTCTTGATATTTTTTGACATAAAGTATGCGTAAGCCAGAGTTAGATAGAGTCTATATTATTGCTTTGGTTCCAACTCGCGTTGCGAGGTGATGATAAATGCCTGCGGATAAAGCCTGGTTTTGGCCTTATCGCGCTGGATAATTGCCTCGTCTCGGTCTAGATAAGGCCCCAGGCGCAGGCGGTAAACTTCGGCAGACTCTGCTTTTTTCAGATCAACCTGGGTGGCAAAGTCTTGCTCCAGCTGCTTGGCGATCTGCTGGGCTTTTTCCTCATTGGTGACGGCAGCCAACTGAACGAAGTAGTAGTGCGGGTTGGCACTTTGCCACTCGTCGAGAGAATCCGGCTTAGGGACACGGATGAGTTCGATTTTTACCGGGGCTGTGCCGTGCTTGATCACATCCAGTTTTGTTGCCGCCGCCATGCTCAGATCGATGATACGACCTTCGTGAAACGGCCCTCGATCGTTGACCCGGACAATTGCCGTCTTGCCATTATTGGTATTGGTCACTCTGACATAGCTCGGGAGTGGCAGGGTCTTGTGAGCTGCCGTCATGGAGTACATATCGTAAATTTCACCGTTTGAGGTTTTATGGCCGTGAAATTTCTTGCCGTACCAAGAGGCGTAGCCTTCTTCACTGAACTCGGCCTTGCCGTCAACGATGGTATAGTCCTGGCCGCGCAGCGTGTAATCTTTGTTGCCTGCCAGGCTTTTGGATTCATAGCGAGGCTGGGCGTCTTCAATATGATCCAGGGTTGGCGATGATTCGGGGGCGACATCGTCGGCAATATCGTATCGCTCATTGCTCGGTGTTGAGCTACAGCCAGCCAGTAATAACAAAAGTGCAATAGGGTATACGCGCATTTAGGTCGCCTTAGACAACATTTTTCTGTGAGTGTGAATAGACATCAGGATCCCGAAGCCAGCCATTAGGGTGACCATGGAAGTACCGCCGTAACTTACCAGAGGTAGGGGGACTCCTACTACCGGTAACAGGCCGCTCACCATACCGATATTTACAAAGATATAAACAAAGAAGCTCAGGACAATACTGCCTGCCATCATGCGGCCGAAGGCGGTCTGGGCACGACTGGCGAGCAACAAGCCTCGCCCAATGATAAACAAGTAGATAGCCAGCAGGCAGATCACGCCGATCAGCCCCCATTCTTCCGCAATGACTGCGAAGATAAAGTCGGTATGACGCTCCGGCAAAAACTCCAGCTGTGACTGGGTACCCTGCATCCAGCCTTTACCCATCATGCCGCCAGAGCCAATGGCAATCTTGGACTGAATAATATGGTAGCCGGCACCGAGTGGATCAGATTCGGGGTTGAACAGAGTCAGTACCCGGGTGCGCTGGTAATCGCGCATCAGGAACAGCCATAAAACAGGTATGAAGGCACCCACCAGAACCCCGGCGGCTCCGATGATCCGCCAGCTGATCCCGGACAGAAACAGCACAAATACCCCAGAAGCAGCAATCAGGATCGAGGTACCGAGATCCGGTTGCTTGGCGATCAGGATGGTCGGAACAAAAATCATGACCAGCGCAATAACAATATTACGGAAACTAGGTGGTAGTGGCTGGTTTCCGATGAAGCGGGCGACCATCAAGGGGACCGCCAGCTTGATCAGCTCCGAGGGTTGGAAACGGACAAAGCCGAAATTCAGCCAGCGCTGCGCCCCTTTGGAGGCCTCGCCGAAAAACAATACCCCGAGCAGTAGCAACAGACCAATCCCGAACAGGTAAGGTGCCCAGTTCTCGTAGTGGCGAGGGGCTATTTGTGCCAGTATAAACATGACACCCAGCGACAGGCACATGCGTACGGCTTGGCGCTCCATCATCGGCAGGCTCTGGCCGCTGGCACTGTACATCACCATCAGGGCAAAGCCCATCAGTGTTAAAATACCCAGCAATAGCGGCATATCGAGATGTAGGCGATCACTGAGGGTTCTTTTTTTCCCTGTTGCGGCCATGACACTCATCGGCTTACCTCGGCTAACTTGGCATTGGTGGTTGTTTTCGATTGATCCGGCTGCTTGGGTTTGAGCAACATATGGTCAAAGATCTTTCTGGCGACCGGGCCACCGTTAGAAGAGCCACCACCGGCATTCTCCAATACCATTGATACCACCACTTCCGGTTTCTCATATGGAGCGAAGGCGGTAAATAACGCGTGGTCACGCAGATGTTCTTCCAGCTCTTCCGCATTGTATTTCTGGTCTTCTGCCAGCCCGAAGACCTGAGCCGAACCAGATTTACCACCGGCTTTGTACTGGGCACCATAGAAGGCACGGCGGGCCGTACCAAGAGTACCGAACAGTACCCGGTACATACCGTCTTTGGCAATGTCCCAATCATTTTGATCAACGCCGACTATTGGCGGGTATTCGTCAAATTTGGCCGGTACTGCGGTTTCGTCATCCAAGATGTCTTTGAGCAGGTGTGGTGGACGAACAACGCCGTTATTGACCAGTACTGTTGTCGCTTTGGCGATTTGGAGTGGCGTGGCTGTCCAGTATCCCTGGCCGATCCCGACCGGTATGGTATCGCCCTGATACCACGGCTGGCGGAAACGCGCCTGCTTCCATTCCCGGGTCGGCATATTGGCCTTGCTCTCTTCATGGATATCAATACCGGTATAATCACCGTAGCCAAAACGAGTCATCCAGTCAGACAGCCGGTCGATGCCAAGATCATAGGCAACCTGATAGAAGAAGGTATCGACGGACTCTTCAATCGCCTTATGGATATTGACCTTGCCATGTCCCCATCGTTTCCAGTCACGGAAAGGACGGCTATTGGAGTTCGGGATCTTCCAGTACCCCGGATCGTTACGGGTTGTACGAGGAGTGATCACCCCTTCGCTTAGTGCCGCAACGGCGATCATCGGTTTTACGGTAGACGCGGGCGGGTAGATACCGAGTGTGACACGGTTAACCAATGGGCGGTCTTTGTCGTTCAGTAGCTCGCGGTATTTTTTACCGGAAATACCATGCACAAAGAGGTTGGGATCATAGCTCGGGCTGGAAACCATCGCGAGTACCGAAGAGTCCCGAGGATCGAGCACGACGACTGAACCGCGTTTATGCTTGATGAGTTCCTCTCCGGTTTCAGGGTCCTGCTCGCGTACGGTCAGTAACTCTTTGACATACAACTGTAGCTCGATATCCAGGTTTAGGCGGATATCCTTGCCCGGGATCGGCGGAACATACTTCAGGGTACGAATGATCCGGCCGCGGCTGTTGACCTCGACCTCCTGGTAGCCGGAGGTTCCGTGCAGTAAATCCTCGTAATATTTTTCGATTCCCAGCTTTCCGATATCGCGAGTCGCTTTGTAGTTATTGATTTTTTCTTCGCGCTCTAGACGCTGGAGATCGCGGTCATTAATTTTTGCCACATAGCCTAATACGTGGGTTAAGGCTTCGCCGTAGGGATAATAGCGTTTTAGGTAGGCTTTGACCTCGACACCCGGAAATTGATGCTGGTTGACCGAAAACAGCGCAACTTGCTGTTCAGACAGCTGATTCAGGATTGGGACTGATTTGAACCTGCGGGTACGACGGCGCTCTTTACGGAATCTGTCGATATTCTCGTCCGAGACCCCCATCAAGTCTTTTAGCCGGACAAAGGTGTCCTCAAGATCGGCGACTTTTTCGGTGGTGATCTCGAGTGAATAAACCGGACGGTTTTCGGCCAGCAAGATGCCGTTACGATCATAGATCAGGCCGCGGTTCGGGGCGACAGGAACAACTTTGATCCGGTTATCGTTGGATCGTGTCTGGTAGTCTTCGTGCTGGCTAACCTGAATGTGATACAGGTTAGTCAACAGCAAGCCTACCAGCACGATAATGCCGATAAATGAGACAAGAGCCCGGCGGAAAAACAGCGCCGACTCAGCGCGATGGTCGCGGATCTGGGTTCGCTTTTGTCTCATTGGCAATTATTCTCTGTGATAAGGGTGGTTAGCCGTAATGCTCCAGGCGCGGTAAAGGCTTTCAGCCATCACCACCCGTACCAGAGGATGGGGTAGCGTCAGGGGAGACAACGACCAGCTTTGATCTGCTGCTGCTTTACAGGCCGGAGCCAGCCCTTCCGGGCCACCGATCAGGATCGATACATCACGCCCGTCCAGCTTCCAGCTTTCCAGTTGTTCAGCCAGTTGCTCGGTATCCCAGCGTTTGCCCGGAATATCCAGAGTGACAATACGGTTACCTTTCGGCACGGCTGCCAGCATTGCTTCGCCTTCTTTTTGTAGAATACGGGCAATATCGGCATTCTTACCGCGTTTACCTGCCGGGATTTCAATCAGTTCCAGCGGCATGTCTTTCGGAAAGCGGCGGCTATATTCTTTATAACCTTCCTCAATCCATTTGGGCATTTTGTTGCCAACAGCAATCAGTTGAAGCTTCATCGTCAATTAGCCCCAAAGCTTCTCCAGTTGATACAGGTTGCGAGCGTCTTCCTGCATGATATGCAGCATTACGCTACCCATATCCACTACAACCCACTCGCCGTCGTCTTCACCGCTGATCCCAAACGGAGGGAAATCGATCAGCTTTGATTCTTTGTTTACGTGATCCGCAATCGAGGCTACATGGCGGTTAGATGTGCCGGTACACACAACCATAAACTCTGTGATGCTCGACTTACCGCGTACGTCTAGAGTCACAATGTCTTGGGCTTTAATATCGTCAACTTTATCAACAATAAAATCGTGTAGTTCTTGAACCTGCAAAGGAATCCCCTCATTTGAGTGATTGGTGTAATAGTTTCAGTCTCAGATCGACCTGAGTCACAATTTAGCGGCGCAGTATACCATGCTCAACCTTGTTCGATACAAGTTGGCAGTAATTTTACATCAATAGCAATCTGAATAATGACCAGCTATTCAATCTGCCTCGTTCCGTGAGGCGCGGTTGCCTAAAAATGTTGCGCCATGGTATGGGTTTGTACGCCACACATTTCAGCACACAGGGCAGAGAGCGCCGGCCAGGGCTGATAGTCAAAGTCTGTTTTTACCCTGATTTCGAGGGCTGCTAGTTGCTGCAACAGCTGGATTAACGTACTGAGAGGCAGGCGGTGTAGCGCGCCGATATAGATTTCTCGACGGCTCTGCCAGACCCTGAACTGTTCAAAGATAATGTTCAGCGGCGTGCCCTTGCTGCCCATCTCCTGCATTTTGTACAGTTGGCTCAGCTCGCGCTGCAGGGTACGCAGCAGGATAACGGCTTCGATGCCTTCCCCTTCTAGTTGGCGCAATACCCGTTGGCTACGTTTGCTTTGCCCGGCAAGTACCGCATCGACCAGCTGGAACGGGGTGTAATGGTTATGGCGGCTCAGGGCTTCTTCGAGACGGACCACGGTCAGTGTGCCGTCTGGATAGAGCAGGGTGAGCTTTTGCAGGCTCTGCGCCAGAGCCAGTAAGTTGCCTTCATGCCACTGGGCCAGCATTAGCACCGATTCATGATCGGGCTGGAGGCCCAGCTGCTGGCAACGGCCTTGGATAAAGCGTGGTAAATGACGGGCATCTGGGGTGTTACAAGGGACATACAGTCCGAGATCGGCAAGGGCCTTAAACCATTTGGTACTTTCTTGCTTCTTGTTCAGACGCGGTCCGTGAATCAGCAGCAAAATGTCACTGTGCAGGATCGCTATCACTTCTTGCAGGGCTTTTGCCTGGTTGGCATTGAGGCCTGATTCCGGTACTTCAAGCTCGATGAGCTGGCGCGAGGAGAACAGGCTCATGGCCTGGCAGCAGTCAAGTACCTGGTTCCATTCTAGCTGGGCGTCAATGGTAAAGGCGTGGCGTTCATCAAACCCGGCTTTTTCGGCGGCTTGCCTGATTTGAGTGCTGCATTCTTGCTTTAGCAGCGGTTCGTTGCCAAACAGAAGGTAGGCTTGACGCAGCCCCTTGTTTAACTGCTGCGCCAGTTGTTCCGGGTAGATTCTCATTCTGTTTTGTTACTCGGGGTTGTCTCGTCTGCAAACAGGGCATTCCCTGCCTGCGTATCACCTTCGGCCTCGGTGGTAACAGTCGTTTCAGATAGGGCATTCGCACTATCTTCCATCATGGCATCTAATTCGGCCTCTAGCTTTTCCTCTTCCATTTTGTCGAAGACTGCCGTTAGGCGAGCTAGCTGGCGCATGATCTGGCGGGAGGCCTGCTGGCGCATCTCATCTTCGATCATGTCGCGTTCAACCGACTTTGCTAGCGCGGTTAATGGGTTATCGAGAAAGGTGCGGTTTACTTTGGTGGTATAGGTCTGGGCGCCTTTATCTGGTACCACAATGCTGTAGCGCACTGAGTATGTTAGTTCATACTCGGCTGCCCGGCTATTTTGGTAAAGTGATAGGGTACGCTTCCCTGTTGATTCACTGATCAGGTGCAGGTTAGGTACTTTGGCTGATGGCGGTACGGACTCGATACCGTGCATTTTGAACTGGGACTCAACCAGACGGGTCAACTGGCCGTAGCGGTCAAAGCTGGTCAGGGAGAGTTTGGCGATATCGTCAGGTAACATGTAGTTACCGCGGAGGTGGAAACCACAAGAAGCAGTGGCCAAGGCCATTACTGCAACAAAGAGGGTTCGGATAGTGCTTTTTAAGGAAAAGAAAGCTTTCACCGAGTCTGCTCCATGAAAAAGTAAGTGAAAACTGACCGGTCAACGTTGTTGAGCCGGCTAAAGGATAGGGTGGACCGGTAGAGAGCCAGCCATGGTCCCCGTGAACGGGAACCATGGGTTAGGCACTAATAAACTGCTTTAGTTCGCGACAATGTTCAGCAATTTACCAGGAACGTAGATCACTTTACGCACTGTCTTACCGTCGGTGAACTTAGTTACGTTCTCATCGTTTAAGCCAAGTTCTTCAACTTGTTCTTTGGTTGCATCAGCCGCAACGGTCAGTTTGGCTCGTAGCTTGCCGTTTACCTGAACAATGATCAGTTTCTCATCTTCAACCAATGCTTTTGCATCAGCTTCAGGCCATACAGCTTGGTCGATGTTGCTCTCACCTAGCGCTTCCCACATTTCGAAACAGATGTGTGGAGTCATTGGGTAAAGCATACGAACGATAGCTTTTAGTGCTTCATCAAGCAGCGCACGGTCTTGTGCAGATTCTTGAGAGGCTTTCGCTAGCTTGTTCATCAGTTCCATGATAGCAGCAATCGCGGTATTGAACGTCTGACGACGGCCGATATCATCGCTTACTTTCGCAATGGTTTTGTGAACGTCACGACGAAGTGCTTTCTGATCTGAAGACAGTGCAGCAACATCTACAGCTTCTGTAGCACCTTTGGTTGCGTGCTCGTTAACCAGTTTCCATACACGTTTCAGGAAGCGGTTCGCGCCTTCAACACCAGACTCTTGCCACTCAAGCGTCATGTCTGCAGGTGATGCAAACATCATGAATAGACGAACGGTATCAGCACCGTACTTGTCTACCATCTCTTGTGGGTCGATACCGTTGTTTTTCGACTTAGACATTTTGATCATGCCTGAGTGCGTTACGTCACGGCCTTGGTTATCAACTGCTTTTTCGATACGGCCTTTGCTGTCGCGCTCGATTTCAACGTCTGTCGGCGCAATCCACTCTTTGGTACCTTTGTCGTTAGTGTGGTAGAAAGCATCAGCCAGTACCATACCTTGACATAGCAGTTGCTTAAACGGCTCGTCAGAGGTCACGTAACCTGCGTCACGTAGCAACTTGTGGAAGAAGCGCGAGTACAGCAGGTGCATACAAGCGTGCTCGATACCACCGATGTACTGGTCTACTGGTAGCCAGTAGTTCGCTTTTTCTGGGTCTAGGATGTCATCCGCTTGTGGAGAACAGTAACGCGCGTAGTACCAAGACGATTCCATGAAAGTATCAAAGGTATCTGTTTCGCGTAGTGCCGGCTCACCGTTAAAGGTAGTTTTCGCCCACTCTTTATCCGCTTTGATTGGACTTGTTACGCCGTCCATTACCACGTCTTCCGGCAGGATAACTGGTAGTTGGTCAGCCGGTACCGGGTGAACCTCACCGTCTTCAGTTGTTACCATTGGGATTGGTGCACCCCAGTAACGCTGACGGGAAACCCCCCAGTCACGTAGACGGAAGTTTACGGTCTTCTTACCTTTGCCTTCTGCTTCTAGTTTCGCTGCAATTGCATCGAACGCCGCTTGGAAGTCTAGACCGTCAAATTCGCCAGAATCGAACAGGACACCTTTTTCGGTGTAAGCCGCTTCTGATACGTCAAGCTCGCTGCCGTCTTCTGGTTTGATAACCGGAACGATGTCCAGGCTGTATTTGGTCGCAAATTCGAAGTCACGCTGATCGTGGGCTGGTACCGCCATTACCGCACCTGTGCCGTAATCCATCAGGACAAAGTTAGCCACGAAGACAGGAACGCGACGGCCGTTTAGCGGGTGAATCGCGTATAGGCCTGTTGCCATGCCTTTCTTTTCCATGGTTGCGAGTTCTGCTTCAGCAACTTTGGTGTTCTTACATTCTTCGACAAATGCTGCTAGCTCAGTGTTGTTCTGAGCCGCCAGTTCAGCCAGAGGATGACCCGCGGCAATCCCCACGTACGTAACACCCATCAGGGTATCAGGGCGAGTTGTGTAGACTTCCAGCGGTGCGTCTTGACCTTCAACGTTAAAAGACAGCTCAACACCTTCAGAGCGGCCGATCCAGTTGCGCTGCATGGTTTTAACCATTTCAGGCCAGCCGTCCAGGTTGTCTAGATCGTCTAGTAGCTCTTGTGCGTATTCAGTGATTTTGATGAACCACTGTGGAATCTCTTTTTGCTCTACCGGGGTATCACAGCGCCAGCAGCAACCATCTTCTACCTGCTCGTTAGCCAGTACAGTTTGGTCGTTAGGGCACCAGTTTACTGAAGAGGTTTTCTTGTAAACCAAGCCTTTGTTGTACAGCTTAGTGAAAAACTCTTGTTCCCAACGGTAGTACTCAGGGGTACATGTTGCGAATTCACGGTTCCAGTCGTAACCCAAGCCTAGTGATTTAAGCTGGTTCTTCATGTACTCGATGTTTTCATAAGTCCATGGCGCTGGTGCGGTGTTGTTTTTAACCGCAGCGTTTTCTGCTGGCAGGCCAAATGCATCCCAACCGATTGGTTGCATAACATTCTTGCCTTGCAGACGCTGGTAACGAGAAACAACATCACCGATGGTGTAGTTACGAACGTGGCCCATGTGCAGTCGACCGCTTGGGTACGGGAACATGGAGAGACAGTAGAATTTTTCTTTATTAGGGTCTTCACTTACAACAAAGGTCTTGTTGTTGTCCCAGTGTTCTTGAACTTTCTGTTCAATGTCCTGTGGGCGATATTGTTCTTGCATCGATGACATCCAGGATTTTGTGAGTTGAGTACAAACACATTCAATATAATCGACATAGAATAACTAAAGGTAGAGGTGTCAACAATAGCTGAGGCCAATTCGGAGAGTAATTGTTAGTTCTTGTCTCTATTGTTGGAGTTAATGCCAGTCAGATTATTGGCCTGTTTGGTATATCAGCCCCAATCGCACCACAGAAATAGGAGGTGATCCATGGCTAAGCAAAAAAAGGACTATGAAGCGCTACTGGAGCAGGTAACTGAAACCTTGAAGCATAGCCCGGACGAGCTGAAGCACGTGGCGGAAGTTATGGCGAAATACCGTGAGGCCGCCAGCGATATGACCAAGGATGAATGGGCACTGATTTCTGCTTATCTGAAGCGGGATCTCAAAGAGTTCGGTCAAAATGTCGAAGAGAGCCCAGAGCCCTTCAGCGAGAGCCCGTTCTACCGTGTTGTGGCTGAAACTATCTGGGAAGGGTTGGCCGAAATTACTGACAAAACTCAGATCGAGTGGCGTGAGGTGATGGACGATCTGCAGCACCAGGGGGTCTACCAGGCGGGAGAAATCATTGGCCTTGGTAACTTAGTGTGCGAAAAGTGCGGTCATCACGAAATGATCACTCATGTAAAGAAAATTGAGCCGTGCCTCAAGTGCGGACACACTCAGTTTACCCGCCGACCGCTGTCACCTTAATTTCGAATTAGCTGCGGTATCTTTATCGACAAGTCACGGGCGGTAGGCCAGTGACTCGTCTTTCATGTGAGCCGGTGGGTTATTCTGGACGCTCGAGCGTTTTGACTACGACGGACGCAGGTTCGTTATTGTGCTGTGTGTCGGTTTCCTGCGCCTGTGACATAACAAGTGGCTCGAAGCTAAACGTCTGCCCTGCCAGCGAGGCTTCAATCATCATTCCCCCCTTGGCGTAGGTGAACACGGCAATTCCGTTGGTGTAGCTGGCATCGATAAACTGCTGGCCAGAGCTGGCGCTGAGACCGGCGGTACCAGCTTTTGCCTGCGCCCCTTCTGTCAGGGCTACCGCCGATGCCTGAGCATCAAGCTCAAAACTGCCGCTGGTGAAACGTTCGTAGGCCCGCTTATCCTGGAAGAAAATAATTTCGCTGTAGGACTGGCCACCGAACTGGAGGCCAAACGACACCTGGTAGAGTTTGCTTGAACCAGTAGCAATATGATTTTTATAGACAGTGCCGCTGCCATAGGCCCCGCCGATCCAGAAACCGCCCTTGCCCACGGATGGGAATACCGCGTAACCATATGCCGACTTGAAGAATGGCCGGGTTTGCTCTGCGGCACGAAAATGGCTCAGGCTGGCCTGGGTATCAATGTCTTCTTTGGCGACAGAGCCGGAGGCGACACACAGCAGCGCAAGCGTGCTCAGCATGGCGAATAGTCGGTTGATGGTTTTCATTCACGCTTCCTTGTAGTAACAGGGGGACTCACATTGTTTTTATACTAGCAATATGAAAAAAAAGGCGAAGAGTTTATCTTCGCCTTTTCAGTTTCTATTCAGCTGGATACCAACCAAGACAAGTATTTGTTCATTCTCGCTGGTTCAAATCATCAATAGTTACTTATTCTGGTTGGTATTACTCACTTTCCTGCGGCCGATGATCGCGGAAATGGCCCGCCTGGCGTCTGAACAGAATAAACGACAGGGTCAGGGACCATAGGATATAGAAGTATAGTGGCCAGCTTCCCAGGCTTGTGTAAGGAGTTAATCCTTCGGTTGGAACGACAGTCGCTCTCAGTACGGCGGTTTCGAACTGCGGGATCTGGTCGGTAATTTTTCCGGTGTGGTCGACAACACCTGTTACCCCGTTATTGGTTGCGCGCAGTAGCGGTTTGCCGAGCTCAAGTGAGCGCATCTGGGCAATTTCCATGTGCTGGAATGGTCCTATCGAGGTGCCAAACCAGGCATCGTTGGACAGTGTCAGTAATAGCTCGGTATCGATGTTCACATTCTGGCGGACCTGTTCGCTGAAGGCGATCTCGTAGCACAGTGCAGGAGCCAGCGAATAGCCATTGGCTTCAAGGTTGGGTTGGACAAAATCGCCACGGCTGAATGATGACATCGGCAGGTTGAAGAATGGCGCTATTGGGCGCAGCAAATCGCCAAAAGGCACGAACTCACCAAATGGCAGTAATTGATGCTTACTGTAGCGGTGGGCACTCTCATAGTTGTAGGGACCGTCGGTATTCATACCTAAAGTTAGGATATTATTGAAATACTGGCCGTCTTCCTTCTGATCGAGCACTCCGGTGATGACGGTGCTGTTGTTATTGCGGGCGGCACTATCGAGGTTTTGCAGGAATGTTGGTACCTGAGTTTCCAGCGCTGGGATTGCCGCTTCCGGCCAGACGATCAGATCGGCATCCCAGTTCTCACGGGTCAGATCGGTGTATTTCATCAAGGTTGGCCAGCGTTGGCTCGGTAGCCATTTGAGCTCCTGTGGCACATTTCCCTGGATCAGGGCGACTTCGACGCTTTTCTCTGGGGCAGGAGTAACCCACTGGATACTGCCTGCTAGCCCACTTAACCCGATGATCAAGACCGGGATTAGAAGTGGTTTCCAGTTGCGATCGCACCATGCTGCAACGAATGCGCCACTGCACAACATAAGGGCAAGGGTAATGCCTTCAACCCCGAGGATCGGTGCAATTGCCGCAAATGGGCTATCAACCTGGCTATAGCCCATCCACAGCCAGGGAAACCCGGTTAGAAACCAGCCACGGAACCAGTCGAGCAACAGCCAGATCACCGGCCCGCTCAGCAATAGCTGGTGGAATGGACGCCCGCGGTTGAAGCGGTTAAACAGGGCGCCAAATGCGGCGGGGAACAAGGCCAGGTAGCTGATCAGCAAGCCCATCAGGAACATACTGGCAACTTTCGGCATGCCGCCGAAGGTATCAATACTGACATGGACCCAGCTGATCCCAGTACCAAATAGGCCCAGGCCCCAAAGGAAGCCGATCAGGCCAGAGCGCTTGATAGTTTGGTTCTGTAGCAGGTAGAGAAAAGCAAAAATGGAAACTGGTGCTAGGTACCAGTAGTTATAGGGGGCAAACGAGAGGGTGGCGAGTGCACCCGAAGGGACAGCTAAAAATAGCTGTCCCAACGTCATTAATGATTTTTTTTTCATTATCTATGAAGTAGTTGTCGGTTGAGGTGCTTCGTGAGGCACGGTCACTTGCAACTGAATAACCCGGCGGTTGTCGGCTGACGTCACTTTGAATGAGTAGCCTTCAAGCTCTACGATCTCACCGCGTGCTGGCAGGTGACCAAAACTGGTCATGACCAATCCGCCAACGGTGTCGACCTCTTCATCACTGAAGTAGGTCTGGAACATTTCGTTAAAGTCTTCGATGGTTGTCAGTGCTTTTACCGAAAAAGTATGCTTACTTAACTGACGGATATCCTGCTCTTCTTCGTCGTCGAATTCATCTTCGATTTCGCCGACGATCTGTTCCAGGATGTCCTCAATGGTGATAACACCTGATACCCCGCCAAATTCATCGACAACGATCGCCATGTGATAGCGCTCTTCTCTGAACTCTTTCAACAGGCGGTCAACACGCTTGCTTTCCGGCACTACAACAGCCGGGCGCAGCACTTTGTCCATATCAAATGGCTCGCTATTCGGAAGGAGGTAACGCAGCAGATCTTTAGCCAGCAATATGCCTTCTACATGATCTTTGTCATCACTGATCACCGGGTAGCGGGAGTGTTGGGCATCAACAATTAAATCAATCAGGTCTTCTAACTTCTGAGAACGTTCGATGGTAACCATCTGAGAGCGAGGGATCATGATGTCACGAACACGCATTTCAGCGATTTCCATAACACCTTCGAGCATGTCGCGGGTGTCGTGGTCGATTAAATCGTTTTCTTCCGAATCACGGAATACTTCTACCAGCTCTTCACGGTTTTGCGGTTCACCTTGAAACAGTTGGCCAATACGTTCAAAGAAGGACTTTCTACTCGGACCTTCAGAATTTTGTGAGTTATCTTCGTTCATTGTTTTAAGAAAAAATCTCTCTCTCAATTAAGTGGCCATGCCACGGGATGTTATACCAATCAGCATTAGTTTCTGGATACTGATTTATCCTGATTGGTATTATCAAGTACTACGACAACGATTTTTCGATAATGTTACAGCTTCTCTTCGACATACGGATCGGCAAAACCCATGTTTACCATGATTTCCGTTTCCAAAGATTCCATTTCTTCTGCTTCATTATCGTCAATATGATCATAACCTAGCAGATGAAGACTACCGTGTACAACCATATGTGCCCAGTGGGCATTTAGCGGTTTATTCTGTTCTTTGGCTTCTTTTTCGACAACCTGGCGACAGATAATTAAGTCGCCCAGAAGATCTAGCTCTACACCAGGAGGAGCCTCAAACGGGAACGACAGCACATTGGTTGGTTTGTCTTTGCCGCGGTACTCATGGTTCAGAGCATGGCTTTCTTCTTCGTCGACCAGACGAACCGTCACTTCTGCATCAGCCTGAAACGGGGTGATAGCAGCATCTAGCCAGTGTTGAAAATCGACTTCGGTTGGCATGCCAGCCTGGCTTTCAGTGGCATATTGCAGATCAAGATAAATCGCCATTAGTTACTTTTTTCCGGTTCAGCTTGTGGGGAGACAACTTGTTGCGCCGCTTGTTCGTCGCGACGTCGTTGCTCCATCAGTTTACGTTGCTTTTGATCTTCATTTTCCCACACTTCGTATGCCTGTACGATGCGTGCAACCACAGGATGACGAACAACATCATCAGCCTGGAAGAAGTTGAAGCTGATCTCGTCGACATCCGACAGCACTTCGATGGCATGGCGCAGACCTGAACGGGCACCGCGCGGTAAGTCTATTTGGGTAACGTCACCGGTGATCACTGCCCGGGAGTTGAAGCCAATACGGGTCAGGAACATTTTCATCTGCTCTACCGTGGTATTCTGGCTTTCATCTAAGATGATAAAGGCATCATTTAAGGTACGACCGCGCATGTAGGCCAGCGGTGCAACTTCAATGACATTACGTTCAATCAGCTTTTCTACTCGCTCGAAGCCTAGCATTTCAAATAGGGCGTCGTAGAGCGGGCGAAGATAAGGATCGACTTTCTGGCTTAAGTCCCCCGGTAGGAAGCCGAGCTTTTCACCGGCTTCAACCGCAGGACGAGTCAGTAGAATACGGCGAACTTCCTGGCGCTCAAGTGCATCGACGGCAGCGGCAACCGCGAGATAGGTTTTACCGGTACCTGCAGGGCCCACACCGAAGGTAATATCGTGGGTGACCATGTTGGTGATGTACTGGGCCTGATTTGGCGTACGTGGCTTGATCACCCCTTTCTTGGTTTTGATGGTGACTTCTTTACCATAGGGGATAGATGACTCGGTAGCTTGTTCTAGCACCCCAGACTCTTTGATAGCCAGATGAATGTGCTCGGGATCAATATCAGGGATATTGTTGCGGACTGGTGCCGTATCGACGTAAAGGTTTTTGATGATTTCAGCGGTGGCTTGTGCGGTGTGGGATTGGCCGACAACGCTGAAACCGTTGCTGCGGTGGTTGATTTCTACACCCAAACGGCGTTCAAGTTGTTTGATATTATCGTCGAAAGGGCCGCAAAGGCTGGAAAGGCGCTGGTTATTGGCGGGTTCCAGATTGAATTCTACAGTGATAATTTTGCTCAAGATTTGCCTCTCATTGCGATCGCCCGCGGGGGCGGGCGACCATTAGTTAGGGCGCGTCCTACTAGTCTTCAGACTGGCGTCTTACTAAGGAGTATATACGCCTACACCCAATTCATCTTCTTTACGTGTTTTTTCCATCACCTCGGTAGGTGACATCGCTACACGTAGAGCCATTTCGGCTTCGGTGCGTACAAGTTCACCGCGTAGCGAGTTAGTGAATACGTCGGTGATCTTGACATCAACGAATTGGCCAATCAGCTCGGCAGAGCCTTCAAAGTTTACGACACGGTTGTTCTCGGTACGGCCGCGAAGCTCCATGATGTTCTTCTTCGATGGGCCTTCAACCAGAATACGCTGCTCAGTGTCCAGCATCTGGCGTGAATAACGCATTGCTTGAGTATTGATCTGCTGCTGCAGTTCGTACAAGCGTTCTTTCTTCACTTCCTCTGGCAGATCACATGGATAGTCTGCCGCCGGTGTTCCCGGACGTGCCGAGAAAATAAAGCTGAAGCTCATATCGAAGTCGATTTCACGGATCAGCTTCATGGTATCCTGGAAGTCCTGATCGCTTTCGCCCGGGAATGCCACGATAAAGTCAGAGCTGATGGTGATGTCCGGACGCGCTTTGCGTAGTTTACGGATTTTTGACTTATATTCGATGGCGGTGTGCGGACGCTTCATCATCGACAAAATACGGTCTGAGCCGCTCTGTACCGGCAGGTGCAGGAAGCTAACCAGCTCCGGCGTATCTTCGTACACTTCGATGATGTCATCAGTGAACTCGATAGGATGGCTGGTGGTATAACGGATACGGTCGATACCGTCGATAGCCGCAACCAGACGCAGAAGCTCGGCAAATGTGGCAATCTCGTCATCGTGAGTTGCACCACGGTAGGCATTCACGTTTTGGCCAAGTAGGTTGACTTCGCGTACGCCTTGATCTGCCAGTTGAGCGACTTCAAAAAGTACATCATCCAGCGGGCGGCTAACTTCTTCACCACGTGTGTAGGGAACAACACAGTAAGTACAGTATTTAGAACAACCTTCCATGATCGAAACGAATGCCGTTGCACCTTCGGCACGAGGCTCTGGCAGGCTGTCGAATTTCTCGATTTCCGGGAAGGAGATGTCCATGACCGGAGCGTGATCAGATTGTGACTGTTTGATCATCTCTGGCAGGCGGTGCAGGGTCTGTGGGCCAAAAATGACATCAACGTAAGGTGCACGCTGACGAATCGAGTCGCCTTCCTGGGTTGCTACACAACCACCTACGCCAATCACCAGGTCTGGCTTTTTGTCTTTCAGCGTTTTCCAGCGGCCTAGCTGGTGGAAAACTTTTTCTTGCGCCTTTTCACGGATTGAGCAGGTGTTCAGTAGCAGAACGTCTGCTTCTTCTGGTTCTTCCGTTAACTCGAAGCCATTGGCTGCATTAAGAAGATCGGCCATTTTTGATGAATCGTATTCGTTCATCTGGCAGCCCCAGGTTTTAATAAGCAGTTTCTTAGCCATGTCTAACTCTTCACTCGTAGTGTTTATTCATTGCATTCAACATTGCTTCATTCGGCCAACAACTATGATTTAGAGACTGTTGGCTGTAGCAAGCCGCGTATTGTACTGCTTAAAACCCTGCCTGACTAGATCATCACCACCCCGAATAAAATATGGTTTTTAGTCTGGGAGATGACGGGTTGTATTTATTGATGTTTCACCGGGGGCTTGGACGGGGGCTATTAGTGAATAATCAATTTAGAGCTGGTCAAGAGTCTGGTTGCCGAGCTGTCGCATTTGTTGGGTGATCCAGCGGCTTCGCTGGCGGACATACTCGCTCATCGGGTTGGCCTTTATTTTATAGGGGTTGGGGAGGACAGCTGCCAGTTGGGCGGCTTGCTGAGGTGAAAGTTGGCGAGCCGGAATAGCGAAATAGTTCTGGCTGGCGGCTTCAATACCGTACAACCCAGGGCCGAACTCAATGATGTTGAGGTAGACTTCGATAATGCGAGATTTGTCCCACAATAGCTCCATCAGTAGGGCAAAGTAGAGTTCAGCCCCTTTGCGAAGAAACGAGCGGGTAGGGAAGAGGAACAAATTTTTCGCTGTTTGTTGGGTGATGGTACTTCCCCCACGGCTCGGACCATCAGCTCCGGTTTGCTTTAGGATGGTCAGAATGGCATTGATGTCGATCCCGTAATGGCTGGCAAAGCGCTGATCTTCTGAGGCTATAACGGCTAGCTGGGCGTTTGGCGAGATGTGTTGTATATCGACCCAAAGGTGTGTCGACAGCTCTGGGTAACCGATTGGCGGATATAAACTGCGGTGGATTTTCCAGCCCCAAATCGGAGGGTCGATATATTTTCCGGTCATGACTAGCAGTATTGGCGTAACCATAACCAGAAGGATGCACCTGAATAACCAGCGTTTAAACGTTGCTATCACGGATCTCGTTACTTCTTAGAGTTTATCTTGGCTTCAATCATAATAGATTAATATGCCAAGTGGCAGAGTTCGGGGAATTATCGCTGATGGCTGAGAGGGAATCAGGTAACATACGGTCAACACAATACTTATCTGGCTCAGCGAATTAGATGTCAGATCAGAGAGTTATTTGTTTATGTCCAAGCGCTTATAGATAAGCGTATAGATAAGCACAGAGATGAGACCAGATATGGAACAATATGATGTAGTGGTTGCTGGTGGTGGCATGGTTGGTGCTGCGACTGCATTGGGTTTAGCACAGCAGGGACTAACTGTAGCCGTATTGGAAGGGACGGAGCCGAAGAGCTTCCAATCCGAACAGCCAATGGATCTGCGGGTTTCTGCTATCTCACCAAACTCTGTAGCTCTTCTGATGCGCCTAGGTGCCTGGGCCAGTATTTTGCAGATGCGAGTGTGTCCATTCAAGCGACTTGAAACCTGGGAGCATCCCGAATGCCGTACTCGCTTTAATGCCGACGAAATGAACTTAGATCGCTTGGGCTATATTGTGGAGAATCGAATTATCCAGCTGGGCCTATGGCAGCAGTTTGATGATTACCCGAACTTATCACTACTATGTCCTACCAGAATGATAAGAGCAGAGGCGACTGAAGCGGGCTACCTGGTCGAGCTTGATGATGGTCGACAGATCAGCACCCGGTTATTAGTTGGTGCCGACGGGGCGAACTCTCAGGTGCGTCAGCAGGCAGGCATTGGTATTACGGCTTGGGACTATCGTCAGCATTGCATGCTCATTAATGTAGAAACGGCCTTGCCACAGCAGGATATGACCTGGCAGATGTTTACTCCTCGGGGGCCTCGTTCTTTTCTGCCGTTGCCGGGACATCAGGGATCATTGGTGTGGTATGACAGCCCGCAGAGGATCAAGCAGCTTAGTGCTATGAGTGCAGAGCAGTTGCATGAACAGATCAGTGTCAACTTCCCCAAAGAACTAGGGGAGTTCAAGGTATTAAGCCACGGCAGCTTCCCGCTGACCCGCCGCCACGCCCAGAATTACTATAAACCTGGAGTCGTTTTGCTTGGTGATGCCGCCCATACAATAAACCCTCTTGCTGGACAGGGCGTGAATCTTGGCTTCAAGGATGTCGATGTGCTATTGCATGAAATTGAGAAAGCCGGCAAAGAGTGGGCTGTCCCTTCGGTATTAAAAGCTTATGAGTGCCGTCGCCGTCCCGATAACCTGCTAATGCAAAGCGGTATGGATTTCTTCTATACCACGTTCAGTAACTCTTTGCTGCCAGTGAAGCTGATGCGTAACGTCGGCCTTAAGTTGGCCGAGCACACCGGTCCGTTGAAGAAGCAGGCATTAAAATACGCAATGGGTATGTAGTGGCACCAACGGGTATAACTGTATTTGGCGCCAACCAATAAAGAAAAAGCCGAATGTTAATAAAAACATTCGGCTTAACAACCAGAGAGATACGATCATTGAGTAGGTTGTAAAAACAGTTTTATGCAACAGAGTTAATTTGCTGCAGATAAAAGAAAACCCACCAAAAGGTGGGTTTCTAAACGATGGTGCGGAAGGAGAGACTTGAACTCTCACACCTTGCGGCGCCAGAACCTAAATCTGGTGCGTCTACCAATTCCGCCACTTCCGCAATACCTTTCGTCTTATCTTGATCATAGCATCAAGAGATAAAACGCTAAGTAAAATGTGGCAGGGCTACCTG
Organism: Photobacterium obscurum; assembly: GCF_026191635.1. Classification (GTDB taxonomy): domain Bacteria; phylum Pseudomonadota; class Gammaproteobacteria; order Enterobacterales; family Vibrionaceae; genus Photobacterium; species Photobacterium obscurum. The sequence continues at coordinate 55,895 of NZ_JAKRRW010000030.1, forward strand.
GATTCGAACCAGGGAATGGCGGCATCAAAAGCCGCTGCCTTACCGCTTGGCGATAGCCCTACAGGTGTCTTTCTTAGAGACTGCCTCGAAAAGAGGTTTTAGAGAGAATGGTGCGGAAGGAGAGACTTGAACTCTCACA
>NZ_JAKRRW010000031.1 GCF_026191635.1 Photobacterium obscurum
GGTAGAGCGCAACCTTGCCAAGGTTGAGGTCACGAGTTCGAACCTCGTGTGTCGCTCCAATTTCTTTGAGTGTTGTGATAATCATGATACTCCGACTCTGCTGCCAATGCATGATGCATAGGTACGGCAAAACTACTACTGTGAAGTATTAGTCTCAATGCAGCATTCCTGAGTTATTCGACTACCGATAACTTTGTGTGTTGCTCAAAAGTTCCATAACTACGGTTATCAGGAACCATTAGAAGCAGTCAGCTTCAAATACATCATCAGAATATTTACCGAGACAGCCTTTATTGGTCTGGCTCGTTTGTTTTAGGTAAATATGATGCTCTGTAGCCAATACGCTGAAGACGTATTGGTGTCAAATTACGACACATGCTCTTTGATTTTGTTGATGCCAGTAGTCACTCAATATGCTACTGAAAAGGACTTGTGAACCGTATCTGCTCTCTTTATCCAGTATTCCAAATTGCTTGAAAGCTGATGCTTTCTGGGCTGTTGCCCTGCTATCTGGGTAAATCTATCTGTTCGTACACAGACTTATCCACATAAACTAATCTGTGGGTAAGTCGGTTGATTACGTGTGCCGACACCGTGTGAATAACTCCGCACGCCCCTTCTGAAAGAAAAAAATAACAGTTATCACCAAAAAAATATCAACAGCTTAAGGTGTTGATATTGCTGGGCTTTGGTGGCCTTATTCAATACTTATATACAGCTTGATCAATATACCATGGTTTGGGATAACTGTTTTGATTCACAGATCTCGGGCCTGTGTTTAATATTTTATAGGTGGGTATAAATGGGTGGGAATGAAATTGTTTTCCACATTCATGCAGAAGCCTGATTTAGCTCCCACTTTGTATGAGAGCTGAAAGTCGATTACGTCAGATCACAAGACTTAAGCGTCGCGCGGCAAGCCTTTCTCTACGATTCTGATCAGCCTTTTAGTTTTGGCCGGTAGTACTTCAATCGTATTTTCCTGGCGCTTTTCTTGTTGTTTTTGTAGTGCCCACTGGATATGAACCTCAAGCACCTCGTTTTCGCCCTGGCGCTGTTGCAGGGCTGTCATGATATCGGCATGGTATGGGGCGTTACCCATGGCAATAGCTAGGTTTCGTAACCATTGGATATGGCCAATACGACGAATCGCCGAGCCTTCAGTATTTTTTAAAAATTGCTGCTCAGTCCATGCAAAGAGGGTGTGCAGTGGTTGCCGATATAAGCTGTCACGACAATGATAGTCGCTTTCGTCGGTAATTTCCGAGAAACGGTTAAATGGGCAAACTAACTGACAGTCATCACAGCCATATATGCGGTTACCGATCGGCTCGCGAAATTCTTCCGGAATGATGCCGTCAAATTCAATGGTTAGGTAGGAAATACAGCGTCTGGCATCAACCACACCATTTTCGACGATGGCACCAGTCGGGCAGCTGGTCAGGCAGGCGACACACTTTCCGCACTGGTTCTGAGCTGGTGGGTCGACGGGGAGTGGCAAATCGATGAGTAGCTCACCGAGGAAAAACCATGATCCAGCATCTTTATTGAGGATGAGTGAATGCTTGCCTGTCCATCCCAGCCCGGCTTTTTCTGCCAGTGGCCGCTCTAAAATAGGGGCAGAGTCGACAAAAGGACGGTAACCAAATTCGCCGACTTCTTTTTCTATCATCTGGCCAAGGCGCTTCAATCGGTTGCGAATAAGTTTATGGTAATCGCGGCCTAGCGAGTAGCGGCTGATGTAGGCTGTCTCGGGCTTGTTGAGGCTTTGGGCAAATCCTGCTTCAGGTGGCAGGTAGTTCATTCGTACACTGATGACCCGGATAGTGCCGGGGTGCAGCTCGGCAGGGCGAGCCCGCATCATGCCATGTCGGGCCATCCAATCCATTTCACCGTGAAAGCCAGCATCAATCCAACGCTGTAACTGGGCTTCATGCTGTTGAAGATCAATATCGCTGATCCCTACTTGCTGGAAGCCGAGTTCTTTGCCCCATTGTTTGATTTTCTGGGTCAGTTCGCTGTAGTCGATGTTCATGGTCTGATTCACAGTGTGGCTGAATTCTTGGGGGCCGAAGTGTACCACAATCATAATAGCTTTCACTGATATTAGAAAAGTCAGTAGGAATGGGAGCAGAAATGCTTTTTTGACATTGTGCCAAGCTGTAGTTTTGGGCACTATCTGTTCATTATGCGTTTTGCTTGCCCGACTTGGGTTTATATGGGCGGCTGCGAAATAACGTTAGAGGTTCAGAGGTAAAGACATACCATGGTGACTTCACAATTACCGATACAACTATATCTGGCCGAACAGGTTCGCCAGGGGGAACAACTGGCTGCCCAGGCGATGCAGCTAGAGATGTATCAGCTGATGGAAAGAGCTGGCGAGGCGGTATTTTCTGTTTTGCGTCAACACTGCCCTGAAGCTCAATCACTATTGATCTGCTGTGGTGGCGGTAATAACGGTGGTGATGGTTATGTCGTTGCCAGACTGGCTCGAGAGTCGGGCATGACGGTGAGACTGTGGCAACTGGGATGTGCAGAGCGGCTGACCGGCGATGCGGCTGTTGCTCGTGATGCTTGGTTAGCCAGTGGCGGAAAAATCGAGCAGCCAGAGTATACGGTTCCCGCCTCGGTTGAGGTGGTCGTCGATGCGTTGCTTGGTACGGGATTGAAAGGGCGTGTACGTGAAGATAGTGCCGCTTTGATTAATACCGTTAACCAGTCCGGTTGCCCGGTGATTGCCGTGGATGTGCCGTCGGGGCTATGTGCCGATACGGGGGCGGAACTGGGCCCCGTTATTTGTGCCCAGTCGACAGTCACTTTTATTGGGGTGAAGCAAGGTTTGTGTACCGGACGGGCTGCAAACTTCTGTGGTGAGGTTTATTTTTCCGGTTTGGGAGTAGAACAAGCGTTTCAACAGCAGTGTGTACCGTCTTCAAACCGGATAACCTTGCCTGAAATCGAGCGTTGTTTGCCGCCGCGTACGCGTGCGGCGCATAAAGGCGATCATGGTCGGGTGTTATGTGCCGGTGGTGAGCTCGGGATGGCCGGGGCGATCCGCTTGGCGGCAGAAGCCTGCGCTAGAGCCGGTGCCGGGCTAACGGCAGTGATCACTCAACCTGACAATGTGTTGTCAATTGTGACGGCCCGGCCTGAAATAATGGTACAGGGATGGCAGGACAAGGCCCATGAAATCAGCCAGCGGCTCGAGTGGGCGGATGTCATTGTGATAGGACCGGGGCTAGGACAGAGCGACTGGAGCAAAGCGTTATTTTTTCATTTTTCTGCTTGCGATAAAAAAATGATTATCGACGCTGATGGATTGAACTTATTGGCCCTCTCTCCAGACTATAAAAATAATCGTATAATAACCCCCCATCCGGGCGAGGCTGCCCGGTTGTTGAATACGACAGTAGCAATCGTAGAAGCAGACCGCTACGGCGCGGTGCGGTTGCTGCAACAGAAGTATGGTGGTGTAGTGGTATTGAAAGGTGCCGGTACACTGATTTGTGATGGCCAGCAGATCTGGGTATGTACCGCGGGGAATCCGGGCATGGCTACTGGTGGCATGGGCGATGTGTTGTCTGGCATTATAGGTGCTTTGGCAGGGCAGGACTTATCCTTATCAGAAGCTGCCAGAGTAGGCGTTTGGATTCATAGCACAGCGGCTGATTGCTGTGCTCGGGAAGGTGAGCGAGGCTTATTGGCCAGTGATCTTTTTCCTTATATTCGACAATTAGTAAACCCAAGATAAAGATAACAATGCAAACATTTGAAACCCTTCTTGCTGATGAGCAGGCAACCGTAGATTTAGGCCTTCACCTGGCAAAGGCATGTAAACGTCAGACAACCATTTACCTGCATGGTGACTTGGGGGCAGGGAAAACCACCTTCAGTCGAGGCTTTATTCGTGCATTGGGTCACCAAGGCAATGTGAAAAGCCCAACGTACACCTTGGTTGAACCTTATGAGCTGCCGCCATGGCAGGTATACCATTTTGACTTGTACCGCCTTGCTGATCCGGAAGAGCTGGAATTTATGGGGATCCGCGACTATTTCACGGATGATGCGATTTGTCTGGTGGAATGGCCGGAAAAAGGTGAGGGCCTATTGCCGGCACCTGATCTGGAAATTGATATGCGTTATTACGGTGAGCAGCGCAAAGTTGTGATTACCGCTAATAATGATTATGGTCTAGAGTTGATCAAACGTTTGGAGTTGTGTTGATCAGGATGTCATTACGGGCTTTATTGCAGGTTATTGTTCTAGGGATTGGGGTATTTAGCTCGGTAGCCATGGCTAATGAGCTAAAGGGGATCCGTGTTTGGCCAGCCCCCGATGAAACCCGAGTGGTACTGGACTTACAGGACGAGGCGGCTTTTTCCTACTTTACGTTGACGAAGCCGGCACGGTTAGTTGTTGACTTAAAAAAGACTACGCTGAAAACCAAGCTGCCAATAAAGGTGAGCAACAGTGCGGTATTAACCAAAATCCGAAGCAGCGGTGCGCCGGAGAAAGGGACGTATCGCTTGGTTTTTGAGACCAAAGTCGGGACAAACCCGAATATCTTCAAGTTGGCTCCGACCCCTGATGGCCATTACAGCCATCGTCTGGTCTTGGATCTTCCACATAGCAAGAAGGCGGTGAAAAGCCAGCCAGTCGCCCCCAAGAAGTCGGTAACCAATCAGCAGGCTCTGTTGCCTTATGGCAATGATGACATTATTGTCGCCATCGATGCGGGGCATGGCGGGGAAGATCCCGGCTCAATTGGCCCAAGCCGAAAATATGAGAAAAATGTCACTTTAGATATCTCGAAGAAAGTCGCGGCGAAGATTAATGCTACGCCGGGCATGAAAGCGGTATTGACCCGCCAGGCAGACTACTTCGTAAACCTCAACAAGCGTTCGGATATCGCTCGCCGGAATAAGGCTCACCTGCTTGTATCAATCCATGCTGATGGTTTCCACAAACCGCATCCGCGAGGAGCCTCGGTTTGGGTGCTCAATACCCGCCGCGCCAACAGTGAGATTGGTCGCTGGCTTGAGCAGCATGAAAAGCAATCTGAGCTATTGGGCGGGGGCGATGTGCTTTCTGGCGGCAATGATGATCAGTACCTCAGTATGGCCGTGCTGGATCTGCAGTTCAGCCATTCGCAGAAAGAGGGCTACGACGTCGCGAGCCGTGTCTTGAGGGAGCTCAGTAAGGTGACGACGCTGCATAAAAGCAAGCCGGAGCATGCTAGCCTGGCGGTGTTGAAATCTCCGGATATTCCGTCGCTGCTAGTTGAAACCGGATTTATCACCAACCCGAAAGAAGAGCGGTTGCTAAATACCAAGTCGCACCAGAATAAGCTGGCGAATGCCGTGTATAAAGGGGTGCTTGCCTACTTTAATGAGAAACCGCCGGAAGGCACTTTGTTCGCCTCTAGAAAAGGCGGGGTGAAGCATAAGGTAACCTCTGGCCAGTCCCTGAGTGTGATTGCCAGCAAATATGGCACTTCGGTGACGGCATTGAAAAAGGCCAACAACCTGAAGAGCAACACGCTGAAAATCGGTCAGGTACTGGTTATTCCGGGTGGTACGCCAGTGGCTGTTGCCAGTAAGGCATCGGTAAAATCCTCGTCAGTTGAGAAGCGCCCGGTTAAAACGATTACTCACACGGTGAAGCGCGGTGAGTTTCTAGGCAAAATTGCCGCCAATTATGGTGTCACTGTGGCTAGTATCCGTGGGATGAATAACCTACGATCCGACGAGTTGGCCATCGGCCAGAAGTTGAAGATCGACACCAGTAACCGCAAGGCGATTAATCATACGGTTAAGCGTGGTGAGTTTTTGGGCAAAATTGCTTCCCATTATGGGATCAGCGTGAATAGTCTCCGCCAAGCAAATAAGCTAAGCTCAGATAAACTGGCCGTAGGTCAAAAGCTAACTATTCCTAGAAGTTAACCATATCCAGAAGTGAATTATGCCGATTCAGATCTTGCCCGCCCGCCTGGCGAACCAAATTGCCGCTGGTGAAGTTGTTGAACGCCCCGCCTCGGTGGTCAAAGAGCTGGTTGAAAACAGTTTGGATGCCGGTGCCACTAGGATTGATATTGATATCGATAAGGGCGGTAGCCGTACCATTCGTATTCGCGATAACGGTAAAGGGATCCCTAAAGACGAACTTAGCTTGGCGCTGAGCCGTCATGCGACCTCGAAGATCACCTCACTCGATGATCTTGAAGCGATAGTGAGCCTTGGCTTCCGCGGTGAAGCCTTGGCGAGTATCAGTTCGGTGTCTCGCTTAACTCTGACCTCCAAAACTGCTGAGCAGGCAGAAGCCTGGTCGGCGTATGCGGAAGGGCGTGATATGGATGTGCAGCTTAAACCGGCAGCGCACCCCGTGGGCACCACGCTGGAAGTGCTGGATCTGTTTTTTAATACCCCGGCCCGACGCAAATTCCTGCGTACCGAGAAAACCGAGTTCAGCCATATTGATGAGCTGCTTAAACGGATCGCCCTGAGCCGGCTCGATGTCACCATCAACTTGCGCCATAACGGGAAGATGATCCGCCAGTACCGCGCCGCCCAGACACAGGTACAAAAAGAGCGCCGGTTGGCAGCAGTATGTGGTTCCAACTTCCTCAATCATGCATTGGCTGTTGAGCTGGAGCACGGTGATCTCAAGCTGTCGGGCTGGATTTGCAGCCCGCAGGGAGCTAGAGCCCAGAACGATATTCAGTATTGCTACGTGAATGGCCGGATGATGAAAGATAAGCTCATCAACCATGCTATTCGCCAAGCCTATGAAACCAGCCTGGCGGCGGATCAATATGCCGCCTATGTCCTGTTTATCGAGGTCGATCCGCACCAGGTTGATGTCAATGTCCATCCAGCCAAGCACGAGGTGCGTTTCCATCAGGCGCGTCTGGTTCATGATTTTATTTGCCAGGGGTTACAGAGCGCGCTGCAGCAAAGCCTATTGGAGGGCGACGAACACCTGTATCAACCGCCTCAGCGGGCCAGTGCGATCGCCACGCCATCTGCTGAGCCGGCTTCGGTTAATGAAATCTCGGAGCCCTCTCCGCTGATGTCGGCGGTAGCGCGTACCCCAGATTATCCCAGCAAAGCCCAGCCGAGTGAGTGGTTACCCACTTCGAACGAGCCGACATCGTCAGCCCGTTCTCAAGGGCAGGGAGGCCAGCCTAACCGTGCCAGTGAGAATCGTACTGGCAGCCGTAGTTCGTCGGGCGCACCATTTAATCAGAAGGGGCAGGCACGCCAGTTTGGCAATGAAGCGCCGTCTAAACGCGAAGTTAGTGCCTACCAACAACTGATGCAGACGCCTGAGCAGGAGGAGTTCGTTCGTCCTTCTCCGGCACCAACATCAACAGCGGTGGCTTCCCCATCGTCTGCACCAGAGCCGCTTCGAACAAGTTATTCTCAGGAACCGAGTACCTCTGCCATGTCACCGCCGGTGCGGCAGACTGCCATTGATGCACAAAATGGTATTGGCTTGGGCAAGGCACTGTGTCTGAGCGAGCAGCGTTACCTGCTGCTTAGCCGGGATAACGGAGTATTTGTGCTATCGCTCGATTACGCCCAGCGCCTGCGCAGCAAAGGTCAGCTGCATTTGGCTCAGACCGAAGGGTTAAAACCTCAGCCATTACTGATCCCGCATTCAGTACCGGTCGAGTCAGGCATGATAGAATGTGCCGAGCAGCATGCCCAGTTACTCAAGCAACTGGGTATAAATCTTAAAGCCAAGGGCAAAACCGGATTGATTATAATGTCGGTCTGTATGCCGCTTAGGCAGCAAAACCTCCAGCAGCTCATTCCTGCCTTGTTAGGGTATTTGGCCTCGGTAGCCGAGGATCCGGAAGCGCAAGGCTGGGACAAGCTGCTTGACTGGTTGGCATCGCAGCTCGTTATTCCTACCGATGCGTTTAGTTTGTCCCAGGCGATTCAGCTAGTGACTGAACTGGAGCAACTATGGGGAAGCGAGCTTGAACACTATTATCCAAACTTGCTGCGTCCGGTTGACGTTGGCGCAGCAATAGAAGCATTTAACTATGAGTAAGCCATTACCTCAGGCCATTTTTTTAATGGGGCCGACCGCATCGGGCAAGACCGATCTGGCCATTCGATTACGCCAGCAGTTACCGGTGGAGTTGATAAGTGTTGATTCAGCCCTTATCTATAAAGATATGGACATTGGTACAGCCAAGCCAGATGAGCGGGAACTTTCATTAGCGCCCCACCGTCTGATTGATATTCGTGATCCAGCGCAAAGTTATTCCGCTGCAGACTTTCGTGCTGATGCACTGAAAGAAATGGCTGATATAGTTGCAGCAGGGCGAATTCCCTTGCTGGTTGGTGGTACTATGTTGTACTACAAGGCTTTACTGGAAGGTTTATCGCCATTGCCAGCCGCAGATCCTGAGATCCGAGCTGAAATTGAGCGAGAAGCACAAGAGAAAGGCTGGCAGGCATTGCACGAGGAACTGGTGCGGATTGATCCGGTCTCCGGAGCCAGGATTCATCCTAATGATCCGCAGCGCTTATCTCGGGCATTGGAAGTTTTCCGTATTTCAGGTAAAACTTTAACAGAGTTAACCAAGACTCAAGGTGAATCTTTGCCGTACAAGGTTCATCAATTTGCAATAACACCCAAGGATAGGGCTGTCCTACATCAACGGATAGAGCAACGTTTTGACAAAATGATCGAAGCAGGTTTTGAACAGGAAGTTCGTGCCTTGTATGAGCGAGGTGATCTGCACCCCGATCTTCCATCAATACGTTGTGTTGGATATCGACAGATGTGGGATTACTTGGACGGGAATTGTGATTTGGAAGAAGCGGTTTTTCGTGGAATCTGCGCTACCCGTCAATTGGCGAAACGTCAAATTACCTGGCTTCGCGGCTGGAAAGATTTGACGTGGTTGGATAGCAGTGATGTGGATGCTGCGTTACAAACCGTCACAAACTCAGTTAGATGTGATGTTTGATTAGCGTGTATACTCTCAACTGTTTTGCGTATTTTTAATTTTGTTCGTTGCTAAATACAACTACAAACAAATAAGGAAAAGAAATAATGGCTAAGGGGCAATCTTTGCAAGACCCGTTTTTGAATGCGCTGCGTCGTGAAAGAATACCGGTCTCTATTTACTTGGTTAATGGCATCAAACTTCAGGGCCAGATCGAGTCGTTTGATCAGTTTGTGATCCTACTTAAAAACACTGTTAATCAGATGGTATATAAGCATGCGATCTCTACTGTGGTTCCGGCTCGTCCAGTGAACCACCACCATGCAGGCGACCGTCCGGCTCCTGCTGAGCGTTCTCAAGAGAAAACAGAAGAATAATTATTCTTCGATAAGGAGTTGATTGCTTGTTTGACCGTTATGAAGCCGGTGAGCAGGCTATTCTTGTTCATATCAACTTCACGCAAGAAGGGGAATGGGAAGACTTAAGCGAGTGTGAAATGCTGGTCTCCTCGGCGGGAGTGAATACGCTACGTGTTATTACAGGTAGTCGTAAAACTCCCCACCCTAAGTATTACGTGGGCGAAGGTAAAGCACAGGAAATTGCCGAAGCGGTTCGAGCTGAAGAAGCCGAGATCGTGATATTCAACCACTCCCTCTCTCCAGCGCAAGAGCGTAATTTGGAGCAGATATGCAAATGTAGGGTATTAGACCGTACGGGTCTGATCCTCGATATTTTTGCCCAGCGCGCGCGTACCCATGAGGGTAAGCTACAGGTTGAGCTTGCTCAGCTACGCCATATTTCTACTCGATTGATCCGCGGTTGGACTCACCTTGAACGACAGAAAGGTGGTATCGGCTTGCGTGGTCCGGGTGAAACTCAGCTGGAAACGGATCGCCGTTTATTACGAGACCGGATCAAAACAATCTTACGTAGATTGGAAAAGGTTTCGAAGCAGCGTGATCAGGGGCGTAGAGCCAGAAACCGGGCTGAAATACCCACTCTCTCATTGGTTGGCTATACCAATGCGGGTAAATCGACGTTGTTCAACCGAGTCACAAATGCTGGGGTCTATGCGGCCGATCAGTTGTTTGCGACCCTGGATCCAACCCTGCGCAAGATTGACGTTGCCGATGTCGGCCCATCGATTTTAGCGGATACCGTTGGGTTTATTCGTCACTTACCCCATGATTTGGTGGCTGCATTCAAGGCAACACTGAAAGAAACCCAAGAAGCAAGTTTGTTATTGCATGTGGTGGATGCGAGTGATGAGCGTTTTCGCGACAATATTGATGCGGTAAATAACGTGCTGGAAGAGATCGATGCCGATGACGTACCGGTCCTTATTGTGATGAACAAAATCGACAATCTGGATGGGGCCGAGCCGCGTATCGAAAGAGACGAAGACGGGATTCCCCGTCGAGTTTGGGTGTCAGCGATTGAAGGGGTGGGTATCGACCTGCTGTTTGAAGCGCTCACCGAACGTTTGTCTGGCACTATGGTGAAACACACTTTGTGCTTGCCGCCACATCTGATTGGTCGCTATCGCAGTAAGTTTTATCAGCTTGGATGTATTTTGCGCGAAGAATATGAGTCTGATGGCAGCCTGACGATTGATATTCGTTTACCGTTGGCAGAGTGGTCTCGGTTACAAAAAAGAGAAAGTACTTCGTTAGATGACTTTATCGTTGCTTAATGGACTGCTAGAGTAATAAGAAAAACTGTCGTCATATCATATTGATGGAGTTCTATAATGGCGTGGAATGAGCCTGGAAACAACGGCGGCCGTGATAAAGACCCTTGGGGGAATAATAATCGCGGTGGTCGTGATCAAGGTCCACCGGATCTCGATGAGGTTTTTTCAAAACTGAGTCGTAAGTTCGGTGGCATTTTGGGAAATAAAAAAGGACCTTCGGCTGGTGGCAGTGCTGCCGGTTTGGGGGCGATAGCGGTACTAGCTGCTGCGGTATGGGGTTTCTCTGGTTTCTATACCATTGGTGAAGCGGAGCGAGGCGTGGTTCTACGCTTTGGTAAGTTTTACGAGATGGTCGATCCTGGTCTGAATTGGAAGCCGACGTTCATTGACGAAGTGACACCAGTCAACGTTCAGGCTATCCGTTCTCTGCGCAGCTCCGGCCTTATGCTGACCAAAGACGAAAACGTACTGAAAGTTGAAATGGATGTTCAGTACCGTGTGTCAGATGCCAACAAGTATCTGTTTAGCGTGACCAACGCCGATGACAGTTTGCGTCAGGCTACCGATTCAGCACTGCGTGCGGTAATTGGTGACTCGGCGATGGATGAGGCATTGACGACGGGCCGTCAGACTATTCGTGCCAACACCCAGGAAGCGATCGACAAGATTATCCAGACCTATGATATGGGTATTTTCGTTGTCGATGTGAACTTCCAGTCAGCGCGTCCGCCGGAAGCGGTGAAAGATGCGTTTGATGATGCTATCGCAGCGCGAGAAGATGAAGAGCGTTTCGTTCGTGAAGCCGAGGCCTACAGCAATGATATCTTGCCGAAAGCGACCGGTCGTGCGGAGCGTCTGAAGAAGGAGGCTGAAGGTTATTCTGAGAAGGCAATCAACGGTGCGCTCGGTGAAGTGGCACAGTTTGAGAAGCTACTTCCAGAATACCAGGCTGCCCAGGAAGTTACCCGTAACCGCCTGTATCTGGAAACGATGGAACGCGTATACGGCAACACCAGCAAGGTAATGGTTGATTCCAACTCCAGCGGCAACTTGTTGTACCTGCCGTTAGACAAATTGATTAACCCGTCTGAGCAGGGCAGCAAGCCTAAGAGCAGCACATCAAGCGGCTCCTACGGTATTGAGCTTGAGAAAGTCGAAACAACAGCCCCTATATCCACGGCTCCGCGTGGCGATACTGGCCGTCAAGGGAGATATTAATTATGCGTAAGTTAATGATCCCAGTGATTGTCATCTTTATTGCCGCGCTGCTGATGTCGATGTTCATCGTACAGGAAGGCGAGCGCGGTATTGTGGTTCGGTTTGGCCGGATCCTGAAAGACAACAATACTGAAATTGCACGTATCTACGAACCGGGTCTGCACTTCAAGGTGCCGGTATTCGACCGTGTACGTATGCTTGATGCTCGTATCCAGACCATGGATGACCAGGCCGACCGCTTTGTAACGTCAGAGAAAAAAGACGTGATCATCGATACCTATGTAAAATGGCGTATCGAAGATTTCGGTCAGTACTACCTGACAACCGGTGGCGGTGATGCTTCAACGGCAGAAGCGCTACTGAAACGTAAAGTGGTTGATAGCCTGCGTTCTGAAATTGGTTCGCGTGAGATCAAGCAAATCGTTTCCGGCCCTGACCGTAACAGTAATGCTGTTGAGGAGACTTCTGAGTTAGATGATGCTCCTGCTACAGAAATTGTTGCAGAGGTCGCTCCTCGCAAAGAGGTGGAAGGCCAGCGTGATCAAATCATGGCTAATGTACTGGCTGATATCAAGATAAGCGCAATGAAAGACTTGGGTGTTGAAGTGGTTGACTTCCGTATGAAGAAAATCAACTTGCCTGATGAAATCAGTGAGTCTATCTATCGTCGTATGCGTGCCGAGCGTGAGTCTGTCGCGCGTAAGCACCGCTCTCAAGGTCGTGAGAAAGCGGAAGTTATCCGCGCTCAATCTGAGCTGGAAGTGGCGAAAATCCTGGCCGAAGCTGATCGTCAGGCACGTGTTGTACGCGGTACGGCTGATGCAAAAACGGCAGAGATTTACTCTTCAGCGTTCAACAAGGATCCGGAGTTCTATAACTTCCTGCGTTCTTTGAAAGCGTACGAGAACAGCTTCAATTCGAAGAACGATATCTTGGTGGTTGATCCAAATACTGACTTCTTCAAGTACATGAAAGAATCAAGCGGTACTAACTAAGCCGATACTGATAAGCATAAAGACAAGGCTTCGGCCTTGTCTTTTTTTTTGTCGTCAGATAATAATCAGGCATCAATATGCGGTGCCTCTTTTTGTACGATTAGCAAGATAAAGGTAGTAACAATGAGTAAAGCAATCTGGTTAGCTCTAGGTTTAGTGCTGGTTTTTGAAGGGCTTGGGCCATTGCTTGCGCCAAGAGGCTGGCGTGAGATGGTCAGTCAGCTGAGCCAGCAAGATGATAATACCCTGCGCCGAATTGGCGGTTGCTTAGTGGCCGCTGGCAGCGTTATCGCTTACATGATGTACACTAGTATGTAAATCGCCCTGGCATGCAACCGTGACACTCTTCTTGCAGAATTATTCCCTATGGTTAAAAAATGACTGCAAGGCGTCCTTTAAGGTGCTAGAATCCCTTTTTAACTACTGATAGACGAAGAAAGATGGCAAATAATGTAGTCGTTCTTGGCACCCAATGGGGTGACGAAGGTAAGGGTAAGATCGTTGATCTTTTGACCGAAGATGCAAAGTATGTAGTACGCTACCAAGGTGGCCACAATGCAGGTCACACTCTTGTCATTGACGGTGAAAAAACTGTCCTTCACCTGATCCCATCAGGTATCCTGCGTGACAACGTTAAATGTATCATCGGTAACGGTGTTGTACTTTCTCCCGATGCACTGATGAAAGAAATGGGCCCGCTAGAAGAGCGTGGTATTCCAGTTCGTGAACGTCTGTTCCTGTCAGAAGCTTGTCCGCTAATCCTTCCGTATCACATCGCACTAGACCAGGCGCGTGAAATTGCTCGCGGTAAAAAAGCAATTGGTACTACTGGTCGTGGTATCGGTCCTGCTTACGAAGATAAAGTTGCTCGTCGTGGCCTACGTGTTGGCGATCTATTCGATAAAGAAGCATTTGCTGAGAAGCTTAAAGAAGTTATGGCTTACCACAACTTCCAGCTTGAGCATTACTACAATGCCGAGCCTGTAAGCTACGATGAAGTACTTGAGACCATCATGTCTCAGGCTGATATTCTAACTTCAATGGTTATCGACGTAACTAAAGAACTTGATGATGCTCGTCTGCGTGGCGACAAGATCATGTTCGAAGGTGCGCAAGGTACACTACTTGATATCGACCACGGTACTTACCCGTACGTAACCTCTTCAAACACGACGGCTGGTGGTGTTGCTGCAGGTTCTGGTTTCGGTCCTCGTCACCTGGGTTACATCCTGGGTATCGCGAAAGCATACTGTACCCGTGTTGGTGCAGGCCCATTCCCGACTGAGCTATACGATGGTCTAGATAAGCAAGACCCAGTTGGTAAGCACCTAGGTGAAGTAGGTAACGAGTTTGGCGCAACGACTGGTCGTCTACGTCGTACTGGTTGGTTTGATGCGGTTGCTATGCGTCGTGCAATTCAGATCAACTCAATCTCTGGTTTCTGCCTAACCAAGCTAGACGTATTGGATGGCCTGAAAGAAATCAAGATCTGTACTGGCTACAAGACTAAAGATGGCAAAATCCTAGAAGTATCTCCAATGGCGGCTGATGCTTACGAAGATCTGGAACTAATCTACGAAACAATGCCTGGCTGGTCTGAAACTACCTTCGGTGCTAAGTCTCTGGATGCACTTCCACAAGCGGCTCTAGATTACATTGCACGTATCGAAGAGCTAACTGGTGTGCCAATCGACATCATCTCTACTGGTCCTGACCGTAACGAGACAATCATCAAGGTTCACCCATACGGTGAGTAATCATCGATATTGATGAGCATGATTAGAAAAAACCAACCTCTAGGGGTTGGTTTTTTTATGCCTGCGGTTTTACCCGCGCTGGATGGGATGACACACCGTTGATTTCAGTGTGGGCTTTGCTTCCAAATTTGATTAAAGGGAGTTGCGTCAAATTTCTTGCCGTGTAATGAATTGCAGCGGCAAAAAATTGCCGTTTTTTTAATAAAGAGATTAAAGTCTGATCCTTTCTCGCCGATAAGTTATCTACGGTTCAACAGAGATTAGTGAATGAAACTGCACACACTGCTTCTTTCTACATTGCTGGCTGCGACACCTGCCCATGCATTAGAGGATGTAGGTGAGGCGGTCCCGGTATATACCGAAGCAGAACTAATCCGGCTGTTTGACACTAATAGTCAGTTGAAGCAGGTGAAAGCGGATGATTGCCAGCTCGTGCAGGATATTGAAGCACGTGCTATACGTGTTGAATCACCGGCCTACCAATTTCTGTATGGCGATATGCTGGCATGGGGAGTCTGTGTCGATCGTGATGTCGAGCTGGGTGTGTATTACATGCAGTCTGCCGCTCATCAGGGTTCCCCCGCGGCCTTGGAGCAGCTGGGTCGCTACTACGCGACTGGCACCTTGGTTCAGCAGGACCGGGAGCGGGCGATCCCCTACCTGCGAGAAGCCGCATCCATGGGCAATGTCGATGCCCGTATTCAGCTCGCCGAATTATTGCTGAGCAACTACGGCAGTCCGTTGGATTTTGAAGACGCCTATCGCTGGTTGTATAACACCGTTACTGCCAGTCGAACCACTCACAGTAAAATTACCCGTTTGCGTCGCAGCTTGGAAACCCGTATGCCGGGCAATGTCATTGCCAGAGCGAAGCGGCGTGATACTTTTTGGTAAGGCTGCAAGAGTTGATTACCACCAATGTAAAAAGAGAGGCCTGCTGGCCTCTCTTCTGGTTTGGAAGGTTATCTTTTTATTGCCTTTCCGTTGCTTAGAGTACCTTGTGTGGGCCAAAGCACTCATAATGGAGACGATCTTCAGTGATCCCCATGTCAATCAACTGCTTGGCGACATGCTGCATGAAGCCGACAGGGCCACAGAAGTAATAGTGCATCGCGGTGTTTGCTAGCTCAGACTGAAGTTTGCTCAGATCCATCAGGCCTTCATACTGGAAGTCTTCTGCCGGGCGGTCAGAATCAAGTGGTTCGCGGTACCAAGTGGTTGCCGTAATGTGTTCATGCTGCTCGGCGAGAGCGTTGACGTGATTCTTAAAGGCATGCTGGGCGCCACTCTCGGTTGCGTGGAGCCAGTGAACCGGAGCTTGGTGTTCAGTCAGGGTTTCCAGCATTGACAAGGTTGGTGTCAGGCCGACTCCGGCCGAGATCAGGGCGACTGGTGTTGCGGCCTCTACGTCGAGGATGAAATCACCCGCCGGGGCGGCTAACTGAACCTTGTCACCGACTTTTAGGGTGTCGTGCAGGTAGCCAGAAACCTTGCCGCCTTCTTCACGTTTGACCGAAATTCGGTAACTACCGGTACGGGAGGAAGAGGAGAGGCTGTATTGACGGATTTCCTGATATTCAAATTCATCCGGCTTGAGGTAGATCCCCAGGTATTGTCCCGGTTTGAAATCAGAGACTTCACCGTTATCAGTTGGCTTGAAGGTAAAGCTGGTGATCACATCGCTCTCTTGGACTTTTTCTGCCACTTCAAATTCTCGGGTACCTCGCCAGCCACCGTCTTTGCTGGCGTTTTCCTGGTAGATCGCTTCTTCACGCCGGATAAAAACATTTGCCAGAACTCCGTAAGCCTCGGCCCAGGCATCAAGAACTTCCTGACCTGGGGAAAACAGTTCATCAATGGTGGCAAGTAGGTGATCGCCAACAATGGCGTACTGTTCGGCGGTGATCATAAAGCTGGTGTGTTTGTGGGCAATTTTTTCGACCGCCGGCAGTAGGGCGGCCAAGTTGTCGATATTGTTTGCGTAACCGCAGATAGCGTTAAACAGGGCTTCGCGCTGATCGCCGTTGCGCTGGTTACTCATGTTGAAAATATCTTTTAGTTCAGGATTATGGCTGAACATCCGCTGGTAGAAATGGGCCGTGAGCGCCGGACCGGTTTGGGCAAGCAACGGAGCAGTTGCTTTGACTGTATCGATGGTTTTTTGACTTATCATGACTTACTTTACTTTCTTATATTAAAGTTATATTTATAATGCACCTTATAAGTTGTATCTGATCTGTATCTTTTAGTCAATAACCAGATTAAAATGGCAGCAGGAGGAGTTATTGTGCAGCTAACAAGTTTTACCGATTATGGCCTACGGGCCCTGATATACCTGGCAACATTACCGGAAGGGGAGTTGGCCAGTATTTCAAAAGTGACCGAAATTTACAGTGTGTCACGTAACCATATGGTCAAAATTATTAATAAATTGGGCCAGCTCGGTTATGTCGAAACCGTGCGCGGCAAAAATGGCGGTATTCGCCTGGGAATGCCTGCGGACAAAATTATCCTCGGGGACGTGGTACGTGCAATTGAGCCCTTGCAGATAGTGAACTGCAGTGAAGAATTTTGCCATATTACACCGGCTTGCCGCCTGAAAGGGATCTTGGATTCGGCAAGGCTCGCGTTTTTAGCCGAACTTGATCAGCATACGCTGGCCAGTATGATCACGGATAACCCGCCGCTGCGTGTGCTGCTGGATCGTCCTGTCGCATAATTGTGTAGCCAACCAATAACTTCTTAAATTATTCAGTGGAGCAAAGAAATTGAACTTTGCTCCCGTCTGTTCACCTATGGCCCGGATATACTATGGTTATATCTTCGCCAATATGGATCTGCTTATGTCCAAAGGTACTACCGATTTACCGGTCGACCCTTTTCGCGATCGCGAAGCATCAAATTATGAAAACCCAATTCCAAGCCGTGAGATGCTCCTTGAAGTGATCCGCGGCTTTACTGCGCCAGTGAGCCGTGATCAGCTGTTTGCCGAACTCAAGCTTGAGGGTGACGAACAATATGAAGGCTTACGTCGTCGCCTGCGTGCGATGGAGCGGGATGGCCAGCTTATTTTTACTCGTCGTCAGTGCTATGCCTTGCCTGAGCGTCTGGATCTGATCAAAGGCCATGTGATTGGTCACCGCGATGGTTTTGGCTTCTTGCGTCCTGAAGGTACCAGTGCCAAAGAAGAAGACCTACTGCTGCCGCATCACCAGATGCGCGGGGTGATCCATGGTGACTATATCTTGGCCCAAGTGGCGGGTACAGATAAGCGGGGCCGTCGTGAAGGTCGTGTGGTTCGTGTTTTGCAACAATATGCCGGCCAGATAGTGGGCCGCTTCTTTATTGAAGATGGCTTGGGCTATGTGGTCCCTGACGACTCCCGTATTGCCCAGGATATTGTAATCCCTAACGATTATCGTATGGGTGCCCGGATGGGGAATGTGGTGGTGGTCGAGATCAACCAGCGAGCGACTCGTCAGCACAACGCTGTCGGTAAAGTCGTGGAAGTGCTGGGTGAGAATATGGCGCCGGGGATGGAAATTGAGATCGCCCTGCGTACCCATGATATTCCTAATGAATGGCCGAGTGAGGTTGAGAAACAGATCCAGGGACTAACTGAAGAAGTTCCTGAAGAGGCCAAGAAGGGCCGCGTCGATCTGCGTGACTTGCCATTGGTAACCATTGACGGCGAAGACGCCCGTGACTTTGATGATGCTGTTTATTGTGAGCGTAAGAGCTCCGGTGGTTGGCGCCTATGGGTGGCCATTGCTGATGTCAGCCATTATGTTCGCCAGGGCTCTGCGCTGGACAACGAAGCGGTCAAGCGTGGTAACTCGGTGTACTTCCCGTCTCAGGTGATCCCGATGTTGCCGGAAGTACTGTCGAACGGCTTATGTTCACTCAATCCGCAGGTCGATCGCCTGTGTATGGTTTGTGAAATGACCATCTCGGAAAGCGGTAAGCTGTCGGGTTACAAGCATTACGAAGCCGTAATGAACTCCCATGCTCGCCTGACCTATACCAAGGTTAGCAGCATGCTGGAAGGCAACGAGGAGCTGCGTGAGCGTTATGCGCCACTGGTACCGCACCTTGAAGAGCTGTACAGCATGTATAAAGTGCTGAAGACAGAGCGTGAATCGCGTGGTGCGATTGAGTTTGAAACGGTAGAAACCAAGTTTATTTTCAATGCGGACCGCAAGATTGACCGCATTGTGCCGGCTGAACGTAATGATGCGCATAAGATCATCGAAGAATGTATGATCCTGGCCAATATCGCCTCTGCACGTTTTGTCGAGAAGGCCAAAGAGCCAGCCCTTTACCGGGTGCATGATGCGCCGGGCGAAGAGCGCCTGATCGGCTTCCGTGATTTTCTTGGCGAACTGAGCCTGAACCTGTCGGGTGGGTTGGAGCCTTCACCACGTGACTATGCCGAGCTGGCGACGCTGATCCAGAACCGTCCGGACAAAGAGCTGATCCAGACCATGCTGCTGCGCTCGATGAAGCAGGCGGTGTACCAGGCCGATAACATTGGCCACTTTGGTTTGGCATTGAAGCAGTACGCGCACTTTACCTCGCCAATCCGCCGTTACCCGGATCTGACCTTGCACCGTGCGCTTAAGTATCTGATTGCCAAGAAAGAAGGTAAGAATACCGATCGCTGGACACCGACGGGCGGCTACCATTATTCGTTTGATGATATGGATGTATTGGGCGAGCAGTGCTCGATGACCGAACGCAGGGCCGATGATGCAACCCGTGATGTGGCTGACTGGCTGAAGTGTGAGTACATGCAGGATCATGTCGGCGACGAGTTTGACGGCGTGATTGCCAACGTAACAGGCTTTGGTTTCTTTGTTCGTCTCAACGAGCTGAACATTGATGGCTTGGTCCATATTTCCAACCTGGCCAACGACTACTACCAGTACGATGCAATTGGCCAGCGACTGATTGGTGATAGCTCCGGACAGGTCTACCGTCTGGGTGATACGGTTAAAGTAAAAGTGGCCTCAATTAACCTTAATGACCGCCAGATTGACTTTGATATCGTCGGTAGTACCCGTAAACCTCGTGGTGCGGGCAAGACTGCCAAAAACCGAGAAAAGAAGCAGCGGATGCGCAAGGCTGAAGGTTTGCAGCGCCAGAGCATGAAAGTCTATCGTGTCGAGGATGGTGAGGCACAGCAAGAGCACCGTAGCAAGTCGAAAAAAGAGCGTAGCTCGGTACGTCAGAAGCTGAAGGCGGGAGCGATCCCACGTCTTGAGGACGATAAAGCCCCTAAAGGCAAAGCGGACGACAAGAAGAAAGCCAAGAAAAAATCGACCAAGAAACGCAAGCAACGAGCTGGTAAAAAAGAACGCGCAGCGAAGAAGAACTAAGACATGAGTAATCAAGTAATTTTCGGCATTCATGCCGTCAAAGCCATTTTGGCTTCCGATCCGTCACGCTTCATTGAAGTGTTTGTCCTGAAAGGCCGTCAAGATGACCGTCTGATGCCAGTGCTGAACGAGCTTCAGATGCTGGGCATTACTATGCAGCAGGCAGGCCGTAAGGCGATGGATGACAAAGTGAAGGGCGCGTCTCATCAGGGCATCATTGCACGGGTAAAGCCGGGCAAGCAGTACAATGAAAATGATCTTGATGATCTGCTGGCCGGAAAAGAAAACCCATTGCTGCTGGTGCTGGATGGGGTGACAGATCCACACAACCTTGGCGCCTGTTTGCGTAATGCCGATGCGGCTGGTGCGGTGGCGGTGATTGTGCCTAAAGACCGTTCTGCCCAACTGAATGCAACGGCCAGCAAGGTTGCTTGTGGCGCTGCAGAAGTGATGCCACTGGTTCGTGTGACCAACTTGGCTCGTTCATTGCGCGCACTGCAGGACAAAGGCGTTTGGGTAGTGGGAACCGCTGGCGAAGCCACTCATGATATCTATCACAGCAAGCTGACCGGCCCGTTGGCGATTGTGATGGGGGCCGAAGGCGAGGGCATGCGCCGTCTGACCCGTGAGACCTGTGACGATTTGATCAAAATTCCGATGGCTGGCTCAGTTTCTAGCCTGAACGTCTCTGTGGCGACGGGGATTTGCCTGTTCGAGGCCGTGCGTCAGCGTCAGGACGGCTAAGGGGCAGAAGCCTTATAAGACGGCCCTAGGAAAACAGAACCTAGGCGCTAGCAAGAGCAGAAGCGGAGTTATTATTACGCTTCTGCTTTTTTATTTTGGCCGTTTTTTCGCTAACACTTACCAGCCCAACTTACTCTTCCTGTAAGGGCTAGCCATCTATGCGTCCACGCCTGTTTAGTTTAATGGCTTAAACTCAGTTACTTCCCGCCAAACCTTAAAATTCGCTTGCTTAGATTGCCCATTCTCTGTACTATTCTGCCTCCAAATTCTCGGTTCTTTTTTTAGTTCCTTGCTTCTCCTGGATGACCGAGCCAAATAGAGAAGCTGATTAATCCGTAAGGAGCAACCAATGCGTCATTACGAAATCGTATTCATGGTGCACCCTGATCAAAGCGAACAGGTTGCTGGCATGATCGAGCGTTACACTGGTTCAATCAAAGATTCTGGTGGCCAGATTCACCGTCTAGAAGATTGGGGTCGTCGTCAAATGGCTTACCCAATCAACAAACTGCACAAAGCACACTACGTTCTAATGAACGTTGAAGCTGAGCAGTCTGTAATTGACGAGCTAGAGTCAAGCTTCCGTTTCAACGATGCTGTGATCCGTAACATGATCATGCGTGCGAAAAACGCTATCACTGAGCCATCTCCAATGATGAAGGCTAAAGAAGAGCGTTTCACTAAGCGTGAAGATCGTGCAGAGCAGCCAGCTGCTCCAGCACAGTCTGAAGGCGAAGCAGCAGCTGAGTAATTCTTAGGTGACCAATCGTCTGGAGTTATCTGGCGTTATTGCCAAAGACCCCAAACGAAGCCAGTCCCTGGCGGGAATCCCTCATTGTCACTTTGTGCTTGAGCATCGTTCCTACCAACGGGAAGCCGATTTACCGCGGCAGGTATATTGCTATATCAACGTGGTAGTCAGTGGTAAAGGTCAGCAAGTACTCACGCAAGATTTAGCTGTTGGCAGTCATATTAAGGTAGCGGGATTTATCTCATACCAAACCGGCCGTAACGGTATCGGTAAATTAGTATTGCATGCCGACCACATTGAATTATTTTGTTCAGGAGATTAGCCCATGGCACGTTTCTTCCGTCGTCGTAAATTCTGCCGTTTCACTGCAGAAGGCGTACAAGAGATTGACTACAAAGACGTAGCAACTCTAAAAAACTACATTACTGAAGCTGGTAAAATTGTACCGAGCCGTATCACTGGTACTCGTGCTAAATACCAACGTCAGCTAGCTCGCGCTATCAAGCGTTCTCGTTACCTAGCACTTCTACCGTACACTGACAAGCATCAGTAATCGGTAGCGGTTAAATTAAGTTTAAGAGGACAAGATAATGCAAGTTATTCTACTTGATAAAATCGGTAACCTAGGTGGCCTAGGCGACCAAGTTAACGTTAAAGCTGGTTACGCTCGTAACTTCCTTATCCCACAAGGTAAGGCTGTAATGGCAACTAACGCTAACGTTGAAATGTTCGAAGCACGTCGTGCAGAACTTGAAGCTAAAGTTGCTGAGCAACTAGTAGCTGCTCAAGCTCGTGCTGACAAGCTAAGCGCTCTAGAAGCAGTTGTTATTGCTTCTAAAGCTGGCGACGAAGGTAAGCTATTCGGCTCTATCGGTACTCGTGACATCGCTGACGCTGTAACTGCAGCTGGCGTTGAAGTAGTGAAGAGCGAAGTTCGTCTACCTGAAGGCGCACTACGTACTACTGGCGAATTCGAAATCAGCATCCAGCTGCATTCTGAAGTATTCGCAACTATCAACCTAGCTGTTGTTGCTGCAGAGTAATAGCTTTTAGCGTTGTTAGTAAAAAGCCAGCCTTCGGGCTGGCTTTTTTGTATCTGGAGTTTGGTGAGAAAGATCGTGTTTGGTGGAAAGAGTTGCTTGGCAGGGCGCTTAGATCTTGAACAGCAGGTTGATCGTCATCGTGGAGTCACGCTTTTTCAGCCCATCAGGTACCCAGCTGTTGAGTTTCTGGGTGTTACTGAGTTTAATCGCAATATGTTCGGTGATGGAACTGGTCAGGTTGATCTCAGATTCCAACGTGCTGTTGCTGTTGCCCGCGATACCGGTAAAGCGCGC
The DNA here is from genome assembly GCF_026191635.1 of Photobacterium obscurum. Taxonomy (GTDB): domain Bacteria; phylum Pseudomonadota; class Gammaproteobacteria; order Enterobacterales; family Vibrionaceae; genus Photobacterium; species Photobacterium obscurum. The sequence continues at coordinate 22,842 of NZ_JAKRRW010000031.1, forward strand.
ATTGAGCTCGACGGTTTTGGACGGCTTCCAGGTGAACTTCATATTTCCCCTGAGAATCAATTCATCGACCGTTTCCGGCACAATGATATCGTCATCGTCGATTTCATCAATATTCGGCTCTTGGTGGCGGTAGCCGGGACCGGCTTCCACTTCCATCTGGAAGGTTTCCAGCCGCAATAACTGATAACCGAGACCGGTAGACAATGTGAAATCGGTAAAGTACGGGCCGTAACGGTCATCGATATAGGTCGCGTTGCCCAGTACATAGGTCCGCTCATTGATCTTCATATCACTCTGAAGTTCGATCTGGCCTTTGCGCTTGTCCTCCTCGCCATCTTTTTCTGCCAGCAGGTATTTCGCCTCGGCAGTTTGGCGGTACTGGTTTTTCACGTAAGTAAACGCAACACGGCTATTGAGTGATTCTGAGTCAGAGTTTCCCCCCAGAGACTGATACCCCAGTTCCAACTCGCTTGACCATGGTGGTGGGATCCGTGTCGGCGTGTCGTCGTCGCCCGCATAGGCTGTCGTATTGGCAAGCAGCAACAATATCGGTAAATATCTTGCCAAGCGTCCTCCTTCAGGTTGAGAGTCAGTAATAGATTCGGTATCAGATCACGCAGTTTACCTGATAAATGTCAGTATTTGGTCAAGAATCATGATGATTAGCGCTGCCTAGGCAGAATGCGTTGCATAATCATTGTTTGGAAATGTTGCATCTCGAGTTATTGTGCTTTTCGCGACTATATTGATACATAGACTAACTACGAATAAGGTATAATGCCCGGCCTAGTTTCCGGCAAGCACGCAATTCCTATGGCAGATAAAAGTAAACCGAATAAACCCAAAGATTCCCAGATGGATGCAATAAAAATGCCTCCGCACTCTCTGGAAGCCGAGCAGTCAGTCCTTGGTGGCTTGATGCTGGATAATGAGAAATGGGATGCCGTGGCTGAAAAAGTGGTCGCTAATGACTTCTACAGCCGCCCTCACCGCATTGTTTTTGAAGGCGTTTCGGTTTTACTGGAAAGTGGCCAGCCACTCGACCTGATCACCTTATCAGAACACCTTGAGCGTGCTGACCAACTGGAGGATGTCGGTGGCTTTGCCTATCTTGCCGAGCTTGCCAAGAACACTCCGTCTGCGGCAAACATCTCGGCCTATGCCGAAATTGTCCGTGAACGGGCTCTGATCCGTGACATGATCGGTGTTGCCAATGAAATTGCCGATGCCGGTTATGATCCGCAGGGGCGAACCAGTGAAGACTTGCTGGATATGGCGGAAAGTAAAGTTTTTGCCATTGCCGAACAGCGCACCTCGGAAAATGAAGGCCCGCAGAATGTTGATACCATTCTGGAAAAGACCTTAGAGCGTATTGAGTTGTTATACCAAACCCCGCAGGATGGTGTGACAGGGGTCTCGACCGGCTTTAGCGATTTGAATAAGAAAACGGCTGGCCTGCAAGGCTCCGACTTGATTATCGTGGCGGCACGTCCATCGATGGGTAAAACCACCTTCGCGATGAACTTGTGTGAAAATGCGGCGATGGAGCAGGAAAAACCGGTGCTGATTTTCTCGCTGGAGATGCCTGCCGAACAGATCATGATGCGTATGCTCGCTTCATTGTCCCGAGTCGATCAGACCAAGATCCGTACCGGTCAGCTGGATGATGAAGACTGGGCGCGTATTTCGTCAACGATGGGTATTCTGATGGAGAAGAAGAATATGTACATCGATGACAGCTCGGGCCTGACCCCGACGGAAGTCCGCTCCCGTGCCCGACGTATCGCCCGCGATAGCGGCGGTCTTAGCATGATCATGATCGATTACCTTCAGCTGATGCGAGTGCCGGGGTTGCAGGATAACCGTACCTTGGAGATTGCCGAGATTTCCCGCTCCCTGAAAGCGCTGGCAAAAGAGCTGAATGTGCCTGTAGTCGCGCTATCGCAGCTTAACCGATCGTTGGAGCAACGTGCAGACAAACGCCCGGTTAACTCGGACTTGCGTGAATCGGGCGCCATCGAGCAGGATGCCGATTTGATCATGTTTATTTATCGTGATGAGGTATATCACGAAGACAGTGCCCTGAAAGGGATTGCTGAGATTATTATCGGTAAGCAGCGTAATGGTCCAATCGGCTCTGTACGTCTGACCTTCCAGGGACAGTTCTCTCGATTTGATAACTATGCCGGCCCGGCCTTCGACGAAGAGTAACCGGGCGGATTTTCTTGATGACTTGGTGTCGGCTTCCCGGCCCAGGCCGGATTCATTAATGTAGGATTTTTGATGAAAGCGGCGACAGCTTATATCAACACAGAAGCGCTGACTCACAATATCAGCCAGCTCCGATTACAGGCCCCAAACAGTAAAATACTGGCGGTGGTGAAGGCCAATGGCTATGGCCATGGTTTGGCTCACGTGGCACAAAGTCTGCCGGATGTGGATGGTTTTGGTGTCGCACGGATTGAAGAGGCACTGACCTTACGTGCGGGCGGCGTGGTGAAACCCGTTCTCTTGCTCGAAGGTTTCTATGCCGCCTCTGATCTGCCGGTACTGGTAACCAATAATATTCACACCGTCGTTCACTCTATCGAGCAGCTTGAGGCCTTGGAGCAGACCTCACTGGATAGCCCGGTGGTGGTGTGGCTGAAGATAGATACCGGGATGCACCGCCTTGGTGTTCGGCCTGAACAGCTCAATGAGTTTGTCGAGCGCCTGCATGCCTGCCCAAATGTCGCGAAACCGCTGCGCTATATGAGTCATTTTGGCTGTGCTGATGAGGTTGGCAGTGCCGTAACGTTGCAGCAAATCAACACCTTTCTTTCCCTGACAAAAGGTTGCCGCGGCGAGCGCTCGCTGGCTGCTTCGGCTGGTATCCTGGCTTGGCCAGACAGCCACCTGGAGTGGATTCGCCCCGGGATTATTATGTATGGGGTGTCGCCTTTTGTAGAAGCCGAGCGTTCGGCGGCAGCGTACAATATGCAGCCGGTGATGACGTTGACCTCCAGCCTGATTGCAGTCAGAGACGTAAAAAAAGGCGAGCAAGTCGGTTATGGCGGGATCTGGACTAGCGAGCGGGATACCAAGGTTGGGGTGATTGCTATTGGTTATGGTGACGGTTATCCGCGCTCAGCGCCAAATGGCACACCGGTATTGGTTAATGGCCGTATTGTACCTATGGCTGGTCGGGTTTCGATGGATATGCTAACGGTTGACCTCGGCCCGGATGCCGAAGACAGAGTCGGTGACGAAGCCATTTTATGGGGCGAAGGGTTACCCGCGGAAGTGGTTGCCGAGCATATCGGTACGATCGCCTATGAGTTGGTGACGAAACTCACCTCCCGGGTGGCAATGGCCTATTTGTAAATAAGTATAGATACCGACGATTTTGATAAAGCCTTATAACTTCAAAGCCGCAGCCGTTGCTGCGGCTTTATCATATTCACTGGCCGCGCAAGCTGATGGCTGGCCGACTTGGGAGCCGGAAACGGCAGCGGTTCCATTTGCTTTCTCAACCGATTCGATGGGATTCTCGGTGGGAGTCGCCGGGGTGCTAAAAGGGGCCGGACAGCCGCAGGCAGCCCTGTTGGGCGCTGGGCTGGTAACCGATAAAGGCACTTGGATGACTTATCTCGGAGCGAGTAACTATACACTTGGCAATGGTAGCCGCTGGCTGTTTGGTGCCGAATTGTATGCGGCCGAGTTCAAGCAGTTTGACTATTTTCTTGGCGATGCAACCCGCAATGACTCGGTTGCCGATGATGCCACGGTGGCTGATGCCGAAGAAGGCCAGTATCGTCTTTCTGCCCGTTATATCCTGCCTGTCGGAGCGGCCGAGACCCAGGGATTGCGCGCCGCATTACGGCCTAATCGCCCGGTGTCAGGTAATGCACCGTGGAATAGTGGGGTGACATCGATAGAGTTCCGGCCTTTTTACCAGAGCCGTGAGTTCTCCAACTTGGAGGCTGGTTCCGTACCTGGCTTCAGTGAAGCGGAAAGCGTGTGGGGGCTGGAGACCCGTGCTGACTGGGATAACCGCAATAACAGCCGTAACCCCACAACAGGAAGCCGGAGCCAGTTCAGTGTGACCTATGCACCAGGAAGTTCGGATCACGCCAGCTGGTGGAAGTGGGAGCTAAACCAGAGCTGGTTCTGGGATCTCGGCGCACTGGGAGAACTGCTTGACCAGCAGGTACTCGCTTTTAATGTTTATACCGGTGATACTCCGAGCTGGAATAGCCAGGAAACCGTCGATGGCCAGGAGGCGTTCCGCCGTCCACCAGCCTACGCGGGTATCCGCCTTGGTGGCCTGTACCGCCTGCGCAGTTTTCAGAGTGGGCGGTTTGTTGATCGTTCTGCTCTTAGCTACAGTATGGAATACCGAGTATTGCCAGACTGGCAGCCGCTGGAAGACTGGCCGGTCTTTGAATGGTATGACGTGCCTTGGTGGCAGTGGGTTGCCTTTGTTGATGTCGGTCGGGTAGCGGGTGAGTACGATCTGCGTGAACTTCACCAGGATATGCAGTGGAGTGCCGGCGGAGCGATCCGCTTTCAGGTTGAAGGTGTCGTTGTCCGGACCGAGATGGCCTGGGGCAGCGAAGACAGCCTGTTCCGCGTCATGATCAACCAGCCGTTTTAAAGCAGAACTTAGTATCGGGTATCTATGTTTAGTTACTCGATACCTATTCCCTTCCTGCTTTCTGTGATTATTCCCCTTGTATTGTCACCACTATCCGGCGGCAGCCACCATGATCGCGGTGCTCGCCCAGATAGATCCCCTGCCAGGTCCCCAGGGCCAAGCGTCCCTGCGAGACAGGAATAGTAATGCTGCTGCCCAGGGTTGAGGCTTTAATATGGGCAGGCATGTCATCATCACCTTCATAGGTGTGCAGGTAATAAGGTGCCCGTTCAGGGACAGATCGGTTGAAATGGGATTCCATATCGCTACGAACGGTAGGATCAGCATTCTCGTTGATGGTCAGGCTGGCAGAGGTATGTTGGATAAATAAATGGGCTAGCCCAATGCGATATTGCTGGAGAGCCGGGATTTGTTGTTCTATTTCATCGGTTACAAGATGAAAGCCACGCTGCTTTGGTTTGAGCTGAATTGTCTTCTGGAACCACATGGTGCTTGCCTCTTTGTTATCACTTTGCTGCAATCTTAGATAATTACTGTACTCATAAGCGTTTTTTGCGTCTATTATTTACTCTTAATTTTCGTGACCTGACTCAATGCAGGTAGAGGTGGCTTCAAGTCATAATCTGTCATAAGTCGTAAAATTACAAAAAATTAGCCGACTCTGCTGGTTGCGCTAAAATTGACAACATTTACAAATATCGGGGATCCATGGCCAGGATCAGGCTGATCCGGCTAATGGATAGAAAAAATAAAACATCAGGAACTTCACCATGTTGAAAAACATCAATCCAACGCATACTCAGGCGTGGAAAGCGCTGACGGCACACTTTGAAGATGCACAGGATCTTCAGTTGAGCGAGCTGTTTGCCCAGGACAGCGAGCGTTTTGCCAAGTTTTCGGCAAATTTCGGCTCTGACATTCTGCTTGATTACTCTAAAAACCTAATCACAGAAGAGACGATGAGCAAGCTACTCGCCCTTGCGGAGCAAACTGAGCTTGAAGCTGCAATTGCTGACTTGTTCAGCGGTGAAAAAATCAACCAGACCGAAGGTCGTGCTGTTCTGCACTCTGCGCTTCGTAACCGCAGCAACACGCCGGTAATGGTTGACGGTGAAGACGTAATGCCAAAAGTGAATGCGGTATTGGCGAAGATGAAAGACTTCACCGCACGCATCGTTGATGGTGACTGGAAAGGCTATACCGGTAAAGAAATTACCGATGTGGTAAATATCGGTATTGGTGGTTCCGATCTTGGTCCATATATGGTGACAGAGGCTCTGGCTCCTTATAAAACCCGCCTGAACATGCATTTCGTATCGAATGTCGATGGTACGCATATTGCTGAAACACTAAAAGCGCTAAACCCTGAAACGACGTTGTTCCTGATCGCTTCTAAGACATTCACAACCCAAGAAACGATGACCAATGCGCATTCTGCACGTGACTGGTTCCTGGCGACGGCACAAGATCAGGCTCATGTTGCCAAGCACTTTGCGGCATTGTCCACCAACGCGACTTCAGTTGCCGAGTTCGGTATCGATACCGACAATATGTTCGAGTTCTGGGACTGGGTTGGCGGTCGTTACTCGTTATGTTCTGCGATTGGTCTATCGATCAGCCTATCTATCGGCTTCGACAATTTTGTCGAGCTGCTTGACGGTGCACATGCGATGGACAAGCACTTTGCAGAAGCCCCACTAGCTGAAAACCTCCCGGTTATCCTGGCGCTAATCGGTATCTGGTACAACAACTTCCACGGTGCAGAATCAGAAGCGATCCTGCCATACGACCAATATCTGCACCGCTTCGCTGCATACTTCCAGCAGGGCAACATGGAGTCAAACGGCAAGTGTGTTGACCGTGGCGGTAACCCTATTGATTACCAGACGGGTCCAATTATCTGGGGTGAGCCAGGTACGAATGGCCAGCATGCGTTCTACCAGCTAATTCACCAGGGCACCAAGCTGATCCCGTGTGATTTTATTGCGCCGGCAATTAGCCACAACCCACTAAGCGATCACCATCCTAAGCTGATGGCTAACTTCTTTGCTCAGACTGAAGCACTGGCATTTGGTAAAACCAAAGAGCAGGTTGAAGCGGAATTCGTTGCAGCAGGTAAGACGCTGGATGAAGTAAAAGAGCTGGTTCCGTTTAAAGTCTTCGAAGGCAACCGTCCAACTAACTCGATCTTGGTTAAGCAGGTGACGCCTTCTGTACTGGGTTCGCTTATCGCGCTATATGAGCAGAAGATTTTCACTCAGGGTGTTATTTGGAACATCTTTAGTTTTGATCAGTGGGGTGTTGAGCTAGGTAAACAACTAGCAAACAACATTCTGCCAGAGCTGAACAATGCTGAAGAGATTGCTAGCCACGACAGTTCGACCAATGGCCTAATTAACGCGTTTAAACAATGGCGTAGCTAGGCAGTAGCTTGATTTACGATAAAAAACGCCGCTTAGCGGCGTTTTTTTCATTCTGAGGTTGAAAACGCTCAGCAGAATTATGATAGCGCGACAACTTCGCTTGCTTGTGGACCTTTCTGACCATCTGTCACGATAAACTCAACACTCTGGCCTTCCTGTAAGGTGCGACGGCCCTGGGCTTGAATTGCACTAAAGTGAACGAAGACATCTTTGCCATCAGCACCAGAAATGAAGCCAAAGCCTTTTTCATCGTTAAACCATTTAACGGTTCCAGTCAGTTTGTTCATGTTACGATCTTTCCTTTGAATGTGGGCATTTCCTTGCTTGGCCGGATAGGCAAGCAAAAGTTACGTGCTAAAACATCAGGGCAATAAGAGTCTTGATGCTTATTCAGCATATCAAGTCTAGACCGATTATCTGGTTGTGGGTAGTCTTTTATCTGGGATTTGTGGCTTCTTCACAGAAATTTCAAGGGGATAGAGATCTTGGTATGGAAAGGGGAGGATCGCCAGCCAGAGAACTCTGGCTGGGGCGAATTAACAGGTCAGTGGCTGGTGGTTAGCCGTCAAAACAGATCTCAATAAAGGCCTTACCATACTCAGAGTCGAACGGCATGATAATAATTGCGCCGTCGCACTTATGGGTGATGGTGTGCCCACGACCGGATACTACTGCCGGTGTAGCCATTTCAAAATCATAGCCACGCTCAGCGAGGATACGTTTGGCGCCGCCCGTGACCATATTGGTGATCTCACCCACCATATCGGTGACTTCCTCATTGATGCCATTCGGTCGCTCACCCAACATACGTTGCATGATTTCTAGCGCTAGGGGCTCATCAAAGGTGATAGACATAGAGCCTTTGGTTTGGGGGCCAATCATACCGATCAGGCCAGATACATCACCGCGGGCGACTTCATCTTTTTTTACTCGAGGCTTTTGTGGTGCTAACTCCATCGACGCCATGGTCTTTAATACATTCAGGAGTGAAGCTAGGAAAGGGTTTACGAATTCTGCACGCATAATTGGATAATGACTGTATTAGTAAATGTAAAAGTTACTGCTTGCTGTTCTGGCACGTATGACAAATGCCGTGGCTTTCCACAACATGATTAGAAATCTGAAAACCATGATTCTCAGCCTTCTGGCGCAGTAATTTAGCCAGTTCATCATCATGGCATTCTTCGACAGTACCGCACTCATCACAAATAAGCAGCTGCGAGCAATGGTCTGCATGTCCGAGAACACAACAGGCAATATAGCTGTTAGTTGACTCAACCTTATGTACAAAGCCCTGAGCTAAAAGAAAATCAAGGGCGCGGTATACCGTCGGCGGCTTCGCTTGTGGTTCGGTTTCCCTGAGTAAGTCCAGCAGCTCATAGGCACTTATCGAACTATGATGCTCAATGATTAGCTCAAGTACTTTCAGCCGTTGAGGTGTCAGCCTTACTCCTCGTTGCTCGCAAATCTGTTGCGCTTTATTCAGCAGTTGCGTTTGATTTGCCATATAACCTCAATAAACAGCGATAAGTCCAGTAGTTTATCATAGCATTCGGGAAACGTATCTTAGTTCCAGTCATTCCTGCTTAAAAGGCCAGAAAAATCGTGTTCCGGATCACGGCTATTTAACGGCAAAGGGCGCGGAACGGTTATTAATGAGTAAGCTTCTCCCGTATCGAGTGCCGGGAAGCGACTGTTTACTTCGCTTCGTTGCATACCGCAGTACAGCTTTTTCCTTGCCGGACACAAGAAAGCTGAACCTTGCTTTCTGGGGGTAGTTTGGGTGAGTGTAAGTTATTGATATATTTGACGTGTACAGCCTGTACAGCTTTTTCACTACAATAACCTAAAAGCTAAAAAAGCTGTACGGCTTGTGTGGTCTTACTGTAAAAGCTCTTCTTTATCAGTGTTTTACAGTTATTATCGTTAGGCTTGTTATGGTCTTTATGCTGGTTAGGGTGTTTTCATTTGGAACATGGCTGTACTAATACTAATTGGATGGCATTTTGAGCTATGAAGCTGCTCAGGTTCGAAAATCGGTACTGCGATTCGTCAACGGATCTTTTGAGGAAAGGTATTGAAGGTAAAATGACAGAGCATTTTGTTGGTAAGTATGAAGTGGAATATAAGTTTCGGGTTAAGGCACACGATTTGTTGCTACAGCGTCTTATATCGCTTGGAGCCAGTGAGTTTGTAGTAAATAACCGTGAGCAAGATACTTATTATGAAATGGCAGACCATGCCCTGGCACAGCAGAAAATAAGCATGAGTGTCCGCAGTATGGAGCCCTCAGGAATTAAGTTGTGGATTGTTAAGGGCCCCGGGGATGACCGCTGCGAGGCTGTTAATGTTGAATCGGTCGAGAAAACCGACAGTATGTTACGTACCTTGGGATATCGGGCGGCATTTGAGATTGCAAAGCAACGGAGCATCTACTTTTATCAACAGTTTCACATAACACTGGATAGCGTGAGTGAGTTAGGGTGTTTTGCTGAAATTGCCGTGATGACGAACGATGTTGATCAATTGGAAACATTGAGGCACCAGTGCCTTGAGCTTGGCGTTAAGCTTGGGCTTAACGGCGTCGATATTGAGCCGAGATCGTACCGGCAGTTGCTGGGACATAACGAGTTGAATCAGTGTCTGGGCTAGATGTGATTTGGCCATCGTGAACACTTACTTGATTATGTACAGCTTATTGCTCTTTATTTACCTAAAAGCTTGGTAACGGCTGGTGGGGATGAGTTGGTGTTTATAATGTATTGAAACATATGAGATAAATATGCTGTACAGGTTTTTGGGTTGTTGGTGGTCAAAAGCTCTATTAGCTGCACGTTACGCGGATGGTTGATGTTTATTTTCTTTTATTACAATCGCTTATGAGATTGCTTGGTTGGCCTGCCATGTTCTTTTTCTATGTGGTTTATTGGTTGGGATAAGCAGAATGATCGCTATAGTTGGGCTACGGGCCGATATGAGGTAGAATCCGCTCTCTTTAGTAAACTGCCGTTCGGAGTGTCGGTTTCAACCCTGGTGACAATACTACTGGGGGAAGAGAGCGGTACCTCTGTTTTGCTATTAGTTGGCTTAATAGCAATTATCGACGGGTAAACGGGTCAAAATGAGGCTTTTCGATGCAAGATAGTGCTGTTGCCAACCGCGACGATTTACAAACAGAACCAACACTGAGTGCTGATTTTCCATCATGCCGTTTTTCCGTTGCCCCGATGCTCGACTGGACAGATCGTCACTGCCGTTACTTCCACCGCTTGCTGAGTGAGCATGCCTTGCTGTACACCGAGATGGTGACTACTGGCGCTATTATTCACGGCAAGGCTGACTATCTGGCCTATAACGAAGAAGAGCACCCGCTGGCACTTCAGCTGGGTGGTTCGAATCCGGCGGATCTGGCCCATTGTGCCAAATTGGCTCAAGAGCGTGGTTACGACGAAGTTAATCTGAACGTAGGGTGTCCGTCTGACCGTGTGCAGAACGGCCGCTTCGGTGCTTGCCTGATGGGCGAGGCGGAATTGGTAGCACAGTGTGTGTCAGCAATGCGCGAAGTGGTTGATATTCCTGTGACGGTAAAAACCCGTATTGGGATTGATGAGCAAGATTCCTATCAGTTCCTGACGGACTTTATTGGTACGGTCAGCGAGAAAGGCGGTTGTGATGATTTTACCATCCACGCTCGCAAGGCCTGGCTAAGTGGCTTGAGCCCGAAAGAAAACCGTGAGATCCCACCGCTGGACTACCCGCGTGTTTACCAGTTGAAGCGAGATTTCCCTCATTTAACCATGGCGGTCAACGGCGGTGTTAAAACGCTGGCTGAAATTGAAGCCCACTTGGAACACCTGGATGGCGCAATGGTTGGCCGTGAAGCCTACCAGAACCCTTATATGATGGCAGAGCTTGATCAGCGACTGTTCGGCAGCAATAAGCCGGTAAAAAAACGCCGTGAAGTGGTAGAGGCAATGTACCCGTATATTGAGCGTCAGATGGCTAACGGTTCTTACCTTAACCATATCTCCCGCCATATGCTGGGTTTGTTCCAGAATATGCCGGGTGCCCGTCAATGGCGCCGCCATATTAGCGAAAACGCGCATAAGCCGGGTGCTGGCATCGAAGTACTGCAGCAGGCGTTGGACAAAATTCCGGCCCATTTGGATGTCTAACTGATGTGGTTTTTTTCACCATGTTAAATGGTGAAAATAGCTAACTTTAAAAAGCGTTGACGGTTACCTGTCAGCGCTTTTTTTGTATCTGCCTGATAAATAATGGCTTAATTGTTTTTCTTATTCTGGCCTAGTTTGTGCACCTTGTAATGGTAATACAGAGATAAAGCGAAGAGGGCTACATAATGATTGAGTTACTGTTTCTATTGTCTTTTGCAGCGGTACTGGTGTTAACGGGCGTCAGTATGGTCGGCATGATTTTCGCGGTCTTGGCTGGTTTTGTTGTGATGGCTGTTGCCGGCATGGTTGGGGTGATGATCAAACTATTACCATGGCTGATTGTGATTGCCGTTGTGGTTTGGCTATGCCGCGAGCGTAAAGCCGAGCAGCAGCATCGCAAGCGTTATCACCGCCGTTATTAATCCCGTTGAGATGGATTATTTTGAATTTTGATGGGATTGATATGTTTGTTCTGAAAATATTAGGTAACGGAATGAAATGCGGTTTTCTTGTACAGCATCTGGTATAGTTTGGGCCGAATTTTCAAATTCCAAATTCTAATAATGAGCGGAGACTCGGCATGAACAAATTGACTATTTCTGCTGTGGCGGCTGCGGTTGCTCTTTCAGCAGCAGTACCTGCACAGGCAGCAATGCTTCTGGGTGTAAAAGCCGGTGCAGATGCATGGTTTGCAGATGCAAAAATCAACGATACAAAAAATAGTGATAGCGATACTCAGTTCTCGTATCACGTTGCGCTAGAGCATTTCATTCCTCTAGTACCGAATGTGCGTCTACGCTATGCAGATGTTGATGCCGGTGCTGTGTCTTTCGGCCAGACTGATTACACTGCCTACTATGAAATTTTAGATAACGATGCGATTGCTTTCGATATCGGTGTAACGTTGTCTAAGTATAACGCCGGTAACTTTGCAGGTGAAAGTTTCAGCGAGTGGCAACCAAACCTATACGGTAATGTTGAGGTAGGTGTTCCAATGACACCAGTTTCTGTGTTCGGTGATTTGAACATGGGTAACTATGACAGCACAAGCACTGTTGACGGCCAGGTGGGTGTGAAGTGGACGCTGCCTCTTATTGCTGCTGATCTGAACTTGCGTGCGGGCTACCGTGTGATGGACTATGACTTTGACTTTATCAAACAAACAGAAGGTAAAGTGAAGCTGGACGGCTGGTTTGCCGGTATCGAAATCGATATCTAAGTTGTTGTTCATATAGCCAGATTGCAAAAGCCACGATTTATCGTGGCTTTTTTGTTGCCTGTTTTCGCATTTTTGTACCATTTTTAAAATGATACAACTTTCAGGAAGTGGGCTTATGACATTATCTGAACTCCAGAGATTATATGCCAACCACGATATTGTGGAAGCGGTGATTGAGCCCTCGATTCAGGCCAATGGCTGGATTGTGGAGTTTCGTCATCGACGAGGCGGGTTTGTACCGTTGACCGATGGGGCCGGCAGTGAAAAATGTTACCGTGATATAGATACCGCTACGGAGCGGGCTTTTGAAGTCGGTTTCCATCAAGTACGTATTGCCGATACCTTTTAAATTGCTGGGTAATATTCCGGCTTAATACCAGGTTAAGCCGAATTTATCTCACGTTTTTTAACCTTACTAAAAGTTATAAAACATTCTTATCTATTCTTTCTTGTTATTTCCTTGAGTCGCTAATCTAACACTACGCAATATATAGGGATCGTCGTGTCATGTTACTTAAGGAACTCTCGGCCATAGCCAGCCCACTCAATGATCAGCAAATAGGTCAGCTGCAGCAGGCCGCTGCAGAATTATCGCCACAGCAACTGGCGTGGATCAGCGGTTATTTTTGGGGGCTAAGCCAAACTCAGCCAGCAGGCCAACAGCAGTCTGTCGGGCAACCTGCAGCGGCAGTCGCTGCCCAGCCAGCAGGAAAACTAACCATTATTCATGCCTCCCAAACAGGTAATGCCAAAGGGGTTGCTGAAGCATTAAAAGCGGAAGCCGATGCTGCCGGGATCGCCGTTGAGCTATTTGCCGCGGGTGATTACAAAGGCAAGAACCTGGCGAAAGAGACTCATGTGATCATTGTGGCCTCTACTCACGGTGAGGGTGAAGCGCCGGATGATGCTATCGAGCTGCACGAGTTTTTGCAGTCGAAGAAAGCCCCTAAACTGCCCAACCTAAAATATGCGGTTATTGGCCTGGGGGATGCCAGTTACGAGTTTTTCTGCCAGACGGCAAAAGACTTTGATAGCTACATCAGCACGTTGGGCGGCGAGCCGATGCTGGCAAGACTTGACTGTGACGTGGACTATGATGCCCCTGCGGCAGAATGGCGAGCGAAGGCGCTGGAGAAGGTCAAAGAAACGTTGTCCACAGGCGAAGCGGAAGTGGTTCAGCTACCAGTCGCCAATGCTCTGCAGGCGGTCTCTCAATATTCAAAGCAAAATCCCTATCAGGCGACACTGCTGACCAGTCAGAAGATCACCGGGCGTCGCTCGGGAAAAGATGTCCGACATATTGAAATCGATCTTGAAGGCTCAGGGCTGACTTACCAGCCGGGCGACGCGCTTGGCGTTTGGTATGAAAATGATTCGGCTCTGGCTGAAGCCCTTGCGGTACGGGTTGGACTGGATGGCTCTGAAAGTGTCGAGGTCGATGGGGAAGCCCTGACATTGAAACAGGCTTTGATAGGCAAGTATGAGATCACTGCGGCGAATCCGCAGCTGGTGACTAAGTTTGCTGAGCTGTCTGGCAGTAAAAAGCTGGAAAAATTGGTGGCGGACAAAGACAAGCTACGTAGCTATGCCGGCCAAACTCAGGTTATTGATGTTCTGGCCGAGAAGAAAACCAAGCTGAACGCCGAGCAGCTTGTTGGTTTGCTACGCCGATTGACCCCGCGCCTTTACTCTATTGCATCCAGCCAGGAAGAAGTCGGTGAGGAGGTGCACCTGACGGTTGGGGTGGTTGAGTTTGAGAGTGGCGATGAAACCCGCCAAGGCGGAGCATCCAGCCACTTGTCGTATCGCTTGGAGGAAGGCGATAGTGTTAAGGTCTTTGTTGAGGGTAACAATAACTTTAAGTTGCCTGCAGATGATAATACCCCGGTGATCATGATTGGCCCGGGCACCGGTATTGCCCCATTCCGTGCATTTGTTCAGGAGCGGGAAAACCGAGAAGCGGAAGGTAAGAACTGGTTGTTCTTTGGCGACCGCACCTTTACTGAAGATTTCCTATATCAAGTTGAGTGGCAGAAGTACCTGAAATCGGGTGTAGTGACTCAGTTGGATGTGGCTTTTAGCCGCGACCAGGTGGAAAAGGTGTATGTGCAGCACCGACTGCTTGAACATGCTGCCCAGGTTTGGCAGTGGCTGCAGGATGGCGCGCATGTCTATGTTTGTGGTGATGCTAACCATATGGCCAAAGATGTGCACGAGGCCCTGATCACTATAGCCGAGCAACAAGGTCTGCAAAGTCGTGAGCAGGCAGAGCAGTATCTGAATGAGCTGCGCAAGAACAAGCGTTATCAAAGGGATGTGTACTAATGACTGAGCAAAAACTATCAGATAACGAGCGCCTGAAGCGCGAAAGTAACTTTTTGCGCGGCACCATTGAGAACGATTTGAAAGATCGTATCACTGGGGGATTTACGGCCGATAACTTCCAGCTGATCCGTTTCCACGGTATGTATCAGCAGGATGACCGAGACATCCGTGCCGAGCGTGCTAAGCAGAAACTGGAGCCGTTGCAAAATGTGATGCTGCGTGCTCGGATGCCAGGGGGCGTTATTACCCCGACCCAGTGGCTGGCGATCGATAAGTTTGCTGAAGAACACAGCCTGTACGGCAGTATCCGCTTGACCACCCGACAGACGTTTCAGTTCCATGGCGTGCTGAAGCCAAACATTAAGCTGATGCACCAGACGCTGAACAAGATTGGTATTGACTCAATCGCCACGGCCGGTGATGTGAACCGTAACGTATTGTGTACTACCAACCCGGTTGAGTCCGAGTTGCATCAGGAAGCCTATGAGTGGGCAAAGAAAATCAGTGAGCATCTGCTGCCGAAAACCCGTGCCTATGCCGAAATTTGGCTCGATGGCGAGAAAGTCGAAACCACGGATGAGGAGCCGATCCTCGGCAGCACTTACCTGCCACGTAAGTTCAAGACGACAGTGGTGATCCCGCCGCAGAACGATGTTGATGTACATGCCAACGACTTGAACTTCGTCGCTATTGCCGAAGATGGCAAGCTGGTCGGCTTTAATGTACTGGTGGGAGGCGGCTTGGCCATGACCCATGGTGATAAGTCTACCTATCCGCGCCGGGCTGATGATTTTGGCTTTATTCCGCTAGAGAAAACACTGGATGTTGCAGCAGCAGTGGTAACGACCCAACGTGACTGGGGTAACCGCTCTAACCGTAAAAATGCCAAGACCAAGTACACCCTGGACCGTGTGGGGAGCGATGTGTTCAAGGCGGAAGTCGAGAAGCGGGCGGGAATCGAGTTTGCCGCTAGCCGCCCGTATGAGTTTACCGACCGGGGTGATCGCATCGGTTGGGGAGAAGGCATTGATGGTAAGCACCATCTGGCATTGTTCATTGAGAACGGCCGTTTGTTGGACTACCCGGGTAAACCACTGAAAACCGGCATGGCTGAAATTGCCAAGGTACACAAAGGCGATTTTCGTATGACAGCCAACCAAAACTTGATTGTGGCGGGGGTGGCAGCCAGGGATAAAAAGAGGATCGAAAAGATCGCTCGCGATCATGGTCTGATCGATGATGGTGTCAGCGAGCAGCGTAAAAACTCCATGGCCTGTGTGTCATTGCCGACCTGTCCATTGGCAATGGCAGAAGCAGAACGCTTCTTGCCTGAATTTGTCACCGATGTTGAAGGTGTTCTGGCTAAGCACGGTTTGTCTGCCGAGGAAAACATCATCCTGCGCGTGACCGGATGTCCAAATGGCTGTGGTCGGGCGATGCTGGCAGAGATTGGTCTGGTGGGTAAGGCGCCTGGACGCTATAACCTTCACCTGGGTGGTAACCGGAATGGTACCCGGGTGCCGAAAATGTACCGTGAGAACATTACCGTTGCTCAGATCATGGAAGAGATCGACCTGCTGGTGGGGCGTTGGTCAAACGAGCGAGAGGCGGGAGAAGCCTTTGGTGACTTCACAATTCGTGCCGGGCTCATCGAGCCGGTTTTAGTATCTAAGAGGGATTTCTATGCCTAAGTTCGCGTTAGCAGAGTTGCTTGAGAAGAATAAAGTAGAGCAGATCCTTCAGCTGGCGGAAATTAATGCAGAGCTAGAGATCCTGACAGCCCGGGAAAGAGTCCGTTGGGCGTTGGAGCATCTGGACGGTGAATTTGCGCTGGCATCAAGTTTCGGGATCCAGTCAGCTGTCATGTTGCACCTGGTGACGCAGGAGAAGCCTGATGTGCCGGTGATCCTGACGGATACGGGCTATCTTTTCCCGGAAACCTATCAGTTTATCGATCAGCTAACCGTTCGTCTGTCATTGAACCTCCACGTCTACCGTGCAGAGGTAAGCCCGGCTTGGCAGGAAGCACGGTTCGGCAAGCTTTGGGAGCAGGGGGTTGATGGCATCAAGCAGTATAACCGCCTGAACAAGGTTGAGCCGATGCGTCGGGCCTTGGATGAACTTAATGTCGGAGCCTGGTTCTCGGGGTTACGCAGGGAACAGTCAGATACCCGGGCGACTTTACCGGTACTGGTAATTCAAAATGGCTTGTTTAAGTTTCTGCCGCTGATCGACTGGAGCAACAAGGATATTCACCAGTATCTGACCGAGCATGATCTGCCTTATCACCCGCTGTGGGAGCAGGGATACCTGTCCGTCGGAGATATCCATACCACCCGTAAGTGGGAGCCAGGGATGAAAGAAGAAGAGACCCGGTTCTTCGGCCTCAAGCGAGAGTGCGGGCTGCATGAAGATGATGCCGAATCCGATGGTTCCGGAATCTGATCTCGCTGCCAATACTTTTCTCTAATAATTAAAAACCTTATCTGATACCGGTTAGTCGATATAGATAAGGTTTTTTATTTATGAGCAGAAAGAAAGCATAGCCTGCTGTTTTTATATGATATTTTACTTATTTCTGACAGCTGCTAACGTCTTTCTCGCTATCCTCGCGGCCACAATTTGTTAGCCCGCGGGGTTCCAGACTTTTCCTACTGCATCCATTAACCCGGTACTGGCACCCTGATCCCCTAAAAACTGCATGACGATAGGGATGAACTGGCTGACCATACTGGCATCCATTCCCAGGGCTGAAAATACCTGATTGATGGTATCCATATTGGTTAGCATTCCGCCTAAGCCTGCTGGTATCGCGCCGCTAAGTGCATCGGCGCCTGGTATCATTTTGCTTAACTCGGTCGCCTGATCGCCGCTGAGTTGGCTGGATGCGAGGGATAATAATGCCCCGGCACCACCTGCGGCTTGCTCTGAAGTGACGCCTAGCTGGCTACTGAGTATATTGGTTAAGGGGTTGGCAGCAGTGGCTGTCGCTTCTTCTTTATCATCGCTGCCGAACAGGTCTGAAAGACTGAAAGCAGAGCTGGTGGCCGAAAAAACGAAACTGCTGAGCAGTGTAGCAAGGCAAAGAAAGCGAGCGAAAAAAAGTGGTTTGATTACCATGGCATCCTCCTATGATTAACGCCTTAAGCGTAGTGGGGAATGCGGCGAATATACTAAATTAAGTAGAAAAAATGTGATTTGCTAAGGTGGTCGGGGTATGGCGCTGAGGCATTTGATAAAATAAAACGGCGCCGAGGCACCGTTTTTAACTAGTCTGTTTAACCAAGATTGGCTTACAGGATGTCTAGTAGTTCCACTTCGAATACTAGTGCTGCGTATGGAGGGATTGCGGCACCCGCGCCACGCTCGCCATATGCAAGATCTTGAGGGATGTATAGCTTCCACTTAGAGCCAACAGGCATCATTTGTAGAGCTTCAACCCAACCAGCGATAACGCCAGTTACAGGGAACTCAGCAGGCTGGCCGCGAGATACAGAGCTGTCGAATACAGTACCGTCAGTTAGCTCACCGTGGTAGTGAACACGTACTTGCTTGTCAGAAGTCGGGATTTCGCCGTTGCCTTCAACAAGAACTTCGTACTGAAGACCAGATTCAGTTACTGTAACTTCAGGGCGCAGTGCGTTATCTTTTAGGAATGCTTCACCGTCAGCTGCAGCCGCTTTAGCTTGCTCTTGACGAGCTTCTTCTGCACGAGTGTGGATTTCACGTAGTGCATTGTTGATGTCGTCAACTTCGATTTCTGGCATTTCGCCAGTTAGGGAAGTTGCGATACCTTTAGCGATAGCTGCAACGTTTAGGCCTTCAAGACCGCTTTGCGCTAGCTGTTGGCCCATTTGTAGACCGATACCATAGCTTGCTTTAGTTTCAACTGTATCTAGTTTAATGTCAGACATGGTGTCATCTCTTAATGTAGAGTGAATTAAAGCAGGCAGGATAACAGTTTCGACCCCAAGGGGTAAACTTTTGTGACAAGATGTCGTTTGATTGCGTGAGATGAGAACGCTGGAGTGTTGTATATGGGACAGGCCAAACGCCGTTCGAAGAAAAAGAGTGAATTTAAGCTTCCCAGTTTTTCTTTTAACAAGGATGAACTGAAGGCTAAGCTAGCCCCGCTGAAAGCGAAGTGGCAGTCTCTGCCCTCTTTGCATCGCAAAGCGCTGACGGTATTAATTCCCGTGATGGGCATTTTATTGCTGCTGCCTGCGAGTGAAAAAACGTCGACGTCAGTACCTGCTGAGCCGGAACGACGGGAACTTGCACTTAACCTCGAGAGTAACCAAGAGGTTCCACCTCCGGTTGGTCAGCGTGCTGAGCCTGAATCCCCCAAGCGTGCGGTCGCAGCAGTACCGAAAAGACAACCTGATACCGAGCCTGCTGAGCCGGAACGAAAGCAGCCGGCTACAGAGAAGTCGTGGCAAAAATACCAGGTACAGCAGGGCGAAACACTGGCTCATATTTTCCGCGAGAAGTCGCTGCCACTAGCCGACCTTTATGCAGTGGCTGCCATCGAGGGCAAGGACAAGCCACTTAGCCGGATCAAAGCCGGCCAATGGCTGCGTTATAAGCAAACCGCAAAAGGTGGATTAGATGCATTGCAGATTGAAAGCCGTAGTGGTGAGTCAGTGATGTTCTTCCGCCGCTCGGATGGCAGTTTCATCCGTAGCCAATAATTGTCTTTGTTACTGATTGGAAAAGGCCGCTTAAGCGGCCTTTTTTTCTATCGGTAGTTCGGCGTTATGCCGCTGCTCCGAGTTGCGTTTTTTCGGTAGCGGCACCATTGGTAGTACGATTAAGAGGATCCCTACGGTTGTCAGCATATCTGGGATTTCATCAAACCCTGCTATTCCTATCAGGGTGACAAAGATCAGCCCAGAGTACTCAATCAACCCGAGCTGACAGGTTTCGGCCCGCCGGTAGGCAGCCACACCACAACCATGGTATCCCAAGGTAAACACGGCGCTGGCAGCAATCAGGCACAGCTCTGCGGTACTTATCGGTTGCCAGAACCAGGCGGCGAGAATACCCGCAAGGGGTAATGACAAGACCCCCGTCCAGAACAGAGTGCTGACCACGGGCTGCTGTGCCGGCAATTTTCTGACCAGGACGTTATACAGTGCGAGGGTGAATGCACAGCCCAAACCAGCCATGGCCGCCCAGTGAAATTGATCAGGTCTTAGCACCAGCAATACTCCGCCAAAGCCTGTTACTGTGGCCAGTATTTTCTGCCACCCCGGCTTTTCCTTTAGCAGCCATGCCGAGAGCGGTAACATCAACAGCGGCGCGGCATAAAAAAGCGCATTGGCAGTTGCCAGCGGCAGCCATGTCAGGGCTATCATGACCAAACCGCTGCCGGCGAGCACCAGATGAGAGCGGATGAAGGTAACTGTACGGTTGCCAATAGCCTGCTGCTGCGGTGACAGTTTCAGCCATAGCGGCAACAGCAGCAGAACACTGAACAGCTGGCGGATAAACATATATTGAAAGGCGCTGACGCCTCCCTCCAGTAACTTCACCGCCACGTCGGAAAAAGAGGAGGATAGGTTGCCCAGTAGCAGCAGTAGTGCGCCGGCTGCAAAGGGGGACAGCCTATTCACAAACGATGCCTTTGCTCAGTCTCATGTCGACATGTGGAATACCGTCTTCCAGATACTCCGGAGAGATCGTTTCAAAACCATAGCGGCCATAGTAGCTTTGCAGATGGGATTGGGCACCGATATCGATAGTTTGATCCGGCCATAGGCGCTGGGCATGTCCAAGCCCAAGCTGCAGCAGCTCGTGACCGGTGCCGGTTCCCCGTACACAATCGGCTGTCAGCACACGGCCGATACTGGTATTGGCATAGGTGGTGCCGGGTGGCAGCAGCCTTAGGTAGGCAACGAGCTTATCATTTTGGTACCCCAGCAAGTGATGGATACCGGCCTGGCGATCACAGTCATCCAGCTCAGGGTAGGGACAGTTTTGTTCGACAACGAATACATCAACCCGAAGCTTGAGTAGGTCATAAAGCTGGTGGGTCGTGAGCTGTTCAAAAGGCAGGCATTGCCATTGCATCGCATTTCTCCTTGGCTGATAAAGGTTGATGGCAGCAGCTTAATCCCTGCTTGCTTGTTTGGCATTAACGAATGTTAATGCCAAACAGAATAAGACAACATGGAATTATTCTTCTTCGAGGCGTTTTTTGATCCGGCTTAAACTAATAGGGGTGATCCCTAGGTAAGACGCGATTTGGTAATCTGCAATGCGGGGTAGTAGCTCCGGGAAGTTTTCCGTGAAAAGCTGGTAGCGTTCCTCAGGACTGTGCATCAGCATAAAGCGCTCTTTCTGTTCTTTATAGCTTAGCTGGCGTTCGAGCAGGCGAAGGTAGAGCGGATTTCCCTGTTCTCGCCACTGTTCAATCAGGCTGATTGGCAGCGCCAGTATCTTGCTGGCAGAGAGTGTCTCTAATAGGAAAGGAGAAGGGAGAGCGTTGATTAGGCTCTCGAAACCAACCAGAACATCTTGATCCCAATAAAACTCTTTGCTGAATTGTTTGCCATCTGCTGTGAGGTAGCAGGCATGACAAAGCCCATCAAGCAGAAAGTAGCAGTATCCAGGCTTTTCACCTTGATTGAGCAGGACATGGCGGGTTGGTAATTCCATGGGCTCGGCAAGGGCGAGCGTCTCTTCAATAGTCTCTGGCGTGGCACCAAGTTGGTGGAGGAACTCTTGTAGGGCTTGTTTCATAATGGCTGTCATTTGGGTTGGGTATTGCTTTTAGTATATGAGTCCAAGCATCATAGCAAAAAAATACCGCGGGCTAAGCCGCGGTATATTCATGGGACATTAGCCGTTACTTTTGCAGGTCGATACGGTAAACCGCAAAGCCAACTTTGTCGGTTCCCACTTTTTCCATCGAGTACTGACCCTTGTCCTTAATAAATTGTGCTGCTTTATCGCTTGGTGACGTTTCAAACGTAACATTCAGCTTCTTGTCACTTTTCAGAGGCGTGAAGTGCCAGTTGTTATCGGCACTTGGTGTCACCAGTCCTTTCTCTTTGCTGATCCGGCTGATGTAGTCGGCAACGACGGTACGGTTCTCATCTGGCGAGGCAAAGGCCACGAACGCTTCACCGGTACCGGCGAACTTACCGCTGTAAGCTCGGTAGTTATTAGTGGCGACGATGAATGGCTGTGCCGGATCGACAGGCTTACCGTTGAATGTTAGATCCTGGATACGTGATGCTTTATCGTTGATCAGCTTACAGTCGCCGTCGTAACGGGCTGGCTGGGAGATATCAATACTGTAGTTAACGCCGTCGATAACATCGAAGTTATATGTGCGGAAGCCATCCCAGTTGATCAGGCCTTGCTGTTTGGTGCTGTTAAGGTCGATCTGATTAAACTGCCCAGCAGAACATTCCAGCCACTCTTTGACCTCTTTGCCGGTAACTTTCATTGCTACCAGGGTATTTGGATAGAGGTAAAGGTCAGCAGCATTACGGAAGGTCAGCTGGCCAGACTCGACTTCGGTGAAGTTTGTTGGATCGTTACCACGACCACCTGCCTTGAATGGTGCCGCTGCCGACAGAACAGGAATACCGTCGAGATCCGGGTCACCCTGAATAAAGCGTTCGACATAGTCTTTCTGGGCAAGGCTAACGATCTGTACGGTTGGATCGTCCTGAACCAGGGCCAAGAAGCTGTACATCACATCGTTCGCTTTGCCGATTGGCTGGTTCACGAATTCACGGGTGCCCTTGTGATCATCCATCACGGCAGCAACCATCTTCTCGTCAGCTTCAACTAGGGCTTCTTTCTTATACTTGTCGAAGATTGGGCGAGCTTCGGTTTGTGCGCCAGTGACCGCCCACTCTCCCCCGTCTTTTTCCAGAACAAGATCCATCACGCCAAGGTGATCACCCCAGCGGCCTGGCATAACCGCGGCAACGCCGTTGATGGTGCCTTTCTCGATGTCGGTTTTCGGCAGGTTGGCGAATGCTTTGCTTGGGAAGACGGCATGCGAGTGACCAAAAGCAATCGCATCGATACCGTCAACTTCTGTGAGATAGTAAACCGAGTTTTCCGCCATCACTTTATACGGATCGGCAGAAACACCGGAGTGAGGAATTGCGACGATAACATCAGCACCCTCTGCTTTCATTTGCGGGACATATTTTTCAGCAGCCTGTTTGATATCTAGTGCTTCTACTTTACCTTCCAGGTTTTTCTTATCCCAGATAAGGATTTGCGGCGGTACAAAACCGATGTAACCGACTTTGATTTCGTGTTCTACACCATCGGTATCTTTAAAGGTGTGCGGCTTGATAATGTAAGGGGTGAACATGTTCTTGCCTGTCTTCAGGTCAATCACGTTCGAGTTGATATAAGGGAAGCCTGCACCTTCAAGAGAGGTTTTCAGGAAATCCAGGCCATAGTTGAACTCATGGTTACCAAGGTTACCGACATCATAGTTGAGCTGGTTCATGGCTTTATAAACTGGGTGAACTTCACCAGATTTGATGCCCTTGGCAGCCATATAGTCACCCATAGGGCTACCCTGAAGTAAATCACCGTTATCTACCAGTACGCTGTTTGTGACCTCTGCTCGCGCTTCTTTGACTAGCGTCGCTGTACGAACAAGCCCTGTTTTCTGAGTAGGCTTGTCTTTGTAGTAGTCGTAATCCATCACATTGGTGTGGATATCTGTCGTTTCTAGGATACGAAGCTTGATGGTTTCAGCCGTGGCAGGGCCTGCTAGTGTTAGCAGGCCACCAAGTACTGCAATCGACAGTGGCTTGGCAGATAGTTTCATGATTTTCTCCAGGATAAAGAACAGAAAAAGCGTGCTAAAGGTATCAAAAAATGTGTCGTATTTACGTGAACTGGTTACCTTATTGTGTTCGGAATCTCGTTTTTTGCTTCGAAAGGCGGACAAAGTCGCATTATGCTCATGATTTCATCAGATTGGGTTTCGGGGAGTAATACAAAAAAGGAATAACATAAGCCAAATCAACCTAGAGCAAATATGAATCGTGATGATATTTATCTGTAATGATTACTTTTTTTGGATCAGGGTATAGGCAGTTAGCATTTTGGCTTTCGTATTTCTCTTATTTAGCGTTTAGCCAAACTTTTTGGAATAAAAAATGAAATTTTAGAATTTCAGGTAATATCCTAGCCCGACTATAGTGCCTTTTAGTTATAGGAATAGAGGGCGCTGGACATGGAATATTTGCCGATTTTTGCAGACTTAAAACGACGGCCATGCTTGGTTGTTGGCGGCGGCGAGATTGCATGGCGCAAAACTCGGATGTTGCTTAAGGCGGGAGCCGATGTAAAGGTCATTGCCCACGAGCTAAATGCCGATTTCCAGCAGGCCTTGCAGGCCGACAAAATTTCCTTCCTTGGTAAAGAGTTCGTTCCGTCCGATCTTGACGGCATATTCTTGGCCATTGCCGCTACGGATCGCAAGGCGGTAAATGCCCTGGTCTATCAATCGGCAAACCAGCGTCAAGTGCTGGTCAATGTAGTTGACGATCCTCAGCGCTGTAGCTTTATCGTTCCTTCTATCGTCGATCGTTCGCCTGTCATTGTGGCTATTTCTTCGTCCGGACAAGCGCCTGTTCTTGCCCGTCTAATCCGCGAAAAGCTAGAAGCGCTCTTACCCCAGCACTTAGGCCGAATGGCTGAACTTGCAGGCCAGTTCCGCAGCCGGTTGGCGAAAACAGTGACCTCATTTTCAGCTCGCCGCCAGTTTTGGGAACAGGCTTTCGATGGCCGTTTTTCTGAACTGGTTGCCGCGGGACAGGAGCAGGCTGCCGAGCAGGAATTGGTTTTTCTATCACAGCAGCAACAGGTTTTGCCTCAAGGGCAAGTTGCGCTAATCGGTGCCGGTCCCGGTGATGCCGGGCTACTGACGCTACGTGCCTTGCAACTCATGCAACAGGCCGATGTCGTGCTTTATGACTACCTGGTATCAGATGAGGTGATGGCATTGGTTCGCCGTGATGCTGAGCTGGTCTGTGTCGGCAAGAAAGCTGGCTTCCATAGTGTGCCGCAGGAAGAAACCAACCGCCTGATTGTTCATTATGCCGAGCAAGGCAAGCGTGTGGTTCGCCTCAAGGGGGGGGATCCCTTCGTCTTTGGTCGTGGCGGTGAAGAATTGGAAGTGTTGTTTGATGCCGGTATTCCTTTTCAGGTGGTGCCGGGTATTACTGCAGCTGCCGGGGCAACGGCCTACGCTGGGATCCCATTGACCCACCGTGATTATGCCCAGACCGCGATGTTTATTACCGGTCACCTGAAGCCCGATGGTGATCAGCTTGACTGGTCGACTCTTGCCCGCGGTAAACAAACGTTAGTGATTTATATGGGGCTGATGAAATCCAGCCACATCCAACAGCAGCTATTGGCTCACGGTCGTGCGACAGATACGCCTATCGCCATCATCGAACGTGGCACGCAGAAAACCCAGAAAGTATTGAAAGGTCAGCTCGATGAGCTGGCTGAATTAGCTCAGCATGCTGCTTCACCGTCATTAATCGTGGTGGGAGAAGTGGTGAATTTATCAGATAAGCTACATTGGTTCGGAAAGCAGGAACAGCAGCCGCAGCAGTCCGCTGTTGTGAAGCTGGCATAGTATGGAGAGAAGAGTGATGGACCCTAAACGTTTAACCCACCTCAAGCAGTTAGAAGCGGAGAGTATTCATATTATCCGTGAAGTGGCTGCTGAATTCGATAACCCCGTGATGATGTACTCCATCGGGAAAGATTCATCGGTGATGTTGCACCTTGCCCGCAAGGCGTTCTATCCGGGCAAGATCCCATTCCCTCTTCTCCACGTAGATACCGACTGGAAATTTCGCGAGATGATCGAGTTTCGTGATCGTACGGCGGAGAAGTATGGCTTTGATTTGCTGGTGCATAAAAACCCTGAAGGGTTGGCGATGGGGATTAGCCCATTCACGCATGGCTCATCCAAGCATACCGACATCATGAAAACCCAAGGGCTGAAGCAGGCATTGAATAAATACGGCTTTGATGCTGCATTCGGTGGGGCGCGCCGTGACGAGGAGAAATCGCGGGCCAAGGAACGTGTCTATTCCTTCCGTGACAAGAACCATACCTGGGATCCTAAAAATCAACGTCCTGAGCTTTGGAAAACCTATAACGGTCAGATCAACAAGGGGGAGAGTATTCGTGTTTTCCCGCTGTCCAAT
Source organism: Photobacterium obscurum (assembly GCF_026191635.1). GTDB lineage: Bacteria > Pseudomonadota > Gammaproteobacteria > Enterobacterales > Vibrionaceae > Photobacterium > Photobacterium obscurum. Next base: position 48,839 of record NZ_JAKRRW010000031.1, read on the forward strand.
TGGACTGAGCTAGACATCTGGCAGTACATCTATCTTGAAGGCATTGAAATTGTACCGCTGTACTTATCCGAAGTGCGGCCTGTGGTCGACCGTGATGGCATGTTGATCATGGTGGATGACGAACGTATGGAGCTGCAGCCTGGCGAGAAGATTGAGCACAAAAGTGTTCGTTTCCGTACCTTGGGTTGCTACCCACTGACCGGGGCGATCGAGTCGGAAGCCAATACGTTGCCGGGCATTATTGAAGAGATGCTGGTGGCGACTTCCAGTGAACGCCAGGGGCGGGCGATTGATCATGATCAGTCAGGCTCGATGGAACTGAAAAAGCGTCAGGGTTACTTCTAAGGAAAGATACATGAACAGTCTTATTGAACAACAAGTGGCCGAGCTAGGCATCGAAGCTTATCTTGACCAACATCATAATAAATCACTGCTTAGATTCCTGACCTGTGGCTCGGTGGATGATGGCAAGAGTACGTTGATTGGTCGTCTGCTTCATGACTCCCATCAGATTTATGAAGATCAGTTGGCGGCCATTCATACCGACAGCCAGAAAGTCGGAACAACGGGTGACAAGCCTGACTTGGCGCTGTTAGTTGATGGCTTGCAGGCCGAGCGTGAGCAGGGCATTACTATCGATGTGGCTTACCGTTATTTCTCAACCAAGAAACGTAAATTTATCATTGCCGATACGCCGGGGCATGAACAATATACCCGTAATATGGCAACGGGGGCATCGACGTGTGATGTGGCAGTGATCTTGATTGATGCACGTAAAGGTGTCTTGGATCAAACGCGTCGCCATTCTTATATCGCCAGCTTGCTGGGTATTCGTCATTTTGTGGTGGCGATTAACAAGATGGATTTGGTGGGCTTTGAACAGCAACGATTTGAAACGATTCGTGATGAGTATTTGGAATTTGCCGAGAAGCTGAATAAAGATATCGATATAAAGTTAGTGCCGCTTTCAGCGCTTGAGGGCGACAATGTCGTTAGCTTGAGTGAGAAAACGCCTTGGTATGATGGCGACTCTCTCCTGACGTTGCTCGAAGAGGTTGACTTCGGACAGGAGCGTGAAGCCGGTGATTTCCGTTTCCCTGTGCAATATGTCAATCGCCCTAACTTAGACTTCCGCGGTTTTGCCGGCACGATTGCTTCTGGGATTGTAAAGGCAGGTGACAAAGTGAAAGCACTACCTTCCGGTAAAATCTCTACGATTGAACGTATTGTGACGTTTGATGGTGATCTGCCAGAAGCGCATCCTGGTCAGGCGGTAACATTAACCCTGACGGATGAGATTGATATTAGCCGTGGTGACACCATTGTAGCAGCAGAGGACGATGTACCACTCAGTAACCACTTGTTGGCCGATATTGTCTGGATGGCGGAAGCGCCACTAGAGGCTGGTCGTCAGTATGATATTAAAATCGCCGGTAAAAAAACAATCGGCTCAGTGCAAGCGATTCGCCATCAAGTGGACATCAATAACCTGGACACTTTTGCGACTGAAGAATTACCACTGAACGGGATTGGCCTATGTGAAGTTACCCTTAATGAAGCCATTGTTGTTGATGCTTACCAAAACAGTGCTGATACCGGCGGGTTCATTATTATCGATCGCCTGACCAATGTAACCGTTGGTGCGGGGATGGTACGTGAGGCTCTGGCAGATAAGGAAGGCCAACAAGATAGTCCGTTTAGTGCATTTGAAGTCGAGCTCAATGCGCTGATCCGTAAACACTTCCCACACTGGGACGTGAAAGACATCAGCAAGCTACTGGGATAACGGCATGAGTTGGGAACAAGGAATGGTTCTTGCCATGTTAATGGTGATAGTAACCTGTCTGCTGACAACAAGGATCAAACCGGCGTATTTGTTTGCCGGAGTAGCTTTTGTCGGCTTTCAGGCAGGAATGATTGACTTGCCGACATTGGCTGGCAATTTTACTAACTCATCACTGCTAACTTTGGTACTACTGATCCTTGTTTCTGTTGCCTTGGAAAAAACACGCCTGATTAGTTGGGTTGGCCGCCAGATCTCACAAGGTGGCCAGTCAACCGTGGTGGCAAAGTTAGGGTTATCGACGGCGTTCCTGTCGTCATTTACCAATAACACCGCAGTCGTTGTGTCGCTGATTGGTGCCATCAAGCGAAATCAGCGCCACGCCCCCTCGCGATTGTTGATCCCACTTTCTTATACTGCGATTTTAGGTGGAACCCTGACGCTGATTGGGACTTCGACTAACCTCATCATTAACAGTTTTGTTGAAGATGCTGGGCTACCAAGCTTGGGCTTTTTTGCTCCGACAACTATAGGCTTGGCTGTACTGGTTATCGGGCTAGCTATCTTGATCCCGCTAAGTTATCTGTTACCTGTCTATGATGATCATAACCAAGATGATCTGCCTTACTTTCTCGAAGCCAGAATTGAAGGTGGTTCACCGCTTGCTGGCAAGACCATTGCCCAAAATGGTTTGCGGGCACTTCGTCGATTGTTTCTGGCAGAGGTGATCCGTAATGGTAAGACGATAGCGCCTGTATGTCCGGATACCCAATTAATGGCGGGTGATACATTGCTGTTTTGCGGTGATGTAGAGAGTGTCACCACCCTACAGGAAATTAAAGGCTTACATTTGTTTGGCCAGCATCACCTGAACGGTCAATCAATGTTGGAAGTGATCGTGAGTCATTCAGCCGGTATTCGTGGCAAGACGCTTAAGAGCGTTCGCTTCAGAGAGCGCTTTGATGCTGTCGTTGTGGCTATTCGTCGTGGTCACGAACGTTTGGCAGGTGGACTGGGTAATATCGAACTGCATGCCGGTGATACTTTGGTTGTTGTACCCGGCAAAACGTTTAATGAAAAAAAGCAGCAGCTTAACCGTGAATTTGTTTTGGTTAACGGCTTGGATTCCAGTGCGCGACTTGATGGCAGTAAAAGTATGGCTGTATTGGCCGGTTTCATGGCGGTTATTGCCGCAGCCTTGCTGGATGTTCTGCCGATTATCAATGGGCTGACTGCCTATCTGCTGGCATTGGTAGCGACTGGTATTGTCTCTTTTGCTGAAATAAGACGACGGTTCCCGATCGATATCGTGGTGATTGTCGGTTCAGCCTTATCGTTAGCGCAGTTAATGCTTTCCAGTGGTTTGTCCGAACGAATGGGCAATATGCTCATGGCCTCATTTGAAGACTGGGGAATCTATGGTGCCTTGGTTGCGGTATATCTGCTGACGCTGGTGTTGACTGAACTGATAACCAACAATGCAGCGGCGGCACTGTCGTTTCCTATTGCCTATAGTTTGGCTGTGAGCTACGGCGTTGATCCGATGCCGTTCATTATGGCCATTTTATTTGGGGCCAGTGCCAGTTTTATCTCTCCCTATGGCTACCAGACTAACTTGCTGGTTTATAGCGTCGGGAACTACAAGTTAAAAGATTATCTTAGAATAGGCTTACCGGTATCGATTGTGTATTCAGTGGTTGTTCTTTCTTTGATCCCTCAATTATTTCCTTTTTAAATTCTACCTATTAATAGAACGTCTCGAAACGGAGTTTATTATGACAGCCACCGTCCAGCCTCATGATAATGAGCATGTTGTATGGCATAGCCATCAGACAGATAAAGCATTTCGTGCCCAGCAGAAAAAGCAAAAACCTTGTGTTATGTGGTTTACCGGTCTGAGTGGTGCAGGTAAGTCAACGGTAGCTGGTGCACTGGAATCCCGATTGGCGGAGCTTGGACATCATACCTATTTGTTGGATGGCGATAATGTCAGGCATGGACTGTGCCGTGATCTTGGGTTTTCTACAGAAGATCGCCGTGAAAATATCCGCCGAATAGGAGAGGTGGCGAAGCTAATGGCCGATGCGGGTTTGATTGTGTTGAGTGCATTTATTTCTCCCCATCGCCAGGAGCGTCAGTTGGTACGTGATCTCTTACCGGAAGGTGAGTTTCTAGAGGTGTTCGTTGATACGCCGTTGGCTGAATGTGAGAAGCGTGATCCCAAAGGCTTGTATAAGAAGGCCCGAGCAGGTGAAATTAAGCAGTTCACAGGCATTGACTCAGAGTATCAGGCCCCGGATTCTCCAGAGATCCATTTGCAAGCCGGAGAGGCATCGATTGCTGAGTTGGTTGAGCTGTGTTTGGAGTCGTTGAAAGAACGTCAGATTATCCGCTAATAAAAGGAGCCGCGGGTGAGTACTCTACTCGAATCGATATATGGCATAGCACTTGAAGCCGGAGTTGCCATCATGGATCGTTATCACGGTAATATTCAGGTTTCCGAGAAGGCTGACAGTAGTCCGGTAACAGAAGCCGATCTCGCAGCTAATACTATTATTGTTGAGCAGCTAAAAGCTTTAACACCAGATATTCCAATTTTATCTGAAGAATCTGCGCATACACCTTGGCCTGAACGACAGCATTGGTCATCATTTTGGCTGGTGGACCCACTAGATGGAACCAAGGAGTTCTTGCGCAAGAATGGTGAGTTTACGGTTAATATTGCGTTGATTGAAAATGGAAAGCCGATCTTAGCTGTTGTTCATGCGCCGGCATTGGATAAAACATGGTTAGGTGACAGCGAGAAGGCTTGGCTACAGACCAAAGCAGGCCGGGATCCAATTAAGAGCCGACCGGCAACGGTTCCTACGGTAGTGGGCAGTCGCTCTCACCCAAGTCCGGATATGGAAAATTACTTGGAACAGCTTGGTGAGCATAAGATGACAGAAGTTGGCTCATCGCTAAAATTCTGTTTGGTAGCCGAAGGGCGTGCACAGTATTACCCTCGCTTAGGCCCCACAATGATGTGGGATACTGCAGCAGGGCAGTGTATTGCTGAAAGTGCAGGGGCGACGGTTAAACAACTCAATGGTGAAGTACTGAGTTATCATCGGGAAGATTTACTTAACCCTCATTTCCTTGTCGCGATCTAATAAACCTCACAGTGACAATAACTAGGCAGCCTTTGGCTGCCTTTATTAATAATTCTCTAAAATAAGATCATTCCTTCCTATTTTTGACTACGCTTAATCTACTGCAATGAGTTTTGATGCTCTGTTGTGTGGTTTAGAGTTGGCGTATTTATTGTCATTTTTATGGGTTCTGGATTGAATCGTCATCGATAAGTAAAAAAGATCAAAAAATCGGTTGTCATATCTCCTCACCTCCCTATAATGCCGCCTCACCGACAAGGCACGAAGATACTTAGTAAGCTATTTGCAAGCTGTGTATAACTTGTAGGTAAACAGGATGGCAAAGAAAACAATTCAAAAATGGTGCTTGACACCATCTTTAAATTGCATAGAATGGCCAGCCTCTTCAGTGAGTAAGTCGAAAGCGTTAAAAGTTAACCTTTTGCTTTGTTGAAGCCAGTTAGGAAGCGGTTTTGAGAAAAACAAAAAAACTTCTTGACTTAAATAAAGAGGCGCGTAACATACGCCGCCTAGCCAACACCAAGTGTTGAGCTAAAC
>NZ_JAKRRW010000032.1 GCF_026191635.1 Photobacterium obscurum
AGATAAGGGGCAGAACCAATTTAGGGAAAACCACTTGAGTACATTGAATATAGCTCTGCCTGTCGTGGCGTAGATTGACAACTCGATTCCGGGTCTGTCTACTTTCACTTCAAACATTGAGTTACAATTAGATATGGCAGTTCTTGGCGATTACGCTGCCGAATACGCCTTGAACATCACATATCACGCTTACCTTGCTGCCCGGACGTAAGCGGCCTAGTTTTTGTGTATATGAATCGTCAAAGAATGCCTGCACATGGAAGATCTCATACTGGTTGCCATCCCCCAAAGAGACATAGACGTCGTCCATTAGGTCTTTACCGACACTTTCGACGATGCCTGTAATACGAACGCGTTTATTTGTGTATTTTGTATCTGCCGCGACTTCATTGGCTTCATATTCATCAACCATTGTCCCGGCCTCAGCGCTTATTACTGCTACATTCTGTACCGGCGCTGTACTTTGCTCCTGTGCAACATATTGCGGTGCAGTATCTGCTGGCTCACTCTCTGCGTATATGGCCTCTTGCCCTGCCGGTGACATCAGATATAAGGCAGATAATGCCATAATTATCCCCGTCCATATTTTCGCTCTCTTGCTATACCCTTTTCGGATGAAGACTAACCAGCCAAAAAGCAGCGGGAAGAGTAAGACTCCGAGGATTAACAGTCCTGAGACCTTACGAACAGCATCCCCGCAATGTGGGCAAACAACAGCACTTTCTGCTTTCTCTTTGTTGCAAACTCTGCAATTAACTAATGTCATTTTCTTACTCTATTTTAAATTTTCATAGCTGTACAAATCCCGCCTAATTGAAGCGGGTTCATATCGTGTTTTCTTATTTGTTTGATGCTGGTTGAGGACTAGTCGAATAACGTAAACGCTGTACAATACATGTTGTTACTACATAACAATAACAAGGTGGTTTAATGCATTATGATGCATATCAAATAGCATCACCGCCAAAATCATTCCAGGCTTTTGCGAAGCCATCAGTACTGAACATCAACTTATAATCAAGGTTTTCTATCGTGACAAAACGGCCTTGGCTGAAAGCATTAACAACATATTTTCCGCCACGGTCTGTTTTTGGGGTGTAGTATCGGTACTTATCTTCACTACAGTAGGTGTAAAACATAACATTGCGACCCTCTACCTTCAGAATGACGTTATCCAGGTTGTTAGCTCGGCCGGCACATCTGCTGCCATAGTCATGAAGGTAAAGATGTTGACCGCCCTCAGTACTAGAGCCAATGTTAAGCGACCACAGTCGAATAGGGTTGGAGGTTCCCTTTTCATTGTAAAGGGCAAAGTATCCCGTTGGACTATCATTGAAGCCCACGATGTTTATATAATTGAAGCCTTTGTAGTTTGCTGCTACTTGCGAGAGTTTGGGGTTATGCAGGTCAACCTCAATAGCCTGAACTGCCGCAGATGCGGAAAGTGCGATGGCGATGATAAAGATTAGCTTTTTCAATTTCTTAACGCTCAGGTTGGTACATTCTCTTAAACACTGAGCGCCTATAATATAGTCAAAACAAATCAAAATAAAGTGCAGTGGCTGTTATTTTGGTTTCTTTTTGCGCCTATGATATTTTGCCTTTCGGTTTCATCTGGTTGCGTTTGTGAATAGTGGAGAGTGAAAATAGGCGGATGAAAAAAGCCCCGCGACTGCGAGGCTTGGAAGTGGCTACAGCTCGATAGTCATAAAGCCAACCGGTGTTAGCTTATCGGTTTGCCTCTGTTCAATCTGGCCCGTTACAACATTGATATTGTATTCTTTGAAATAGGCTTTGCTGCCATCTGAAGGCCAGTGCTTGGTGTAAACACGTACCTTCGAATCACTGATAGCACTTGCGCCCGAGAGGACAACCTCACTGTCCTCTTTGTACTGGTCGATATAGATCCCGGTCTCCAGCTCATGTGTCTCTTTGGTGGCCGTGTTGTAGGAAAAAACGCGGACCGGGTACCCAGCACCTTCCCAGTTATTGAGATCAACCCAGAACAGGGTATCTTGCGTCGCAAATGTTTGCTCGGATGCCCCGCCCAGTCCATCGATGAATGATGACTTGGCGACTTTTTTCCACTGCTTGTCTTCAAGGCAGTCAACCTGGGCGTTTTTTGTCATACGGCAGTTGTTGCGCATAGGACTCAGTGAAACAACCTCTGTGTTGTCTGCATCATCAGACACTTTAATACCGGTAGCTTCAGGCACAAACCGGATGCCGTCCCACGTCATTGTGAAAACCATTTGCGATCTTTTGCTGGAAGAGTCCGTGACTTCATGGAAAGCAGAAAACTCACCATTCTCAATGCGCCAATTGGAATATTCGCCATTGTTGAGCCAGTCACTGACGTCTGTCATTTTACCATTGTCGATGAGGTACCAGACGGCAGGTAGATCGTCGCTGCTATCTTGAGAAGTATCTGTAAACTCTGCGATTATGATGCTGTCCTGATTGACCATGATACTACTGTCAGTCATATGGAAATACTCAGGTACTAGGCGCTCAACCACGAAGGCGCCCTGTGTGATTTCCGCCTTGAACAGGCCAAGGCCAGAGCGAAGGTATTCTTCATAGGGAATATCTGTCTTCCAGCTACCGTCAACCATGACTGAAGCGTACAGGCTGCCGTCGGCGACCGTCGAACGGAGCGATGTAGAGAAAAATGGTTCATCGATTTCTACGTTGCAATCGAACTTAATCGGTTTATTGCCCATGACAATAGGAAGCAGTGCGCCAGTGTGCTTATCAAGTATCATCGGGAATTTGCCGAAGTATGTCAGGCCTTTCCAATCCACGGTGGAGTTGGTCATGTTTTGGAAGGCATACCGATCATTAATATCAGCGATGCGATCGATGGTAGGAACCACAGACTGGTGTTCACAGTCTTCGCAGCCAAAGCCGATATCAATCATCAGCTCGTCACCGTTTTCATCATTGCGGTATACATAGTCAGTCTCACCGGATGAGGCCGTAACGCTTTTTGTCACCGAGTCGATGTCCTTGGTGAATGTCTGATACCCGTCGACAGGAACCGTCATCAATTTTACAGGGGCACGCTTTGTCTCGACCGGTGAGTCGGAAGAACCGCCACCGCCGCAGCCGATAAGTGCAGAAGAAATAAGTGTTGCTAACAGTATTTGTTTCATTTCGTTTTCTTATTATGTTGACAGTGTATTTACAGTGCCGTTAAGGGGCGCTATCTAGTGGTTGTTGCTTGTTATTTTTACGCAAAAAGCCCCGCGACTGCGAGGCATAGAGGTAGCTTATGGTGCACTTACTGGCTGTAACGTATCTGGCACAAGTGCTTGTTTAATGGCCGTACTTTCATAGTCGCTATAAGCTTCAAAGGCCAGAAACAACAGGCCTGATAAGGTAGCAGCCAATATTCGCTTATTCACACTTACTTGATAGCAACCTTGAGGACTGTATGCAGCGGGGCTTGCCCGCCTTTGACCAGGCACAGCGAGCCGGCTTTGGCAACAACTTCAGCCTTGCTGCTGTTGTCCAGATCAGAGAACTTCTTGGCAAAACGTGCGGAATCCATCATGCCCATGTCGCCGATAGCCTTGGTGACGACAGTTACGCCGTTATCGGTATCTTTAAGTTCGTTACAAGTCACATCGCCTGCAACAGCAGAAGCAGAAACTGCGATAGCCATAAGTGCAACTAGAGTCTTTTTCATTGGTGTCTATTTCTTCGTTAGTAGTGTCCGGCAGAGGGGCCGAGACGATTGAGCGACATTATGCGCAACGGGCGTGTATATTAACCAATTACACATCATTAATAAAGGTCGATGTATGTTATTTGAGGTTGCGAGGATAAGGGTTGGTAGCGCCATCGGTTCAGAGCTAGCATGAAGGCTAGAGACTATAAGGAATCTGCCTTAGTGATGTGAATGGCTCAAACGAGGGCTCCAAATATACCCAAGTAGCTATAAATTAATTTGACCATTGTCTAATATGGTGTATGTAGACGTGGTATTACAGGTACTCTTGATTCGGCTAGTCAGCAGAAAACGCCTAAGCTTTTTTCCAAGGCTATAGTTTTTTAAGCAAGAACCATATGTCATTTAATTTAAAACTAACCTTATAAAGAGGTAGGTATAAATATTTTCAGGACTTTTTCCACGTTCTGTTTTCTTACAGGTTTGCGAATTAATTTTTCAACTATACCGCCATTGCTCGGTAGGCACCTTCGGCCCCTGCCCGGCTGTTTGTTTCAGGAGCTGTGTCTCACGGACGAGCTTCTGGGTACTGGTCTCCAGATCGCTGATATCACCGGGTTGGTCAGGGAAACTTCTGGGAGTCGTGTCCATGGTCCTGCATAGGTGGTGATAGGAAGAAAGCTTCATAATATATTGTGTTCTGAGCTTGCACTTGTATCGCAGTTGTTTGTTCATCGTCATGACCTGTATTGCTTACACTCTTGATGCACTAATGACTTGTGGCTGGTTCATCAGATCCATGGTGCGAATTAATTCCATCTGCTGATACTAGTTGCATTCAGATAAGGAGAATAATCAAGCAGTAATTTCAGAGCGGTTATTTTATGTTCAGAAATTGAAAAGTAAAGGTATCTGAGTGAAAATAATTGTCAGCGTCCGTTATGGTTGGTTTGCCTGTTACTAATGGATTGATATGGTTAAGTTTGTTTTCTCCTTCAAGTTATTTAAAGGCAGAGTTTTCTGTTATGGCCGCTATTGGCATCGACTGTTGTATAAGGCGATTTATCAATGCTCTGAATGTTGCTTTGTTATGAAAATCAGAAAATAGAGCCTGTTTGCCCCTGAAGGCCAATACCTGACTCGTTAACTCGGGTACTTCGCTTGCTGCTTTAAATCTGAGTGAGTTTTCGACCCTACCTGCATTGCCATTTACGTAGCGCCGTCTTGTTTTGTTTCTGATGAGGGATGGCTTTGTGCCTAGCGTGTTCAAAACTACGGTAAACATTATGAACGTGTTCAAAATATCCTTTCTTTTAGATTTGTGACGTTTCATAATAGATGTTCTTTACTGTACAGATAAGAACGTAAAACGAAATGCATGTCGGGTATGCCAGGGTATCAACTTTAGATCAGTCGTTAGAGGCACAACTGGAAGCACTGAAACGCGCAGGATGCGAAAAAGTGTTTTATGGTAAGCAGTCAGGTAAAAGTGAGGAAAACATCAAAAAGCTGAACGATCTGATTGGTTTCGTTCGTGAGGGTGATGTTGTCCTGATCACCAAATTCGATCGCCTGGGCCGATCACTAGGCCAGGTTATAGAGACGGTCGATCGCATCCATAAAAAGGGTGCAACGGTGAAAACCCTTGACGGTCAAATCGACACGTCGAATAACTCTCCGATGGGCAAGGCGATGATGCAGCTCATGGGGATGTTTGCCGAGCTCGAACACTCGATTATCGTTGACCGTCTGCAAACCGGCAGATACCGGACAGGCCGCCTGGGTGGGCGAAGGCGAAAGTTGTCACCGGAGCAGGAACTTGAGGTTATCGAGAAACTCGCGGCCGGCCAGTCTGTTTATTCTGTCGCCAAGGAGTTCAAGGTTTCTCGGATGACTATCATGAGGGTTCGGGACCGGGTGGCGTAAAGGAAAGGGGCCTATAGCCACATGGCAAAGCCGCCCGTTGACTAATAAGGCCACGTTGCATGGCCACTTATCATATAACAGTAACGGCTCACGCGGATTGATCACTGCGTTAAGTTCGCGGCAAGGTTTATTCGGCTGTTGCCTCTTCTTCTGTTTGCTCTGCGCCTGAGATTGCATCTTGATCTTGTTGGTCCGAAAGATTGACAACCGCGTAACCGATACTCATATAAATACAGCGTTCGATGTCTGCAGGCTCGCCGGAAATTTTCTCGAACAGGCCTTTGAGTCCCCTGCGCGGTGAAATGATGGGACCAGAATGGCTGATTGCTTTGACGAACTCAGGCTCGTGATGGATAGCATAGACCCAGGATGTAAAGAAGGCATCGGGGGAGGAGAAGATCAGTGGCTTCTCGATAACTTCAGCAAACATTGGAGTCAGCACGTCAATCAGATCTGACTTGAGCTTGAAGTGGGCGTTGATCCCGGAGCGAGTGATCCCGGCTCGTTTGGCTATGGTGCCGAAGGTTAACTGGTCAAAGCCCTCATTCATCGCGATGTCAAATGAGACGTTGATGATTTTTCGTCTGGTTTCTGCTGCAACCGCCTGGCTCACTCTTGGCATTACTCGTTCCCTAAAATGGTCTCTGTCTATTATACGTCATGAGACACTGATTAATCAGCTGATGATACCAGTATTTCCCCCGCTCTTGGAGCCCAATCGACTATCTTGTTGACCCGCTTTTCGCCCCCTTTTAGCCAAGCCTGAAACCGGTTGTGTCGATGACTGTAGCGTTGTACTTATTATAATAGTTATCGCCCATTATTTTTGCTGTGCTCAGGCTAGAGTGTTAAAGTATAACTTTGTTAATAAGCGTCCGTTAGAATGATTGAAAGAGGTTTTCTGTCTCCATAAATGGTGAGAGGCTCCTCTTATTGCATTAAGGTTTAGTCTGCTAAATGATTAAAACCCCTTTATTAGATGAAAATGAAAAAGTGATTAATCGGCAAATTGGTGAACCGCTCCTGTTTAATGGATTTTTCTGGATAGCCGCTGGTCGGAAATATTTTCGCAGGCTGCTGTGCTGGCACCTTGGCGGTGATAAAGACTCTGTTGCATTGCCTTTCGTGGTTGAGCTGAAGGATAGCGTATGAGGCCTGTGACCCTGTTGGCAGTATTAAGTGTCCTGATATCAAGTCAGGCTTGCGAGGCGGTTACCCTGAAAGTCGGGTTGATCGATCATGACCGGCCTCCCTATTTCTGGCTGCCCACATCAGACAACCCGCCCAGAGGGGCATATATCGACATTCTTGAATATATCGGCCAACGTCTGGATATCGAGTTCGAGTATCAGTTCCTTCCCCAGGCCCGGATCCGACACTATATGAAAAACCAGCGTCTGGATCTGGAACCGGGTATCGATAGCGGGTGGCGAACCGAGCCGGGGGAGCGTGAAGCAAGTGTTTATACCCTGCCCTTGTTTCGCTCGGAAGAGGTGATTGTCTATAACCGCAGCCGTTTCTCCCCGCAGCCCGAGATTGATACGTTCGTCGGAGCTCGGCCCTGCAAGGTGCTGGGATTCAATAATTTCGAGTTGAGTAATGATCGTTTGGAGATTGAACGCGAACTGCTAACCGAGGCGCAGTTGTTCGAGATGCTCCTCAAGGGCCGCTGTGACTACGCCCTCTTCCCGACAGATGTCTTTTCCTTTGCCCGTATCGATGAGCGTCTGGCAGCTACCCTGCCCGTCGCCAGCTATGATTTGCGGATCCGGCTCAGCCGCCAGTATGCCTACCTTGTACCGGATTTCAACCGGGTGATTAACGAGCTCAGAGGCAGCAACCAAATTCGTGTGATTTTTGAGAAATACCAAAGGAATAAGTCAAGTGCGGAAAATTAGCCTACCGATCATATTGCTGTTGGGGATGGTGATCAGCTATTCGGCTGGCAACGGAGTGGCCTTTGGTGAGCAGGTGGACGTTGCCCCTGAGGAAGCCAAGCGACTGGCTGTCGAGCTGGCTGATCTCAGTGCCAGCTTCGTCTATAACCTGGACGAGCAGCAACTGCAGCACATACTGGCGGTGGTTCTGGATAACAATAACAAGATCAAGGCCGTGACCATCACTGATGCCGTCAGCGAAGAGCTCTTTTTCACCTATTTCCTCCAGGACGGCAAGATGAGGTTCGGCAAGGCTGTCCCGGCATCCAGCCGGCAGTATACCCACGGATCCGCCAATATCGTCTATCGGGATATGTTACTCGGCCGGCTTGATCTTTATTACGACGGTTCACTCGCTGCCGTTTCGTCATCCGGTACCGGCGATGACTTTAACAGGCAAGTACTGTTGCTTGGCGGGTTGTTTATCGTACTGCTGCTCACCCTGTTCGTTATCTATAAGGCCTTGTCGCGTCATGGCGCTTCGGATATTCACTTTCTGGCTTTTGGTTCGGCCGGTTTTGCATATCTGGTGATGGCGAGTTTTGCCATTATCCTGACGCTCAGTGTTGCCGTGAGCTGGTTTGTACTGGAGCAAAACAGCCAGCGGATCCAGACCCGGCTCAGTGACTCACTGCACCAGAGTATTAGTGTTCTTGAGAATAACCTGTTCGAGATCAGCCGGCTCCGCACGGCGGTTCAGCACCGTATTACCGACGAAAATCGCTTTCAGAAACTGCTTGCCAAGTTGAGGCTGGCACAACAAAGCGCGGGACAAAGTGAAATCACTGCGGTTAACCGGCAGCTTGAGGCACTGTTGGATCAGAGTGACTACCGCGGTAACCGTGAATCTTTGCTTGTCGTATCGGCTACCGGTGAGATGATATTTTCTCTCGGTGAGACGTTCTCACCGTCACGGCTCGACAAGCATCCGTCGAGTCCGTTTAGCAGGGCCCTGGCCGGTGAATATACCCTGATGTCACCGCATCGGCGTTATGAGCAGCTGAGCATCAAGGACTGTCAATGTTTCTACCTCGTTGCGCCTGTGGCGGGGCCGCAGGGGGAGGTAACGGCAGTCTCGTTCTTCGGTGTCGATCCCCGGAGTGTGATCGCCAAGGAGCTTGGTAACTACCAGTTCGGTGCATCCGGTGAGGTACTGGCTCTAAACCGCGAGGGGCTGTTGCTGTCGGGCAACCGTTTTGAGTTGCCAGTGCAGCGGTGGGATATTATTAATGATCTGGCTCAGGCCGGTCAGCCCCTCTTTGACTCAACCTGGTTTGGTAATGGCAAAGTCGACGAGCCTGTCACCGAGCTGATTGACTACCGGCGTCAGCCGGTCTTTGCCGATGTCCACTGGAATGCGGATCTTAACATCGGGTTTATTGCCAAGATTGACCAGGTGGAAGCGTTTCAGAGTCATGTCGAGTTCAGGCGCGGGGTGATAGTGATTGTTATGCTGATGGCCGCCTTTACGATCCCGTCTGTGCTGTTCACTCTTCATATGGGGAAAAGGGCCAATGATAGCCTGAGGGGATCGCGTCACGAGCTTATTCGCCGGCTCGGGCACGCCGCCGAGTTTAAAGACAACGAGACCGCCCTTCACATTACCCGAATGAGCCACTATACCCGGATTTTGGCCAGCAAGCTGGATGTGACCCGCGAATGGCAGGATCTCATTTTCACCGCCTCACCCATGCACGACGTCGGCAAGATCGGGGTGCCCGATGCGATTTTGCAAAAGCCAGGTAAGCTTACCGAGCAGGAATGGGTAATCATGCGCAGGCATCCTGAGTTCGGGGCCGATATTCTTGGTCACCACAATAGCGACTTGCTCAAAATGGCGCGGGATATTGCGATTGCCCACCATGAGAAATGGGACGGCTCGGGGTATCCTAATCAGTTAGGTGGCGAGGCGATCCCGCTTGCAGCAAGGCTAGTCGCCATTGCCGATGTGTTCGATGCGTTAACGAGCGAGCGCCCTTACAAAAGGGCCTGGGCTATTGAGGAAGCGGTGACCCATATCGTATCTGAGTCTGGCAAGCACTTTGATCCCGAGCTTGTGAAGGTGTTTACCAAATCAATACCGGAATTTAAAGTCATCCACCATCGCTATGCCGACACCCCTAATGTTACCGGGTGATTATAGCGGTCGGTTGACGTTATAATCACCTGAGATAAAGTCGCTATGGTGTTTTTTATTCAAATAAAACTAGCCTGCCATTATTCTTTGATGGATAAGCGCTGATAATTAATTCGTTTTTTGCCCGCTGCTTTTGGGTGGGCGACAGCCTGTCGGCTAACGGTTGCTGATATGGCCGTCCTTGTGCAGCACCAGGCTGGTCAGGCGACTGTAGAAGTCATCGTTGAGGGTAATACCGAAGTCCTTCAGCAGACTGACGTTGACTGACAGCTGATGGAGCTCTTCGCGGCTGATCAAATCGGATAGCTCGTGTGCAACACATTCTAACGCACTATAACTTTAGCGATTAAAACCAAATAAACAAAACCAACCACAAATTAGTACAATGATAAATAACAAGATAAAGCTGACCAAGAACCTAGTTCGTTACCCCGTCACATTATCCAAACAGTGATTGTCAGAACATATCTTGATTGTCGCTCTCAGCCTGCGGCCCCCTGCCACAGTTCTTCGCTTTGTGTTTGCATAAGCCATAATTCTGTTATTTAATGCCAGAATGATGTCATCCATGGAACTTGTCGTGAATCAAGACGCTCACTATCCCGCGATCGGCCCGGCGCTGCCAAAACATATCAAGAAAGGTCACCAGCTGGTTTTCAGCCGCCAGGATCTCTCTGCCCGGGAAGCCGATTTGTTTGCCCTGATGATGGCACACATGAAAGAACCTGACTGGTTCAACAATACGCCGGTGTATTCGTTTTCCTGCAGCCAGCTGTCTGAATGGCTTGACATTGATTCGCGCCACGTCGGCTCCATCCTCAGCCCGGTGGCCGAGCGACTGTCGCAGCGCAAGGTCGGGATCCGCGGCGTATCCGAAAAAGGTGACGAGGAATTTGACTATATCCCCTTCTTCAAGCGCCTGACCTATAAAGACGGCAAGCTGATGATGGTGCCCAATGATGAGCTTCGCACCGAATATATTGAATATAACCAGGGCTTTGCCCTGATCAATACGCGAAATTTCTTCAATCTCAAAAAGGAATATTCCAAGCGATTGTATGAGCTGCTTAGTCGCTTCAAGACCGAAGGCACGACCATGAAGGCGCAGAATATCGATGAGCTGAAGGGTTTGTTTGGTATCCTGGATGAAAAAGGCAAGCTTAAGGCAGACAAAAGCTCCTTTAAAAACAACAGTGTATTTATGAAACGCTGTATCCGCGACAGTATCGACGAGATTTCGGCCAACCCGCAGACGCGCAAGGAATTGCTGTTTTTGACCAGTGACAAGGGAGAAAAGGGATACCGGTTATACAAACAGGGGCGAAAAATTGTCGGCATCGAGTTTCTCTACCGCTGGCTGGAATCTGGATCTGTTCAGGAACTAAACCTTCAGGCAGCCAAGGAAACCATTCGAAAGCTCGAGCTCAAGCGCCTGCAGTCCGGTGAAAAACTTACCATTGACGAGCTGCGTTTGCTGGCTGATGCCTACCGGGCTATCGATCATGCCGACACCGCCGGGCAAATCGAACAAAGCATCGCCGAGCGCCAGAAGGAAGAGGAGGACAACCAGGTTCAGGCCTCTCCGACAGACGAGTTCAACGATATGCTGGCCAAGATTGAAACCCTCAAAGAGTTGGGTGGTAATCCGCAGTATTGATCACATTTCTGGCGTCAGACCACTTTGACGCCATAATTGTGTTATTTATTCCCAGAACCTTGTGTTCAACTACCCTAATTCTGGCTTACCGACCAATAAGTAACACAATTCTGGTATCTATCATGCTGTACGCCATAAATGTGTTATCAATAAGCCATAAATCTATCGCTTTTCGGCCAGATATAAGATCAATGACACCAGAAATATGATCATATAAGCCATATATATGATCTCAAAAGCCAGAATAAGGTTATCTATACGCCATAAATGTGATCAATAAGGGGTTTTTTATTCTTTTATATCAATCACTTACAGCCTCTATAGATCTTATAGATCAATAGTATTAATAGTTATTAATAGTAAAATAGATCTTATAGTCTCTGTGGATAAGTGGAAAATCAAAGATTTACACACTTAACCACAGTATCAATCAAATTCCTCTCTGTATTTGTTTCTCACAGGAACCAGCTCGCCCCCGCAAATTTACCCTGCCAAGCCAAGATCCGTCCTTACAGCGTACTACAGAGCCCGTGAGAGTGGTAAATCAGCCGGTTTTGACAAAATAATTTAATAAAAAAATAGATTCAGATCATACAGATTTAGATTTACTTTTATCCTTATATGCAGCATTATTGCGTCAAGGCAAAAATCCTGCACATTCAAGGAACGCACAGTATGTATGATCCACAACACCTGATCAGCCGAGTCGCCGAACGCTCGGAGCGGATGCTTAGCTCGCTCACCGAGCAGATCAAACTGCAAAAGCAAGAGCTAGATTCTGATACTTACTATCAGGTGTACTCCAAGGCTGCTGTTGCCAAATTGCCGAAACTGACCAAGGCGATTGTCGACAAGACTGTCGGGGAGATGGAAGACGCCGGTTATGGCTTTGAAAAGCGCAAGGCCGGCAGCTCGGAAAAATACGCCATGTCGATCCAGAACATTGTCGATATTTATCAGCATCGTGACGTTCCCAAGTACCGTAACAAGCATGATCAGGCTTTCACTGTGTTTGTCGGTAATCTCAAGGGCGGGGTGTCTAAAACGGTCAGCACGGTATCGCTGGCCCATGGCCTGCGTACCCATCCGCACCTGTTGCAGGAAGATCTTCGGATCCTGGTGGTCGATCTTGATCCCCAGTCTTCGGCCACCATGTTTCTGAACCATGCCCATTCGATTGGCTCGGTTGATGCGACGGCGGCCCAGGCCATGCTGCAGAATGTCAGTCGCGAAGAGCTGCTTGATGAATTTGTGGTCTCCTCCGGCGTACCCGGTGTTGATGTTATCCCGGCTTCAATCGAGGATGCCTTTATTGCCTCGGGCTGGGACGAGCTCTGCCATGAACACCTGCCGGGCCAGAAAATCCATGCGGTGCTGCGAGAGAATGTGATCGACAAACTGACCGATGACTATGACTTCATTTTTGTCGATAGCGGCCCGCACTTAGATCCGTTCCTGACCAATGCGCTGGCCAGCTCTGATTTGCTGATGACTCCGATCCCGCCGGCTCAGGTTGATTTCCACTCGACCCTGAAATACCTCAACCGTCTGCCCGAGTTGCTGGCAATGATTGAGCAGTCCGGTACGCCGCTGCGTGTTATCGGCAATATCGGCTTTATGTCGAAGCTGGCCAACAAGGCCGACCACAAGCTGTGCCATAGCCTGGCCAAGGAAATTTTTGGCGGTGACATGCTCGATGTTGCCCTGCCGCGCCTTGATGGCTTTGAGCGCTGCGGTGAATCGTTCGACACCGTTATTTCAGCCAACCCGTCGACTTATGTCGGCAGTAGCGAGGCACTGAAAAATGCCCGCCTGGCGGCGGAGGATTTCGCCAAGGCTGTGTTCGACCGTATTGAATTTATCCGTACAAACTGAGGTAAGTGATGAGTAAGAGAAAGACTATTGGCCGTACTTTTAGCGGTGCGTCACTGGCCTCCGAGACACTGAAAGCTGATGCCAGCCAGACTTTTACCCTGGCATCGGGTAGCAAGGCGACGTTTACCCTGCAGCAGATTACAGCCGACGAGCTGGCTGACAAGACCTATGTCGAGCTGGCGACCAACGGCCGTGATCAGCAGGCACTGACGCAGGAGTCAGTGGCCGACATTGCCCGCACTATTGTGCTGCAGCAATTTTTCCCGGCGATTGGCCGGCAGGTTGAGGATCGTATAGAGATCCTCGATGGCTCACGCCGCCGTGCAGCGGCTCTTTTCAGCAACACCGGGCTGAAGGTACTGGTTACCCACGAGGCACTCAGTGCCGACGACGCCCGCCAGCTGGCGGCGGATATCCAGACTGCCCGCGAGCACAATCTGCGCGAGGTGGGGATGCGCCTGCTGGTATTGCGTGACAGCGGCCTGAGCCAGAAGGAGATTGCCGAGTCGCAGAAGCTGTCGGCGGCCAAGGTTACACGTGCCATTCAGGCGGCATCGGTACCGGCCGATATGCTGACGGTGTTCCCGGACCAGTCGGAGCTGAGCTATCCTGACTACAAGCTGCTGCTTGAACTGGCCACTACCCTGACTTCCAAAGGCATTGATCTGGCCGATGTTATCGCCCAGGTGATGGTCGACAGGGACGAGCTCGATGCCGCGCTGGCCGGCGACGAGACCAAGGCGGCGCTGATCCGCGCCTACCGCCTGGCTGCCGATCACCTGTTGGCCAAACCGACCGCGAAAAAGGCCAAAATCGAGAAGCTATGGCAGTTCGACGATGCCAACGCCTTTGCCCGCAAGCGCAGCAAGGAGCGTAATTTCAGCTACGAGTTCAAGCGCATGCCGAAAGCACTGCAGGACGAGCTCGATACGGTGATTGCCGAGACGCTGAAAAAGCATCTCGCCGGGTAAGTGTTGGTACCCGCCGGTGTTTACGTCAGGGCGACTCGCAAGGGTCGCCCTGTTTGGTTTTGCATGCGTGCAATGGTTTAGTTAACGGTTAATGCGTGTAAAACTGGATTTAACGGTTATAGCGTGTAAAATTGTTTTTAACGGTTATAGCGTGTAAGAAAAGGTTAGCGATGAAAGTCACCTCCGCCGCCCAGCTCAGTCACCTGTTACAGGAAAGCCGCAAGCTGCAGGGCCTGTCGCAGTCGAGCACGGCACAGAAAGTCGGGATCCGTCAGGATACCGTATCAAAATTCGAGAATGCGCCGGAAGGCACCCGGCTTGATACCTTGTTCAAGCTGCTGGCTGCGCTGGATCTGGAGCTGGAAGTGCGCCCGCGCGGTGAGGGGGGCAATACGGCCGGTGAACAATGGCAGGAGGAGTGGTAAATGGCTGATCTGACTGTCGCGATGAACGGTTACGAGGTGGGTGTCTTGCACCAGTCCCCGACCGGTGCCCATCGTTTCCAGTATGCCGAGAGCTGGCTCGCCACCCCGGGCGCCCGCCCTATTTCCCTGTCGCTGCCACTGGGTCGCCGTCCTTTTCTGGGCGAGGCGGTGTATAACTTTTTCGACAACCTGCTGCCGGACAATATGCAGATCCGCCAGCGCATCGTCGCCCGTCATCACGCCAGATCCAGCCAGCCGTTTGATTTGCTGGCCAAGATCGGTCTCGACAGCGTCGGTGCCCTGCAGATCTACCCGCTGGGGACCGAGCCGGGCAGTGTGCGGCAGATCCATAGCAAAAGGCTGGATGAGCAGGCGCTGGTTCGGATCCTCAAGGGCTACCAGAGCGAGGCGCCGCTGGGCATGATTGCCGAAGAGGACGACTTCCGTATCTCCCTGGCCGGAGCCCAGGAAAAGACGGCGTTATTGTGCCAGAACGATCAATGGCACCTGCCACAGGGGAGCACGCCGACGACCCATATCATCAAGCTGCCAATCGGCGAGATCCAGAGCCACTCCTATACCATCGATTTGGCCGAGAGTGTCGAGAACGAGCTGGTATGTCTGCGTCTGGCCAAGGCATTCAGGCTGGCCGTCGCCGAGGCAGAGATCCTGGATGTCGCGGATATCCGGGCATTATCGGTGACCCGCTTCGACCGTCGTCTGTCCTCGGACGGGCAATGGATCATGCGCCTGCCGCAGGAAGATTTCTGTCAGGTACTCAATGTCTCTCCCGGCCGTAAGTATGAGACGGACGGCGGACCGGGGATTGCCGAGATCATGGATTACCTGCTGGCCTCCGAGCAGCCGGAGACCGACCGCCATGAGTTCATGCGCGCCCAGGTGCTGTTCTGGCTGCTGGCGGCCACCGATGGCCATGCCAAGAACTTTTCGGTGTTCCTGCTCCCGGGCGGTGCCTTCAGGCTCACGCCGCTGTACGACATTCTGTCGGTGTATCCGGTGATGGGCGGTAAGGGGCTGTCGGAGCGCAAGGCCAAAATGGCGATGGGACTCTACGGTGAATCCGGTCGCCACTACAAATGGTACTCGCTGTTTCCGCGCCATTTTCTGGCCACGGCACGGGCCGTCGGGTTCTCTGAAACGGCCATGCAGCAGATCCTAGATGAATTTTGCGACCGCGCTCCGCAGGCTGTCGAGTCAGTGCGCGCCTCCCTGCCCGACGATTTCCCCCACCCTATCAGCGACGCTATTTTTGATGGTGTGCTCAAACGTGCACGGCGGTTGGGATAGCTGCTAGTTGGTTTGGTACTTGCTCAGGTGCTGTTGGGCGAAACTCCCCTACCCGAAGTAATTAGTTACTGGTTGATCCTCTTAGAGCTGTCGATCTTTTTCATTAATTCGTCGATGTCGTAGCCTTTACGGACTTCAATTAACGTAATACCGTTTTGCTTAGACAGGCGTTTCTTGCGAGCATCACGTTCTTGGTTTTTGATAAATGCTTCTTCCCCACCGAAGAACTCCACGGGACGATCGTGCTGCTCCCCATGAAATTCAACGGCGATATTCCAGCGAGGTAGCCACACATCATAGTGTTGACGACCTAAGAATGATGGCGTTCCATGTTGAATACATTCTGTGTTAATACGTTCTCTTATTGAGTAGTACAATTGGGTTTCGCTCACCCATCCTTCTCCGATACGCGGGATCTTAAGTATGTCACGTACCTCGTTTTCAGCTTCACGAACGATTTGATTGATCACCTCGTGGCGATAAAGAATGTGCTCAAAGTCCATATTTACCCATGGGACAGGCTTTTCATTAGGTAACGTATCTCCCTGGTACGCAGATGCTTTCGCGCCGAAATCTTCAATAAGAACTTTTTTCCAACCACCATTTGCCTCACCGTATTCAATGATTTTTCGAACGGCAATTTCAGTGAACGCAACCTCGTTATCCTTGATGATTTTGTTCTTTCTGAAATGAGACGCTTTAATGATCTCTTTGGGGCAGAACTTATCACCAATGAAATTCATGACATTCATTCGCAGTGCTGAGTGATGAGATGAAGATGTCAGGATAGTTTCTGGCTCGGTAACTGAAACCCATTCTTCATACTTTTTTTCAATTAGAAGCAATCCATTGAGATCGTTTACGAAGTAATCCGTTACCTTTTTATGTGGGTAGTGTTCCAAAATGAAGTTAAAGTACTTACGAAGTTCTGAACGGCCTTTTTTGTCCGAGCAACATTCATTGAACTTAAGTGTTCGGTAGCGGTGAAGATAAGAGATGTTCCCTTCGATATCGACGTAGTTGCCTTGTTCGATGATTTTAACAAATTTCTTATAGAACTTTGCTTGGTCTTTTTCGGATTCGTCGAAGTCAAGTTGAGGAAAGTAGGTATCGTACTCTGGTACTGGCATTTTTATTTACTGGTTAACTTAAGAATATAATAACGTGATGCACTTACTGACAAACGCGGCAACTCGTTGGTGGCACTGACTGAATTACGTAAAAAGCTCATTGGTTAAGACCCTTGAACTTGAGGGGCTGTTCGGTTGAGCCTGCTAATACAATAAGCCCTGCACTGGCAGGGCTTGTCTTTTGGGATAAGCCGCTGCGGCTAGCTATTACGGCGCAATGACAGAATCGCCCGGGCATGCTCGCTGCGCTGCGCAGTCATTTTGCGACGGCGAGCCCCGATAACAGCGGCATCGCTATCGGGATTCAGTGCGGCTAGAATGTCATCTGGTAACAGATCATCAAGCCGATGGCTTGTATCACCCCAGCTAGTGCGAGCCAAGGCGTTTTCCACCCGGGTAGCAACCAAGTTTTCTAGCAGCTGTAATCGTTCAGGCTCGGTGGTTATATAGCCAATCGGCACCGTAACCGAGCTGTCTGCATTGGGCTGGCCATGGTATTGCACCAGACCAATCACGCCTGGGATAAGCAATAGCTCCATTCTGTCAAATCGTGCATGGCTGGAAAGCCCGATGCCATTGGCAAACCGGTTTTGATATTTTCTCTTGGTCTTTTGGCTTTGTGCCTTGTCATCACTGGCATGCAGCAAGGTTAGCTTTGTCGGTTTCTCCGTCATCCCCGCCAGAATATCTGTCAGATCACTGTTAAAGCGGGTCAGCTGACTTGCGTTCGCAGCCCACAGCGGTACGCCACTGCTATACCAGATTACCTTAGGAGCAGGGAGTTCTTCGATGCTGCGCAGCGCAGTGCGTAGTTCGCTGAGGAAGCGGCGGCTGTTGTCTGGTAGGTAGACTGGCCCTAACATGCCGGTAGTTAGCGTCGTACCATATCCTGTTTGGCGTTTCTCACGGGCTAACATCCAGCTCGAGTAGTCAAATTGATAATTGTTGGCAAAGTGTGCTAATACTGGATCGCGCACCTGTTCACAGTATTCTTCGCAGCTTAATCCTGTTTGTTCGATCTGCTGCCCCCCAAGATAATCAGCAATATGTGATTCCAGTTCATTGCTTAGTGGTAGCCGATGTCCCCCAACTCGCTCAAACGAGTGGGTAAATTTCTGCGGTTCGCCACCGGCGAACGGGGCGTAGTTGAACTCGATATCAACAGGGATCTGTACCATCGCGTTTGAGTGGCATCCCATCACCTTATAGAGCTGGGTACGTTGACGCTCATGTTCATTATTACGACTAAGCATAAGGTAATGGCGAAATTGCTGGCTAAAGGCCTCGATAACCTGCTCGGTATTTACGCCAACCTTACCCTTGGGCAGCAGCTCGGGGAGCCCGTTCATTTCTCGGCGCAGCGACTGGGGTTTACGAACCGACAGGGTAAGCAGGTCAAGCGCGACCTCTTCGGTGCGTTCTTGGTACTTTACCAGAGTCGGTTTACCGTCGTTATGCTGTGCATGCTTACGCAGGAATGGGCTCGCCTCAATATAGCCATCAGGGGTGATGGTGATCAAGCGACTCTCTAGCAAATTATCGAGTAGTACCTCGCGCTCTCGATCATTCAGGCCAAAATAGTTTTGCAGCTCGCTTGGAAATAGCTGATCAAAGATCAACAACATGCGACAAGAAAACAGCTCGATTCCCGGCATCAGCTTTTCCATTGTCCAGGCACAGTTAATGTTATAGCTGCGAGCTGGGATCAGTACCGTCATTAGGTTACCAAGTCGTCGTTCTGTCATTAGTCGTTATCTCCTAGCAATACATCACCACTGATCATCTGGTAGTTATCATTGGCACCATCAGCCTTGGCCTTGATAAATTCATGGACCATGCCTAATGCCGAGTCATTGTTTTTCTTGGTCCACATGCGACCAGCGCCAAGGATTAATAACCGTTCTTGGGCGCGCGAGATGGCCACGTTGATGCGTGGGCCGTCACGCAAGAAACCTTGCAGTTTGTTATCGTTATCTCGTACCAGGCTCAGGATGATGATCTTATTTTCTTGTCCCTGGTAGGAATCAACGGTATCTATCTTGAGCAGTCCCCGTAGTGACCCTGCCCATTCGGCCCGGCTGATCGCCCCTTCTATCTCTTCCTTCTGCTGGCGGTACATGGTGATAATGCCGATCGGATATGGCTGCTCTCGGGTAATTGACTGCTCTAGGTTGGCAACCGTACCGGGATCTGCGAGTGCCCGCAGCGAGTTCATCAATAGCTGGATCTCATGTGGGTTGTAATAGCGACCGTCACCCTTATCTATCTCACCGCCTTGCTTGTCAGGGCTGCTGCTGTCAATCCAGCTTACGGCCTTGTTCCACGGCGACGACAACTTGCTATACCAGCTTGGCGAGACGCCACGGCCAGTATGAAGCTTGCCAATATCTTCGGCATAGAAACACTCAGAGACAAGGTCACCAATCGGCTCAACCATGCGGTATTGCGTATCAAGAGTTACCCCAGCTGTTGCCTTAAAAGCACGCTCAAAATCCGACTCGTGAAATACGCCCTTGCCCATCTCAAGCCGCTTCGCAGCCAGTTTTAGATGTTGCTGATGGTAGAATGGCGGCAACTGCTTGTGATCCCCAACTAATAGAACTCGCTTGCCAGACTGCATTGCTACCATCAGTTCAGTGGCCTGAGCTCGGCCCGCTTCATCGACAATCACCCAATCAAAGGTAGAGTCGTGTAGCTCCAGGCTTCGGCGCCCAACACCCACGAGGGTGCCACACACCAGTTGCTTGGTTTTTAACATAAAGCGTTCATATCCGGCCTCGCCGCTGCGAAGCACATCCATCCATTCTTGGCTCATCTTAAGTAGTTCAAGGAAACGCCCGAGATTTTCTGGGTTGTTATAGCCCTGCTGCGCAGCCACCAGTTCGGCCAATTGTGTTAGCAGGGTTTCGTCGTAGATAAGCGGCTCAGACCGGTCGCAGTCGAGCATCGTATTCACAATACCTTGAGCCTGGGTTGCGAGCTGTCGTTCCCTGTTGCTCAGCTCTTCTAACCGTTGCTCGTAGGTCAGTCCACCGCCTTTGTGCAGCTCTAGCTTGCTGCGCTCTCGTCGGCACTGGGCAAACGACACCATCAGCGGATTAAGGGTTCGGTGCAGTTGACATAGCCGCTCGACCAGTGAGGGCGCCATCGCAAGACGTTTTCCAAGGGCACTCAGGCGAATATCATATTCGCGGTGGAACTTATGCTGGATCTGCCGTTGCAGCGCCTTGGTATGGACGGTTAGCATTCCCTCATCGATCATTTGTTCTTGACCGATACGAACAGTATCCAATTCCATGTGCTTGTTATGGCAAAGCTCTCGAGCCTTGATCGCGACATTATCAACCGCGGTATGCGACTGCCCTACCAACAGGATGCTATTCACCCCTGCACGCTGATAGAGGTAATGAATGAACTTCGATACAAAGGTGGTTTTGCCTGTTCCCGGAGGGCCTTGCAGTACCCCCACAGGCCCCTGCTCGATCAGCTGCTTAAATGCGGCTACTTGCTGGTCGTTTGCCTCTTGACCCGGTTCATCGTATAGCTCACGAAATACCCGCTCGGTCGGCTGTTCAAGCAACGAACTCATGTGCGGCTTGTTGTGGTAATCGAAGTAGCTTGCTAGCTCTGGGATCACCGATTTATTGGCGATTACGCGCTCAAGCGCCCGTTGGCGTAATTCCCGCGAGGATTTGTTACGGACCGACTCTAGCTGTAGCTGGCTGCCAGCACTGATCCGCTTGCGGGCACTGTCGTAGTTGAACTTAACGGCCAATAGCGTTGGCGTGGTTTCATCAAACCGGAGTTCACCCAGCTGGCTGGAATCCCGCTTATCTTTTAGATAGACGATGATTTTATCGTCAACATCAAAACTCAGATCGATACCGTTGTCGGTGCTGTATGGATACAGTAGGCTTCCGCTTGGGGATTCACGGTAATCGCTTGATTCGATGGTCACTAGCTCACGTAGCTCACCTTCGGTATCAGCAAGTGCCTGCCAGATCTGCGCAGGTTTTAGCTCAGAACTATCGCAGTCATCATCATCCCATTCTTGGTCTGGGTTGATTTTCTCTACAATCGCATCAAGTACCGGCTCCAGCCCCATCAGATATTCAATCAGGCCATTGTGCTCAGTGAGCGAACCGCGCTGAATGGCGATCGGCTGCTGCAGGCTCATCAGAGAGTGCTTGCCGGTCAATATCACATCATACATTGGCATATCCGGACGATAGATTAACCGGGTGATCTGACGGTTGTCTGGGTTTAGGTCGATCTGGAGCTGGACTTGATTACCTGTGATATAGCACTGCAACTGATTGGTAAACCTCGGGTTAGGCGACCAGCGGCAGCTAAAGTAATAGGCACCATCAATCGGCTCTAACAAGGTTAGCGCCTCCGGGAAGGGATCACTGCCCCAGCAAACCTGTAGCGCTTGGCTTAGCAATTGCTTTGAGTCGGGCTCTTGGGTGGCCTCCGACAACTGTTTCTGCGGTTCTGTCAGAGCCTTCAACAGCGGGTCCAGCGCAATTGGTATACCATCAGGCGACTGCTTCACCTTGCTAAGCTCACTGGCAAGCGCTGAGGGCATATCATTCACAAACAGCGCTTCAACCATGCGGTAGACCGCAAAACAGTCACGGCCAAACCCATCGGTGGCGGCCGGGTTGGCTGGTTGGAATTGCTTATCGGCTGTTGGCTGGTCTGAAAATTCCAGCATACCCAGCAGCATCAGCTCAATACCACCAAGCTCAATGCTCTCGGCTTGCTGCAACACCAGTACTTTACCAGGGCTTAAATCGCCGTGGTAAAGGTGCTTTTCATGAAACGTATGGACGGTGTTGATTAGGGTTTGTGCCATAACAATACGTTGTTCGTGGCTAAGCTCGATCTGCTCGATAA
The DNA here is from genome assembly GCF_026191635.1 of Photobacterium obscurum. Lineage (GTDB taxonomy): Bacteria > Pseudomonadota > Gammaproteobacteria > Enterobacterales > Vibrionaceae > Photobacterium > Photobacterium obscurum. Next base: position 21,939 of record NZ_JAKRRW010000032.1, read on the forward strand.
ATGCGGCCCAGTGCCGCCCATCAACATGCTCGCTTACCATAAACAAGCCGCCCTGACCCAATAGGCCATAGTCGTGAACTTTCGGGGCCGGCAGGTTCAGGCCTGCCAGCTTTTCAATGCGCTGCTTAAACCCGTAAATACGGCGATTTACCCCAGGTTGCTGCAGATCCAGGGCGACCCCATCCCATAGTGTTAGCTGTAGGGGGGGTTCCTCGTCGCCACACCGGTAACGAATCTGACCGAGCTTGCTGATCTGCGCCATATCTTCCATTACTTGCGGCATTTGCTCTTTTGCTGGGGCAAATTGCCCCATGATGATACTAAAGGCGTTCATTTGGTGGCGGGAGAAATCGCTATTGGCCAGCTCATCGTAGATCTGCTTAGCCTCATCGTGATCTTGTGAAACCTCTTTAGTCGCACCGTTAAACTCACTAAGCATTATATCTGCGCGAGGGAAGCGTTTAGCTGCGTCTAAATTGAGAGCTTGTTCAAACCAGTTGTTAAGTGCACCATCAAACGGATCATCTTGTGGTACACGCCACTCAGGGGTTAACTCCTGACCAACAAGTTGCTCACCCCTAAAACAGAGTCGATAGGCCACTACTGCCAGCATAAATACATCTAACCGATATGGATCAACCGACTCCTCCAGCGCATCCTCCGGAGCAGTAAACGGGGCACTTTGTAGCGTTTGTCGTAGTGCCTCTAGATTGTCACGTCCCTCCAGTGAGGCTGTACCAAAACCTGAAACGACAATACTCTTTTGATCTTCTGCATACCACAGGTTGTGCGGGTCGATATCACGGTGGCCAACACCAAGGCTGTGCAATTCAGCAAACGGTGCCAATAGAGCTCGTACTCTATCTATACGGGTGTTTTTAGACCAGTCAGCGGCTTCTTTATCGATCACCTCATCGAATCGGTTAAAGGTGCGACGTAGTTCGTATAATTCGCGGGTATCGTCAGTGACATCTTCTTCTGACAGATCGCTGACTGAGCGCAACATATAATCGTTGAGGGTTGCGCTACCATTGCGGACTTGACGTCCCACACGGGTTTCCCGTAGTGCGATTTCAGCCCAAATGGAGTGCTCAGCATTAATGACACCAAGTTCATTGAAATCCCAACGTCGCAACAAGCCTCTGTGCTGAGGGTTGTCTTCATGAGCGACACGAAACTCATTATAGAGCTTATTCTTATGGCTGAAAGAGGGGGTATCCTTGGCTATAAATCCCTTTTCCTTTAATGTTTTAGCTTTAACCTTGGGACCATCGAAAAAGGCCTGGATAATCGGTAATGCCGTGTTGGAGTTAGGGCGAGGCTTCCCACTTTCAAATATGTGCTCGAAACGGGTTTCCTGCACTAACTGCTCATAATGCTTTTTGGGGCCGATAGTAAGGAACTCATCAAGTGTATGGGTAAAGCGGTGCTCACTCGTAGGTAGATTCTCGGCGGTTGCGCTACCACAGAGTACTACGTGTGCTTCAACATGAAGGAAGTAGCCCAGCTTGCGTGATAACTCCTCTTCCAGCAGCTTTCTAAGTCGCAGTGCATGATCTCGCTTAATCTGATATGGGCTTTTTCCGCGGGAACGACCATTTTGAAACCACTTTCCGCCCTCGTAGGTGATGCTGCCGTTCCATTCTTTTAGCTCGACGAGTAGCAAACGATCTGCGGTAATGATTAGGGTGTCAATTTCCATAGAGCCTTGATTATCGGTAACAACCAAGCCCGCATAAGCAAACCAGCTATTGGGTAAGGTGTCGACCATTTGAGCCACAGCCTTAGTTTCGCTACGGTGTAACCCCGCACCACCGATAATTTGATACTTCACGTTAGATCACCTCAAAAAGCTCTTAGATAAAATCAATACATATTTTGATGGAAAGGCTATCAATAATATTGAGGGTGAATTCTAACATAACTGCAGCAAATAATAACGATGGCTGTATGTTATTTTTTGGGGGTTGTAGGTGCATATTTTCTAATTGCTGTCAGTATGTATTAAGGGCTTTGAATCTGCCTTACAAACCAAGTTAATAATAAATAAAGAAAAGCCTAACAACAATTTCATTACATGAACTGTCTATCATCTATGCGACAGGGGGCGACTCTCTTGTGTGGGAAGTTTGTTATCTGGATGGGCGCAATGGATCTATTTAAGCATTGAATTATATTATTGTTTACTAAATTTATGATATTAAACGCCACGTTACACATGTATGGCGTAATAAAGGGGGGGAGTCTCAGACTCCCCCGTATACCTTATTTATTCAGCGGCTTGTGCCACTGTTTGCATCTTTATGACACTCAATGAGTCAGTCTGTTTTTCTGTTGTCGTATTCGTGTCGAAGTCTACATAGTACTCGGTAAACTCACCGAAAGGGTCTTGATAGAACATGATCTCTTTGTCGCTTACCACCACCAGGCGCTCGGTGGCGTCAATTTTAGCGCCAGTTGTTGCTGGGGTTGTTTGTGTGCTCTCGGTGCGGGTATCAAACTGCGTGAAGAGCGGTTGTTCTTGATTACCTTCTGCCACACTGTGTACACAGAAAAGAGCATGCTGACCGGCCGCAGGCGTAAAGCCACTGTTATCTTCCCGGTCAGATATCTTTAGTACTGTTTTGGTGTCCGTATCAAACTTATACACGCTGCAGTCAGATAGCATCTCATAGTCGCTGCGACGTACAGAATTGTTGTTATCGTCGGTCCGGTATCCCGGCGCTGTCCAGCCAGTATCCGTCATAGTGAGAGCGTTAGAGTCAACCGTTAGCTCAAGCATCTTGTCGGTGGAAGTATTAACAATGTGTAGCTTGCCTTGAAAGACAAAGGGGTTGGTCGTGTTTGTTAAATCAATATTGTAAGTGTTTGTTGTTCCGTTGATGCGATCAACCCAGATCAGTTCATTGCGAGACCATGGAAGACTGATAACTGTGCCATCGGTTAGGATCCAGTTATTGCGGAAGTAATCATCAAAGATTTTTGTGATCACAAAGTAGTCGCCATTGTTCTCAGCCACATGCAAGCTCTTGCCATCGCCATGACGAAGGTATATCCGACTGTCGTCAGCGGCATAAGAGAAGTGCGTGGCTGTTACCCATGCTTCATGATCAGCATCGATTCTCTTATAGATAGGTACATCGCCCTCAATGAGAGGGAACATTGCACCGGTCTCTTTCTCTTGGATCAGGGTATAGGTGCCAACGTATTTCTTGCCATTTACCTCTACGGCGACGTTATCAATGTTCATCGCAGCATAGCGCTGGTTGATGTCAACGACTTTGATTATCTTCGGTGCAGGCAGGATAACCAGATCGTTTGTCTGCGGGTCTTCACCACTAAAGTCGATCGGCTGCAGATCGCCAGTTTCAGCACTCTTGTAAACATATGCGCTGTCATTGTTGCTCGACTTAGCAAACGCCTTTGTCTCAACATCACGTGCCTGAAAGGTCTGATAACCTGGCGTAATCGATGTCATGTGACTTAGCGCAATGGTTTTATTGTTACCATCGTTACCATCATTATGACCCCCACCACTATTACTACTACCGCCGCTATTGCAACCCACAAGCATAATAGACAATGCTGCGGTTAAAGGAATGCATCTTCTTTTTGTGTTGTTTATCATTCTTGCTGTCTTGTATTAATTAATTATCTAAATCAATGTGCTAGGTGTTATCAAAAGGAACATCATAGCTATGTGAAAAGGATGGAAGGTGTGAGAACGAGATAGTTCGATCATTACCGTTCCATTATCGCAAATATTATACCGTTTTCTCTGCTGGTTAAATAGGGTGCAGTGACCGTTAAATGAGTGTATTTCTTACCCATGATGGGACTGTGAACACCGTGGTATATAAGTAAGCAGCAAGAGTGAGAATGATTGAAGGCGACGGAACTGTTACGTCGGTTGGCATATGCCGTCATTTACTGGATGGGCAGCCTGAGCTGCCCTTTTTTTGCCCTGTATTCCTATTACTCATAGTCAGAAGAGTATGTCTCTTCGTATGTGTGCGAGTACAGCTCAAAGAGGTTGCCAAACGGGTCTTCCAGGTAAACCATTTGCGCGGGTTTGCTGTCATCTTTCGGGTGGTAGCGCATGATATCCATGCGTACTTTTCCGCCAAATTTTTCCGTGCGCTCGATAACCCCCTGGAAGTCATCTGTCTGAAGGCTGAAATGGAAAATGCCGATGCGGGAGAAGTCTACCTCGTGGCGTTCCTGGCGCTCCTTCATTTCAAACAACTCAACGCCAATACCGTCAGTCGTGACAAGGTGGGCAATGTTGAACCCTTTAAAGCCCCCGCCAAAAACGGCCACACACATTCTGCCGATTGCGGTTTCACGCTCTTCTTCAACCTTGGTGTTGCCCATGACGACCTTAAGGCCAAGCGCATTGGTATAAAACTCAACCGCTTTGTCCATATCGCCGACCATAATGCCCACATGATTCATTTTCATAACGTACCCCAATTCGGTTGATTGATTTGTCACTTGTTTCGATGGGGACAGTATATGGTGCCTTAAATATAACTATAAATTATCAATTTTTATTGAAATAATAATATTGATTTATTATATGGTGATGGATATGCGTGGCAGAGAAGTTTGAAGGGGAAGTCTTTGGCTAAATCATTGTCCAACTGGTCTAGCCCACTGTTGTAATCAGAGATAGGTGGAGTTGCATAGCCACGTCAAGATCCTGTTGTATTTGGTGGTGAGCTCTATGCCTACCCCGCATAATGCAACGCTGGGAAATCAGGTTTGGGAATGGTATTTATCACGACAAAAAATGCATTTTGCAGGAATTCAGCAAAATAAGATCCTTGGAAAGTATCAGCAAACTGGCTACAGATCAAACCCAATCAATACTTGTAATGCCGAGCGGCAGTGGCCAGTCTGGTGACCTTGTTATACTGCTTGGTTGCAGCTAGAATATGACTATAAAGACCGGTTAAAGGACCTATTAAGTGACCACTAGAATTTTAGCTGATGTAGCGGCTAGCATTACCGAATTGAAAGCAAACCCAATGAAAGTTGCTTCTAGTGCTTATGGTGAACCTGTTGCTGTACTTAACCGAAATGAGCCAGCATTCTATTGCGTGCCTGCTGAAGCGTACGAAATGATGATGGACAGGCTTGAAGATCTTGAGTTATTGGCCATTGCTAAAGAACGTGACTCTGAAGAAAGCATTTCGGTAAACCTTGATGACCTATAAACTCGACTTCAAAACGAGTGCGCTTAAAGAATGGAAAAAGCTGGGTTCAACGTTGCAACAGCAATTCAAGAAAAAACTCATTGAACGCCTGGATAACCCACATGTTCCGGCTTCAAAACTATCCGGTGCAGATAACATGTACAAAATTAAACTGCGCCAGTCCGGCTACCGTTTAGTCTACAAAGTTGAAGATGATGTTATCATTGTCACCGTCTTGGCTGTCGGTAAACGCGAACGAAGCGATGTCTACCGTAAAGCGATGAAACGCTCAGATGACTGATTGAGGCATCCGCCTGAATACATGTATTAAAGTGTTGAATTTATATGTAGTTAGATAGCTATTTCAGCCTGAAATAACCATGAGGCCGTCAAGTGGTAAAATGATTGCCCCGCTAGATTTTCCCATTGTTGGCTTTGTCGAAGCAGTACAGTTGTTCGTCAATATCACGGAGTGGCAGATGAAGCGTTTTGGCTATCTCTGTCAAATCCTGCGCATACTTAATGTAACTGTCGTAGCTGTAGGTGGAGTAGTAAGGTTTCTTTCCTGTTAGCGCGCGATATGCCCTAACATCGATAATCGGGAAAACGTCGGGATTGATAAACTTTAGTATCGTGCTTGCAAGGGGGAATCCTATTCCCTGGCTCAATACCAACCGTTCTATCACCTCTTTGACGAATGGCGACTCTAGCTCCACATTCTCCTGTGCCCCAAGGTTATTCAGAGCAGTCAGTGTTTTGTCGTCGACAGATAGAATGCGGTTCGATTTCCAAAGAGAGACTCTGCGCAGATCATCAACACCAATGTTGCTCGCGCCATTTAACATACGGTGAAGAGTGTCGGTTTCTTCAGTGTTGTATTCAAAGTTGAACGCCAGTTTGTCTCGTTCAATATCAAAGATCTTCATTTTTATCCTTTGCCATCATAGATCAACTGGGTAGCTGTTCCCGTTATTACACTCAATCATTTTGAATCCATTGTATGTACACTTTTGAGGGGGAGAGCCCAACTTATAGTATGCTGAATCTAAGAAGTTGATGACTCTTGTAAAGCTGTCAGACCAATTTGATTTCAATACCTTGATCTCATGAGGGGTGAGATTTCGCCCTTTTATGCATGAATCAAAAAAGAGATAAAACTCAAGGTCATCTCTGCTGTACTTGTTTTGTTTAAGGCGTTCAAAACAGCGTGAAGCTTGCGCATGGCTTTCCTTTGCTCGTGCAAGCGCGTCTACTTCGGCTTGGCGAATAACGTTTTTGTCATGTTCATCTTTGATATATAAGCCTACGCATAATAGACCTGCCAGAACGAACAATACGGCAGCAATAACTGATAGTCTCCGTATGTGCTTTTGCAGAGAATACAAGTTAAAGTTCAACACCTTGTTGAACAAATCTCTTAACGTTAATTGCTTCATTCTTTGTACTTTAATTCGGAGGATTCTTCTATGAGAATTTTGAAGCGTCGAAGGCTTCTTTGATCTCTACCAGAGTAAAAGGCTCAGAGATATTTCCTTCTTTGAAATCATCAACATCCGCGGCTTGATGATTCACGCCTCTGAAGCATCTAACCAGGCCGTTGGGAAACCTAATTTGATAGTTTGGGGTGAGCCCCTTTCCCAACAATCCGAACTGAGCAGTAGAGCCTTCAATATCTCGCATCTTTCCGAGTACATGTCGAAGATAGACTCGGCCCAGGGTTGAGATATCGGCAATAGACCATGTGAGTTTACTCATTGAGTATCCTTATTCATTCTTATTGTTAAAATCAATTGGGGATAATATCAGGAATTCGTTTTTTAGTCCAAAATAAGGGGTGTTGTACGCTATAGGTATCTCTATGAGTGTTGGGGATCGCTCTTCAATGCCTCATGTAGGATACCAGGCACAGACCTCGATCTGTCGGCAGGGGCTCGCCCCCTCTTGTCCATTTGGTGCGCAACGCTAAGGGACGCGTTAGAAGATGGGAAATCAATCTGGGCCGAAGAGAATCTAGCCCAGATTTAATCTGAAAGATCCGAGTCAACAATGGCTACACTTTGAACCGACCCAGGAGCTCAACGATGTTCCGGCTTGAGCGATGTACCTGGTGAACGGTAGCGGATGCGTTGTCACAGCCATCAGCCAGGTTGGTTGCGATCTCTTGAAGTTTCATTAGGTTCATATTGATCTCTTCTGAAACAGAGCTTTGCTCTTCAGCTGCGCCGGCGACGGAGATATTCATGTCATTTAGGGTAGTAATTGACTCCACAACCTCACTTAGACGTTCGCTGATTTCAATTGTCTCTCGCTCGGTATCCTCACTTTGAGTCTTGCTTACCGCAATAGCTTTAACTGACACAGAAACCATTTCATTTAGTCGACCAAGCATCGCGTTAATTTCCTCGGTGCTGTCAGCCGTTCTTGCCGCAAGGGCACGAACTTCATCCGCAACAACCGCAAACCCCCGGCCCTGTTCGCCGGCACGAGCTGCCTCTATCGCCGCGTTCAGTGCTAATAGATTGGTTTGGTCTGCAATTTCACCGATAACCGTTGTTACCTGGCCGATATTTTCAGCTTCCTTGCAAAGCTCTTGAATGTTGTGATCCGTCGTTTCAAAATCAACAACCATTTGCTTAACGGTCTTGTTCGCAACATCAACAATCTCAATCGCACGCAGAGCTTGGTTGCTTGTGCTGTCTGTCGTTGCCGAGGTTTGAGTTGCAGTGTCGGCAACGCTCTGAGCCGTCGAGCTCATTTCGTGTACCGCGGTCGCGACCATTTCAGTCTCCTGCATTTGAACGGCCATGCTGGTTGAAATGTCTTCAGACTGTTTTTCCAGATCTTCCGTTGCGATTTCAATCTCTCTTGCCGCGTGATTAACGTCAGTAACCATCAATCTTAACGAAGATATGAACTTGTTGATTGCAATACCGAGAGCGCCAATTTCATCTTCACTGACAATTTTGAGTTGCTTCGTTAAATCGCCATCACCATTAGCGATATTGTCAACCTCTTCCACCAGTTTGCTAAGTCTTCCTACTATTGCTTTGACAAAAACGAATGCAACTGATGCGGCTATGATAAAGAATACGGTCAGGGTAGACAGGATAAACGTGGTCTCTTTGGTTTTAAGATCTTCGATAAGGCCATCAATCAGGTTAAGCCTTTTCTCGATGTCGGATAGCACAATGCCTGTGGTAATTAGCGCATCGTATTTTTTTAGATACACAGTGTAATACATTTTCTCGTGAATAGAGTTATCTCGAGAATCTCTGATCTTAACCACATCAATACAGCCGTTGACATCTCTACAGCCTGCCAGCTTTACCGTCTCAGGTTGGCCTCTGTCTATCGGCGTGCCATTTAACGACGAATTTGCACCGTGAGATAAAATTGTTTTGTTTGGTTTGAAAAAGATAAAGTAACCGTTGTCACCAAACTTCGTTCTAGCTACAGTGTCGATGATCTCCTGCTCTGAGGAGCCAGTTTCAAACGAGCTTTCAAAAATCTGATAGCTCTCAACTAGCTTTTGTTTTTCATCATCAAGTTCGCCTTCGTTGATAGTGCTAATTACTACTTCAGCCATATTCTCAATGGCATATTTACTAAGCAGGATACTAGCAACACTGGCTGCTGCCAGTGGTAAGATGGCAAGGCCTATAATCTTTTGACGAATACTCAAGCTCACTTAACATTCTCCTATTATATTGGCCACATAAAGTGCAGCGTCTATTATTATATTCCGTGCGGGAATATACACCTTTACTAGGGAACGATCTAGTGGATTGCTCTGAGATGTGTGTGTGCTTATTATTATATGGAACTAATAACTTGAAATTTAACATTATTTTTGTTTGATTGAACCTGAGAACTCTGAAAGCGTCACAGCACAAGATTGCCACAACGAGATAACCCGTGAATTCAATCAAAACCACCGAGTGTGACGTACTGCTTGAGTTTTTTATATTAGTTAAATAGTATGAACTGAATAAATTGCATTATATTATGCCAGTATTTCATAAACTTTGGTGCAGAGGAATAATAGCAATCCATTAGATTGCATAATCTTTCAATTTCCAATGTTCTTTTATTGGCTTTATATTCACATGGTCAATTAATGAGTGCGCCAATAATTGTTGACGCTGCTATATACTTCCAAGAACCTTATCTAGAAGTGCCAATAAGGTACTTCTGTTTTTGCCTTGATTCCTTCATCAAGGCGAATGTCTATCGCAGCTTTCGCAGCTCGATCATGAAGTACCCCGAAGTTACTCAGTGCTACCAGATATCGGGAAGTTATGATTTCCTGCTTATCGTGCGGGTTCACGATATCCAGGCGTGTGAGGATTTCATTGAAGGCTCATTGCGAAAGGATCTGAATATCAGAAAATTCCACACATCGATTTCTTTACGGACCGTCAAATTCTCTACAGAAGTGAATCTGGATAGGTCTGGATCAGATTAGGGGCGTCACCGGCTTGATGGTGAGGGTAAGTGGTTACCCTGTCATGGTTGGAGGCACTTCGGCTATATAATTATCCATCTGAAAATTTTACATAAGTTTTTGAAATTATCCGCTTTATGTGGAATGTTTCAGACTGAAATCGCCATGAAATGTCAGGTCTGCCACGCCAGCATAAAGGCGCAGCGATAGCTTGGGTTACCGCCTTGAACTGAGAATGAAAAGTATTGGGGTAAACGCTGTAATACTTTTTATGTATTACTTTCTGTTCCATGGTGGTTCGTACATCAGAATTAGCAAGCGTTCAATGGCCAACGCCATACTGGCATCTTGAGTCTCCACCCACCGGACCGACAGTTTTTCATTCCAATGATTCATACACCCTCTTGAAATATGCGTTTGGTTTAGGAGCGGGTAATGCAATCACTAAGCCCAGGCTATTGCTTTCATCGGTTACAAACAATAACAGACACACGGCTAAAGTTGTAAATAGAATGCAACGTATGTTATCTTTTGCCATTCTTTTTGATTATGGCTCCTGATGATACAGAACATTGATGTCGCTATTGATTGATGTTAGTCACAAAACACCATTTAAAATCAATATCTTGTGTTGTTTTCTTTTATTGGTTTAATTTTCAAAGTGACACGGTAGCATCGTTAATAACGGATGTTGTAAGTATGTCCTAAAAACATAGCGGCATTAGAGTTAATAACAGTCACTCTAAGCGGGCCAGAGCAAGTTTTACAGAAGCGAAGTCGAACAAAACCATGAACATCAGCATCAACAACCGCTCACTGGCGCCGGAAGTGTTTGACAGTGAGGCCGAGCTGCAGTCTCTGATTGAGAAGAACCCTAACCTGCTGATTCACCACCATGAGTCGCCTATCATTTATGCGCGTCGCGAGGTTAACTTGCCTGATGCGGGTTACCTTGATTTGCTGTGCATTGACGAGGAAGGTACGCCTATCGCTGTGGAGGTTAAGCTGGGCCGAAATGCCGAGAGCCGTCGTAAGGTGGTGGCGCAGGCGTTTGATTATGCTGCCGATCTCTCGGAGCTGACAATTGACGAGCTCGATGATATTTGTGGGGGCTCGATTGAGGCGTGCCTGTCGGCGCTGGAGCTGGAAGAGAACCTGTGGAAACGCTGCGGCACCAATTTGCGTGCCGGTCAGCTGAAAATCATTGTCGCCGTCGACGAGACCAACGAAAGCCTGAACCGTATGGTGCGCTACATTAACGACCACAGTGATCTGGATGTTCGCCTGGTTGCCATCAGCAAGTTTAACGGTGGCGAGATCCTGGTGCCTAATATTATTGTCTCGGGCAATGGCCAGGAGAAGGTGGTCAAGAAGAGCAAGCTGCGCCATGGCGACGATCGTGTCTCGGAGGTCTTCGAGGCGCTGATCCGTACCTATAATGAAACCGCGACGTTTAAGACGACCGGCAGCGCCGTGACCTACCGCCCTGTTCAAATGCAGGGCTGGAACAAGAAAATCCACTATGAGTTTTTGCGCCACACTAAAAGCGGCGAAATTGGCGTGGAAATTCACAACGAGTCAAGCAGCTATGCGGCGGTGTCTGATTACCTTGATACGCTCGAGGGGACGGTTGTGCGTGGCCATACTATCGCTGTGGCCAAGCGCCGGGAAGGTAGCGCCCGGGGCCGTGCATTTATCAAGTTTGACGAGAATACCGCGCCAAGTGTGATTGCCGAGGCCATGATGGCGCTGATTGAACACACCAAAGATGAGATTGCCTCTTCGACGATAAGTAACCGTACCGCCGAAAAGTTTAGCCAGTCGTTGGTACCGGGGTAACAACATGTCTGATAGTCACGCCGATCTGTTTCCCGAGGAATACGACTTTATCGGTGACAGCGTCACCGATGCCAGGCTGAGAAGGCGTGGTGTCAATCCGATGGCGCAATCTTACATCGATGCGGTGAACGAGCGGCGTTATCAGATGGGTGTAAAGGCGTTTATGCCGACCAGTGCCTCGCCAGAGCACCATCTGGCTAGCCTGAACGATGACAAGTTCCTCACCTCTCATGCTTTTTTGGCTCGGTAAGTATTACTTCGGGTGAAATTGATTAATGGCCACAAGTGCAAAATAGCATGCAATGAGTGTTATATTGGGCTTGTGGCTATCACTCATTAATGGCTATAAATAGTTGTTATTTATTTACTTGCTATCTTTTTTAATATAATTATTAGCTCACTAAAAATTTGGTTATATATATGTCTGATAAGTTACTCATAGTTGATGATTCAGCGTTCTCTCGCAGAATGATACATCGTGCTATCCCTGAACAATGGAATGTCGATATTGCCGAGGCCGACGGCGGCTGCAATGCGCTGGCGATGTGCAAGGTATCCAGTTTTGGGTATGTGTTTTTGGATCTGACCATGCCGGATATGGATGGGATCGAGGTACTGAGACACCTGAAGGAGATGAGCTACCCGGCTAAGGTGTATGTCATCTCTGCGGATATTCAACAGGAAGTACAGAAAGAGGCGCGGGAGCTGGGAGCCGTCGCGTTTATTCCCAAGCCGGTGACGGCCGAAGAGCTGGATACCTTTTTGCGCCAGGAAGGAGTGTATTGATGGATACGATAGCACTGAGTGCCGATGAGTTCGATGCGCTGCGCGAGTTGAGCAATATCGGGATGGGACGGGCGGGGGCGAAACTGTCGGAGCTGTTTGAGAGCAAGGTAAAGCTCTCTATATCGTGTCCCAGGATGCCATTGTGGGACTGGTCAGGGATTTTAGCCACCAGTCTTGCCCGGTCAACATTGTTCAGCAGGAGTTTATCGGTGAGATGGCCGGTCGCTCGTCGGTTCTGTATGGCGGCAATACTTTTACCTCGCTGATGGAATACCTCGGCTATGACGAGGAAGACAGCCAGTCAACGGCTATCCAGCGTGAGATCCTCAATGAGCTGACCAATGTTATCAACAGTACCAGCCTCTCTGGGCTATCCAACGAACTCGACCTTGATATTCATCTGGCTCAACCGGCCATTCTGGAGTTTGAGTCGCAAGGTGAACAGCTTGATGAATCTCAGCTTGCGTCAAGCCTTTCCGATGAGCGGGTACTGCTGATTGATATCAAGCTGGAGATCGCCGAGAAAGGGGTTCGCTGTGACAGCATCATCTCGATGAAGGAAGAGGGACTGGTGAACCTGGTCATGTCTTTGCGGAAGTTGATGGCATGATGTTAGGCTGCGATTTTGATTTTGGCTCGGTTTTGGCAGAGATGTCTTCGACCGGGGTGTTTGCGGTTGACCGGCGGATGAATGTGGTGTTCTGGAACCGGTTCATGGAAGTCCACAGCAAACTGAAAACCGAAGAGGTCCTTAATCAGAACTTGTTCCGCTTCTTTCCCGAACTGAAGGAAGACTGGTTTGCCAAAAAGGCGCGTTCGGTGATGGTGTTGGGGAATCAGTCTTATACCAACTGGACTCAGCGCCCTTACCTGCTGCATTTTCCGACCTCGCAATATTCGGTGGGCGAGGTGAAGCATATGTACCAGAACTGCTCGATGTGGCCGCTGCGTGATGGCAAGGGCGATGTGCAGGGCGTGTGTGTGTCAATTTATGATGTCACCGAGATGGCGGTTGCACAGCTGCTGCTCGAGGAGGCGACCGAGCAGGTGCTGCTCTTCGAGGATTCGAGCAACCGCGATGCGATGACAGGGCTCTATAACCGTCGCTACTTCTTCGAGCAGCTGAACTATGATATTGGCCGTTGCAAGCGCTATGAATGGCCGCTGGCCCATGCGATTGTCGATGTCGACAACTTCAAGGATATCAATGATACCTATGGCCATCCTGCCGGCGACGAGTTGCTGATTGGGATTTGCGATCGGCTGCAGTCCTGCTTGCGTGGCTCGGACACCCTGTGCCGGTTCGGTGGTGAGGAGTTTGCGCTTATTCTACCTAACCTGCCGGCAGAAGCCGGGTTCAATGTGTTGGAAAGGCTGCGTCAATCAATCTACAGGGCGCCTTTCATTATCGACGGTCAGGAGATTTCGGCCAGCATCAGTATGGGTGGAGTGATTGTTGATTTTGATCTGCCTGTCAAGGATGTGCTGTCTGCCGCGGACAAGGCGCTGTACCAAGCCAAGCGTGAGGGCCGCAATAAGGTGGTGATGGCGACTGAGCCTGCTCTCGCTATGGCGGCCGGTGCGTAATATCGCTCTGCCGGTGAGGGAGTGTTGCGGAGTGGTCCCTGAAATTAGCGATGAAATTTCAGGGGCTAGCCATAGTCATTTCACTCTTAAGTGCTTGATAAATGATGTTTTGGTAATATAATTTCAGGGTGAAATCGCCACTGTTTCAGGTATGTTTCACCCTGTTGTTTCTCTTTGTTATTTTTGCCCTGCCCTTTTGGGTCCAAAGCAGCAATCTAAATCAACCGGAACCGGTTGGCCTTCCACTCTGCCCCGTCAATCACACCCTGCTGATAGAGCCCGCCCCAGTCAAAGAAAAAGGGAGCGAAACCAGCCCCGCCGGTGACATGGCTCAGGCCAATGACCGCGATGACGACCGCGGCGGCAATGGCGTACTCAATCGGATCGCCGGTGCGAAATCGTCCGCCGAACAGGTGGAACCGCCGATCGCTAAGCGGCGAGAAAGGCACGCCGGAGACGGTTAGTGCGTCGGTCAGAATATGGCTCACTCCGCCCCAGGCAAAAGCGGCCAGCAGGCCGTGATAGTCCCAGACAAAGGTGAAGGCAGTGGCGGCGATCAGCCAGTGCGACAGGATATGGGTTGGCCCGCGGTGCTTGATGTGTCGCCCGGAAAGCTTGAACAGATATTCCAGCCAGTCCGGTGCGGTTGCGCCGGCAACACAGGCCGCAACATGCGGCGGCGAGATCACGGCGCAGGCAGCACCGGCAATCAGGGTATGATTGAGCCACTTCATGGCCTGCCCGTCGGCTGCTTGTGTCGGAGCGACCGCGGCAGGTAGGCGAGCTTCTGCAGGTATTGGTTTACTTCAGGCGCCCTGACAGAATCGCACATCGAAATCAGTGCCAGTCGGTTTTCGACAATCTGCGCTTCGAACTTGAGGATATCACGCTGCGCGGCTGCCACCTTTTCCAGATAGCCCACCTGCTCGGTGGCATTGGCCACGCCTTGCTTTACCCTCGCCTGTGCACGTGCCTCGAGGGCAAGATACAGGCCGATCTCGCGATAGGCATGATTGCGGTTGGCCAGCGACTGGGCAAAGGCTGCGACATTCTTGGCAGTATTAACCCGGCGCTTGTGCTCCCACTCGCGCTCCCGTGCCTGCTCAGTGGTGGAATACAGCGGCATCTCGCCGACCAGGCCGATGTAGTGATCGGTGATCTCCGGCCAGTCGCTGCGGTTGTACTGGTCGAAGCTGGAGCGGACTCCGGCAACCAGGCTGAGGTCGATTTTGAATTTGCTCTTCTCCGGATAGCAGTTGTTGATGACATAAAACACGGCATCGGGATCTATCTGTGGCGCGGGCTGCAGGGCGGCAACCGGAGTATTGAAATGGGGTGCCCTGCCCTTGAGTGTCGGTAGTTCGAATGGCTTGATGTCGGGCGGGCTGTCGTCGGGTTGCTGCCAGGGCAGGCTGATCCCCCACCCGGTTTTACTGTCGGTTTCGCTGGACTGAGAAGCAACCACTTGTTGCGTCCACGATCCGGGGCACAACAGGACAATGGTCAGAAGCCGTCTTGCCAGCTGGTTGATGTACGGGATCGGGCTAGTCAGCACGGGTCGAGCGCCTCCCGCTTCCCAGCATCTGGAGCCCGCCGATAACAGCCCCGGCCTCCCAGGCGCCCGAGACGATACACAGGGCAACCATAAACCAGATCAGCGCCCGGGTAGTATCGTAGCTGACATCACTTTCGAGGTTGGTCCGCTGCGGATCCCGCCGCTCGATAATAGGCCGGATAGAGGGCGGCAACCTCCCCTCCTCGCTGACGGCAACCAGCCATAATTTGGTCGACAGCATGCATTGGCGCGCGACTTGTGCCTTGCGCCCGGTCAGCTTGTGGGCATCGTCGATAAACAGCAGTGTCTGGGTATCAAGCAGGTAGTCAGCCAGCAAGTCGGCTTTTTGCTGTAGGTTCAGTTTATGCCACGGTCTTGGGGCGTCTTTTTCGCTGGTATAGGTAAGATACCACCGGTCGATGTGCTTAACCTCAACCCAGCTCGATAACGGCATAAGCCCTTCGAGCAATACAGGCTGTGGCTTGCGTCCCCATATCGTATGACGGTTCTCGCGCAGTCTGTTTAGCCAACGGCTCTTTCCCGAGTCATGGGCGCCGGTGATCAGCTGGCATTTGGTACGGCGCAGGCTGGTTTCCCTGCGAAGCCGACTGGGCGCAAAACGACGCGGGGCATCGACAATCAACGGGGTGACATAGCGGGTGCCGTCACGCCGGGTGCGGTTGTGATCCGTTCTGAGTTTGAGAAATCGCATGATGGCTCCTGTGTCAGTCCCGTTCAGCATAATGGATGATGTTGGCGGATGCCCGGGCGCGTGTTTGTCATTCGGTCCAATTCAACAAAGGTTGTAACTGTGCTGTCAGATACTGTGATTTCTTCTTTGGCTCCCCTTGCGTACTGCTGTCCGGTTGACCGCTGTTTGTTGCGGACAGTGCAAATCGTTTTTCCAGCAAAGTAAGGGGTAAATAGTCTGCAGTGACAGAATTGAGGGAGCGAAGCCGGAAGGTGTCCGTATCTATTGACCGTTTATTTCGGATAGATGAGGCGTAAGGGGACGGTACGCAGTGGCAATGAGTGCGGAGGGGTTAGTCTCTCAGCATGGCTTCTTGCATGGCGGAGCTGAATTTTTGCATGAAAGCGGTATTGAATCGGCAGCCGTTTTCGGTCAGTTGCGCGGTATATTTCATTACGGTGTTGAGTTCGTTGACTGATGGGTTTCCATGCTCGCCGGCTTTGAATGCATCAACAAGCTGGTAAATCATCATGGCATGGTCAATCGGTGACGGTATCTGGCCAAGTTTCTGGCGCAGGGATTTTTCCTGTTTATTGGCCGGTGTCTTCCAGCTGAACAGGAACTCAATCTTGTCAATTTTTCGTCCGGTCTTGATGGCCTTGTAGCCCCAGCTGCCGTTGTCGCCGCAGAGGTGAAAAACGATATTCGGATCGTGTTGCCTGATCTCTTCCAGCGGGGCGCGGATGCAGCGCTCAAGAAAGACTTTGTTGTTGCGGTAGCTTTTTTTGACCAGCCCGTCCTTATGATCGGTCAGGCCAAAGAAGCAATGCAGATCGGGAACTGTCATCGGGTGCAGCTGGGTATGCGGGTATTTAAACCGGCATAGCAGCGGATAAAGACGCTTGGCGTGCTCTTTTCTTAGCTGGCGAAAGATATGGTGGTCGACCTGGGCGTGGCCTTGGTGCGCGCCGAGATATTCCTCTGCAAGCTCGTCATTAGGGATGATAGTGAGTGTGGCATTGTGGTAACTCAGTCTCTTGAAAAGCGGAATGAAGGTAAAGGCGTGTTTGTCGTGGTTGGTTATGCCTACGCGCTTGAGGCTCAAGGAATCGCAGGGACGGGCGAGGGTATTAAATAGATCGCTCTTCTTGACGCCGAACCATTCACAAAGCACGTCGGAGTGAAACTGGTACACCGGGGCGTGGAGAACCTGTGTGTCGGGGGATGCTCTCCAGTGCTTTTTGTGTATCCGGCTTAGCAGCAAGGCCATGATGTCGTGTTCACGGGCAGTCAGATTCAGGCGGTTGAACAGCAAACTGTGGGGTTGTTTGAAGAAGGTTGATGGCAGCTGTTTGCTCGCCGAAGTCGCGATTACCTGATTGTTGACCGTTTTTTTGCTTGAGTGTTTTCTCATCATCTGATCCAGTTATTTCTCAGCTTGCTGTTGTGCCCGGGCTACCCACAGTCATTTCCTCCGCATCGGAAAAATGTGTGACCGTTAGCGGAAGAAGACGATCATGGATCGGAAAATGTTGTTACCCTTAGCGGAAATAAACGATCAGTAGCCGGAAAAATATGATCAACAAGCGGAAAAATCTGTGACCTTAATGCTTGTAAAGTACTGTTATTAATCTTATTTTCCGGCCCTATAGATCTTATATACTCTATATATTTTTATAGAGCTTTATAGATTGTTATATAGCGTGTGGATAACTGTATAAACCCGCCAGCACTTACGCCTCTCTGTTCCCTCTTAATCTCTAACATGAGGTTGTGAGCCGTCGCAGTAACATTTCGCTGGCTTTTTGTACTAGTTCGCAGTTTCATTTCGTGCTTGTAGATCTCTGCGGCGAGTATGGAACATCGTTAACAGTGTTAATCCAGTCAACCTATCGGGCTGGTTGCCATTGATAAAGTGCACCAACATTGAATACAGGGAGAGGAATATGAGCAATTACGCCTATCTGCGTGTGTCCACCGACAGCCAGGATGTCGCCAATCAGAAGCACGGTATTTATGACTATGCCAACCGGGTGGGTTTGTCGAGCCTGGTGTTTGTCGAAGATGTTGTCACCGGGCAAAAAAAATGGCACGAGAGAAAGCTGGGGCAGCTGCTCGCCGGAACGGAGGACGGTGATACTTTGGTGTTTGCCGAGGTGAGTCGGATTGCCCGTTCGACGCTGCAGGTGCTGGAAGTGCTTGAGTTGTGTATGGAAAAGGGCGTCAATGTCCATATCGCCAAGCAGAATATGCAGCTTGATGGATCGATGCAGGCCAGGATCACCGCGACGGTATTGGGACTGGCTGCCGAAATAGAGCGCGAGTTTATCTCGATGCGCACCAGGGAGGCCCTCGCTGCCCGCAAACGTGACGGGGTGATCCTGGGGCGACCGAAAGGGCCAGCCAATACCCTCAAACTCGACAGCCGGCGCGAGCAGATAGAAAAGTACCTCGGCATGGGGCTGGGGATACGGGCGACGGCAAAGCTGATCGATGCGGCGCCGAGCACCCTCAGCGATTATGCCCGGCGACGCGGGATAAGGCTCAAGCAGTAACCGCGGGCAGGCTGCTCGGTATTTTGCGTGAAGGTGCATGGGCTTTCCGTTCTGATTTCACTGTTAACGTGCTGATAAGTAATAATATGTTGAAATAATTTCAGCCTGAAATCGCCACTGTTTCAGGGCTATGCCGGTCGAGAATGGCCGAGGGCGCGCTGGCCCGCCCCTGTGGCAAGCTCGGCACTGATGTTTCCAACAAGATGAATGATACCAATGCATTTATTACCGAGCGAACGATTGAGGCGTTGGCACCTAAAACCGGTGAATCTATTATTGAACTCGGGCCTGGCAATGGAGTGTTATCGTGCGGACTTGTTCAGGTACTCATCCAACTGCATGCCGGGGATTGTCATGATGTGGCTGTGGATGTTGCGAGCATCGACGGTCTGATGGCTGTAAATGTGCTGTATTTTGTTGACGACCTCGATCGACTGCTGGCGCGGATCCGGCCATGGTTTCGGCCCGGCGGACGGTGTGTTTTCGGTATCAGGCCGGCTGCTACGCTGAGGAGTCTCTGTTTCCATGAATTTGGTTATCATATCCGCCTGGTTGAAGAGATCGAGAATACGATGCGAACTCATGGCTTCGGCCAAATCACTCACACCCATTTTGATGAGGGGGAGGGTAGCCCGGGGGAACTTTCATTTCCCAACGGTTCGATCATCATCAAGGCGATAGCTTAGTCAAAGCGCCAGCGCCAACCATAGCAGCGGCTGGGTACCAATGGCGAAGAAGTTGCCAAACAGCACCATTTCTTGCAGCTGTAGATGGGGAAGGGGAATAACATACCGATGGCTTTCCCAAACCCATTCGCTTCCTCGCAACGTTTCAGGGTAGGGGAATTGGACTGTGAGGAATACGGGCCTAAGCATTTATCGACTGATCGTCAGGTCAATGCACGCATCGAGTTTAGTGACAATGCAGTTTACTGCTATTGTCCGCTTGTCTGCCCCGCCACCCGACTCTGATCTTTGCCATTGTGCTTGGCGGTATATAACGCCTCATCGGCGCGAAAGAGCAGGCTGTCGAGCCCGGTATCAGCCGGGCTGAGTGCCGCTATTCCCATACTTGCGGTATAGCCGAGCGGCTCGTTTTCGACTTTTGTACAAAAGGTTGGTGTGTGTCGGCGAAGACGCTCGATGATCATCTGCGCCTGTTCGACCGTTGTCTCGGGCAGCAGCAGCATAAACTCCTCGCCGCCCCAGCGGCAGATATAGTCGTTCTGGCGCAAGGCACGTCGGCAGGTGGCGGCAAAGTGCTGAAGAACCTCATCACCGACATGATGGCCGTACCGGTCGTTGATCGACTTGAAGTTGTCCAAATCTATCAGCACACAGCACAGAGGCTGCCCAGTGGCCAGGTGGCGGGGGATTTGCTGTTCGGCGATATCAGTGGCGGCACTCCGGTTGAGCAGGCCGGTCAGGCTGTCGTGGTTTGCCCGGTATTCCAGCTTTTCGCGAAGCTGGTACTGTTCGGTCACATCGATGGCTGTTACCTGGATCGCACGCTTGCCGTTCCAGGTGATTGGACGCGAGATCAGGCTCAGCCAGATCGTCTTGCCGTCAACACGCTGGCACTTTGCATCGGTTTTGATGCTCTTTCTCTCGCCGGCCAGCAAAGCCTCATTGTCACCGTGGGCCTGTTGATGGTAGATCTCGGCGATCAGCGGCAAAATCGAATCCGAGTTCAGCAGCGACTGTTCATCCTCGAAGCCGAGCATTTGAGCGTAGGCCTGGTTGCAAAACAGCGGTTCGAAATTACGGTGAACCAGCAGCCCCTGTATCGAGCCGTCGACCAGTTCGCGGTACCGAAGTTCGCTGGCATGGAGCTGGCTCAGTGTATTGAATTGGTTGCTTATGTCCATGACGGAGATCTGCAATGCCGGCTCACCCTGCCATTCCACAATATGGTCGACGGTCAGGACGACAAACTCGTTGCCGGCACTGTCGATATTGCGGTAGGTCTGGATACCGGGTTTTTCCCTGCCGGCCATGATGGCCTCGTAGGATTGCTGGGCCGCTTCGCGCTCATGGGGAGCAATCAGCTCGCGCAGATCGCTTAACGTAAGCATTGCCTGCCCGGAGTCGTAGCCGAAAAAACGGGCATAGCTATCATCGGCAAACAATGGTTTGAAGTTCCGATGGATCACTGTGCCGTAGGATGAGTCAATTCGGAAACGTTGAGTAACAGGGCTGATAGGCGAACTCGCTTGCTGAAATTACATTTATTACTAATAGCCATCATACAGCAAATATAATTAAGATCATTTTCTTTGCCGGTTTAATTTTTGATTTTAATCTTAAGTGCAATGTTTACAAACAATAAGTATTGCTTTTTAGATGATGATGTCTGTTATTTTTGACGCCGTTTGTTACCGAATAGGAAATACAGCCCAGATTAGGCAGATAGCATACAACCATCTGCTTAAGCTGGTCTGATCAAATATCATGATGTTATTAATATTGACAGCATAAAGACGCTTTGTTTAATTGCTTGGCACCTTAGGTAATATTCAATACTTTTTATAATTGTTATTAGGCGACGCTTTTCATATCGAGACTACCTTCGAAATGTTCGATAAGCGCGGAAACACACCTTGGATCGAGTTTATTGTCATCGACCATCCTCGATAGCTCATTGAGAGCATCACGGTATGACCAGGCTTTTTTATAGGGACGCTCGCTAGTGAGGGCGTCAAAAATATCCGCGACTGTTACGATCCGGCTGAACATGTTGATTTGATTGCCGGACAGCCCTTTAGGGTATCCGCTGCCATCGAGCATTTCGTGATGGCAGCCGATAATATCCTGAATAAGCCCGTACACTGTATGCTGTCTCATCATCTCATCACAAGCTGCATCGAAAATGGCCAGCCCATGTTCAACGTGCTGTTTGATCTCTTGATACTCTTCGGCTGTCAGTCTGCCTTTCTTGTGCAAAATACGGTCCGGCGTGCAGATTTTGCCGATATCATGCAGTGGGGCGAACTTGATCAGCTGGAAAATATGGTAGTCGCTAATGTCTACCTCTTTGGCCACATACGTCGATATGATTCGGGCCAGGTTGCGCAGTCGCACGCAATGCTTTGATGTTTCGATGTCTCTGATCTCAGAAGTTTTCTCGGCGAATTGGTTGAGCGAGGTGATCTTGTCGAATATCAGCCTTTCGCTGATTATCTCTTCTTTGATCTGTGCGAGCGCCGTTTGGAGCTTACTGATTGTCTGCGCGCTGAAGTAGGCTTCTTGCCTGGAATTAAAGAAAATGAAACCCAGGAAGCGATCTGAAAAATAGACGGGAACGGTGTAGGATGAAAGGAGTTTGTTTTCCAGAAGCCAGGAGTTTGCCTTATTAAGGGGCGGAGATAATAATGTCGAATAATTGTCAATTATTCTGCATTCTTTGCTTATTGCGAGTTGATTTAGGGATCTGGCTTCCGATAGCTTCTGGCTGTGATGTTTTAATGGCTGAAATTTATTTGTTGAGTCAACATATGTTCTGAGGTATCCATCGTCATCAAGCAAGGCTATTGATGTTCTATCTATTTCATATTTTGTGTTTATTATTTCTTTATGTATCTTTTTTATTCTACTACTTAATTCGTACATAGATAAGCCTAAGTTACCGCATTGAATTAACGTCAATTATATGGCGCTTAAGCATAAAATAAATTGCAGTGACTATTAATTGTGATTAGTATCTCAAACCACTACGCTGTTGTTAATAAGGAGCTCATTAGGCAGGGGACTTATTTTCTGATGGGCGTTTATTTTTTATGGTGCTGAATGCGATGGATGAATAACGTCTTATTTGTTGGTTGTTGGTTGTTGGTTGTTGGTTGTTGGTTGACGGTGTAAATGGCAGCGGGCACGACAGGTGCCCGCCACTAGAGGATGCAACTAGAGGAAGGGTTAGCGAGGAGCTAGCCCAGCCACTTGTCAACCAGTGCCTTGCACATAATATCCTTGCCCCATTCCGGCTCTTTCTTACCGATCCGGCCCATTTCCTTCAGTTGGCTTTTGGTGATTTTGTTGGTGTACCACTTCGGCTTGTTACCCAGATCGTATTTGCTGGCAACCGCGAGTTTGATAAGGCCAAACGTGGGCTTGTCGATCCGCTCAGAAATTTTGCACATCTCGGCCTTGCCGAAGATGACGCCGATTTGATTGGGAGACTTCGCCTGCGCCATGCCGGAAAAGAGGCAAAGCGCAACCGCTGCTGAAGTAACTAATTTTTTCATGATAATGCCTTAGAAAATATAGGAGACGCCGAATGTGCCGCTCAGGGCATCGTCACGGCGAACAATCGGACTGTCTGCAATCTCGCTGTCAAGTTTGGTATAACGGGCTGAAAGGGTCAGGCGAAGTGACTTTGACAGGTACGCGTAGGAGCCAAGACCGACAAACATTTTTCCGCTGTTCCCAGCATGGAATTCATCAAACCGGGTTCTGCTGGCTTCTTCCGCAGAGACGCCATAAAGGTGATCGTTAAGCTCTTCGCTGTTGTACGCATAGCCGATTTCAGGGATCAGGCCGTAGAAGCCGCGGTTGATATGGTGCTTCCAGACAAGCTCGCCATAGTAGCCCGTTTCGGTGTTGTTAAGAGAGGTACCCACCGTTGCCTGGAGTGTACCGACAGCGCCCTTGTGTTGTAGCGTTACGCCGCCGAGTGCTCCTGCCTTTCTCTCATCCAGCAGCTTGATATCGGCATCGTCAGAATCTTCAGGCTTCAGGGTGCGTGGGTCATAGGCGACGCGAAAGATAAGGTTAAGCGGTGCATCACGGTGAACCAGGTGATAGCCGAGCTCAACCCCCTCGATATAAAACTGATCGCCCTGATAGCCGATAAACGGGAAAGGCTCAACATTGGAGTCCAGGCCCTTGTATACTGCCGGCGAGTAAGAGCTTGTCAGCCCCAGTGAGACTTCTCCCGCATTCGCTGATGATGCAGCGGCTGCGATTACTGCCGATAAGATTAGTTTCTTCATTTCTTTCTCTTGTTGTTTATGTCCGCTCTTAACAAACGCCGTCCGTTATGGGTCTGAGAACTTTGGTTATTGTTGTTGTCTGAACTGGTTTCCCTGTTACTGATTTTTAAACGTGATGACGTCTAGTTTTCTGGCTAGCTCTGCATACGCCCTGGCCTTGCCTCTTGCCATCCCGACATAATAGCTGTCGCCGTAGTAGTGCTTTCCGTTGAAACTGTACTTCTCGCACTTCTCCTGGTTGAACGCATTGCAGTATCCGTATGCCGTGAATTCCCTGCCGTTTGCGGTAACCTTTTCGTCCAGCTTGAACACGTGGGCGGAAAAGTAACTATTAGCCTGTGGCGACACCCTGAAGGCACTTGCCATGTTGGCTGCTATTCTTACCTGCTCCGCAGGACTTACCGTAATCTTGTGGCCGGCAGCCTGGAAGTCGGTGTTTTCGAGGTGGGAGTAAAGAATAATGACCTCCTCGTCCTGGTAGTTCACGATGGCGCCGGCATTGCCGTAGCGGTACCGATCGGTGTTGAACCTGTCCAGTATCTTGCCGCTGATGGTCTCAAACGCTGGGGCAGGGAGCTCGGTGCTGGCTTTTTCGCTGATCAGCCTGATCATGCTGTGCTTGGCATTTCCTGAGTTATACGCCAAAAACGTCTCAAGCTGGTTCGGCTCGAAACTGTATCTGGTGCCTTCAATCGAGATAAGGCGGAGCAAATCGTCACCGAGCAGCCCAAAGGCCAGCTCCGATTTGTCGACTGTTAAATAATCAACCCCCACATGCCTGATGGCCGAGATAGCCTGCGCCCTGTCTATCTCTCCGGATGCCAGCGACGTGACGACCGTCGAGACAAACTTCTTGCTGAGCATTGCATTCTCTTTGTTGTCATTGCCCCCGACCGATAGCCTGGTAGTTTCGAGTGCTTTGAGGCCTTTCGAAAATCCTATGAAATCAACCGTTGCTATCTTCTCATCGAGGCTTTCTCTGATCTGCGCCGATTGATACTCGTAGTAGGCCATTGTTAAGCCGATGACGGAGGCGCCGGCAACTGCACAGGCGGCAGGAAGCAGAACCCACTTGTTTATTTTCATCTTGGTTTTTCCGGATGCTGCTACAGGTCGCTGGCAGAGCCGCTGTATGCTTAGTTGCGGTATGCCGTGACCATGTAGTTGTTATAAATCGACTCTTTTTCCCGGGTGATGATGTCGAACTTCACGCCGTTGTAAGTTATCTTGCTTTTGTCACCGTTGTAGCCCTTGCCAAACGGCATCCCTGTCAGGTTCTCCACCGCGTTACCGTCCTGTCCCCAGCTGTTAATGGCCGATGACAGTGCAGCCTTAAGCATTTTTACCTGGCCGAGTCCATAGGTCGCGCGGTTGTCTGCATAGATCGTCGCGGTGATCTCTTCGTAGCCACTGCTCGACTTGGTATAGCTGGCTTGGGCGAAGGTGCCGCCGTTGGTACTGGCAATTTTACATTGGACGTAGGTCGGGTCCTGATAGCTGATGACACCGCGCGCACAAACCGGATTGGACGCTTTAAAGTAGGACATCGCGTCTTTGACCTGTGTCCCCGCCGAGACATTGAGTGATACAGCAACAAGCGAGAATGCGAGCAATGATGGTTTCATCTTAACACCTTACGTTTAATGGGCGTTGTCCGTTATAAGATCAAAAAAAATGGCGAATGATATCGCCCAATAGCCAGTGGCAAAAATTCTGGCTGCGTGAATTCTATGGAAGTCTTTTGTCTAAATCAATATTAGTTTGTAAATATTAAGTTGCGGCTGGTCTTATTTTTATGTTCGTATTCAATAATGGCTTTTAGCCAATGTAATGTGCCATGAAGTCAGCAGCATAGGCGAGGTGATAGAAAAAGCAAAGTGAAGGTTAATATTTCTGATTTAGCAATACATAGTGGAAATAGGGGTCAGTGACGGTTAAAATGCATTAGGGCTTACTATTGCATACACTTTCACTTAAGTCCGTGAACCCACTGCCAGGTAAAAAACATGAAAAGGGAACTAACCCGCAGGCATAAGGCCAGAATAAGCCGACTGGTATATTGCGCCAGGTTAAACGCTATGCCTGTCTCTGCCTTTGTTGATCTTCTCCGGCGCCGCGCTGAAGACCGGCGCCGGCAGCGCGAAGCGCGTCGTTACGGTGTCACGGCTGGCTGGGACAAGGCAGAAAAACACAGCGAGATGTTTCTCACTGTTCCAGAGATCACGGGCAAGGGAACCGTCACCGGATATCGCGCATTTTTCACAAGGAACATGATGCCAGAAGATAAACGCACACTGTGGGACACGCTATGAACGACACCAGTCAACCATTGCAACAAGGTAAGGGCCACCACAAATGATGGATAACGTGATCGTCAAGTTTTCTGCACCGACGCCCTGCCTTCCGCTCTTTCTGGATCATGAACCCGGCGAGGCAGAAACGCTCAAGATTCTGTTTGAGTGCCCCACACTCAATCCAAGCCAGAGCCACAACAGGGCATTCGTCTCGCAGTTTATTCGAGCTAGCCTGGCATATTATTGCTGCCTGGACAGTGACGGCATCAGTGAAGACGAAACCATAGCGGCGATTTTCAGTTCGGCATACAGAAAGTATGTCGGCGGCGAGCGTATCGGCCGCCTGTTTTGCAACGAAGAAGGCGAGGGCGGTATCGATGATATCTCGATATCAATTTACACCTTCTACCAAGATCTGCTGGACATGGCCGGATTGAGCGTAGAGTCTGAGTACAGCCCCGGCCGCAGGGTAGTCAACGGGGTGCCCGAGTCGTCGGAGATCAATACCGTCGGCGATCTGATTGATACCTATGCGCGGGTTATCGGCGGTACCTAGCCAGCACCATCGGCATGAAGATGAAGCATAAAATGGTATAGCGTCGCTTGGGTAAACATCTCAGCCTTATGGTTGTCGGGGGCTTTTAATTCGGTGTGGTTTTCATGCATCTATCTGGCTATGTTGCAAAAAGTATTAATGGGGTAGAACTGGATACGAAAGACTTCAAGCATGTTGAGAAGTTGTTTGTACTGCCAAAGCTCTTGTTGCTGATGGTGGCAGTAGTACCGTTTCCAGTTTTTGATAATGAAAAAATCGATGTATAGCCCTAATTTTTAAGTAAGGTCGCACTATTGTTTGGGTAGCCCTCGTGTTAATAAGAAGTGATAATGAAGTTAAAAACAACGTCCTTTTATTCCTGGATCAATCGTCTTCGCAATAGACAACAAAGAGTAGAGTTAACTCCAACAACTCTAAGGTTGGGAATTGGTACTGTCAATAAAGAATTACCAATCGACACGATAGTTGAGTTAAACATTAAGTCCCATCTATTTTCTGAACATCTAGAGATACTCGTTGACGGTGGGCAAAGATTTGTCCTCAAAGGATACCGGTCCAAAGAGCTTCAATGTTTTTCTCAAGCAGTTATCGAGCAGTTATTAATCTTCATTGCGGCAAGCGATCGATGGCAGGCATACGAAACTGCATTAAATACTCTAAACCAAGAAAGCCAATTTTTGTCTTCATATGAGTGGCAGCCGATAGCCACAGCATTTCAATTAATACAAAAGCTTGCTCACTTAGGCGTTACAGAAGTTCAGCTAACGACACCTCTTCAGAAAAGAGTCTTTAAGCTAGCACTCAATCTTTCTGAAGGTAGTGTTAGTGAGTTAGGTCGTAATCTTCACAATAGACAAGTTACCCCCAAGCTTGTTGGAAAGCATGAGCAGTTCTTTGATTTTATTGAAAAAAAACCGCTTACAGATAAGCAAAGAATTGCATGTGTAACTGATGATGACCACACCCTAGTTATTGCAGGTGCAGGCACAGGGAAAACAGCAACATTAGTGGGGAAGGCTGGTTATCTTGTTGAAGCAAATATTGCTAAAGCTGAGAACATACTTATGTTAGCTTTTGGTAATAAAGCGGCGGCAGAAATGAATGAGCGAATTGAAGATCGTATTCCTCTTATGTCTGGTCGGCTAAAGGTAAGCACATTCCATGCATTGGGTAATGATATTCTTTCTAACTATCATGGTTTTAAGCGTTCAATTACTTCTTTTACCGAACAGCCTCATCAATTCACAAAATTTATTGATGACACGCTTAGTGACTTAGCTGAACAAGATCCACTGTTTAAATCTGCTTTGGTCAATTATTTTTCTAGTTTAAGTACTCCTGGAAAATCTGACATAGATTTCGAATCCATAGAGGAATACAACGAATTTCTGTCAAGTTGTCGCTTGATTACGTTAAACAATGAATGGGTTAAGAGTGTAGGTGAACTAAGGATTGCCAACTATCTAGCTTTGAATGGAATTGAATATGAATACGAAACCGATTACAAATTCAATACTAGAAGTGTCGATCGCCGCCAATACCAACCTGATTTTTATTTACCCGATGTCGAGCTTTACATTGAGTACCTTGGGTTGGACGAGAATAACAATACTGCGCCATATATAGATAAAGATGAGTATCTTGCTAGCTTAGATTGGAAACGCGAGTTACATGAGTCGAAAGGCACTCATATGCTTGAACTATATACTTACCAACTCCAAAAGGGTCTCTTACAGTCATCTTTAGCAGCGGCATTAGACGAGTATAAAGTACTAGCTGAACCTGTTGCAATCGATGTGTTATTTCAGCAACTTAAGGAACAAAATGAAAGCCAATGGAAAGGCTTTATAGATTTACTGCAACGTTTCTTAAGCTTATATAAAGAGGGGCAGTTTGATTCAAGTACGGTTCGAAGTGAGTTTCTTAGCGGAGGTTATGATATTGAGAGGTCTGAAGCCTTTCTAAGTATTTTTGAACCCGTTTTAGCTGTGTATCAAGAGCACTTAAC
>NZ_JAKRRW010000033.1 GCF_026191635.1 Photobacterium obscurum
AACTCTAATGAGTTAAACAATTTTCAAAATAATGGTGGAGGGAGATGGATTCGAACCATCGAAGGCGGAGCCGTCAGATTTACAGTCTGATCCCTTTGGCCACTCGGGAACCCCTCCACGGGGTGTTGCTTTGGCAACAAGCCATCAAAGCTTGTTTAGGCCGGAAAGATGTACCTTACAACAAATAAGGAACAGCTTTCAAAATAATGGTGGAGGGAGATGGATTCGAACCATCGAAGGCAGAGCCGTCAGATTTACAGTCTGATCCCTTTGGCCACTCGGGAACCCCTCCACAAGTGCGGAGCGGATAATAGCAAACAATGAGTTGCTGTAAACCTTTTTCCTACGAATTTTTGTTTGCATGCTGCTATTTTCATCACATTGTTGATTGTCAGGACATTCCAGCAGTGAACGAAGCCATATTTCTGAGTTATAAACGGAATATTGCCTAACTTTACATTTCTTTACGCCGTTTAAGGCCTGGTTCAGATATTATTCAACCAGTTTTCTTTAAGCGGTTTTTATCATGAAAAAAGTCCTTGTAGCAGCACTGGTAACGGCTGCTCTTTCTGGTGGTGGATTCTTGTATTTTCAGGGCGAGTCTCATGCAGCTGAAAAAAAAGCGCCTCCTGGTGCCGGTCGGCTTATTCCTGTCACCACGGGGGAAGTGTCATCACACCCTGTTGCTCAGTCGTTATCCCTTATCGGTAAACTCGAAGCACAGCGTTCGGTGAATGTCGCCACTCAGGTTGCGGCCAAGGTAGACAATATAGTTGTTGGGGTGAATAGCCAGGTTGCCAAAGGCGAGCTACTGGTTCAGCTTGATGATGCCAAGGCTCGTGCTGCTTATGATGAGGCTTTGGCTTATCTAAATGATGAAAAGCGTAAATACACCGAATTTAAAAGCCTGGTTAAGCGTGGAGCGGTTACTCAGACCGAGCTTGATGCCCAGCTAGCCAGTGTGAGTATTGCTGATGCCAGATTAAAAGCGGCCAGGGCGGAGCTGGATGATCACGCGATTCATGCGCCGTTCGCCGGCACCGTTGGTCTGATCGACATTAGCCCGGGCCATATGCTGACGGTGGGCAGTGAATTGTTTTCGCTGGATGACTTATCGTCGATGCGCCTGGATATTCAGGTTCCCGAGCAGTACCTTTCTTTTCTTTCTGAAGGCATGTCCGTGATGGCGACAAGCCAGGCGTGGCCGGGACGTGAGTTCAGAGGCGAAATTCAGGCCATTGATTCACGGGTACAGGCTGATTCGCTGAATATTAAGGTACGGGTGAACTTTCAAAATGAAGATAACCGATTAAAGCCGGGCATGCTGATGGCGGCAACCATAGGTTTTGTTCCTCAAGATGCGGCTATTATCCCGGTTCAGGCTCTGGAGTATTCAGGTACCAAGCGTTTTGTCTATTTGGTCGATGAGCAGAGTATCGCCCGTCGAACCGAGGTTACTTTGGGCGCCCGTGTTGAAAATGAAGTTGTCATACAGTCAGGCATTAATATTGGTGATCGCATTGTGGTTCAGGGGCTGGTGAATATGCGTGATGGCGTGAGTGTTAACGATCTGACGGCACAAAAACAGTCGACATCGGGAGATAGTGCCTAATGTGGTTATCTGATGTCTCTGTTAAACGCCCTGTTGTTGCGATTGTATTGAGCTTGCTGTTGTGTGTCTTTGGTATTGTCTCTTTTTCTAAATTGTCGGTAAGGGAAATGCCGGATGTCGAAAACCCGGTCGTCACGGTAATGACAACCTATGAGGGGGCGTCAGCCACCATCATGGAAAGCCGGATCACGACGATGCTGGAAGACGAGCTGTCCGGGATCAGCGGGATCGATAGCATCAGTTCCGTAACTCGGAACGGCATGTCACGGATCACGGTGGAATTTGAAATGGGGTGGAACCTGACCGAGGGAGTCAGTGATATCCGAGATGCGGTTGCCCGTGCCCAGCGCCGTTTGCCTGACGAGGCCGATGATCCTGTGGTCTCCAAAGATAACGGTTCCGGTGAACCGGCAGTATATGTCAACCTGACGTCGAGCACGATGGACCGTACCCAGCTTACGGACTATGCCGAACGGGTGTTGATGGATCGCTTTAGCCTTATCAATGGGGTGAGCTCGGTTCAGCTAAGCGGTGCACTATACCGTGTGATGTATGTGAAATTACATCCTGAGCAGATGGCCGGTCGTGGAGTGACGACAAGCGATATTGTTAATGCTCTGAAAGATGAAAATGTCGAGCTGCCGGGGGGAGAAGTGCGTAATGACACCACGACCATGTCGGTACGAACGGCGCGTTTGTACCGTACCCCGGATGATTTTGCTTATCTGGTGGTGCGTACGGCAGAAGACGGAGCCCCTATTTACCTTAAAGATGTGGCCGATGTTGCTATCGGGGCGCAGAACGAGAATGCAACGTTTAAAAATAATGGGGTCTCTAACCTAAGTCTTGGCATGGTAACTATGACCGATGCCAATCCGCTGAACGTTGCGGCGGATGTACATGCAGAGGTTGAGCGGATGCAGCGCTTTATTCCGGAAGGGACGTCGCTGTATGTCGACTATGACTCTACTGTATTTATCGACCGCTCAATCAGTGAAGTTTATAGCACCTTGTTTATAACCGGTTTGCTGGTGGTATTGGTGCTGTACATCTTTATTGGCCAGGCTCGGGCAACGCTGATCCCCGCCATTACCGTACCCGTCTCGTTGATCTCTGCCTTTATGGTGGCTTATTTCCTAGGGTTCTCAATTAACCTGCTGACACTGATGGCTTTGATCTTAGCGATTGGTCTGGTCGTCGATGATGCCATCGTGGTGGTGGAAAACATCTATCACCATATCGAAAAAGGCGAGCCGCCATTGCTGGCTGCCTACAAGGGTACTCGCGAAGTCGGCTTTGCTGTTGTGGCAACCACTGTGGTACTGGTGATGGTCTTCCTGCCAATCTCCTTTATGGATGGTATGGTCGGCCCGCTCTTTACCGAGTTCTCGGTATTGCTGGCCGTCTCTGTGGTTTTCTCCTCCCTGGTTGCCCTTACCTTAAGTCCGGTATTAGGTAGTAAATTACTGAAAGCAAACGTGAAGCCGGGGAAATTCAATCTTTGGGTCGATCGGATGTTCGCTAGGCTCGAAGCGCGTTACCGTCGGCTGGTTACTTTCTCAATTCGCTACCGCTTTGTTGCACCGCTGATCGTACTGGTTTTTATCGGCCTGAGCGTAGTGTTGATGAAGTCTGTGCCTTCGCAGCTGGCACCGCAGGAAGATCGCGGGGTGATCTTTGCTTTTGTTAAAGGGGCTGAAGGCACCAGCTATAACCGCATGGTCGGCAATATCGAAGAGGTGGAAAGCCGCTTGCTGCCGATGGTCGGTGAAGGGGTGATTAAGTCTGTGTCCATCCAAACGCCAGCATTTGGTGGTCGTGCCGGAGATCAGACAGGCTTTGTGATCATGCAGCTGGAGAACTGGGAAGATCGTGAAGTGAGCGCTGCCGATGCACTCGGTATGGTACGTAATGCGCTGCAGGGGATCCCTGATATCCGGGTTTGGCCATTTATGCCGGGTTTCCGAGGCGGATCGTCAGAGCCGATACAGTTTGTGCTTAATGGTGCTGATTATGACGAGCTGTTTAAGTGGGCAAGCCAGCTCATGGATATTGCTGAAGCGAGTCCGATGATGGAAGGTGCCGATCTGGATTATGCGGAAACAACGCCTGAGTTGGTGGTAACGGTTAACCGTCAGCGTGCTGCCGAGTTGGGTATTCCGGTATCTGATATCGCCGAAACTTTGGAAATTATGCTCGGTGGGCGCAGTGAAACTACATTCGTTGACCGTGGTGAGGAGTATGATGTTTACCTGCGGGGTGACGAGAACAGTTTCAACAACGCCACAGATCTGAGCCAGATTTATGTAAGGGCCCGATCCGGCCAGTTGATCACTCTGGAGTCCGTGGCTGAGGTTGAAGAAATAGCATCTGCCCAGAAGCTTAGCCACAACCAGAAGCAAAAATCGATCACCCTGAAAGCGAGCCTGATGCCGGGTTACACTTTGGGAGAGGCGCTGGAGTTTCTCGATGCACAGGCGCTGGAAATGCTGCCGAGCGACATCGTGATTGACTACGCCGGTGAGTCAAAAGATTTTCGTGAAAACCAGAGCAGCATTTTCATGGTATTCGGCTTGGCGCTTCTGGTGGCTTATTTGGTGCTGGCAGCACAGTTTGAGAGCTTCATTAACCCGATGGTGGTAATGCTAACAGTGCCGATGGGGGTATTCGGCGGTTTGGCTGGCTTGCTGATCCTTAACCAGAGCCTGAATATCTTCAGCCAGATAGGGATGATCATGTTGATCGGGATGGTGACCAAAAACGGTATTCTTATTGTCGAGTTTGCCAACCAGCTGCGTGATAAAGGCGTGGCTTTTGAGCAAGCCATTATTGATGCCTCTGAGCGCCGTTTGCGTCCTATTCTGATGACGGCATTTACCACCTTGTTCGGCTCCGTGCCATTAATTTTATCAACGGGTGCGGGTGCCGAGAGTAGAATGGCAGTCGGTACGGTAGTTTTCTTCGGAATGGCGTTTGCTACCTTTGTTACCTTATTGGTGATCCCGGCTATGTATCGATTGATGTCGGCCAAAACGGCATCGCCGGGTCATGTGGCTGAACAATTGGAAAAAGCCCTGCAGCATGATTATATTGGCCGCACAAGCCATGGTGAACTGCCGGATGCGAAGTAAACTGAGATTTGAATAGTTCGGTTCTATTCGCTGAATATAGAAACCGCCCCAATGAGGGCGGTTTTTTTATGTCAAAAGAAGTCGAGTCAATAGTTTGACGGTTTGAATGGCTGAATGAAATGTGAATATTCAATCGAATTCTTTGGTTTTTTATAGAAGTGACAATGACATTGGTTATACCTGTAACAAATAAAACATAGTTTTTAATAGTTAACTAAAGTTAATTCGGCTGTCCATATTTATGAGGCTGTAAAAATAGCTTGGCTATACATAAAGGAGTTTTATTAGTTTTATATTATGTTTATTGATATTGAGAATAAGACTTCAGTCAAATTAATTAAATAACCCTCGGTTAAAAAATGATCGCAACTGGTCGGAGTTGTTTAAGATGAAAGCAATCAGGTGCTTTGCTTGTTGAATAAAGTGAATATTGAAAATAACATATTTTAGTATTTGGCGTGATTTGGGAACAAGGTCACGCTTTTTTCTCTGTTGTTGAAAATTAAATTCCAAATGAATAATGATGATGAGCAGAATGCATCTGAACCCAGTTTTTGGGTAAAAATGCATAGTACTGCATTTGCTGTTGCAGCAATTATGCTGTCTCTTGGGCAATGGAATGATACAAAAGATGTTGTTGGTATGCTTTATGAGTCAGTAATTACGAACTGGACCAATGAAGTCGAGTACGAGCAAATATCTCAAATTAAAGTAGGGCAGACTCACGAGTATATTCAGTCGTTAATTGGTGTCGCACAGGCGTCGAAAAGTTCGAAAGTTGATGCCAATGTTACCTTCTATTATTACGGTAACAATAAATATCTGCTGACTCTGGCAGTGAAGAATGAAAGGCTATCAGGATATAGTGTTACAGGGCTTACTGAAGACTTCTATGCAGAAGTTCCATTTACTGAACTGGTCTTAAATAACAGTACGATTTCAGAACAAGTGACAGAGTTAGAAAACTATTATACTGACAATGGTAATTTGGATTATTACGTCGAGTCTCATAGCCTCGGTCGAAATGCAATGTTCTATACCTTGTCATTCGGTATCGTGAATTATGGTTTGCTGGGTAGTGAAACTTTGCACGAAATTAGCGAGCTCAATAATAAATTGAATCAGGGTGAAGACCTGAACGTGGCTGATATGGCTGGCATTCGTATGTTGAAGCCAAATGTCTTTGCTATCTCCGAAATCAATGCTGATGTGATGGTCGAAGGCCTACTTACACGCTTTGAATATAACGCGTATTTTAACAATTAAAACAAGGGATAAAGCGATGAAAGCTAAGTTGCTCGGCGCTTTGCTGTGCCTGTCTATGCTTACTGGTTGCCAGACTACACCAGAAGTACCAGAGTGGTTTATTAATCCTGTATCAAATACCAATATCGAACTGTATTCCGTTGGAAAAGGTCGCTCACTTGCTGCCGCAAAAAAAATGGCGATGGTTGAGATGAATAAGCAACTGGCGATACAAGTGGAATCAGCTGATTCTCATCAAACAAATACAAATGATGTCAACGGTAACGAGACTTATCAAACAACGACTCGCACTAATGACAAGTTTAAAACTGCGCCGATGGTCTTTGCTGGTGTTGAATATGACCGTATTGAACAGCATGGAAATATCTACTTTGTTGAAGCGAAAATTAGCAAAGACAAAATCAAAGCGCAGTTAATTAGCGAGTTAAAAGCAATTGATGATGATACTAATACCGCATTATTAGAAAGGCAGCATAGTGACTTGTTAGTGTGGTGGCTAAAGCATCGAGATATCAAAAACATTAAGAATAGGTTAAAGATATGTCAAGATAGGTTGCGAGCGGTAAGCTATGGTGAGCCCGTAAATAAACAGATTGATAACGTTATCGAATTAGAAAGAATCTTAGCGGAAACACAAAATCAGCTGCTCATTAAAGTTGATGCAAAGGCTCGTGATAAAGAGATAAAGGGATTTATTGAAAGTCAATTTTCTGAAAAAAATATTAGTACAACAAATAGTAATAATAAAAAGATCACACATCGCGTTAAGCTTTCTACCAACTGGCGACAAAATAAAGTGGGTGACGCTTATATTTCGACAGTGATTGCTAAGCTAAGTGTGAAAAATAAGCAAGGTAAAGCGGTGGCAAGCAGTGAAGTGATTGCCAGCGGTAACTCTGTTTCAAATTATAAAATGTCTAAAGAAGGCGCTTCTCGCCATTTTTCAGCCCAGATGAGTGACAAAGGTATTTGGCACTTCCTTGGCTTTATTTAATACCACAATTACAACAATTGGATAACTAGGTTATGTCTAAAAAACTATTATTAGCAGCGATGATTACATCAACGCTAAGTGGCTGCCAGCTAATGAGTGACGTTGAGCCAGCACCTGAAGGTGTTTGTCGCTCAAATGCACGTATTAATATCCCGCAAGGTGACGTAGCAGTAAAAACATCACAAGGCAAAAAAGCAATTGTACTACCTGTCGATGTTGCTTCGGGTATTGACCACTCTAAGGCTGTTGCAAACGCGTTTCAACGTCGCCTAGAAAGCCAGGTAGATGTATCGGGCGCAAAATTGGTTGACCGCTCTTTGGCGGGCAAAATGAAGCAAGAAATTGAATTGGCGGAGCAGAGCGGGCGCTATAATACTTCAGGTGTGGCGATTGCTGATTATGCTGTTCTAGCAGAAGTGACTTCTTCGACGTTGTCATATTCATTCTCTGATGAAGAGACTAAGGTCAATGATGAAGGTGAGAGAAAATACTATCCTGCATCATGTAAATTTACCGGTAAGGTAGAAGGTCTAGTTAAGGTCGTTGCGCTACCAAGCATGGAAGTGTTGAAGCGTATTGAGATTGCAGGTAAAGAAAGTAGTTCTTTTGACCAGGATCGTCCAGATTCTGATTGCCCGATTTCACAGCGACAATACAAGCGTCTGATCGAAGAAGCTGCTAAAAATGCAGTGAATCGAAATGATGACCTAAAAAACCAGTTGGCACCAAGCGGTGTGGTCGAAGAGCTGCGTCAGTGTGAAGAGTTCGGTGCGATGGTGCGTGTAAACATGGGATCCAATCAGGGTATTCGCCCTGAAACGGAAATGCATATTTCATCACCTGAGCAAGTAGAGACACCGGATGGCAAGGTTGAGGTTGAAATGTATCCGGTAGCCAAAGGTACAACGACGGAAGATGAAGTACGTAATGGTATTAAGCCCACTTATTCCTGGATGAGTGTTGCTCCAGAAAAAGTGGAGCTAATCCAGCGCGGTGATTTAGTTGAAGCCCGTTTTGACAGCGGTTGTAATGATTTACCACAAATCATGCAAGAAGGTTGTTGGAATCTGTATGAATCATTTGGTGGTGATAAATCATGAAAAAACTATTAATTGCTAGCGCCTTGCTTACTGCTCTGACTGGTTGCCAAAGTACGTCTTCTGTTGGTAACGATATTAACCAGATGGCTTGTTATTTCCCTGATGATCTTGCTCAGGAACATCAGGCACCACAATGGGTGTGTGGTACCATGCCTCAAGGTGTAGAAATTGGTGGTATCGGTTATGCCAAGAAAAGTGCTGCAGGCCTTAGTGTAATGCGCACGGTTGCTGTTAATAACGCTCGTAAAGACCTTGCACAGCAGTTTGAAACTAATGTGAACACCATGTTCAAGCAGGCGATGGACTCGACGATCACCTCAACCGGTGAAGCTGTATCTGAAAAAGTAAACGAGCATTTCGAGTCAGTGACTAAGAACATGACATCGCGCTCACTAGCAAATAGCCGTGTGATTGCTACAACTCGTAGTCCGAAAGGTGGCTTGCTTACACTGGTTGGTATGGACAAAGCGACCTTCGACAGTAACCTTGCCCAGGTCGTAGAAGCGGCCGGTAGCAAAGAGTCAGGGTTGTGGAAGAAGTTCAACAACAAGAAAGCTGAAGAGAGTTTGCAGCAAGCGCTGAACTCGATGATCCAGCAGTAATGTGTTGATGAGGGCTACTTCGGTAGCCCTTTTTCGTTCAAGAGATAAGGACAATAAAATGAAGCTTTCCAACTTAGCTTTATGCTGTGGATTATTGCTAAGTGCACCATCACTATACGCCAATGATCCTTTTAGCGAACTGGATGCCTCTATTGAACAGCTTAATCAGCCTCAGGCACAAAAAGAAGCTGAGTTTCGTGAATTTGCTGCTGACTATCTGGGTGAGTATGAAAGCTGGCGTACTGAATATCTGAAGGAGTTCGATCAGTTTCGTGCCGAAGTGATTGCCAAGTGGGGTGACGGCGAGGTTTCTGTTAGCCATAAAAGTGTCGACTACAGCGACACTAAAGATGTAAGAACCATTGTGGATTACGCGAGTAATGAAGCAACTGTGGCTATTTTGGTTGAGCCGAATTTATCGGCTGAAGCAGCACAGCAGAAAATCCAGCAGATGGCGGATAAACTGCTGAGCAACGAAAGCTCATCGTTAGCTGAGGCATTAGGTCATGGAGCATTATTGCCTGACGGTAAGGTGGTCGAAAACCAGGTGAGCTTCTCTGAGCAAAAAGAGAAAGTCGCTAAAAATGTGATCATTGAGCAAACGCGTGCCCAGCTGCAAGAGATTGACAAAGAATCAGAATCTTTATTTGCTGCATCTGAGGTTATTGATGCTGAGTTAGTTGAAGAAGTCGCGGTTAAGAAAAAACAAGCTTTGCTGGCTCAAACCGCAAAGCGCCTGGAAAGTGTTGAGCAATCCTATGATGAAGCACGCAGCCAGGTGGCACAGTTAACTCAGAAAAAAATTGTCGAGTACCGAATTCAGTTACCGGCGAATGGACTGGGCAAGCGAGCAGCAAAATTTGTCGATTATGCTGAAAAAGAAAGTGAACGCTTTGATATTCCTGCTGCGCTGGTGATGGCGATTATGCACTCGGAGTCCAGCTTTAACCCCCGCGCCAAGTCACCGATCCCTGCGTACGGCTTGATGCAGATTGTACCGACCACGGCTGGACGGGATGTAAATGCTCGAGTACGTAAGATTGATGAGCCAATGCGTCCGAATGAACTGTATATGGCTGAAGTTAATGTTGAAACAGGCACGGCTTATCTGAACATCTTAGATAAGAGCTACCTCAAAACCATTACAGATGAGAAAAGCCGACTTTATTGTACGATTGCTGCCTACAATACCGGGGCGGGGAATGTGGCTAAGGCGTTCAACGCTGATGGTTCTCGTAACATCAGAAAAGCGGCGAAAGTCATTAATCAGCTATCGCCGGATGAAGTGTATGACCAGCTTATTGCCAACCTGCCTTATGATGAAACGAAAAATTATCTGAAAAAGGTGACAAAGCGCATCTCTCTCTATGAGAAGCACACGTCATAAGAGATTTGATCAATTGGCTATCTTCGTCAATTTTTCTTTTTCTTGCACTCAACCGCCTGTTCTGGGCGGTTTTTCTTTTTTAAGGCTCTCATTATGTAATAAGCCTTAATGTTGTGAAGTCGATTCATTTGGTCTGATTTTGATAATTCCTTTTCTAGTACCCCATGAGATTGGTAGAATTAGTGGGTATAGCAAACTCAATGACCTTGATCGCGTTGCGAAACGCTCATTAAAGAAGAACATCATGTCTCAGAAACAGCCTCAGAATCCAACTGACAATGCCGACCAGAATCAGGCAAAAGCAGTACGTTTAAACAAATTTATTAGTGATACGGGCTTTTGCTCACGCCGTGAGGCGGACAAGCTTATCGATCAAGGACGTGTGACCATCAATGGCCAAGTACCTGAAATGGGTATGAAAGTACAGCCAGATGATGAGGTGCTGGTGGACGATAAACCGCTACGTGCCAAAGAAAAACCAATTTACATCGCGCTGAACAAACCGACGGGGATTACCTGTACCACCGAGCGCCATGTGAAAGACAATATTGTTGATTTTATTGGTCACCGTAAGCGTATTTTCCCTATCGGTCGTCTGGATAAGCCATCCGACGGTCTGATCTTCCTGACCAACGACGGTGACATCGTCAACAAGATTCTTCGTGCGGGGAACTCGCATGAGAAAGAATACGTGGTACGTGTTGATAAGCCGATCACCCAGGAATTTATCGACAAAATGGCCTCTGGTGTCGAGATCCTCGATACCGTGACGTTGCCATGTAAAGTCACCAAGGAAACGACATATTCATTCCGTATCGTGCTGACACAGGGCCTAAACCGCCAGATCCGTCGTATGTGTGAGGCGCTGGGTTATGATGTTTTCAAGCTGCGCCGCGTTCGTATCATGAACATCAGCATCGATGGCCTGCCAAACGGCAAGTGGCGTTATCTGACGGATGCTGAGATTAACGAGATCCACAGCCTGATTTCTGGCTCTAGCGGTACACAAGAAGCCTCGCAGGTTGATGGCAAGGGTCAATCCATCAAGAAAGCCACCGATGCCAAATTGTTTGACAGTCGTCAGCAAGACGCAGCAGAACGCAGTAATGGCAAAGTGCAGTACAAAACGTATAAAGGCAAAGGTGAGTTTAACCGTAAGCGTCGTCCTGGCGAGCGTGATGATGCGCGCTCTGGTGAACGCAGTGGTTCTCGCCCTAACCGCGGTAGCAAGCCAAGCCACCGCAAACCGAGCCGTGACAATGATTTCTCTCGCAGCCAGAACTCAGGTTCAAGCGGCATCAAGAAGTGGAAATCAAAGAAAGAGTCGTAATGCTGTTATGAAGTTCGTTAACACGGATTAAAAGCCGCTCTGGCAAGAAAGATATCATAGCGGGAGGTTTCTCTCGCTATGCTCCTCATAATCAATTCGGCACTCATTTCTTTAGCCAATATGTCAGCCCCTCTTCGTACTACTTGCTTTAAGAGCTAAATTTATTCCCAGACAATAAGATAATTTCCCCCCTTGCATTCCCTGCGACTAATTTGCACTATGTACTCATCAACGAAGTCACAGATATGGTATACCGCCTAGAAAAATTGGGTTGGTATAAAGAAGCATTAGAAAAACACAGAGGAAGTAATGGCAGGCAATACAATAGGACAACTTTTTCGCGTCACTACCTTTGGTGAAAGTCATGGTCTTGCTCTGGGGTGTATTATTGATGGCTGCCCTCCGGGATTAGAACTGACCGAAGCTGACATGCAGCATGACTTGGACCGCCGACGCCCGGGTACTTCTAAATACACGACGCAGCGTCGTGAACCTGATGAAGTAAAGATCTTGTCAGGTGTATTTGAAGGCCAAACAACGGGGACTTCTATCGGTCTGTTGATCGAAAATACCGATCAGCGCTCGAAAGACTATTCAGATATTAAAGACAAGTTCCGTCCGGGGCATGCTGATTACACCTACCATCAGAAATACGGCGTACGTGATTACCGTGGCGGTGGTCGTTCATCGGCCCGTGAAACGGCAATGCGTGTAGCTGCCGGCGCTGTTGCTAAGAAATACCTCAAGCAAGTTCATGGTATTGAGGTACGTGCCTATCTTTCTCAGATGGGTGATGTCGCGATTGATAAAGTCGACTGGGAACAGGTTGAGCAGAATGCCTTCTTCTGTCCGGATGTCGATAAGGTCGATGCGTTTGACGAATTGATCCGTAAATTGAAAAAAGAAGGCGATTCAATTGGTGCCAAGCTGACAGTGGTAGCCAGTAATGTGCCAGTTGGCTTGGGAGAGCCGGTATTTGACCGTCTAGACGCCGATATTGCCCACTCTTTGATGAGTATTAACGCCGTGAAAGGGGTTGAAATTGGTGATGGGTTTGAGGTTGTCGAGCAGCGTGGTAGCGAACACCGTGACGCGATGACGCCTGAAGGCTTTAAAACTAACCATGCCGGTGGCATTCTGGGTGGTATTTCTTCCGGCCAGGACGTGGTTGCGCACATTGCCCTGAAGCCGACCTCGAGTATTACCGTACCCGGCGAAACGATCACCCGTCAGGGCGAAAGTACTGAGGTGGTCACCAAAGGTCGCCATGATCCTTGTGTCGGTATTCGCGCTGTGCCAATCGCCGAAGCGATGCTGGCGATTACGCTGATGGATCACCTGCTGCGTCATCGTGGCCAGAATGCGGATGTGGTAACGGAAACGCCGAAGATTTGATAATTTAGGATCCAGGACCCAGGACTCAAAAAGCGAGAGGCTTCCACCTCTCGCTTTTTTAAATCGAAGCGCGCTACTCGAAACTAGGACCTCGGTTCGAGCTCTTCCTGTTCTACCTTGGCAACTTCCTCGAACTTGAAT
Source organism: Photobacterium obscurum (assembly GCF_026191635.1). GTDB lineage: Bacteria > Pseudomonadota > Gammaproteobacteria > Enterobacterales > Vibrionaceae > Photobacterium > Photobacterium obscurum. The sequence continues at coordinate 12,959 of NZ_JAKRRW010000033.1, forward strand.
ATCGGCAGGCTCCAGCTGAACTGTACCGCAGCTACTCGCACTGTAAAGCCAACCACCAGCGTCGCAATAGTCGTGATCGTTTCAGGCATCGCGAGGTATAGCATTCCGTAGTACATACCACCGGCCATAAAGGCAACAGATGCATACAGCTCTTTATGTAGAACCATTGGCGGGCGGCGGGTGATCAAGTCACGTAGCAAGCCGCCAAAAACCCCGGTAACCACGGCGGCGACGATACAGATCAGTGGCGAGAGATTCATATCCATTGCAACTCGGCAACCAATGATGCTGAATACAATTAGGCCCAGAGAGTCCAGTAATACAAACACTTTATGAAAGCGAACAACCAGTGGGGCAACAATGGTGGTAAACAGCCCCGCCATGCAGGTAATAACCAGATATTGTGGGTTTGCTACCCAGCCAAGAGGGTAGTGCCCAAGCAGGATATCACGGACCGTACCACCGCCAATGGCCGTTGCGCTGGCTACCAGCATCACCCCGAACCAGTCCATATGACGCTTGCCTGCAGCCAGTGCGCCTGTCATCGCTTCGGCTGTAATGCCGATAATATAAAGTGTTGTTAATAGCATGAGAAAAATTGATGTATGTAATTGAATGCAAGAGAAAGTGTGATTTTAGTCAGGGGTTGCCCGGACGTCGAATGAATTGTTTAACTCTATGCATGAATTGATTTCATGTGTGGATGGCGAGCAATAAAAAAGAGAGTGCATATTCATACACTCTCTTTATCGACTTACTTAGAATCTAGGGTGTAGATTCGGTCTGCCGTTAAAATTTGTAGTTAGCCTGTACACCGACCAGCCAAATGTTGCCGGTTGTTTCGCCTTCGAAAGAGCCTAATTGCTCATCTTTTTCATGCATAGAGGCATCTTTGGCGAAAATGTAAGTGAAGCCAGCATCAAAACTCAGGTTTTGAGACCAGTTATAACCAGCACCTAGGCTTAGCCATAGACGATCCGTTTCAGGGATTGTTTGAGTACGGTGTTCGTCGCTAACAGCTGATGTATCGTACGCAACACCAGTACGAAGTACTAAGTCATTTGTATATTGGTAAGTTGTACCTACGGCTAAACGGTAATTGTCTTCCCAGTTTTCTTCTTTGATTAGATCTGGCTTGGAAGAAATTGATGGAATATTGGCTTCAAGTTTGTCGAAGCTACTCCAGTCGGTCCAGTTAAAGCTTGCATGAACTGCAACTTTATTGGTTAGCTGGTGGAAACTTGCGATTTCAGCTGTAGCAGGAAGTGTTAAATCCATGCTACCAGCATAATCTTTGCTAGGTTTTTTACCTTGCATAGCAACCGTCTTATCATAGACAAGACCTGATGCCTTGCCTTCAAGTGTTAGATCAACGGCTGAGCGGTAGTTTACACCAATGCGATTGTTATCATTGATCTGCCATGCTGCACCAAGCTGCCAGCCCCAAGCAGTATCATCACCTTCCATGTATTTAAGGTCTGCACCGCCAGCCGCTTTAGGTAAAGCGGCACCGAAATGACCTTCACCCATAACGTAGCGAACACCACCACCAACACTGAACTGCTCATTAATCTTGTAAGCAATGTTCGGGTTGATTTCAATCGACTTAACCATTGCTTGATTACCGAAACCAGTTGCAAGGTAATCTCCACCTAGCTCAGTTTCCATGCCATAGTTAGTTCCAAAAGCAAGGCCGACAACCCACTGGTCATTTACTTGGTGTGAAAGGTAAAGGTTAGGGATAACTGCAGAATTTGCAATGTCACTTGCTTTAGTTGGTGCAACGCCATTCACTTTTCCTTCCACATCAATATTTGGATCGACGTAGATTGCACCTACAGAGATCTGCGTACCTTCCAGGTAGGTCATCATCGCTGGGTTGCGGAACTGGGTGCTGGCATTGTCAGCCATTGCCGCTTCACCGGCAAAAGCGCGGCCTAGGCCTGTTGCTGAGTATTCTGCTAGCTGGAAACCAGCTGCCATTACATTGGCACTCATGCCTAGAGTTAACGCTGCTGCCAAAGAAAGTGTAATTTTGTTTTTATTCATCAGTCTGATTGTTCGCTGAAATTCAATGCCGCGAATCATACGCTTTAGAGTAAAAGCTTTAAGTAAATCTTATTCATCAAGGCCAGTTTGGTTTTATGTTCTGCATTGATGCTGTTTTGTGGTTGTGTGTCTGGTAAAAAGTAAGCGCATTAACCTGGTCGGATGAGATTTCAGCGTACACATGTATCTAAATATGGAGGTTTCAGCGACGCATTGTGCACTGAAAATAGAGAGGGAAATTCTACAAATAGCTTAATTGTCATATATAACAGATGTTTACATGTACAACGAAAAAGGGAGCCAGAGGCTCCCTTTTGTTAACTCAAACGATAAAGTTCGCTGAATTAGAATGAACGGCTGTATTGGATACCGTATAGCCATGCATTGGCACGAGTAGTTCCACTGACGCTTGAAATATACTCAGGACCCATCATCGGATTGCCTGGCGTATAGTTCGGGTTTTCGGTAGCTTCAGTTACTGATACATCTTTACCAACAAGGTAAGTCACACCAAAATCAATGTTAGATTTGCTGTCTAGATGATAAGTAAAGCCGGTAGAGAACCACTGACGATCTGAATCTGGTACTGAGATAGATGTTTTCTTATCTTGAGCACTGGTGTCGTACATGTAACCGGCGCGAAGCGTCCAGTCATTGTTTAGGTAGTAAGTACCACCAATTGCGTAGTGCCATCCGTCTTGCCATTCGTAAGTGTTTAGCGTATCTCCACCTGTAGTATCTAACTGGTCAAAAGCACTCCAGCCAATCCACTGTACGCTATAGTGAACAGCAAATAGCTCATTCAGTTTATGGAAGCCAGAGAATTCAGCCATATCAGGCAGTGGCATTTTTAGTTTGTCACCACTGATGTCAGGATTGCCGGTTTTTGATGACGCATAGAACATATCGCCTTCAACTTCGATTTCTGGGCTGTAACGGTAGGAAAGGCCAAAACGATTATCTTCATTTAGCTCATAAACAGTACCGATGTTCCAACCGAAACCTACACCGTCAGCATCAACATCAAGCAGTTCGCCACCAAGTGCTTCATTTGAGCGCTGAAGTTTACCTGAACCATAAATTACATCTAAGCCGCCACCTACACTCCACTGGTGGTTAATGCGGTAAGACGCACTTAGGGCAAAGTTGACACTTTTAACGTCGGTCAATCCGCCGTATTCATTCGCTGGATAGTCACTGCTGAACTCGGTCTTTGTTCCGAAGTTTGAGTAGATACCTGCACCAACTGTCCATTTTTCATTGATCGGATGGATGTAGTAGATGTTTGGCGCATAGGATGTATCGCCAACAGATTGATCATCAAGGCTACTTGGCTGAAAGCCTGTAGATGGGCCCGTATAGGTAGCATCTTTTACTTCGATATCAGTATCAATCGCATTGATACCCAGCGAGATCGCTGGCGCATCAAATAGTGACATTGCCGCCGCGTTACGTGCCATCGCTGATGCGTTATCTGCGATAACCGCGTCACCGGCAAATGCACGGCCAAGGCCGGTTGCAGATTGTGCGTTAAGCTGGAAGCCAGCAGCCAGTGCTTGCTGAGATGCCATGGTGATTGCAACAGCAACCACAGATTTTGTAAACAGACGCTTCTTATTCATATTTATTGTTATTCCTAATCATATACTGCATTTTTATCTGCTATTTACTGCAGATTGCGCACGATTGTAGGGGGGGAGTATGAAGTATCAAAGCAGACCAGTTGCTAACGTATTGGTTGTTATTGCGAAGTTAACAGCGAGGGTGGGTGTGTAACGAATATTTGCTATAGGAAGGGATAGGTATATTTAAGGAATTCCACATGGGAAATAGATAAAATGCTTATATTTCAGGTGTTTTAAAGTGAACACTCTCATTGCTTATGGAGTGTTCACTTCATTTTGTGGCTAACTTATTAAATTTCCCAATTTAGGTTAGATTTTAGCCGATTGGCAACAGGCGTGACATCTTGGCCTTTATCTCCGACCACGATCAAGCTTGCGTTCTGAATCGGCATGACAACCCCTTGCAAGCTATTGTCACTAAATGGCGACATACTCTGGCTTTGCTCTGGTACGACAAAAACGGTAACTTTTCCGCTGTCTGTGGCCATAACCATATGCAGGGCATTTTTATCGCCAAATCCACAATGGTTTACATAGTAAACATGACCCGGCAGGTCGGACAACTCAGAACCAAAAGGTGTTAGTTTGGCATTAACTTGCTGCAGCGATACCGCCTCATCAATCCCGTTGATAAAGGGTGCCTCTGTATAAACATGATCTAAGGCGACCTGCGCAATCTCGCTGGTATAGCCAGGCGCTGGGGAAATTTGTGAATTAAACTGGCCGATGAACAAACCAAAAGCAAAAGCTACAGAGGCGGCGATAGCAAGGTGGAATCGCATTTTACTTTGAGTTCGCTCTGGCTGACCAGACTGATGAAATAAAATTCGATCAGCGAGGTCGTCAGGTACATTGACCTTTAAGGCGCTTTCTAGCTTTGCATCTAGCTGTAAGAGTTCATCTGACAACTTTCTGTTCGCTATTGATGAATTTCTCGCAGCGACCATGTCCTGACTATTATCATTAGGATCTGCCAGGATACGACGACGGAATTCAAGATCATCCATTTTGGTGCCCCCTCCGCTCGGATTGCTTTTCTATCTGCTCTTTTAACTGATTTCTGGCGCGGAACAAGCGTGTCATTACGGTATTGCGATTAAGCCCGAGAATTTCAGCAATTTCATCGCCGTTAAACCCAGCCATTACTTGCAATACTAATGGTTCCCGGTACTCAGGTGCCAGTTTCATTATCTGCTTATGCAGGATTTGCTGTTCAATATCCATTTCTGAACCCTGGTGTTGGGTATCAGCAACGGCATAGTCATCAATATCAACTAAATCGAGTTGCTTACGCTCAAAACGTCGCGCGTTTTCCCTGCGTAGAATGGTGATTAACCATGATTTAGCGGCTTTGTCATCTTGCAGACTATCGAGAGAGCGCCAAGCTCTTAAACAAGTTTCTTGCACTAAATCTTCAGCAATATGAGGATCGTGGCATAACCAGTAAGCGTAGCGATATAAGTCTCGATGCCAAGCCCTGACAAGGGCTTCGTACCTTTTTTGCTTATTCATGTCTACAGAGACCGAGGCATCCGTCTTTTTCTTACGAAAAAATTGCTTAATCATAAATTTGCCCATCAAAAAAGAAATCGCCGTGTTGTTTGGGGTTGTTTTATTCAGCGATTGCATGATTCATCGGATTATCAGCACTAAAATTGATCTGGTTCAAATTGTGTCTTCGTGGGGAAGTTATAGTAGTTCACGTCATCTGATGGTAAGCATTGAATTCGGTTCTGAGGATCAGGTCTGTTTTTTTTGATTACTATCTGTTGAGCAAGATGACAACTTCCTTTTGAAGGCTGACTTTACTTTCTCCTATCAGGTTTTGCCTGATTTGCAATTGGCTTTATGTTAATTGACTTATACCTTACGTGGATTGCTTTCCGTGTAAATTATAACCATACCATATCGGTATGGTTTTTTTTTAGCTAAATTTTAGCATCTTAGGCAACAGGTTTCGTTTTGTTGATGGTATTAGAAAAAGATTTGCTCTCAATAATTAGCCCTTCATACTGAACTGCTTCTTGCTTCTTGCTTCTTGCTTCTTGCTTCTTGCTTCTTGCTTCTTGCTTCTTGCTTCTTGCTTCTTGTGATGTCGCAATTACTTAAAACAAATGTTTGAAATTCATAACAACTTGATTACAATTGTTGTGGTCTGACCTCTAATTTGCACCTTGAGTGCCCAGCAAACCATAATAAGGAGTTGCGATGACACGTCTCCAAAACCTCACCACCCACCAGGGTGAGCGCATCGCTGTTGTAAGTGGATTACGTACCCCGTTTGCTCGCCAGGCTACCGCCTTTAATGGTGTTCCTGCATTAGACATGGGGAAAATGGTGGTCAATGAAATGCTGCAGCAGATTGACTTTGACCCGAAACTCATTGAACAGGTGGTATTTGGCCAAGTCGTACAAATGCCTGAAGCCCCCAACATTGCCCGTGAAATTGTGCTGGGTACCGGTATGAATATCGGCACCGATGCCTACAGTGTCACCCGAGCCTGTGCGACCAGTTTCCAGGCTGCTGCCAATGTGGCCGAAAGCATTATCTCGGGCACTATCGATATCGGTATTGCGGGGGGCGCGGACTCCTCATCGGTACTGCCTATCGGGGTGTCTAAGAAGATGGCGGCGACTTTGCTGGAATTGAGCAAGGCGAAAACCATGAGCAAGCGTTTAAAACTGCTCAGTAAGCTGAGCATGAAAGATCTTATGCCTGTCCCTCCGGCTGTTGCTGAATACTCAACGGGAATAAGCATGGGACAAACTGCCGAGCAGATGGCGAAAACCCATGGTATTAGCCGCCAGGAGCAGGATGCATTGGCGCATCGCTCCCATACCTTGGCTGCGCAGGCATGGAAAGATGGCCTGATCCAGGATGAGGTTATCACTGCTTTCCCGGAACCTTACCGTCAGTGGATCGACAAAGATAACAATATTCGCGAAGACTCGTCGCTTGAATCGTATGCCAAGCTGCGTCCGGCTTTTGACCGTAAATTTGGCTCGGTAACGGCTGCCAATGCAACGCCGCTGACCGATGGTGCCGCAGCGATTTTGCTGATGCGTGAAGGACGGGCAAAAGAGCTGGGACTGCCACCATTGGGTTATATCCGTTCGTATGCCTTCTCTGCGATTGGCGTAGAAAAAGACATGTTGATGGGCCCTTCCTATGCCACGCCGATGGCGCTGGATCGTGCCGGGGTGACTCTGTCTGATTTAACGCTGATTGATATGCATGAAGCTTTTGCTGCCCAGACTCTGGCAAATGTGAAAATGTTTGGCTCTAAGCAGTTTGCGGAAGAAAAGCTGGGGCGTAGCCAAGCGATTGGCGAGATAGATATGGACAAGTTCAATGTGCTTGGAGGCTCCATTGCTTACGGTCACCCGTTTGCCGCGACAGGAGCGCGAATGATCACCCAGACACTGCGTGAGTTGCAGCGTCGTGGTGGCGGTTTAGCATTGAATACCGCGTGTGCGGCTGGTGGCTTAGGTGCAGCAATGATCCTGGAGGCAGAATAATGACCCAACAACAATCCGCATTTTCTTTATCTTACGGTGATAACGGCGTTGCTTGGCTGAAGATCGATGTGCCGGAAGAAAAAATGAATACGCTGCAGTCGGCGTTTGTCGAGCAAGTTTCTGATGTGCTGGCTGAATTAAAGAGCAAACAAGATGTTAAAGGCCTGGTGGTGTATTCCGGCAAGCCGGATAATTTTATTGCCGGTGCCGATATCCGCATGCTAGCGGCTTGCACCACGGCAGAAGAGGCGCAGCAACTGGCTGCGAAAGGCCAGGAGCTGTTTGCCGAACTAGAAGCACTGCCTTTTCATGTAGTGGCGGCCATTCATGGCCCGTGTCTTGGCGGCGGGATGGAGCTGGCTTTGGCCTGTCATAGCCGTGTGTGTTCTGACGATGACAAAACCCGTTTAGGCTTACCTGAGGTTCAGTTGGGCTTGTTGCCGGGATCCGGTGGTACGCAGCGCTTGCCTCGCTTGGTTGGGGTGGCAAATGCTCTGGATATGATCCTGACTGGCAAGCAGTTACGAGCCAAGAAAGCCAAGAAGCTGGGCGTGGTCGACGAAGCGGTGCCACTGAGTATTTTGCTTGATATTGCCGAGCAGCAGGCGCTGAAAGCCAAACCAAAACGCAAGCATACCTTCCAGGATTGGGCGATGGGCGGTAATGCACTGGGTCGCTCATTGGTGTTTGATCAGGCGGCGAAGAAAACCCGTGAAAAAACCCGCGGCAATTACCCGGCGGCCGATGCCATTCTCGAAGTGATTAAATGTGGCCTGCAGTTTGGTATGGAAAAGGGGTTGCAGCAAGAAGCCAAGCGTTTTGGCGAGCTGGTTATGACATCCGAATCTGCGGCGTTGCGTAGTATTTTCTTTGCCACCACGGCAATGAAAAAAGAAACCGGTTCTGATGCCAAGCCTGGCGACATCAAGCAGGTAGGCGTTTTGGGCGGTGGCCTGATGGGGGGCGGGATCAGCCATGTGACCGCAACCAAGGCCGGCTATCCGGTTCGGATCAAAGACATTGCCAATGACGGTATCCTGAATGCATTGGCCTATAACTACAAGCTACTGGATAAGAAGCGTAAGCGCCGCATTATCAGCAAAGCTCAGCTGCAAAAGCAGATGATGAGTATTACTGGCGGTACGGATTATACCGGCTTTAATCGTGCTGATGTGGTGGTCGAAGCGGTGTTTGAAGATCTGAACCTGAAACACCAGATGGTAAAAGAGATTGAGGAAAACGCCAAACCAGAGACCATTTTTGCCACCAATACTTCGTCGTTGCCGATCCACCAGATAGCAGAGGCGGCAGAGCGGCCGGAAAACGTCGTCGGCCTTCACTATTTCAGCCCAGTAGAAAAAATGCCGCTGGTTGAGGTCATTCCTCATGCCGGTACATCAGAGGAGACGGTTGCGACGGTTGTTGCCCTGGCGAAAAAGCAAGGTAAAACGCCGATTGTGGTAGGGGATAAGGCCGGCTTCTATGTGAACCGTATTCTTGCTCCGTACATGAATGAAGCGGCATCGGTTTTGCTGAGCGGGGAGCCGATTGAACATCTGGATACCGCATTGCTTGATTTCGGCTTCCCTGTCGGGCCTATTACTTTGCTGGATGAGGTCGGTGTTGATATTGGCGCCAAGATCATGCCGATTATGGTCGAAGAGCTGGGCGAGCGTTTCAAAGGCCCGGACGTATTTGATGTGCTGCTCAATGATGGCCGCAAAGGACGCAAGAGTGGTAAAGGCTTCTATCTCTACAACAGCAAGAAGAAAGCCGTTGATAAGAGCGTCTATAAGTTACTGAACATTGAACCGGCAGCCAAGGCCGAAGGCCATGAACTGGCGATGCGTTGTACACTAATGATGCTCAATGAAGCAGCCCGTTGTTTGGATGAAGGGGTGATCCTGTCGCCGCGTGATGGTGATATCGGGGCTATTTTCGGTATTGGTTTCCCGCCATTCCTTGGTGGGCCGTTCCGTTACATGGACCAGCTGGGGATCAAGCGCGTCGTCGAGTTACTCGATGAACATGCCGATAAGTACGGAGAGCGCTTCAAGCCATGTGATAAGTTGATTGCGATGGCCAATGAAGAGCAGTGTTTTTATTCGCTCTAGCGGTTGATAATGCTCAAATACTTATGCTGATTGGTATAAGACAGAGAAGGCCTGCAAATGCAGGCCTTTTTTTATTTCTGCTCGTCACACATGTTGCTTAGGTATTAATCATTATGTTGGAGAAGGTCAATCACTCGAAGGCGGAAGTATGATTCCAATAACCGAGGGCGCAAAAAGTGGTAAGCGATCATCGATAGGCTAATGGCAACAAATCCGTTGACCTTAAACAAGATGATCAGTGGCGCGCTGCAGATAACAATAAAAGCCAGTGCATAGAGCAAAATATCGATTTCATGGTGCGAAAGCGCACACTGGCAATGTGGACAGATAAATAATCATGATACTGGCTTATTGTGGGGGCTGATATAGCTAACTGGCAGTGGGGACAGGAATGGCTCATGGCTTCTACTTAATCTCAACAGGTTTTATGTCATTGCTTTAAGAGGGCTGAGGTATCCGTACCATGAATGCCCGATAACTATTGTTTTTATTGTTAATAGCTAGATAGCTGTTTATTAAGGGGCGCTATTTAGCTTGGTCTTTATGGCGCCGGATTTATCTTGCCGAAGCCAAAATGAATACAAGATGAATGTCTATTCATAGTGAGATTTAGAGGAAAATAAAGCTACTGAATAGTTTTGAGAAAGGCTAAAAAATTGTATGTAGATATAAATTCATTCGTATTTATATCCAAACTAAGCACCTTGACGCTGTTTGGAGGAATCTGCATTTGGCAAGTAACGCGTTGCCCGGTAAGGGAAACCGGGCAACGGGCAGTCAAAAGGGAAGGGACACAATCTAGCGGGCGTTTTTCTGAAACTCTTCGATTGATTCAATCTCTTGGCCGATAGTGAGCGGTTCGAGGTTGCTGTGTGCCTCTCCCTGACAGTGCATAACGAGTCGGTTAGAGGTGCGAGGCTTTATGATGTCGACAATAAATCGCACCATGTCAGCTCGGCTAAGGTTCTGTAATGCTTCCACGACCTTTTGGCGTTGGTTAAATTCAGTATCTTTATTACCGATGCTGACCCAAAATCGTTGCGCACGAGCCCGCAGGTTGGTATCTGGTTCTGACACCTGAGCAATCAAGCCTTGCTTGCTGGCCTGCCACTGGGCTTCATTGAGCTCCAGTAACACGAGGGCAAAAGCATTGGTGAACTCGTCGATGGCTTCCGATAGTTGTGCAGGGCTGGCGACCGGTGATTGGATATATAGAATCAGCCCCGGATGGCGGTTAAGAGGCAGGTTGGCGGTACCAACCATATAGCCCAGTTGCTGACGGGTACGCAGCTCATGGAAAAAGGTTGTCGACATCAGATGATTGGCCAGCGTGTAAATTGCAATTTTACGGGGAGTTGTCTCTCTTGATTGGTAGTACATCAAGATAGCTGAATCCGCATGATTACAGGTTACCTCATGGTTTAGGGTGCCAGCCTTACCTAAACGTACCAGCGGGCGCTGTGCTTCACCGTAGCGCTGGTCGGTGGCGCGGAACGCATCTTTAAGTACCTCGGCCAGTGCGAGAGCATCATCCTTTAGCCAATTACCGTAGACAAAAGTATCGATGTGTAATTCGGCAAACATGGCTTCAACAAACTCAGGCAGTTCATCGACTTCGAGTGACTCCAGCGCCTCTATGAGTACGGGGTACGGGGGATTATTCGGTTGTAGTACGCCAGTCAGCTGGTTAAACAACTGAGAAATAGGTTTATCTTCAGCAGCATTCCGCCAGTTACGCAGCATCTGCGCCTTGATATTGTCAAACCGTACCGGATCAAATGTTCGGTTTTCGAATCGTTCCAATATCAGTTTCAACAACAATGGCTGCTTTTCACTGAACCCGGAGAGCTGTAAGGTCACTCCCCCCTGGTGGGCATAGAGATTGTATGACATCCCTGCGATTTCAGCCGGGTAGGCTGACTCATTGATCGCTTCCAGCAGCATCTCGACACAGAGGCGGGTTTTTACGATATTGCGGGGCGTATCGACAGCATGTGGGCTGTCTATCGCCACATACACGACACCTTTGGGAACCCGGAACTCATGCTCTTGTTTGTGCCACAGACGGAATCCGGGTAAATCCTGGATCAGCTGAGGAGGCTGCTCTGCATCGGCGGTCAGCGGGTGAGGATCAAGCTGTTCGCAGATATAGGGGTTTTTCTCTGGCAGGCAGAGTTCGGGTTCTTCATCAACCTGCTGCCAGCGTAGAAGTTGTTCGGTCGAAAACGGGGTGACAGAGTACGGTGTATGATACCACTGGGCAACCTGGTCATATTCTTGTTCCTGGGCAACCAGTACCAAGCGCATATTATCAGGTGTCAGGTAGTCGAGTAGCTCGCGGATCAAGCTTTCATCATAACCGGCCATCATATAATCACCGTAGATAATATCTTCCGGTGAGTAATGCAGCAGGTTCATCACCAGATAGCTAACGGTGTCTAGCGGGCGACTTTTCTCCTGGTAGCGGAAGGCGACTTCCAGTACCGATTTTTTTTCCTGGTAGCGCCACTCATCTAACCCCTGTTGCTTGATAAGCGCGATATATTGAAATACTGCGGTGACAATATCATCAATATACTCCAGTCCTTTCGGGGTCAGGTTCAGGCTAACCGTAAACTCGCGAAAGTTACTGCCATTGACACCGCCTCCAGCCGCAAGGGTATTGATTAGTCCACGACTTTTTAGCATTGACATCAGGCTGCCGCTACCTTCGTTGCCCAGCAGGTGGGCAATATAGGAAAGGGGTTTCTGACGATAGTATGGTTCGACAGAGGGCATGGTAAAAGACAGTGTCAGTTTTCGCACTTCTTTGATTGGTTTAATCTTGATGAATTTCGCAGTTTCATTGGCGGTGACCAGGGGCTCAGGGATCGTTGGTTTGGCCACTCCTGAGTTTGGAATATGGTCGAAGAAGCTCGTCGCATGGGCCTCGAGTTCGTCCAATGGCTGTGGTCCAAGCAGAACTAGTCCCATTAAGTTGGCGGAATAATGGGTTTGGTAAAACGCAATGAGTTCGTCACGGATAGAGATGCCTTCACGGTCATCCAGAGTCGTTAGATCCCCGACAGAAAATTTAGCAAAAGGGTGGGCCGGGTTAATAGTCTCTTTGTGAACCTGATACAGGCGGCGTACATCATCTTTTATTTTAAGCTTGTACTCGGAGTCAACAGCCTGACGCTCTTTGTCGACAGCCTCTTTATTGAATAATGGTGCGGTAAAAAATTGGCCGAAACGCTCTAGCCCTTCATGAAAGGCATGGGGGCTGACTTCAAAAAAATAGGTGGTGTTTTCTGTCCCGGTCCAAGCATTGTTGCTGCCGCCACTTCGGTTGATAAAGGTTTGGAATTCACCGATCTTAGGGTATTTTTCCGTCCCGAGAAACAGCATATGCTCCAGGAAGTGTGCCATGCCTTGTCGCTCTAGCGGATCATCAAAATGCCCGACGTTGACGGATAATGCAGCTGCAGAGCGGGGGGCCTCAGCATCATGTACCAGAAGGACCTTAAGCTCGTTATCCAAAGTCAGGTAGCGGTACTGCTTAGGATCATTAGGACTAATATGCACGGGAAGAGCCTATTTTCTAAGGAAATTAGACTAATTATGACGCTCAATATAGAGGGTGGCAAATTAAGTTCCGGGTGATTTTTATTGTTGTTGTCCTCTATGGGGGACGTATCAAAGGCGGCTAACCATATTATGAAGAAGCAGGCTCATGGATTCCGTCAAGGGCTTCAGGGGTCACGGAACGGCAATCGAATGCGCAGAATGGCTATCCAGCATGAGCTGGACTTGCTAGCATAGCGGCATACTAGAAGCTTTTTTTAGTCCTATTAACTTCCCCCAGAGGTGAAGACCACGATCCGAAGGAAGATATTTCGGGACTGACGGTCCGGTTAGTTAATAGGAGTAGTGTTATTGGATAGGCTATATGCGAATTTATATCATGCGTCATGGTGAGGCGCAGAATTTCGCTCCCAGCGATGCGGAGCGACCTCTGACAGCGTGTGGTGAGTCTCACTCAGAGCAAATGGCGACCCAGTTGGCCAGTCAGTTAAATGCTGATCTGGATATGGTATGGGTGAGCCCTTATTTGCGTGCCCAGCAAACCTGGCAAGTGATGGCTAAGCATCTACCTGAACCAAAGCGATTGATGGAAGTTGATGAAATCACACCTTATGGTGAGGCAGAAGACGTTGCGGCCTATCTGAAGGCAGTGATTGCGGTCGAGCGGCCTGAAACCGTCTTGTTGGTCTCGCACCTTCCGCTGGTTGGTTACCTAACTGCGGAGCTGGTACCCGGTATTCAGCCTCCAATGTTCCGTACCTCTTCAGTCGCTGCCATTGATTACCAGCCAGACAGTGAGCTGGTTGAGTTCTTGTGGCAGGCTAATCCTGAAGGTTAATTGTGTGGTATTTGAGCCTTAAGGAAATGATGGTTGCTGCCGATATAGGTTTATGTGGCTGATAAGGCTCACTTCAATGTAACGCGGTCTTGTCCTGTACCGGGTTGGGTAGGTTTCATCAACGAGAATAAATATAAGTAGCTATGAAAGGTCTTTTTTCTGCAATCCTCGGTGCTGCGCTGTTGGCGGGGTGTATCCAGGCTCCTCGTGCACCGAGTATTAACGCCAATGGTGCAATCAAATGGGCAAACGGTGTCAGTGAAGAAATGCATATTTCTTCGTCAGGTAGCACCCTGACGTTTGCCTCACCACAAAGCTTACTAAGCCCAGGTGGTATCACGATCTTCTCTCGTATCGACAGTGCCCGTAACGGCAACTGCGAGCATTATTACAGTGAAGGTGCGGTAAAAACCCGCATGCAGATTTGTGACAGCGGGGAAGTCAGGCTGATTGTCGAAGGCCAGGTGATCAACGTCGGTTCACTGGCGAAATACGTTTATTAATCCCCCCAAAAAACAAAAAAGCGAGAGCCTTGATTCTCGCTTTTCTGTTTATTAATTAGCAATGCTTCCCGCATTATCTTTCAGGTATATCGATCAATACCAGCAGCGCGCCATCACCGCCAAATTCCAGCGGCGCCTGGTGGAAGGCCATCACATCCGGGTGCTGGGCCAGCCATAGCGGGGCCTTTTGCTTCAGAATGTGCTTGCCAATTCCATGCATTACGCAGGCACAAGATACGCTTTCTTTTATGCAGGCAGCAATCATCGCAGCCAGCTCGCGCTTGGCTTCTTTTTGGGTCATGCCATGCATATCCAGATACATATCTGGTACATATACACCACGACGTAATTTTTTCACTTCGTATTTCGATACCCCGGTACGGGCATATTGGGTTGGACCATGCTCGTTAAGGTGGGGCTCAAACTCATCTGAGAAATAAAATTCGTGGTTTTGGGTCTCTTTTTCCGAGACTTTGGGCTTATCGGCCTTTGGGCTCTGTCGGCGCGGTGCGATTATGGTATCATGCGACAACTTTTTTACGCCTTTAACCGCATCCTGAAAGAGTGCCAGGTCATCTTCCAGGGTAAGATCTTTTTTACTCATTATGATATTCCAACAACTCTATAGCGGTATTGTAGCGTCAATCGGAGGCTATTTTGGATAAGATTTTTGTCGACGAAGCCGTCAACGAACTTCACACTTTACAGGACATGCTACGTTGGACGGTAAGCCGTTTCAATGCTGCAGGTCTTTTTTATGGTCACGGTACCGATAATGCGTGGGACGAAGCCGTGCAATTGGTATTACCTACGCTGTATCTGCCGCTAGATATTCCATCGGATGTGCGTTGTTCGCGCCTGACAAGCAGCGAGCGCCTTCGCATCGTTGAGCGCGTGATCCGCCGTATTAACGATCGTACGCCGGTGTCATATCTGACCAACAAAGCGTGGTTCTGTGGTATGGAATTCTTCGTTGATGAGCGCGTGTTGGTGCCGCGTTCGCCGATTGGCGAACTGATTGAGAATGGTTTTGAACCGTTCTTGGCCGAACAGCCAACACGTATTATGGATCTGTGTACGGGGAGTGGCTGTATCGGTATTGCCTGTGCCCATGCGTTCCCAGAAGCTGAAGTGGATCTGGTTGATATTTCTACTGATGCACTGGCAGTGGCTGAGCAGAATATCCAGGATCATGGCCTAGAGCAGCAGGTTACACCGCTGCGTTCTGATCTACTGCGCGATGTTCCAAAAGATCAGTACGATCTGATTGTAACGAACCCGCCGTATGTTGATCAGGAAGACATGAACAGCCTGCCAGATGAGTTCCGCCACGAGCCAGAGCTTGGCCTGGCTGCGGGTACCGATGGTCTGAAGCTGGTGCGTCGTATTCTTGCCAATGCGCCAGACTACCTGAAAGAAAACGGTGTACTGATCTGCGAGGTCGGGAACTCAATGATCCATATGGAAGAGCAGTATCCGCATATTCCATTTACCTGGATTGAGTTTGAAAATGGCGGCCACGGCGTGTTCATGATGACACGTGAGCAGCTGCTTGAGTGCCAGGATGAGTTTTCAATCTACCGTGACTAAGTCGTTGGGTTGATAGCTGATATCCAGATATAAAAAACCGGAGTTGATGCTCCGGTTTTTTTATGGCTATTCAGCAGGCTGCTGTGTGGTTGGTGTTAACCGTTAAGCATTGCCTTGGGCTTGCTTGGCCTGCAGGTCTGCCATTACCGCTTCTTTTTGGTTGAGGTAATCGTCGAGGCCGGCTTTACGTAGATCGCAAGACGGGCAGTCGCCACAGCCATCACCAATGATACCGTTATAACAGGTCAGGGTTTTTTCGCGGACGAAATCGAGTTTGTCGTATTGATCCGCCAGTGCCCAGGTTTCAGCCTTGTTCAGCCACATCAGTGGCGTTTCGATATTCAGCGGGCGATCCATCCCCAGTACCAGAGACTGGTTCAGTGATTTCACGAATTCGTCACGGCAGTCCGGGTAGCCGGAAAAGTCGGTTTCGCAAACACCGGTGATCACGGCTTCAGCACCAATCTGGTAGGCATAGATACCCGCGAGGGTCAGGAACAGGATATTACGGCCGGGAACGAAAGAGTTAGGCAGCCCGTTTTCCTGAAGCTCATGGGATACGGCGATGTTGTCGCGGGTCAGTGAGCTGATTGCGAGCTCGTTAAGCAGGCCGACATCCATCACCTTATGCGCTGCTACGCCAAGTTCTTTTGCTACAGACTGTGCCACTTCGATTTCCAGCTTGTGGCGCTGGCCGTAATCGAAAGTAATACAATGTACTTCATCATATTTGGCAATCGCCTGGATCAGGCAGGTCGTGGAGTCTTGGCCACCACTAAAAACAACTACAGCTTTACGCATGTATTCAATGTCCTATGTTGTATTCGTACCGAAAAACAGTCGGTAGGGACTATCTCGACTCACCCCTACAGAGGGGGAGTTGGGTAGATAAAGATAGACCAACAGCAGGTTCTCTATTGGTAGGGCAATGCTACCGTACAGCTAAACATGATGGGAAGGGGGAGAGTGAAAAAAACCGCAGCGGAGAGCTGCGGTTGGGCAATGAGGGATAGTTGGTAAGCTGCTATATCCAGGCTATTTTAATGCCCCTGTTTGCTCAAACGCTTCGAGCTGGCAGACGTAACCAGAGATATCGCCAATATTTTCGTGAATCCACTCAGGGTTGAAATAGGTATCGAGGTAACGCTCGCCACTGTCACATAGCAGAGTAACAATTGAGCCTTTTTCGCCTCGTGCCTTCATCTCACAGGCAAGTTGCAGCACGCCATACAGGTTTGTTCCTGTTGAAGCGCCGGCCTTACGACCCAGCAGTTTCTCTAGCCAGTGGACGGTGGCAATACTGGCAGCATCAGAAATGGTACGCATTTCATCAACCACATCAGGAATAAAGCTTGGTTCTACCCGAGGGCGGCCAATCCCTTCGATACGGCTGCCTACGGTACTGGTCAGGTTCAGGTCCCGGGTCTTGAAATAGTCATGGAATACCGAGTTTTCCGGATCAACCACGCACAGCTTGGTGTGGTGCATCTGGTAACGGATGTAGCGGCCGATTGTGGCTGAAGTACCGCCGGTACCCGGGCTCATAACAATCCAGCTTGGGATCGGGTGCTCTTCAAGCTTCATCTGCTCGAAGATGCTGTTGGCGATATTGTTGTTTCCGCGCCAGTCGGTGGCTCGCTCGGCAAAGGTAAACTGATCCATATAATGGCCGTTCAACTCCTTGGCCAGACGGCGCGACTCGTCGTAAATTTCGCTTGGGCTGTCAACGAAATGGGCGCGGCCACCGTAGAACTCGATCTGTTCAATCTTCTTGCGGGCGGTCTTTCTTGGTACCACGGCAATAAATGGCAAGCCCAGCAGGCGGGCAAAATAGGCCTCGGAAACCGCAGTGCTGCCCGACGAGGACTCGATCACCGTGGTGTCCTGGCCTATCCAGCCGTTACACAGGGCGTACAGAAATAGCGAGCGGGCGAGTCGGTGTTTTAGGCTACCTGTCGGGTGGGTGCTCTCATCTTTTAGATAGATATCAATACCTGAAAGGCAAGGAAGATCCAGCTTGATTAAGTGGGTATCCGCCGAACGTTGAAAGTCAGCTTCAATCTTTCTGATGGCAGTGTTAATCCACTGTGGGTCATGACTCATGTTTCTTCCTTATTTATCAGGCGGTTCTGCTGGTAGACCCAACAGATAACCAGTTTGTTTGGAATAGTAAGAATAGTACTGGATATTGAGGAAAAATCTTTGCTTTGTTTACTGCAGTGTCGATAAAATAGAGAAAGTTTTTCTCTATTATTGAAGTAAGGGATAATCAGATGGCTGATCTGGACAATACTGACAGAACATTACTACGGTTGTTACAGCAAGACGGGACATTGGCATTGGCTGAGCTGGCTGAAGCGGTAAATCTGACCACGACACCCTGCTGGAAACGTCTAAAACGGCTGGAAGAAAACGGGATCCTCAGGCAGCGGGTTGCTTTGCTCGATCCGGTTAAGCTGGGACTGTCGTTTACAGCTTTTGTCCAGATCAAAACCAGTAACCATTCTAAAGAGTGGTATCACTGTTTCGTTGAAACTGTGTCTGACTTTCCTGAGGTGATGGAGTTTTACCGGATGGCTGGTGAATACGATTACATGATGAAGGTGCAGGTCGCCGATATGTCGGCGTTTGATAAGTTCTACAAAAAACTGGTCAACAGCATCGAAGGGTTGACCAATGTGACCTCGACCTTTGCGATGGAGCCCCTGAAATATACGACTGCTTTGCCGGTCTGAAATACTGTATAAAAAAGCGGATTTCCCTAATTTATAAATTGTTATGGACAATGTGATTGTTTTAATTATGATCTCTTCTATATAGTTGATTTATTAGCCAGTTTTTCGATAATGGCTTTGTTGACAGGGTGTTTCGCAACAAAGCCTGAGCGATAAATCGGCCTTTCTATTTGTATTGATACGGTTATACCTCCCCTAACGGGTATTCATTATCCGGCATGTTGCACCTGCAAAATAAATGTCTCACTGAAATTCGTCATAAACTATGACTATGCCTACTTCTGTGGAGGGATTATGCAGATTTTTTGGCAGTTAAGATGGTACTTTCGCCAGCAGTGGCGCCGTTATGGCGGTGCGATTCTAATATTGGTTTTGGTTTCCTTGTTTGAGCTATTGCCTCCGCGCGCTATAGGCTGGATTGTCGATGGCGTCGTCGCCGGTGATCTGAGCCTGTCGGCGATGCTGGGCTGGTTGGCTGCAATCGCTGCATTGTGGTTTGTCGTTTATTTCCTGCGCATTATTTGGCGGGTGTGGTTATTTGGTGCGGCGGCGGAATTGGGCACCGTGCTGCGTAATCGACTTTATCGTCATTTCTCTTCCCATCCCCCAGTGTTTTTTGAGCGTTATAAAACCGGTGATCTGATGGCCCGCTCGACTAATGACGTAAACGCGGTCGTCATGACGGCCGGTGAAGGTGTATTGACCGCTGCCGACTCGCTGATCATGGGGATTGCGGTGCTGTTTGTGATGACAACCATGTTGAGTTGGGAGCTCACAATTTTGGCATTGCTTCCTATGCCGTTGATGGCGTTGGCGGTATTTCGCTTTGGCCGCCAGCTGCATTCTTGTTTTTCCGAGTCACAGGCGGCGTTCTCTGATCTGACCGATAAAACCCAGGAAAGCCTGAATGGCGTAAGAATGATCCGTGCTTTTGGCCTGGAGCAGCGTCAACAAGCTGATTTTGATGAGGTGGTTGAGTATGTCGGAGAGAAGAACCTCGCGGTTGAAAAGGTGGATGCCAAGTTTGATCCGGTGATCCAGCTGGCAATTGGTATGTCATTTTTCCTCAGTATTGCTGGTGGCGGTTATATGGTTTCACAGGGGCGTTTAACCTTGGGGGATCTCACGGCATTTACCTTGTATCAGGGATTGATGATTTGGCCGATGCTGGCGATGGCCTGGTTGTTTAATATTCTGGAACGAGGTTCGGCCGCCTGGAAACGCCTCCAGCAGATCTTTGATGTGGCTCCTGAGATTATCAGTGGTGACGAGGCCTTGAAAGCAATGCAGCAGGCATTGCAGGTTGATATCGAGGCATTTAGCTGGAATGGCCTGACGCAGCCAGCGTTATCTTGTGTGAATTTTACCTTGCAGGCCGGGCAGATGTTGGGTATTGCCGGGCCGATTGGCAGCGGAAAGTCTACCTTGTTGGCCCTGCTGTTACGTCAGCATGAATTAACGCAGGGCTGCATCAGCTATGGCGGGATCAGTATTACCCAAGCGGATTTGAACCACTGGCGCAGTCGGTTTGCCGTCGTCAGCCAGAGTCCGTTTTTGTTTTCCCGTTCTATTGCCGACAACATTGCCCTCGGCCGGCCAGATGCTTCCATGGAACAAATTCGAAAAGCTGCCAGAGCGGCCTGTATTGATGGCGATATTATGCAGTTTCCGGAAGGTTACGACACCTTGATTGGCGAAAAGGGGATTACCTTGTCTGGCGGGCAAAAGCAGCGAATCTCAATCGCCCGTGCCTTGTTGCTCGACGCCGAAATTTTAGTCCTGGATGATGCGCTGTCTGCCGTTGATGGCAAAACCGAGCACAAGATCCTGGCTAACCTGCGCAGGCAGCGTCAACAAACCGTAATTGTGATAGCCCACCGTCTTACCGCACTGGAGCAGGCCGACAATATTTTGGTCCTGCAGCATGGACGAATCGACGAGCGTGGTGATCATCAGGCTTTGTTGAGAGCGGGGAGCTGGTACGCTGAGATGTTCCGTTATCAGCAGCTGGAACAAGCCATTGAGGGGGCGAAATGACAGAAAAAGCAGTAAACCGAGCCGTACTCAAACGTCTGCTAGGCTATGCGCTGGCTGATAAAAGAAAGCTTGGAATCGCCATAGGACTGTTGTTGATAGCTTCGCTGGCCGATGTGTCAGGTCCTTGGCTGATCCAGCATTTTATTGATAATCATATTGCCAAAGATGATTATCCGTTAGATACCGTGGTCGGACTGTCGCTGGCTTATATCGCCCTGATGTGCGTAGCGGCATGGTTTAAGTATATTCAGTCGCTGCGGTTCAATGAAATTGCAATTGGTGTGGTCCAGACTGTCCGTAAGCAACTGTTTGGCAAGATAATTAACCAGCCATTGTCTGAATTCGACTACATGCCATCTGGAAAGCTGATCTCCCGGATCACCAATGACACTGAATCGATCAAGGATTTCTATGTATTCGTCATTGGTACGGTGCTGAAGAACGTCATCTTGATCAGTGTAATGCTGGTGGTAATGAGCTGGCTGAGCTGGCGCCTGACGATTGTGGTACTGATACTGCTTCCGATCGTGGTGGCGGTTATGGCGCTCTATCAACACAAGAGTGCCGGCGCGTACCGCAAAATGCGGGATTTGCTGGCTGATATCAATGCTTCGATGAGCGAGTCGATCCAGGGGATGAGCCTGATCCAGCTGATGCGTCAGGAGCAAGCGTTTAGTCAGCAGTTTTCAGTACTAACCCGACGTCACCTTGACTCCCAGATTGGGGTGATGAAGCTTAACGGCTTGTTGCTCCGACCGCTGATAGATTTTCTGTCGGGGGTTGCCTTGTTGTCACTTGTTGCCTTGTTTGGCGTAAGTGGTACGGAACTGATTGGTGTCGGGGTACTGTATGCTTTTATTAGTTACCTTGGCCGGGTGACCGAGCCACTGATCGAGCTGACTCAGCAGCTTTCCCTGCTGCAGCAGGCACTGGTGGCCAGTGAGCGGATATTTGGTTTTATTGATGCCAGGCAGCAGGGTTATGGTGATGATCTACAACCATTGTCAGAAGGCCAGCTTGACTGTGATGGTGTGACGTTTAGCTATGATGGCAAGCAGACGGTGCTGAGTGACATTAATGTTAGCTTGCCGCATCGAGGATTTTTGGCGCTGGTAGGGCATACCGGCAGTGGTAAAAGTACCTTGGCGTCTTTGATGATGGGCTTCTACCCAGTCTCGCACGGTGAGTTGAAGTTGGATGGCAGGCCACTGGCCTCCCTTGGGCATTCTGTACTCAGGGAAGGGATCGCCATGGTCCAGCAGGATCCGCATGTACTCAGCGATACGGTCAGAGAGAATATCCGCTTAGGCCGGGAAGTTGATGACACCTTGATTTGGCAGGCCTTGAAAAAAGTCGGCTTGGCTGAGCAAATTCGAACTTATTCGCAGGGGCTAGATACACGCTTAGGGAGCGGAGAGGTCAATTTATCGGCAGGGCAAAAACAGTTGCTTGCGATGGCGAGGGTACTGGTAGCCAAACCAAAGATTTTGATCCTTGATGAGGCGACGGCCAATATCGACTCGGGTACCGAGCAGAAAATACAGCAGGCGCTGCATACCCTGCGGCAGGATATGAGTATCGTGGTGATTGCCCATCGTCTGTCGACCATTATGGAGGCCGATGAAATAATGGTACTGAGCCGAGGCGCGATGACAGAGCGGGGAAACCATCAGCAGTTGCTGAAACAGCAAGGACATTACTGGCAGATGTACCAGCTTCAGCGGGCGGGTGAGCACCTTCATCAACTCGAAGAGTCTGAGCCGACCGAGTCTGCTGCTGCGGTAAACTAACCTGTGCCGGCATGACGCAAATAATTCGTGTACAACGTCTTCAGAAACAGAGGTTGGTTGTCCCAACCTCTGCACTTTATTCAACCAGCAGCGACTATTGTTTTTGGCGCATCAGACCTTCTTGTATTGCTGAGGCAACAAGCTCACCTTTCTGGTTATAGATTTCCCCACGTACCAAGCCACGTGCTCCACTGGCAGATGGGCTGTCAATGGCAAACAACAGCCATTCATCCATACGGAACGGTCGGTGGTACCACATGGAGTGATCAATTGTTGCCACCTTCATTTTCGGTGTCAGGAGAGTAACGCCGTGTGGCTGCAAGGCGGTAACCAGAAAGCCCCAGTCTGAGGCATAGGCCAGCACATATTGATGGATGCGGTGATCCTCTGGCATTTCACCATTGGCCTTGATCCATAGATATTGCTTGGGAGCCTCGGGCTTGGGATCCAGAGGGTTGACGACGGTAACGGGCTTAACTTCAATGGGGCGTTCACGGCCAAAGGCTTCGATGGCCGCCTTAGGAAGGTGCTGGGCAATAGATTGTACCAGTGCTTGCTCGGAGATTAGCGATTCCGGCGGCGGCACATCTGGCATGGTTGACTGGTGGCTGAAACCCTCTTCTTCAATTTGGTAAGATGCGGTCAGGTAGAAAATCGGGCGACCAAACTGAATGGCTTTGACCCGGCGGGTACTAAAACTGACTCCGTCACGCAGGTTTTCGACATCGTAAATGATCGGTTTTTGCGGATCGCCCGGACGTAGGAAGTAGCTGTGAAAAGAGTGAACCTGACGATGTTCGTCTACGGTTTCTTTGGCTGCGGATAATGATTGACCAATAACCTGACCGCCATACACCTGAGGTAAGCCAAGGTGTTCGCTCTGGCCTCGAAACAATCCTTGTTCAAGCTGCTCTAAGTGTAACAGAGTGAGAAGTTCATTCAGTTCTTTGCTCATCGGAGCTCCATATTCCATGTTATTATTAGGCGTTTTACGGATATTTATACCCAAATGACTTTGAGATGCTCGTTTCAGTGTGTTGACTGGGTATAAACACATATTCAAGTGTAATTGATTGGTAATTGCAATGTTATCAGCGTGTGTTTGGGCATTAAGGGGAGAAAAATGAAAAAGATTTTTACACTTATTTCAGCATTGGCTGTGGTATTGGTTATTTCGGCGTGTACGAACTTAATCAAACAAGATGCAGATCTGGGACAAGTGGAAGGGTCTTTGGCATATCGCGAGCGTATTGCGCTGCCGGATAATGCACGCATTACTGTCACATTATCGGATGTATCTCTGATGGATGCACCTGCCGATGTGATCAGCAGCCAGGCCTTTATGGCTGGTGGAAAGCAGGTTCCTTTTGCGTTTAACTTGAATTATATGCAGGCTGAGATCCAACCGAATCATACTTATTCGGTCAGCGCCCGTATCGAAGTGAACGGTAAGCTAATATTTATTACCGATACCGCTAACCATGTGATCACCGATCCTGCGGCGACAACCAAGCTGGATCTGATGTTGGTTAGGGTGAAATAAGTGATGTTGCCTTCCACGGTCGCGAGCAGATCGTGGAGGGGATATTGTTTGGTATTACATCCCGTCCCAGCGATATTTAGCTAACCTCAATTTGCCGTTTTCCGAGATCTCAACCCCTTCCTCGAGCAGCCGCTTACGCTGTCGCTGCAAATCATGACCGGTAAGTGAAATCATTCCTTTTGCATTGATTACCCTGTGCCAGGGTAGTTTAGAGTCCTCAGGTAGGGTCGCCATTAACCGACCCACCTGACGGGCATAGCCGGGAAATCCCGCAAATTTGGCAATATCACCATAAGTTGACACTTTGCCAAAGGGGATTTGGTGAACCTGGCTGTAGATTTGACCTGCAAAATCGTCCATATTTATACCTGAACCAAACAAAACATCCCGATAGTCGTTGAAGTTAGCCTTTTTTATTCGAGCTATCGGATAACGCAAGGAGGTGCTGCCATGTTGTATGCCGCGTTACTTGTTATGGTCAGCATTGTGCTGACCGTGTTGGGGGTCAGTGCATTAGGTTATAGCCAAGGAGAGCTCCCTGCACTGGCATTGGCTATTCCCGCCTTATGGTTACTGCCCCAAGGTGGAATTTATGCCTGGCTGTTATTACTCGGCTTGGGCGCATATGGCGCCGTTCTGCCCGAGCAGCCTCTGGCCCTGTCAATCAGCATCTTTATGATGTTACCTGTTTTTGCTGTAAGTTTCTCACCAAAGAGTGGCTGGCAGCTGGCGGCCTTGCTGATTTCGATTGTTTTGGCAATGGATGTCGGCCTGATGGCGCTACAGGGGGAAGGTAAACTCTCGGGTCATGTATCATCAACCGTGATTCAAATTCTGGCGGTTACCCTGATCTGGTATGTTGGCCGCAGCTGGCGTCCGGTTGAAGGCAATACTTGGTGGCCATTGTTCCTTGTTGTTCCCTTATGGGTTGGCGGTATGGAACATGCTGCGCTCGTAGCACTGTGTGTGACGGGGCTGATTGCGGCTATGCAAGAGATGATGAAAAGCAAACTGCGTGATTGGGTCCCGCGGATGGCTTGGATTTTACCTGCGGTTGGCTTCGCAACTCTCGTTATCGTGCCTTATTTCGAAGTGCCTAATCCGGTACTGGTGGCCTGGCTACTTGTATTGGGGGGAGCCCTGCTGGGCGAGTTCCTACTGGAAGAGCCGGAAGAAGAGCTGTAAGCATCCTGTTTTTTCAGGGCGTTATGCTGTTTTTACGGCAATGCCATTTGAATTTGAACAATAAAGAAGCAGTTGGATCGGTTGGGGGTATTGAGCCCTTGCATTGCCGCAAGTGTTAGCGGATAATCAACCCCGTTCTCGAAACGAGACAAAGAATCTATGGAGGCCCCCATTGGTCCTCCCGCAACACTAACCTGTGAACTCGGCCAGGCCCGGAAGGGAGCAACCGCAGCAGGCGTCGTGTGTGCCGGGATGTGGCTGGTGGGGGCTTCCACCCATCTGGCGTTTTGTAGTTTGCACCATAAGCCTTATTTATAGTTCCCCTGACTATACTAAAACCCCATCAAAAGACTCATCTTCTTTACTCAAGTAGCTAATCTTTAAATTAGATCAATAGTGAAAATTCTACTATACCTACTAAATCAAGTTGCGTATGGAAGGGCTTTCAGTGGCTGCACTGGTGAAGGTAACAGCAAAGGTTCGAACAGATAAATCTGGGCGCTTACTTGAGGTGCCAGTGCTTCTGACTAAGCAAGGTGTGTTTGAGCCTTTGTTGGACTATGTACTTAGTCAGTATCATGCTCGAAGTCAGCCTTGGATGAATCGTGTTGTCTTTGCTTGTCAGTTGTTACTAGAGTACATGCAGGCTAACCGTGGTTTGTATTCATCACCCACTGTTTTATTTTCCAATTTCGTTAATAAGCTTTCTTTAGGTACTATCAATCATGATGGTCATGACCCGTCAGGATTGTATTGGTTACCGCGTTCTGTAAGTAACACCAATCAACTTATCTCAGCACTCAATGGGCTTACAGACTGGTTAGTTCTTAACAATGGAGTGTCTAACTTAAACCCATTAGAAGAAGCTTCAAGTTACCAACAAGCTTTGAATTATGCTGCTTGGCATAAGAAGAACCAGTTTAATTTCTTGGGCCACTTAAAACCCCACGGCTTGTCAGATATGGTGAAAAAAACCAGAAAGCTTCGTGGGAAGAGAGACGTTATTAAGGTCGATGATGATGCCATAGCTTTTTCTGAAGCCATGTTTAAGCCCTTTTTTATTGATGGGCTTGGTAGTGCAAAAGACTATCGAGTTCGCCTGCGAGATCAACTAATCGTATTACTGATGCATGGTGCAGGAGTACGTGAAAGTGACGCTTTACATTTGTGGGTTGAAGATGTGTATGAAGATCCTGATGATTGTAACAGTGTCATTGTGCGGCTATTTCATCCTGAAGATGGTAAAGCTCCCAATAATTGGAGAGGGCGAAATAAACAGCAAACACGCAGTGCTTATCTTGCGGAAGTGTTTGGTCTGAGGTCTAGAAATCAACTTACCGGAACAGCACGGGTTGGTTGGAAAACACGGATAGTTGATCATTCTGACAACTATATCCAACTGTGCTGGTTCCCATCATATCTTGGTCAATTGTTTAGGCAGTTATGGCGTGAATACCTTCGTTTACTACTACCTTTAGAACGTTTTCACCCTTATGCATTTGTGTCTTTTTCTGTCACGACGCTAGGGCAGCCTTTAACACTTAATGCTTTCAATTGTAATTATCGTGCTGCATTAAGCCGTATTGGATTAACTGCCTCGAAAGTTGAAGGGTTGTCTCCTCATGCACACAGACATGCCTTCGGTCGGCGGCTTACAGAAGCAGGCCTAGATCCAATATTAATCAAGAAAGCACTTCACCATGCGTCGTTATCTTCTCAACTGGTTTATACCCAACCTGGTATTAGGGAAGTCACCAAGGCTTGCCATGATGCAACATCACGTCTTGATGGTATTCAACATCCTACATTCAAAGAAGAAGTCGTGTTGTCATGGAAAGATATTTTAAGGGAAGGGTTTGACGATATTGACCCGAGAGGGTTGTTCTCTGGTCATCAACCATCATTTGGGAGCAGAGAATGAACCGTTCGGATGATATGGAGTTTTTGTGGTTTACAGATAAGTTTGGTAGTGGATGGGACACGTGGCGTGAGTTGGCATCCACATATTTACTCCAAAAAAACTTTGGTGTTGATCGAACTAGAACGGCGTTGTCTCGGTTTCTTGAAGCTTATTTAGTGCCTCAGTTTATCACTGACCCAGTGGAGTTATTCCAAAGTAAGCTTCAGCCATATAATGAGTTTTTACAGCAGTTTGAGCTTTCAGAAGGGTATCAGGTACGCCTGAATAACGAAGTATCACAGTTTGTTGATTGGGTGCTTGCTACCTATTACAGCGAGCCAGATGATAATGGTGACCTAATTCCATTATTTAGTAACCCTTTCAATATGGAAGGAAACAGTACTCCTAAGCAAGAAACAGTTTATAACACCTTGCCATATGCTTATATCAAGAGGCTCAGACAACAACTATGTCCTCGACCAAACGGGAATTTCAGAGATTGGGTCTGGGCAATAGCGCAAAGCAAGGCAATTGAAAGCAGTTCACGGCACCTTAAAGATTGGATCTTGGTCGATAAATCGGAAATCAACGTAGATGATCAAGACTGTGTCTGGCAGGCCATAAAGCTTGATAAAGACCGGACGATTGATGTTGATGGTATTAAGAGGTCCTATAAGTCAGGTGAAACGCTTTACTTTATTTGGTCACCAGTTCGTGCAATGGCGGTGTATCTCAAATTACAGCTACCGCTGAGAACATTTCAAGTAAGGATGTTGGATTCTGGTGAGGCTGATACATGGCGTTATCAGAGCCAGAATTGGGTACTCAATGACAAGCATAGTTTTGTTGAGGGTACGGAGAAGCGACCATGGCAGAAAGGCGTTTTTCATCGGATAAAAACGCCAGATATAGGCGATATCATGACTGGGCTATACATCAATACCAACAAAACGGCAGATAGAAATAAGGATGAGTTGTCTCGAGGTTATGTTATCCCATGGCAACATGGTGAAGTTTTATATTGGCTGGAAAAGCTCAGAAATTGGCAAGAAAAGTATAACCCTCTAACGCAACCAACATCGATACACTCCTTGAAATATAAGCACTTCGGTAGCACGAAGACGACTGTTCAGCGTGAAGCCATTGGGGATATCTGCTTTCTCTTTCGAAACGCTGCTGCAACGTTATTGAATGAGCGGCATTTTCCTATAACTGATGGAATGATTAATCATCTATGGATTGCTTTGCTGAAATTTTTTGAAGGTCAATTATTCGAAGAGGGGACGGCGTTATCGAATGGCGATAAAATTTGCTTCGTTGATCCAAGCAATGCTCGTAAGTCTTTGTTTCCTACGCATAGCCTAAGGGTATCACTAATTACTTGTTATATGTTAGAGGGTGAGATACCTGCGCCTGTGTTATCAAAGCTGCTTGTTGGGCATAGTCGGCTGATGATGACCATGCATTATACCAAAGTTACACCAGTGATGATGGCGAAGAAAATGCGTAAAGCGGAGGAGAAAATTAACGATCAGCAAGATGAAAGTTTACAGACTTTTCTTGCTTGTCAGTCACTGGAGCAGATTGAACTTCAAACGGCCAGTAATGATTTGGTATCTATTGCCAATGTACTCCGCGTTAAGAATCCCGCGGGTTGGCAGGAAAAGCATATAGGTTTGTGTTTAGTGGGGGGGAACACGTCACGAATTGAGGCAAATACAAGCTTAGGAGGCTGCTGGAATGGTGGTGAAAAGCTCAAAAAGGCAAATCGTAATCAACCTGATCTATATGGCCCAGTTCCGCATGGAAGCGAGAATTGTATTCGTTGCCGGTGGTTTATTACTGATATCCGCTATCTACATGTGCTTACTGCACATTTCAATAATCTGAGTTATCAGGCCACACA
The DNA here is from genome assembly GCF_026191635.1 of Photobacterium obscurum. Taxonomy (GTDB): domain Bacteria; phylum Pseudomonadota; class Gammaproteobacteria; order Enterobacterales; family Vibrionaceae; genus Photobacterium; species Photobacterium obscurum. The sequence continues at coordinate 41,857 of NZ_JAKRRW010000033.1, forward strand.
AGCTGCCAAATTAGCGACTGAACTGGAAGCTAAACAGGATGCTTTATTGGACGAAGAATATTTTTGTGAGGTGAACAAACAGACCTTCATGAAATATCATGAGCTTCATACACTGGATCGTAGGATTGAAAAGCAACGTGTAGAGGCAGATGAATATTGCAAAGACTTGGTAGCTTGCTTTCAGATTATTCGTAAGCTGATTAAGTTGGAGCAAGACAGAACTGAAAGTGATAACACTCAAAAAGTCATCGCAATTGGCTCCTTACATGATATTTTCCCACACTTTAACTTCTTTGAAACAACCTCTGAGTTTCGCCAGCTTATTAAGCTCTGTGATGATGCTGAGATTTACCATGATCTTCGTGATGAGTTAACAAAGACGTCAGCCATTACCCAGCGCTCGAACTATCTCAACAAAGTACTGATGCAGTCAGGTTATATGCCAGTTTTCATGAATATGGATGAAGAAACTCAGCTCCTGGCTGGTAATGCCATGGTTAATGCAATGATGAATAAAACTGGTATCAAAGATAGTGAGCAGGCACAGGGTAAAGTGGCAGAGTACATTGAAACAGGCCAGTGTTTGGTTGAAGCGGGGTTGCTTGAAGCGGGGATTGAAGCTATGGAGAAACAAACGCAGTTGTCGATGATTCGTTTGTCTGACTTAAATGCAACGGGTGCAATAGGAGGTGGAGCCAATGAGCGAAATCGTAAAGCCTGAAATAGTATTGGGCGAGCTGTTAGCAAATGCTACAGCACGGACTGCGAAAGCAATTAAAATTTTGAACAAGGTGCTGGAAGATCAGGCTGAATCCGAAAAGAAAGACTTTTGCATAGCAACAATTGGTCGGTTGTCTGCTGAAGCTGGAGGCCCATCAACCCAAACGATTCGCAACCGAACAGGTAAACACTTTCAGCAACTGATTGAGGTTTGGGCAACTTACTCGGGGACAACAACCAAAAAGCCGATGTCTGTTCGTCAGAAACAGCTCTTCAATAGTAATGATCAGGCAGTATTGGATAGTATCAATGATCCCGTAATAAGAGCTGTCGTTGGTTCAATCCTCGCGGAGAGGAATAGATACCGCGATCAATTAAACATTATCAAGGCTAATACAGAAATAGTGATCGATAAAACAAAAAATCCAGAAACAGAAGCAGCCGAACAGTTAACACCAATGGAAGTTGAAGCCTTAAAGCATGCTGTATCTGAAGAGTTGATGAGAGCAATGCAGTGGGTAGTGATGCCTACAGGCCAGATAAAGGATAAAGAAGGTAATGAGGTTTATAAACGTGGTTATGTTAATGGCTTAAAAAAACTATAAGTATAAAATAGGTTGATGATAATGTGTTATTAAGTGGCGGAATATTAATTTGTCCTAGAGAGATAAAGGGGCATAAAATCGCCCCTTTATGTGGGTTATTATTTGTATTAGTTCCGACTAGATCTGACACTTCAATTGGAAAAGAAGAGAGTTACCCACTTTGATTAAAGGTGCTGAATCCGTAATCAAAGAAACTAAGAGGTAACTCTCATGCTTCATACTAGCAATCCAATCATCAAACACAAAGCTGGTCTTCTCAATCTTGCAGAAGAACTCGGCAATGTATCAAAAGCCTGCAAAGTTATGGGCGTATCAAGAGACACTTTCTACCGCTACCAAGAGCTGGTTGAAACAGGTGGTATTGATGCTTTAATCAATCAAAGTCGCAGAACACCAAACTTAAAGAATCGTGTGGATAGTGAAACTGAACAAGCTGTTCTCAAGTACGCCATTGATTTCCCTGCTCACGGGCAAGTTAGAACGAGTAATGAACTGCGCAAGCTAGGCGTGTTTATCTCTCCAAGCGGCGTTCGTTCAATCTGGCTTAGGAATGACCTTGAGAACTTCAAGAAACGACTTATAGCGCTGGAAAAGCAGGTTGCCGAAAACGGTATCATCTTAACGGATGCACAAGTTGCAGCATTAGAGCGCAAAAAGCAGGATGATGAGGCTTGTGGCGAGATAGAAACGGCTCATCCTGGATACTTAGGCTCTCAGGATACGTTCTATGTTGGCAATTTAAAGGGAGTCGGCCGTATCTACCAGCAAACGTTCGTAGATACCTATAGCAAAGTAGCGTTCGCCAAACTCTACACCACAAAAACGCCTATCACTGCTGCCGATATGTTGAATGATAAAGTATTACCGTTCTTCGAGTCACACGAGCTACCAATGCTTCGAATACTGACTGACAGAGGCACAGAATACTGTGGCCGCGTTGAGCAACATGACTATCAGCTTTACCTCGCCATTAATGATATCGACCATACGAAAACCAAAGCCATGTCGCCACAAACGAACGGTATCTGTGAGCGCTTCCATAAGACGATATTAAACGAGTTCTACCAAGTTACGTTCAGAAAGAAACTGTATGGCTCGATGGAAGAGTTGCAGAAAGATCTGGACGAATGGATGGACTACTACAACAATCATCGTACTCATCAAGGAAAAATGTGCTGTGGCAGAACGCCAATGGAGACATTAGAAGATGGGAAATCAATCTGGGCCGAAAAGAATCTAGCCCAGATTTAATCTGACAGGCACCGAATCAAAAATGGGTAACTGTCAGATCAGGTCTGAATTAGTACATATTATTTTATATGATAGGTTTCAATTGATTGTTCTAATTCTCTTCCAGCAATCTTTTCTGGCATTATTGCGAGGTCATCACCAACTTCTAAGCTATAAAAATGAACATTTTCTCCATTTTTGAATGTGTTCCTATGAACAAAATATCGTTTTTTGTAAGCATCTTCAGTGAAGATGAATGGTTTTCTTAAGCCATTATCATTAGGAATGTTTTGAACTTTTGTTCGGACGAATTTTTTACATGAATTTATTGTGTTAAATGAAACGCCTATTTCTTCAGAAGGACTCTTTCTAATATCCCACTTAGTGCTTGAAAAAGGATTATTATCAATTGATAGTGAACGTGCGTGTTTAACAAATTTGTATAATTCGCTGGTGTCTTTATTTTGCTTTTGATAAATGTCTTTGATGTGCTCATCGCAAAATGTTAGCAATTGATGTGCTGATTTAACCTGTTCTGCACAAAGTGAGTTTCGTCTGTTAAAGAAGTAGTATGAAATGCTATCAATGATTTTATACGCTTCACGTGTTGCAACAAAGAAATAACCAGATTCTTTAAGTACCGTGTGCATTATTTTTAAAGCACTGTTGAAAGATTTATATAACTCATCTGTTTCATTGTTTTCGATTTGAGTTTCTATCTTTCTTTTAAATGCAGATGCCCGGTAGGTTCCTAGAGTGCTACCATATTGCGAATCATCGCGCCATTTTTTGGTTGAGTCAAATATCATTTCATATTTGCTCTGGTGCAAAAGGCATATGTAATAACCATTTAAGATTGAGTACCAAGTACATCGATCATTTCTAATGTCAGTTTTTTCTAATAGTTTTGTGTATATCTTTTCAGACTCATCATATTCACGTTCTTCATGATAGGATTTAGCTAAAAGAATCGCTGTTGCAACATCATTTGAATTAATCTTATAAGCCTTTAGCAATGAAGCTTTAGCATTAATATTATCATGCATTAATGTATAAAGTCTGGCTAAAGTTCTCTGATATAAATAATCATTATTATATACAGAACCGATCTCTTGAAATTCTGTATAAGTGTCGGTTATTTTTTCAAAGTCAACATTACCCTTAGACTTTTGATGACATAACTTATTAACCTTATGAAGATTGATTTTTAGAGTCTCATCTATGTGTTCAGGTATAAAGTTTTCACTATATTCAGAAATGTTTTTTGTATTCTGTAGTCTAATTATTTCAATAGCTCTATCTTTGTTTTTTCTGATGTTAGTCTGTACTTTTTGTCTGACATTAATGTTCTTTGGACTTACTAATAAGAAATCACGAATAGATGCATTAATTTCATAGTATTCATGATCAGCTTCAGTTATTCGTCTGATTAGACTTGTTTTTGATAGCTCTGAGATTGCTTTAGCTGATTCATCAATGTTAATGCTTAATAAGTTACATATGTCTTTTCTTGAGCACCTATCCGCAGTAAATAATAACTCCAGAACCTCAATGCTTTCACTAGAAAGTGATGAAATTAGATTTTTGAATGAGAATTCAGCAATTCCAGAGTTAGCTTTTTGCCATGCTGTTGGTAGAGAGTTACCTAGAGACCAATAATCCAAAGTTAACTTTATCGCTAATGGATTAAAATTACAGTTATTAATTACTTTATCTATTTCATCTTGATTTAGAGGTAGAGAACCTTTGTTTTTCTGGTATTCTCTAGCCAATTGTGATGCTGCTGGTGAGCTTAATGTTGGAAGCGGAAGTGTTTTTGCTGTTGAAACATTAATTCGACTAGTAATTAATACTTTCCAATCATATGGTAGACTGGAGTTGAAATCATTGAAAATTGATTCGTTATCTCTAATTAAAGTTTCTAAGTTATCAATGAACAAAAGAGGTTTATGTTCAATATCACTTGAAATTAAACTGTCAAAATTATCATAGTCGGTGTTCCATAAATCATTAAATGTATCTAAGATCGCATTTTTTAATTCTTCTAAGCTTTGAATTGCGGATAAACTTTTTATGCCGTTCGGTGTTAGCTCTTCTGTTTTTAATGAAACGAAAATAAGACCATTGAAGTTGTTTGCTGTTTCTGTGGTAAAAGATAAGTTGTGTAGGAGATCTAATACGAGAGCTGTTTTACCGACACCACCTGGAGCTACGACTGCAATTGTATTTACACGCTTATTCAAGATAAGTTTGGTTAGCTCTTTTGCTTCTCGATTACGACCAACCAATCCAGTCGAGTCATGTTCAAAATATGCAGGAAGATTATTAGGGATTTTATTACTTGTTTCTGCTAACCACTCTTTAGGTGGTTCTTTTAAATCATCATTTTCCGCACTGATGACATTTTCAATAACATTTTTCAAACCCAAACTTTCAATTTCAGGTAAAGTACCTAAAGATGCAGCAAGATACCAATATTGTAATTTGTAATCTCTATTAGCATGAGAAAGAGAGTTTCTAATAGTTGTTAAGTTGATATCGTGTGCGTATTTACGTATTTTGCTGAGGAGTTCTTCATCGCTAGTATTACTGGCAGCCTGAACGGCTAAATCTAGAACTTCTGAAAAATGAGATGCACTAACAATATCGCTTAGTTGATTAGGATCACATGACTTTCCTAATCTTGCTTCTCGATCTGCAATTTGCTGAACAAGTTGTTCACTTAGATTTTCTAGAGTATTTTTTTCTATAATATAGTCACCTAA
>NZ_JAKRRW010000034.1 GCF_026191635.1 Photobacterium obscurum
GGCCACCCGAAGGTGTAATGCATGTAAGTTAATATAACTTAACGCTTTTTGGGAGGTCTAGTCGCATAGCGACTAGGCCTTTCTTTACTGCTCTTGGGTAGCTTCTTTCTCTTCTCTCCGGCAGAGTAAAACTCTCTGCCATATCTAATATGTAATTCATCACCTCCGGGATTCTGTCTGGTGTACACGGCAATTGATAAGCTCTTATTTAAAAACACCGATGTCTCAAATGTATACCTTTTGAGACTGTATCGTGTTTTGTATCAAAAGGTTTATTTTCATATTTTGAGGCATCTAATATTCAAAGTGCTATAAGGTTTTGAGACAGTCGGGGAGGGGATGACTATGAGCATACAGCACATTGGGTATATCAGGTTTTCTACGATAGAGCGGTATACAGAGCGTCAGTTGGCAGATATTCATCTTGATAAAGTTTTTGAGGAAAAGCTTTCAGCCAGGGCGGTGGAGAGACCAGAGCTTCAGGCTTGCCTAGACTATTGTCAAGATGGGGATGTTCTACACATCCACTCATTGGATCGGGTGTGTCTTTCTGGTGCCAGTGACGCTGTGAAGATTGTAGAGGCCATGACGGTCAAAGGCGTCAGTGTACAGTTCCACAAGGAAGGGATGCGGTTTGATGGTCAAATGTCAGCTGCGCAGAAAGGTGTCTTATCCATATTAGCGAGTGTGGCGCAGATGGAACGTGAACTAATCGAAGAGAGGCAGGACGAAGATATTGCTGCGGGTAAACATAAGAGCCGCCGCGAGAGAAGACATTGAGAATTTAAAAGCGGAAGGGATGCCTATGACCCAAGTAGTTAAGGATCTGTGTATTGATAGAGAACGGTATATCAATTAGTTGAAAATTAAAGTAGGAAGGCTAGCATTTTGCTGGCCATTTATTTTATAGCCCGCTTGGCTTGATTCGTAGTTGAAGCTCTTGACCATCCGGTAGGTTGTATTCTTTCTGCTTGGTTTTCGCTTGGCGGATTTGTGTATCAGAGAGTGGTTTTACAACTTTGGGCATACAGCCTCCAACTTCTTGATGCCAGTTCCACCTGTTTTTGTAACACGCCGCATGTTACTAAAACGGATAAGTTACAAAGCGTGTTACAAGGCTGGCTTGATGAGGCAAGATGAAAATGGATGCTGTTAGACGCTAAATATGCAAAAAGCCCGCTAAACCAGTGGCCTAGCGGGCTTTTAAGGACGTCCTAAGACGTCAACATACGTATGTTTGGTGGGCTGGCGTCATCTGAACTGGTTGTGTAATCCATTGATTTTCAAATGATATCAATCAGTTCAGATATTCAAGCACTGCTAATGATACTGCTAAGAATGAAAGTTATACAAAAAGATCTTTGAGTTAAGTAGCAATTGCAGATACGACATGTTTTGTATAACAATGCCGAATGCTGTTTCATTAAGATAATTATTCGGCATTATTACGTTTACTCTTATTAAGCCCGATATAGTTCTCGATTTTCTGCCGACTCAGTTGAATGGTAGAAACACTGCTCATCTTCGTTAAACTTTATACGGCCAAACCCTTTAAAAGCATAGCAAAGAGGACTCAAAAACTCAGATTCTAATCTAGTGAAAACAGGCAAAGGAAGAATGTCTGTATCTTTGTAATCATTGATGTTTAGATTGTATTGTTCAAACTCTTTAATATCACTGTCCGTCATCTTGTATTTTTCGATGTGTTTATAAACTTGAGCTTTAAACCATATTTTTATGTTACCCATTGAAATCTCATACAGTCCACTGTCGACATAACCATCTTTTTGATCATTAGCTTTTTCTAGAGGGAACATAGTGATAACCAAAGCAACAGAAAAACGACTTTTGCCTACTTGAACAGTAGGGTGTCCAATTTCAGAGTTATGATCTGTTTGACTAAAATTGAATAGTTTATGCTTCCTTATCATGTCTGCATTTTCAGCATATTCGCTTCCATCTCCTCTTAGCCAAGGATGTGTATGGAAGGAGCCGAGATGTTGATATCCATCACCAAAGACGTTAGCAATATCTTTCTTTAAATCTAAAGAAAGTCGACTTGTTGTTACTGAGTCTTGCTCGCGTTCTGCGGATGTCTCAACGGATACATGTTCGATATTGCATTTAAAAGGAAGCCTTTTATTGCAAGAACCCCATAGGTGAGCGAAAGTTTCGATGGCGATCTCAGATTTATTTTCATGTTTGATTGCATATGCTTCGAAGGCAGCCATCAACATCTCAAAAATTGCACTCTTACTTACATTAACAGTTGCTATCATGTTTTCCTCGTTATATATCGTGCATATGCTTGCTGTTTAGTATGTGATTGTATGTAATCTAATAAATATTGCAATCTGTTTTATATGTGTTGTCCTGAGTTTATTTATTGAATATAGAAATCATAACTTGTACTGTTTTTATATCAGTTGGTTTAGATATCTATCTTTGTGTTTTGTTGTTATTCTCACTATCCACCAGCATTTTTATTGGTGAACTTACAACTTAATTTTTCTCCGTTTGAATCATACTTAATAAGTAAATGGATATATATCATCATGATGAGAAATCAAACAGAGAGGGTTTTAGATGGAAAGAAAAATTATAAAGTTAATTACTCTGCGTGAGGTGATTGCGCTTACTGGCTTATCTAGATCTACTATATATAAATATATTAATGAGAATAGATTTCCACAGCAGATTCCTGTGGGAGATCGTGCTGTCAGGTGGGATGAAGAAGAGGTTCAATCTTGGATTAATAGCAAAATAAAACTTAGATAAGACTGTTGAAGACTTAAATTTAGAATAGGGTTCTGTAAGATAAATATAAACAAGCCCTATTCATTATCTGATGGCCTTGTGATTGTTATTATTTCTTTTCTCTTTCTTATTAATTTTAAATCTGTATGTTCAGTGTCGATTGATTTTGGTTTGAAGCTTATGTCATGTATTTCTCTTTTTAATTTTTTTATTTCATTATTTAGTTTTTCAATTTCAACTTTAGCATTGTCTAAATCTAAATTTGATTGCTCTAATGTATTTTTTGTTTTATATAGTTCTGTCTCTAAAACTTTATTGTTTATATTTGCTAATAATAAAAAGTCTTCACTTATACTGTTTTTTATAATAATTTGTTTTTCTTGGTATGCACTGCTTATTAAATTTTCAATTGTTTTCTTTATGGTTGAACCTTTAGATAACTCATCTAGCTGTTTCTTTACATTGCTCTTAAGTTCAAAACTATAAAATTTAATTTCCTTATTCTTATCTCTTTTCTTCTTTTTCTCCCAAGCACCATATAGTTGCTTCCATATTTCACGTCCCTCAGCTGTTTGAGATAGGTTATTTTTGAAATTTTCAAAGCTTTCCTTATCTAATTCATTGTAGGTGCTACCAAAAAACATTGGGGGATGGTACTTGCTAAAAGATGGGTTGTTATTTTTCTTCTGTATATAACTTTTTAACCACAGCCGATGATTGCTATTTTTCCATGAAAAATGATTTAGTTTTTTAGCCATTATCTATACCAAATACACAGCTTCAAGTTATGAATAATTTACGATGATAGTAAAGGTTTATTAAGATCAAGTCACTCTGTTGGACTATGTCTGTGGACCATGTCCAAGTTTTTATTTCAATTTGCCAGTAATATGGGGTGTATGAGGAGCAGTTTAGGGTTTAAGCATGTATATACAGTCACTTTTATTGTCCGTTAAAGGGTTATCTCCAGAAGGAAAGTACCTTCTGGTTCAGATGATCAAATGCTTTGATATCGATAATCCGTTAGAGGTTAGTGCTGTTCGACTTGCTAAGATATGTGGTGTCTCTAGAAAGATTGTAGTACCTACCATGATAGCGTTATCAGATGCTGGGCTTGTTTCTATTATCAGGCAAGGAAAAGTAAAAAAGGCCTATCAGTTTTCGGATGATCTTGTTAAGGCTCTTATAGCAACAAAAAAATACAGACAGCCCTTATCTTATAGCAAGGTTATGATTGATGAGGTGTTAGACTCTAACAATGATAATCATAAGGCATTGAATGTTTCACATAAGCTACTACTTTGCCTCTTCCTTGCACATGCTGATAAATTTGGTATCGTTCATAACTTTAGTGTTTCTGATATTTCAAAATTTACAGGAATGAAGAGAGAAAGAATTCGTAGCCAAATTAAGAAACTGATTAATCTTGGATATATAATCTATAGAGTTCCAGGGGTAAATCATGACTATATGTTTGGTAAAGCAAAAGGTGCTTTCTTTCTTGATGTGAATAACAAGTTTATAACTACTATGTCTCCAGTTATAAAAGAAGAGTCATTAAGGTTAATTAATGATGATAATTTCTATGACGTTGGTAAGTTAGTTGATGACTTGTTTTTGTTTAAAAGTAGTAGGAAGGTAAGATATGTAGGCCACCATGTTCACCACGAGGTTTATGATCCGATGTGGTTTGAAGTACTTATGAAAATATTAGCAATAAAGAGTAGTGATATAAACTTTATTGTCTATTTTCAGTATAGGCTTGAGCAATATATTTGTCATATGCTTTCCAAATATTCGCATCGTGAGGTTTTATTTATAGAGGAAAGAGAAAAAAGAAAGATAAGGAAGTTGATGACGGTGTTTTTAACTAAAGAATTTTATAACCGCACTGATATTTTTGATGATCAAGATATTAATGTGATTTCTGATTGTTTTTCATCTTTAGTATCAAGCTTATATCTTGGCCTTAAGGAAATAGAAAATGGTGAATGTGAACATAATAGTCATAGTTACCAAATAAGGAATTATTTTAGTGGTAAGCGAGTATTGGTTCGCCGTGCTAATGGATAATTGCTGAATGATGTTTTTCCAGAGTACTTATTACAATGTTTAGTCTTAATAAGTTCAGTGTGATAAGGGGGCTGGGTTAAAGTCAAAGGTAAAAACACGGCGGTATTAGTAATATTATTATTGTAAGCTAATGTCTATTTATTAGTGGCACACAAAAATACAAAAAGAGTTCTACCTATGAAGATAATCATCTGATCAGGAGAACGTAATGATTAATCAAAACAATTATCAATGTTGCAATATATCCAAAATAATTCTAGAGCACTATGAGGGGATGAAAGTACAAACAGGGTGTGGTCCATTAAAATTATCTTACCTCCAAGCCATCAAAAAGACTTTAGACCTATCTCTTAGCAGTCATCCTAAAACATGTGCTATGCGTTTTGATTTACGCTACCCGGCTGATTCTAATAATCAGATAGTGGATAGTAAACATATATCAAGGTTTATTGATTCATTTAAAGCAATATTGGCAGCTGACTTAAACAGGAAAGGAAAGTCAGGCAGATGTATTCCTCGTTTTGTTTGGGTGAAAGAGCAGAAATCATCAGAAAGACCGCATTATCATGTGGTGCTATTGGTGAACGGGAATATCTATAATCAACTAGGTTGGTTTACTAAAAATCACGGCAATATGGCTGCAAGGATTCAGCAAGCATGGGCAAGTGCGTTGAGTATTCCTATGTGTGATGTGGATGGAACGGTTCATTACCCTAATAACCCTATTTATATAGTCAACAAATACAAGTCTGATTTTCAAGATTGTTACGAAGAGTTGTTTTATCGGCTTAGTTACTTTGCGAAGGAAAATACTAAACACTATGGTACAGGAAAGAAAAATTTCGGTAGTAGCCGAAAGTAATTAGGTATATAAACTTATAAAAATGAAAGGCCAATTCGGCCTTTCTGATTCATTCATTTATTCAGCAGTGTATCTATAATCCCCTTCACTGGATGATATAACGATTTCATGGATTCGACATTTGGTGGTCGTAACATACCCTGTAGATTGGCCATATTGTAAATCTACCGGTTCATAAGCGTGCCATACAACACCATTGGGATTCGACTTTACCTGTTTCTTTTTATAATCAGGATTGCTTAAGTTCTTTAGTAACTCGTCGGATTGACTGTATTTATTTATATTGGTACTTACTTTTGGCATCTCTGGCCAAGCAAGTTGACAGTTACCACGGTTAACATCAACTTTGTAGATTGTTGCGGAATCGAACAATGAAGTAACAAATAACTTTGTCTTTGTACCCCATTGCGTATTGATGTCTTTGAATTCGACTTTAAAGCCTTCCGCATTTGCTGTACTTGTGAATAACAGGAGAGCGGCAGAGGCTATGATGAATTGTCGCATGTGTATGTCCTATTTATCTGATTTTAAATAACAATGATTATTGAGCGGTGGAAATATGGGGAATGTTAGTTGTGACATGGTGGGCATAGGCGCACTGTATGAGCCTTAGAGCGGATTTCTTGTCAATGTGAACAACTGGTATTGCTTTAACCTTCAGAAGCCAAATAGGTACTTTAGCCCTCCAGATATGGCACCAACCATGCCGCCGACAAATCTCCCCACTTTTTCTCCAGCAGTGCCGAATAGCATGCCTACTTCTTCACCGATATCTGCACCTTTGGTTGTGGAGTCAACGATTGCTTCCCAAAAGCTCTCGCGTGTTTTTTTGTTGTAGTCGATATGCTTATCGTCATCGCACCAGTGGGTTTTCTCCGTCGATAGGGTTCTATCGGCAAGGATTACCCTTTTATTTTTTGGTAAGTGTTCAACGATTAAAAACAGCAGCTTGGAGAGGTTGTATGGACGTTGTTTCTCCTGGCCGTCGGTATAGCCAGCAACGTAGTAGATAGGGGCAATATTGACGCCTGTGGCTTCTTTGATGCGCGCTTGTACTGATGACACCTTTTCATCAAGAAAGCGTTCAGCTTGTGGTGTGGGGCGATTGTGCTGGTGATCCCAAGCATGAGGCCCTTTGAGTGCTACGTCGGCTTGATTAATGGCAACAAGTAACCGTTGTTCTGGGTGTTGGCCAAGATTAGGAATAACCACATCATTAATGAGTTTGGTTGTCGTCCCTAAATCTCTTGTACTGCCATCGATAATGACGAGAACCAAATCAATCACTAGATCGCCTACTAAGTTCGTCTCCTGTAATTTGTGCTTAATCGCGGATGCATGTTGGCGATCTTGTTTTATCCCATCGCCTAATCCCGGACTGTCCCATAGCACCATGTTGTTCAAGGTGTAATTCGTGATTGCTGATGTTTGAGGATCGCATCCGGTTCCTACTTTAGCCATCGACATATCGAACAAAGCGTTAATCGTGCTGCTTTTACCAGCTCCAGTAGCACCAGTGATCAATAGATTGAGTTGTGTGTTTTTAAGGTGCTCTAGGTTACGCAGCAGTACTGTACGTGCTTGGTTACTTAGGGAGGCTTGTTCAACGGCTTGAGCGATGATGTGTAATAGGTTGTCATGCGGGTTCATGTGATTTTCCTTAGGGTGAATGTATAGCTCAAGAATCGAGCGCGTAAAAATTACAGAAAGGGAACTCCTTATGAAGAACAATTCATGAGGAATGAAAAATGAAACTAATTCGACAAAAAGAAGTAACTGAGATGACGGGTGTTAGCCGTGCCAGCGTGTACAAATTAATGGCAGTTGGTCGATTCCCTAAATCGGTGTCGTTAGGCGATCGAGCTGTTGCATGGGTTGAGAGTGAAGTGCAGGAGTGGATTTTAGAGAGGATTGCTGAGCGCGATGAACAGGAATCAGGTTATGCGAGTTCATCTAGCTCAGACAGTATTGCTTGCTAGTCTTTCTCTTAGGAATATGGGTTGGTGAACAAGTGTCTTAGTGATATAGGTGGAGTTGTTGCGAATTATCAAAAAAGGAATGATTGACGGGAGTTACTGAGGACTAATTTGTACTTCATCAAAGGCTCCCATGTTCACATAACTGATAAAGTTACGCTCCCACAATTGGTATAGGTCATCTATACCGGGTGATTGGATGCTTTGCCAACCAGTTGCAACGGTAAACGCGACTTGATTACCAAAGTCGAAATCCAGACTACGTTCCAGCTCAGGGTAATAGTTACCCATAAAGGCAAAATCGGTGATGTAGAGAATATCGAAATGACCATCGCCGTTCCTTTGTAAACCGATCTCGACAGGATGAAAGCCACCATTCTCAGCACTATAGCTTGAATCTCTAAAATTCAAGGTAATGTGTGAGCTGGTGGCTGTTCCTTCTTTTGTTAGCTCTTGAGTAATCAGTGTATGTAGTTTTTCTGAAACGGATAGGGCGTATGGGGTGAACTCAATAACTGGATTTATAGCGGCCATGGATTATCTCCTTACGGTTTAATACAAAGTGCGTTATCTGTGGTGTCTATGTGGTACTTCATGATGGTGAGGTTGATTTCATCGAATTGATGATTATTGAGATGAGAAAGGAAAGCGCTTTGCCAGGCTTGAAAGAGCAGTTGGACTTTTGGTTGCTCTATCTCACAGTAGCCAATATCAGGTTGGTAGAATTGCTTCTTGATACTGTCGAATAACAGCTCAACATCAAGGTTGCTTGATGTCGGCTCTTCATAAGCAAAGCTTGCGATTAAGCATAAGTGCCAGAGATTGTCTTTCGGTTTTCGTTCCAGTTGAACTTCTGTTGGATGAGGCCCCAAACGGGTATGAAAATAGGCTTGGTGATTGAAGCTAATAGCAAGCTTGGTGGTTATATGGTTGGCGCGATGAAGTTGGCGTGTAAGCACTGAAGAAAGTTCTGGTGCAATTTTTAGATATGGTGGGTGGAGTAATTGATAGGTCATAGATACCCCCGCTCAGCAAATGATACTGGCTCTTTCCCCACAACAATATGATCTAAAACGCGAACATCAATCAGAGCAAGTGCATCTTGTAAGCGTTTCGTGATTCGTCGATCTGCCTGTGAAGGTTCGGCATCACCGGAAGGGTGATTATGAGCAAAAATCACGGCTGCGGCATTAGCATTTAATACAGCTTTGACGACTTCTCTAGGGTAAACACTGGCTGAATCAATCGTACCCCAGAATAGCTCTTTGAACTCAAGCATATGATGTTGATTGTCCAATAACATCACTGCAAAAACCTCTCGCTCATAGCTACCTAATTTGCAAGATAAGAAGTCTTTTGTCGCATTCGGATTACAATATTGATCACCTCTGAAGCCGCGTGCTGCAAGGATTTCTGCGGCCGCGTCGAGCACCCTGTCAGCTGTCACAGGACCGTCAAAAAAGTAGTTGTTTTCGTGCATAGTGAACTCCTGGAAATGGATTGATGTTGGTATGCACTAAGGTGATATATATCTGAAAATAAATAGAAAATACCCAGTGAAATTAAAACTAAAATTTTTCATCCATTTGCCTTGCAGACGAGTAATGAGATGCGGTTTACCCTTTAGGTGTCATTTAAACAACCAAAGGAAATCAGTATGTCTAAATCAAAATCTCCAATGACGCCAAATGCCGCAAAACGTATTCAAAGTGCGGAAGCAAAAGCAAACGGCGGTCAAGTGGCTAAAGGTGGGTTTGCTGCAAGAGCTCAAAGTGCTGCTGCAAAGAATAGCCAAAACTAGCAAATGCGAGAAATGGGATTTTGAGCCCATTTTTACCATGAGGAAGTTTAGTAATAATAAGGATATTCAAAAGCTTGTATTGATGTTAGTCCGGAATGATTGGACCTATATGCCTGGGCGAAAGCATGGGAAATTACGCTCTCCGGAAGGACAAAGGATCACTGTGCCAAGTACCCCGAGTGATCGACGAGCTTATAAGAATTTTTTGAAAGATATAAAAAGGTTAGCTAGGCCAAGATGACAAAGATAGAAACGCCATACATCACTATACAGAGTCTCTTACGAGAGTTTGCCAAAGCGCTTGGGACGAAAATGTTTGCAGCAAAAGAGATCGACAATGTGTGTAAACATGTTGAGATTAACCCACATCAGTTGCAAGAATTAAAAAAGCAGTTGATTCACCAACCGTTAAGTAAGTATGTCAACGTGTACTTCGCGGACCATGTCATGGAGCAGCTGGAGACCGTTTTTAAACAGTACCTCGATATTGTTCAGAAAGTTCCACTAGATGGTGTCAATGCAGAGAAAGCTCAGAAGCTTATTAATAGTCACTATATTTCAATGGCCGTTGCTTTCGTGTGCCATGAAATGTTTGAGGGGATGCGTACTACGCCAGAACAATTGGCGAATAGTGGTCAAACCGCGATGCAGTTTGTATTTGACAAATTTAAGAACTCATCAACTTGGCTAAAGTATTACGAGACGGAAAAAAAAGAGCAGAAAGATAAGTACCGAATATGGGTAAAAGGGGAGTATTGTGAGTTACCTGATATCACCGGAATTGCAGCTATTGGTAAAGCATGGACCGATGAACGAGATTGGGGGGTAATTAAAGCAAGGCTTGTAGCTGCTCGCATTTGGGATCACTTCTTTTATCGATCCGGAATCTGTGATCTAGATATTATTCGCTCCATGGATGTAGAGGAGCAGTTCAACTCATTCGTTGAGTCACTTCAGCGACTACAGCGTGAAGACAGTGAGCAGTATCAGGCATCAGCATCTATAGCATTGGAGCTTTATGACCGGATGAGGTTAAGGAAAACAAAATCTCACGATGATGAACAGAGATGCCAGGTATTGCTAGAGCAATTGAATCGTTTCCAGAGTGAATCTGATAAACACAAAGAAACCACCTATTACTATCATTGGATGAAAGCTCGTTATCACCTCCATCGTGGTGAATTAGATGCGGCATTAGAGAGTTATAAGCTTGCCTATGAGCAGTCGATATATCGTTCAGGTGAGAACATAGCATGCATTATTAAAGAAGCTACGTTAGTCTCCTCACGCCTTCAAAAACCAGATAAGTCTTTTATCAATAGATTACGCAGTATGGCAGCAGTTTTTGAATTAGAGATTTTGCCAAGCCTTTCCTCAGATCAAACCAAGAGAAAGCCAGAGTTGGTCGAGGAGTGGGAAGTGAGTGCTTATGCCCGCTATTTTGAATCTTACTTCACCAAAGAGTCTTTCTTTCCTGGGGCGGACTATCCAGAGTTTTATGGCCCGCGTTACGGTGCATGGCTGGTGGATGAAACCAAATACAAGGTAAATGTAAACAATCCCAACAAGATGCTTTCTGTCGGAGAGAAAGGCTTGATGGTAAAGCGAATGCCTCAACTGGTTTATTTTGCGATGAATGGCGATGAGTCGGCAGTTAATGCACTCATTGAAGTCGGTGCTGATGTCAATAAAGTGTCTAAATCTGATGAAAGTGCTTTGTTAATGGCAGTGCAAGCGATGCAAGTAAACTTGCTTCCATTGAATTCAATGCAAGATGGGATGTTGAAAGTCATTGCATCTAAGCCACATAAAGAAAAAACAGTGAACTTGATAACAACCAAACGTAAATTGACAGCGCTAGGTTGTGCCGTTCAAACAGGACGACTTGATGTAGTGAAAGCAGTCGTTGATTTGGGAGCAAAGGTTGACCAACGACATGATATTGGAGCAGAAACGCCCTTGTTTACATGTATGGGGTTAATGAGCCACCATAAACGGCCATCAATCCCATCCATGCTTGCCGAATCAAACAAATATAGTGATCAAAACCTACAATCTTACATGGCTCATGCCGCAGGCCTTGTTCCACATGATAAAGAGCAGTTGAAAAAGGTAATAGCATCTAATCAAGAGGCCCCCATTTTTAGTGCTTGTGAGGACTTTGGACGGGAGTATATAGGACGTAACATACGCAACCTTACCACTATCGATGGACTTCGTGAGATAGCAAAATACCTGATAGAAATAGGTGCTAATCCGAATGCAAAACACGATACGGCACTACATGGTTATACTCCATTGATGCTTGCGGCAGAACTGGATGAAGCCGAGCTTTTTTACTTAATGGCTAAGGCTGGTGGTGATATTAACGACTCTTGTTTTAACCCTCAGAATAATCAACGAAAGTCATGTTTTGAAATCGCAGCTCATTGGCGTTCTCAATCTGTACTAGCGCTATTCAACCACGCCCCAGAACATTCATAGCTTGATACTGTATTTACTTCAAAGCATCGTCCTAAAATAAGGACGATGCTTTTCGTTACACCATAAGTTGCTGTTTTTTTTAATGTATACAAGGTAAGTCAATAAATCTTCGTGTATATTCTAGCGATTGAGTATTGATTTGTGCTAGGAAAGTGGTGTGATCCCAAGTTATCAAGAGCTTATGAAGCCTGTGCTGGAATTAGCAAATGATGAAGAAGTTAAGCTAAACGGTACGCTGATGGCAACAATGTTGGAGCAAGTGATATCAGGGATTTCTTTGGTGCACTGAACTTGAAAAAAGCTCACAAAGGCATTTTCATTACCACCTCAGATTTTACTGCATCAGCAATGCGAACAGCGAAAGATCTTGGTATACGAATCGTGCTTATCAACGGGAAAGAGCTTGCAAAGCTGATGCTGCGATACAACATTGGAAGCCGTGACGAGCAAATATTACACCTGAAGAAAATAGACGAAGAATTTTTTGAAGGATAGTCAGAAAGCTTCCAATGGAAGCTTTCTATAGCTGCATTTCATGTCTCGCAGCTGTGGCAAGAAAATCACTGCGGTCTTTGTAGCGACCTGAAGAATGCTTAACATGATCATCAATACGCTGGATGAGCACATCTGGCAAGCTGATGTTTATCCGCTTTGGTTTACCTTCAAATTTAGAGATATCGACATCTAACATTAGCCAAGTATCGCAATAGGCGTATTCTTCATCTTTTTGATAAGTCAGCACGCCTTTGTCTTTAAGAGCTGAAAGAGATACACCGTCTTCTAGCATTTCTTCAACCATCATTGTGATGGCTTCGGTGGCCATTGCAACGATCTCTTGCTCGCTATCAGCAGCACTGAAACAGCCGTATCCACCATTACAAAGGGCTGGGACGATTAAACCAAATGCATCATCGTCACCTTTTGGGACTTCTACACCAATTGAAAATAACATAATTAACCCTCCAAAGGTTGCGACAGTGCTCCTCCTTAGAGGAGCCCTGCCGACTTTTTGATAGACCTTACGGTGCCAACTGGAAGATGTTGTTTAGGGTGAGGCACTGGAAATTTCTGCCCTGTAACTGGAGAGTACCAAATTTGGTGGCTCCCCTTACCTTGACGATGCAAGGTACAACCAATTTCTTTTAGGTCTCTGATTAGATCTGATGAACGCATAGCGCCTCCTGTAGTGTGAATTAGTAAATTTTTATACCGTCTACTCAAACACTTGAGCCTTATCCCAAACATTACGCTTTGAAAGTCTATTCAATGCACTCTGTTTTAGGTCGTACAAAAAACTACTGCACTACTCTCTAATCAGTGGTAACATTATATACACACCGATACACACGATGCAAGTTTTTTATCATTTCCTGCTGTTACGCATACATAATTGACACGTAATGCAATAGAATCAGCAGCAATTGAACCGAATAAGCTTAAGAAGTAAGTTGCATGACTCAAGATCAAAAACAGAAACTAGAACAACAACTCTGGAAGATAGCCGATGAACTGCGCGGAAAAATGAATGCCGATGAGTTTCGTGATTACTGCTTAGGCTTTATCTTCTATAAATACCTATCAGAATGTATTACTGATTATGCTAATAGCATCTTGAAGGATAGCGGTGAAAGCATCTGCTTTACTGATCTGAATGAGAACGACGAAGACCATCAAGACTATTTAGAAGCACTGCAAGAAGAAACACTTAACAAACTAGGCTATTTCCTTAAGCCGAATGAATTGTTTCATCGTATTGCTGAACGAGGATCTGAACGTGGTGAAAGACCGCGTGAGTTTATCTTAGAGGACCTCACAAAAGTACTTCGTAACATCGAGCGCTCAACCATGGGGACCGATAGCGAAGAAGATTTCGAGCATCTGTTCGAAGATTTGGACCTTACTTCAACCAAACTAGGTAAAACCGAAAAAGCAAAAAATGAACTCATTGCTAAGATCTTGGAACACTTAGATAAAATCGACTTTGCCATCCATGATAGTAACAGTGATGTGTTGGGGGATGCTTATGAGTATTTGATTGGTCAATTTGCCAGTGGTGCAGGTAAAAAAGCAGGTGAATTTTACACCCCACAATCAGTATCAACAGTACTTTCGAGGCTTGTTACTACAGGTAAAACGCACATCAAATCGGTGTACGATCCAACATGTGGTTCGGGCTCTTTGCTACTTCGTGTAGCACGAGAAACCCAAGTAGAAGATTTTTACGGCCAAGAAATGAACCGAACAACGTTTAACTTGGCACGTATGAACATGATCCTACATGGTGTGCATTACCGTAACTTCAACCTAAAGCAAGATGATACCTTAGAACACCCCCAACACTTAGAACACCGTTTTGAAGCAATAGTCGCCAACCCGCCGTTCTCGGCAAAATGGAGCTCTAAAGCCAGTTTTTCTAGCGACGACCGCTTTAGCCAATATGGTAAACTAGCACCTGCTTCTAAAGCCGATTTTGCCTTTGTACAGCATATGATCTATCAACTTGCTGATAACGGTACCATGGCGATAGTACTGCCTCACGGCGTGTTATTTCGTGGTTCAACTGAAGGTTCTATTCGTGAGCACCTGATCAAAGAACTTAATTATCTTGATGCCGTAATTGGTCTACCTGCTAACATTTTTTATGGTACCAGTATACCGACCTGTATTTTGGTCTTCAAAAAGTGCCGCAAGAACCCTGATGATATATTGTTCATCGATGCCAGCAATGAGTTTGAAAAGGGTAAGAACCAAAACACCTTAACATCTGATAATATCAAAAAAATTCTAGCAAGCTATCAGGCACGCCAAACTGAAAAGAAATACAGCTATTTAGCACCGTTAAGCGAAGTTGCAGAAAACGGTTATAATCTCAATATTCCGCGCTACGTCGATACTTTTGAAGAAGAAGAGTTGGTTGATTTAAACAATGTAACTAAGCAGCTAATCGATTTAGATAGAGCGATGGTAGATATAGATTCAGCTCTTGCTACATACTGTAAAGAGCTCGGTATTGATGCGCCATTTGAGGTAATAGCATGAACAATAAAGTTAATCGATTAGAGCCTAAAATGAGATTCCCAACGTTCAAAAACGGATGGGAAAGAAGCACTCTATCAGATGTTTCTATTATAGACAAAAAATCATTAACTAATAAGACTGATGATGATTATCAGTTTTATTATATCTCATTGTCAGACGTTAATGACCAAAGAATATCTGATAACTTAGAATGTTATAATTACAAAAGTTCGCCATCAAGAGCTCGTAGAGTTATAGATGAAGAAAATATTTTATTTGCTACAGTTCGACCAAATTTAAAAAACTTTGCTTTAGTCGAAGAAAAGTTTAAAGATTGTATTGCAAGTACTGGTTTTTCTGTGATAGAAGCAAAAAATGGGTATGACCCAAAATTCATATTTCAATCTTTATTTACGAATAGAATAACACAGCAGATCAACAATCTTGTTGTTGGTTCTAATTATCCTGCAATAAATAGTTCTGACGTGAAAGATTTAATTCTTTACATTCCATTAGAACTCAAAGAGCAACAAAAAGTCTCAAGTTTTTTAACAACTGTTGATGATAAAATCACACAGCTGAATAAGAAAAAAAGCCTACTAATAAAGTATAAAAAAGGAGTAATGCAACAATTATTTACTCAAAAA
The DNA here is from genome assembly GCF_026191635.1 of Photobacterium obscurum. Taxonomy (GTDB): domain Bacteria; phylum Pseudomonadota; class Gammaproteobacteria; order Enterobacterales; family Vibrionaceae; genus Photobacterium; species Photobacterium obscurum. Next base: position 15,619 of record NZ_JAKRRW010000034.1, read on the forward strand.
ATCCGTTTTAAAAATAAAGATTTGAAAGATTTTCCTGATTGGAAGAAGGATGAAATCGGTAAATATTTACAATTACACAAAGAACGAACATCATCTGATACTAATTACCCTATACTAACATCATCAAGAACAGGGCTTCATTTACAAAAAGATTACTATGCATCTCGTGAGCTAAATAACAATGGGGAGTATGGAGTTGTTCCTCGAGGTTATTTTACTTACCGACACATGAGTGATGATTTAACATTTAAATTTAATATAAATAACTTATGTGATAAAGGAGCTATTAGTAAAGAATACCCTGTATTTTCAACAAACGGGATTGACCCTTATTACTTACAATCACAGCTAAACGAAGGTAATGAGTTTAAAAAGTTTGCTATTCAACAAAAGCTAGGTGGTACTAGAACTCGACTTTATTATAAGAATTTAGTGAAATTAAAGTTACCAATTCCATCTTTAGAAGAACAAGAAAAAATATCAAATTACTTAAAAACTATTGATGAGAAAATAAACAAGACAAAAGAACAAATTTCAGAAATGAAAAAATTCAAATATGGTTTACTTCAACAGATGTTTGTTTAGGTGATGATATGGATAGCTTAAAAAATCTGATAGAGCAACATTTGCCAGATTTTCCAGATTTTGATTATTATTTACCTATTATAGAAAAGGCTGTGGTAAATCAAGAGCCACATCCTGACATTTGTATAGAATGTTGTACATCGTTAATACAAGGTCTTAGTAAGACTATAATTTCAAGGTTAGATCCTGTTGAGTATGAAAAAAAATTTAATAACAAAAGTAAAGATACTCAAGATTTAGTAAAACCTGCTTTGAAATTATTAGCTGAAGATATGAGTAATATAGAAGAGGACTTTATTAGAAAAGGAACATCACTAACAATAGCTATATCAACACTTAGAAATAAACGTGGTGATATTTCTCATGGAAAAGCAGTACCAAAGACCTTAAAAAGCAACATGGATCTTTCACGTATTGTTTTAGAAATGACGGAACCATTATTAAGGTTCATGCTTGCTAGTTTCTTTAGAATAAGTTATGAGCGATTAGATATAAGTGAAATAGATATCGATGAAGAAGCTGATCTTGATAAGATAAATTACAATGATAACGAAGAATTCAACGATTATCTTGATGAGGAATATCCTTACAACGGAAAGTTATTATATAGCCAAGCACTATATGAGCTCTACTACGAAGATTACTTAGTACAACTCGAAGAATATAACGATCAATTACTAGATGATGAAGGGAAGTGTGTATGAGCCAGTCAGAAGCAGAATTAGAACGACAATTAATAATCCAACTAACTGAACTGGGCTACGACAAAGTAATCATCACAAATGCCGAACAGTTAAAAGTTAACCTTAGGCGCCAGCTTGAAAAGCATAACAAATTGACGCTATCTGAGACAGAATTTTCACGTGTTCTCAATAAGCTAGACAAAGGTACTGTTTTTGATAAAGCGGAATTGTTACGCGAGCCAAAAATTCAAATAACAGGCGATGACGACACACCGATTTACTTGAACTTGCTCAATACTGAGCATTGGTGCCAGAATCAATACCAAGTAACGCACCAAATAAGCCAAGAAGGCACCTACAAAAACCGTTATGATGTCACGCTATTGATTAACGGCCTACCGCTTGTTCAAATTGAACTAAAACGCCGCGGCATGGAAATCAAAGAAGCCTTTAACCAGATAAACCGCTATCAGCGCCAATCTTTTTGGAGCGAACACGGCTTATTTCAGTTCGTACAACTGTTTGTGATATCAAATGGCGCCAATACTAAGTATTACGCCAACAATCGCCATCAAGACTTTAAGCAGACTTTTACCTGGTCGACGATGGACAATGAGCAAATTAACGAACTAGAGTTGTTTGCCGAAATCTTTTTAGAAAAGTGCCACCTTTCTAAAATGATTTGTAAATACATTGTGTTGCACCAATCAGATAAGATTCTAATGGCGCTGCGCCCGTATCAGTTTTATGCTGCTGAAGCGATTTATGAAAAAGTAAAAACTAGCGACCAAAACGGGTATATTTGGCATACCACGGGTTCCGGAAAAACACTGACGAGTTTTAAGACTGCGCAACTTATTTGTGAGTTACCGGAAGAAAAAGTCGCCAAAGTGATGTTTGTTGTAGACCGTGCCGACCTCGATTATCAAACGGCACTAGAGTTTAACTACTTTAGCGAAGGTTGTGTCGACGAAACTAAGAACACTCGCTCTCTCGTTCAACAAATGTCAGGCAATAACCGATTGATTGTCACCACTATTCAGAAACTTAATAACGCCATCACTAATGAGCGATATGGTGAAATCGAGACGCTAAAAAATCAGCCTGTGATCTTTATTTTTGATGAATGCCATCGATCCCAGTTCGGTACAACCCATAAAAATATCTGTGCTTTTTTCAATAAAGCTCAAATGTTTGGCTTTACGGGTACCCCGATATTAGAAGACAATGCCACTAAAAATGAACACGGAAAGCGCACCACTAAAGACCTTTTTGGTGAGCGATTGCACAGTTACTTGTTACCACATGCCATTGGGGATCAAAACGTTTTACGTTTTGCTGTCGAGTATTGGGGCAAATTAAAGCGTAAAGACGGTAGTTTGATTGATGAAGATAAAGCCGTTGCGTCAATTGATAAAAAAGAGTTTTTTGAAAGTGAAGATAGAATAAACAATATTGTGGATTGGGTTATCCATAATCATAATCGAAAAACTCATAACAAGCAGTTCTCTTCCATGATGTGTGTTAGCAGTGTTGATGCACTGAACACTTATTATGATTTGTTTAAACGTAAAAAAGAGGCCGGAGAGCACGATCTTCGAGTCGTCACTATTTTTACTTATTCCGCTAATGAAGAAGATATTGAAGCTGATGGCTTGATCGGTGAGCCTGATTTTGACATACCAGAAAATATGCATAGTCGGGATAAATTGGAAAGTTACATCGACGACTACAACAAGATGTACAAAACCAATCATAGTGCCAAAGATAGCAAAGGCTTTTATACCTATTACAAAGATATCGCCAAGCGAATGAAAGAGCGTGATAAGAAATCATTTAAAGATGAAGATCGTGCCGATATCTTGCTGGTTGTAAACATGTTTTTAACGGGCTTTGATGCTAAGAAATTGAACACCCTTTATGTTGACAAAAACTTAAAGCACCATGGTTTAATCCAGGCTTTTTCACGTACCAATCGTATTTTAGGTGAGCTTAAGTCACAAGGAAATATCATTTGTTTCAGGAATTTAAAGCCAAAAACAGATGAAGCCATTGCGCTATTTTCAAACAAAAATGCATCAGAAGTGGTTTTAATGGACCCTTATGATACTTATGTTGATAAATTTAATAAGGAAGTCAAAGAACTCGAGCTAATTACACCAACGCCTGCTGATGTCGACAAATTGTTGAGTGAAAAAGATCAAGTGCGCTTTATCCAAGCTTTTAGGGCACTAATGCGAACGCTCAACGTATTGAAATGCTTTACTGAGTTTGTTTTTGATGATCTGCTCATGGATGACGATACTTTTAGCAATTATAAAAGTAAGTACCTTGATCTTTACGAGAAAACTCGCTCAGAAGACAACGGTGACGGTGGCGATTCTATTCTTAACGATGTTGATTTTGAGTTGGAGCTAATCCACAAAGATAAAATCAATGTGGCTTATATTCTTGAATTGCTAGCTCAAGCTTATCAGGAATCACAATCTGGTGATGAGCAAATTAAAGCTCAAGGAGAAGAGAAACGCCGAGTGATTACCGATATGCTGCAGCAAGAAAGTCAATTGCGTAGTAAGCGAACATTAATTCAAAAATTTATTGAAGAGTACATGCCTACTCTTAAGCCCTCTCAGTCAATACAGAAAGAATTTGCTATTTACTGGGATGCGGAAAAGGAATCAGCAATTAATACTCTTTGTACTGAAGAGAAATTGAAAATTGATGCTTTAAAGCAGATGATCAGCGCTTATCTGTTCTCAGGAAAGATGCCATTACGCGATACAGTCTTTGATGCTATGGATGAAAAACCAAAGCTGTTACAACGTAAGAAGGTATTTGAGCGGATTTCTGAGAAAATCTTTGATTTCATTTCGACCTTTGAAGATGACATGGGTGACTTAGATATTTAATAGCAAGCGGGGTAAATTATCCCACTTGCTTAAAAAAGGGGGGGTATGTCAGGGCGAACGCACGAAAAATTAAAAATATCGCTTAATCAGCATGTTACAATTAAAGTGAACTTTTTAGTTCAGATGTAACCATTTGATGACAATGATCTTTGTGACGTTCATGCGTTTGCCCTGGGGGGTATGTGCTTTTAATTAGAATTAACAATAGAAAGAAGTGTCTTCGGTGCAGTTAGACTAAAGTTCCCAGTAGCAGCTTCATTAATGTGATTGCTCCACCATTCCATTATTTTTTTTCGCCTTTCTAGGTAGTCTGCGCGGTTGTAGGCGCGGCGAACTTCATTTTTGTCACAGTGAGCTAAGGCTGCTTCAATCACATCAGAATCGAAACCTTGCTCATTGAGAGTGGTACTTGCCAGCGCTCTTAGTCCATGGGACACCAGGCGACCACCAAAGCCCATACGTTTTAGCGCCATGTTAGCGGTTTGGTCATGGGTATGAGTTTGTGGGTTTCTATCAGATGGGAAGATGAATTCACGATGAGAGCTAATCGGTTTCATGACTTCCAGTAGTGCTAACGCCTGTTGGGTTAACGGTACGGCATGCTCTTTACGTTTCTTCATTCTCGTAGCAGGGATAACCCATAAAGCATTGTTGAAGTCGATTTCTTTCCATCGAGTTCCTGACGCTTCACTCGGACGAACCATCGTATGTAGCTGCCACTCAATAAGGCAACGAGTTGTGCGCTTTATGCTGGCATTGTTGATGGCCACCATAAGATCCGGAAGCTCCTCCGGCCTTAGTGTTGGCATATGCTTTTTCTTCGGAGCTTCAAAAGCTGCTTTAATGCCTATCAAGCGGTTAGCATCTACTAAACCAGTATTAACGGCATAAGTCATGATTTCGTTTAAACGCTGTGATAGCCGTTTAATGGTCTCTAAGTTGCCTTTGTGAGCTAAAGGCTTCATGGCATCAATAGCGTGCTGTGGGCGTAAATCATGAATTGGGATGGTCCCCAGAGTAGGGAAGATGTGCAGTTTTAATGAGCTCCAGATGTCGTCAGCATAGTCGGGTGTTACTTTTTTCTTTTTCAGCACAAACCAGTCTTTGGCGACGACTTCAAGCGTTGTTCTATGCTTTGCTGCTTGAGCTGAGGCTTTCTCTGCTTTGTGTTCTTTAGGATCGATGTTTTGAGTAAGGAGTTTTCGGGCTTCATCTCGTTGGGCTCTAGCTTCTGCGAGAGAGAGCGTCGGGTATACGCCAAAACTCAGGCTGGTACGTTTTTTGGTGTGGGGACGGTAGTAATCAAATAGCCATAGCTTGGAGCCGTTAGGCTTTACTCGCAGTGCAAGTCCTTGTCCATCAGAAAGGTTATAAACTTTTTCCCTGGGCTTAGCCTGTTTGATTTCAGTGTTGGTCAGTGGTTTAGTCGTCCTTGCCATAGTAGTACCAATCTGCTCACTTTTTGTCGGTACTACTAAGCGTACTACTAAAAATTGGAGCTGTCGATGACATCAAGAGACGTTAGGAGACGGATAAGTTGTTGATTTTGATATTGCAGAAAAGAAAAAAGACGTCCTAAGACGTCTTTTTCTTTGATTTGGTGGAGCTGGCGGGAGTTGAACCCGCGTCCAAAACCAGTCTAACCAGAGGCGCTACATGCTTAGTCAATCTTTATTCTCGTACCAACACTGCGAATTGACACGCTATGCTAATACATACCAGAATTCTATTTCGCGGTTCATCTCTCTAGTCAAAGATTCCCTCGCTATCTTGTTTGGGTTTGAACCCCTGTAATTCCCCGTCTTACAAGCGGAAGCTAGGGCAGGAGCGCTCTTAGCAGGGTATTAAGCTGCTAGTGCGTAGTTTTCGTCGTTTGCGACTATTTTTTTGCGGCTTTTTACGTGGCCAACCGCCCCACGGCATGCTCCCAAAGCCTTCGTGATCCTGTCGAATCCTAAATCAGCCCCAGAGTTCGATCGATGTTATCAGAAAATTGGCTAGCGTCAATATAAAACCCTGCTTGCCGAGTGCTTATGGAGAAAAATCCATCACTTAGCAAGCCAAGGCATTATTTTAGCGCATACTTTGCTTCATGATACGCTGCTTGTCGCGCTGCCAATCTTTCTGTTTGGAGTCGGCGCGCTTATCATGCAGCTTCTTACCACGAGCTGTCCCTACTTTTAGTTTAACCCATGAACCCTTCCAATACATGGAAAGTGCCACTATGGTCTGGCCTTCACGGTTGACCGCTCCTAACAGTTTGTCTATCTCACGACGGTTAAGCAGCAGCTTACGGGTACGGGTTGGATCCGCGACAACATGGGTTGAAGCAGCGTTGAGAGGGGTGATGGTAACCCCGGAAATGAATGCTTCGCCATTACGTAGGAAAACATAGCTCTCAGAAATGTTGACCTTACCAGAGCGGATGGCTTTCACTTCCCAACCTTGTAGCTCAAGGCCGGCTTCAAATTCATCTTGAATCGCAAATTCATGACGGGCAGATTTGTTTTTAGCGATGGTATTGCTACCTGGCTTGCTTGGTTTCTTCTTGGCCATAATTACTCGTTTCTATCTGTTGCAGTCCCAAGACGACGGATTTATCGCTTGGTCGAAGTGCGAAAATCGTTGTAGTTATTTGCTAACTTTATGTATACGAATTTGCACGGATTTTGGCTGTACGCTGAGTAATGGTATCATTGGCCAACCTCTTCTCATAGATTTTGCTGTTTATCTATGTAAATACTTGTGGGTTGAGGCACTTATGATGGGTAAAGGAGAAACTATGCCTCAGATTAGTCGCTCTGCACTGGTACCTTTTAGTGCAAAGAAAATGTTTGAACTTGTTAATGATGTTGAGTCTTACCCGGCTTTTTTGCCTGGTTGTTCAGGGACCAAGATCATAGAAAGTTCTGATGAGCATATGATGGCATCTGTCGATGTTTCCAAAGCTGGAATTAAAAAAACCTTTGTCACTCGAAATCAATTGGTCGGAGTCAATAAGATTGACATGCAGCTGGTCGAGGGACCTTTTCAACGTCTGGTCGGCGGCTGGCATTTTACCGAGCTTGATGCCGAGGCTTGCAAGGTCGAATTGAAGCTGGATTTTGAATTTACCAATGGTTTGGTGGAAGCGGCTTTTGGCAAGGTGTTCCGCGATCTGACGAACAACATGGTTAATGCATTTACCCAAAGAGCTAAAGAAATCTATGAATTCTGACGAAACGCTAATTCATGTTGAGGTGGTATATGCATTGCCTCAAGCCCAGAAAGTGATCAAACTGGCGATCACGCCAGATACTCAGGTGCATGAAATTATAGAGCAGTCCGGTGTGCTGGAGCTATACCCTGAAATTGACCTGAAGAAAAATAAGGTTGGCGTCTACAGTCGTAACGTGAAGCTTGATGCGACGGTACGAGATGGTGACCGAATTGAGATTTACCGCCCGCTGCTCGCTGATCCCAAAGAGATCCGCCGTAAGCGTGCTGAGCAGGCCAAGCAAGAGGCTTTGGATGCCAAAGCAGCTCAGAAAGGCTAGAAGGTCGGCACGGTAAGTCGTTAAAGTATGCATAAAAAAAGCTCGCAGATGCGAGCTTTTTTGTGGGCATTAATTAATTGGGGCGGTAAAGTTCGGACCGGCCTGATAATCCCCAGATAGGCCAGTAAGCAGGTTCTGAGCATCAAAAGTTAAGATTAAATTCTTTTGCTCTGGCTTGTCATGGCCTGGCTTGTGGTAATACACGTAGTACCAAGTGTTAGGGTACTCAGGCTCAACTAGCATTGGCGAGCCTAGAACATAACTTACCTGTTCTTTGTTCATACCATATCGAAGGGTGTTGATATCTTTTTGATCAAGGTAGTTTCCCTGATTGATATCGATTCGATAAACCAGTCTTTCAACGACTGAGCAGCCACCTAACAAACTTAGCGCTAATGTTAGTGCAGCAATGTTTTTCAGACTCATAGCATCCCGGCAAATTCGCTTATACTGCTGCGATGATAAACAAGCTCTCGGCAGAAGTAAAAAGCGGTTAAGAAAAAAACTGTATTTGAGACTGCTGTACAACCAATTAGTTGCAGTCACGGTTAAGTTTATTTCATAAACACCAAACAGAACAACAATCTGATTGGCTCAGATTATTATTCTATGTGGCTTTAAGCTGCAAACAGCAGTTCTTTCGCGTTCGCCAGGGTGCGATCGGTGATCTCGCTACCGCCCAGCAGGCGAGCTAATTCATTTACTCGGGCTTCTTCTGTTAGCGGGTACATATTGGTTTCGGTTTGTCCTTTGCTGGACTTCTTCGCCACGAACATCTGCTGGTGGCCGCAACCGGCAACCTGGGGTAAGTGAGTGACACACATAACCTGAGTGGACTCGCCGAGAGTTCGCAGCATTTTGCCAACGATAGCAGCGGTCGGGCCACTGATACCGACATCGACTTCATCGAAAATCAGGCTAGGGGTTTCAACTTTCTGAGCGGTGATCACCTGGATTGCCAGAGATATTCGGGAAAGTTCGCCGCCCGATGCGACTTTGCCTAGCGGTTGCAATGGCTGGCCCGGGTTGGTGGAAACCAAGAAGGTAATGTTGTCAAAGCCTAATGGGCTTAACATACCTTCGGCATCACTTTGGATATCAATTTTGAAGATCCCGTTCTCCATGCTCAACTCGTGCATGCTGTCGGAAATCTTTTTGTCCAGTTCTTTGGCATAACGTTGGCGGCTTTTGCTCAATTTCTCTGCTGCGGCAAGGAATTTCTGACGCTGGCATTCTACCTGATCTGCCATATCTTCAAGTCGCTCGTCGCTGCAGTCTAGTTCATCCAGCTCTTTAAGCAGGTCTTGGTGCTTGTTATAGAGTTCGTCAGGCATCACATAATGCTTACGTGCCAGAGACATGATCTTGGCTAGGCGCTCTTCAAGATAGATCAGGCGTTGTGGATCCATATCTAAGTTATCGAGATAGCAACGCAGTTCCTGGCTGGCTTCCTGCACTTGGATAATGGCCTCATCCAGCATTTCAGGTATAGCACTGAGATTGCTGTCTAGCTCACCTAAACTGATCACTTGCTGGCTTGCCATCTGCAATAGCTGCAGGGCGTTGCCTTCGTCGCTGTCATACAGAACAGCAAGGGCAGATTGGCTCGAGACGGCAAGCTCCCCACTGTTTGACAGACGCTTGTGCTCTTCTTCTATTTCGGCAAATTCTTCTTCGCCAAGAGCAAGCTCATTGAGTTCTTTTACTTGATATTGGATCAGTTGTTTCTGAGCTTCATTTTCCTCTCGGTTTTGGGTGAGACGTTTAAGCTCATTGTTAGCTTGGCGCCAGATTTGATAGGCCTTGCGGGTTTTTTCCATTAGTAGGTGGTGACCGGCATACTGATCAAGCATTTGTTGCTGGTATTCGGCACGCATTAGCTGCTGATGGGCATGCTGACCATGGATATTGATCAGAAGTTGGCCAAGTGCTTTTTGTTGTGAGGCCGGTACTGGACTACCGTTAATAAAGCCTCGGGAACGGCCTTCTTTGGTGATCACCCGACGTAGGATGCACTCTTCACCGTCAACCAATTCGTTGTCTTCAAGCCAGCGACGGGCTGATTGGTTGTTTTGTAGCGAAAAGGCGGCTGAAATTTCAGCTTTGTCTTCATTTGGTCGAACCATCCCGGCATCAGCGCGATCCCCTAAACATAAACCGAGCGCGTCGATAGCAATAGATTTACCGGCACCCGTTTCACCAGTAATGGTCGTCATTCCTGATTTCAGTTCAAATTCAAGGTTTTTGACAATAGCAAAATTAGAGATCGTCATATGAGCTAGCATGTGTTCACCTGTTTAAATCAACACCTGTTTTTTCATACAGTATATACTGTATCTACATACAGTAAAGTGCTGGGGTGATTTTTTGATGAGAAAAATTGATTTTGGTTAAGGTTATGAATTGATAGAACAAAAAAGCCAGCATAGTGCTGGCTTAGAAATAGGAATGGGTGGTGAAATTTAGAACAGTTTGCTTGACCAGCCGAGTTTTCCGCGCAGAACGTTATAGTAGCTATAGTTCTTCGGATGGATCAGTTTTAGTTGATTTGGGCTCTGGTAAATGTGGATCTCGTCGCCGGGACTGACTGGCAGAGAAACTTGACCGTCACAGCTGACTTCAAGGGTGCTGCCGTTGGTTGGCGAAACGAGCAGTTTAATCCGGCTATTACCGTCGACGACTAATGGACGGCATGACAGTGTATGCGGAAACATCGGTACCAGAGAAATTGCATTCAGGCGGGACGATAAAATCGGGCCGCCACCTGATAACGAATAGGCCGTTGAGCCGGTCGGGGTCGATATGATCAGGCCATCAGAGCGCTGCGAGAAGGCGAAGGTATCATCAATATAGACCTCAAACTCAATCATATGGGCGATCTTGTCTGGGTGCAGTACTGCCTCGTTCAGGGCTGCATTACGGCTTTTGATCTGGCCATGTCGATGGACTTCGGCTTCTAACAGAAAGCGCTGTTCGGTGATGAAGTCACCTTCCAGCACCCGCTCAAGCTCAGAGTCAAAGGCATCGGGATCAAGATCGGTCAGAAAACCAAGGTTGCCACGGTTTACGCCGATCACTGCTACATCAAAACGGGATAATACCCGGGCGGCACCGAGCATGTTGCCATCGCCACCGACGACAATGGCCAGGTTGGCTTTATCGCCAATCGTTAACAGATCACATAATGATGTTTTCGGAACATCCAGTTCATTAGCGAGACGATGATCGACCAATACCTCGTAGCCTTTGGCGATCAGCCAGTCATAGAGGCTTTTATGCGTTTGCAGGGCGTCAGGGTTTCTCGGTTTACCAATTAACGCGATTGTCTGAAAAATGCGCTTCATGTCCTTGATCCGACAAATGATAGAGGAGCCAGTATAGCTCTAGGATTAGACACTTGTCGCGCTTTGTGAGTGATCTCGGCTTGAATCATTGAACTTCATCCCCATAATATGCGCATGAACGTTTTTTCTGGGTGAAAGCTGTGTATTTTTTTTCACCCAATCGACGAACAATATTATCTTGGCGGAGAAGCATACGCATGAGTAACGAAGAGAAAAAAGTACAGGACGAACAGCTGCAGCAAGAGACTGTAGAAGCTGCTGAAACTGAATCTGCTGAGGAAGAAGTAGTAGAAATGACAGCAGAAGAGCTTCAGGCTGCACGTATTGCAGAGCTTGAAGCGGCACTGCTGACAAGCGAAGCAAAAGTACGAGAGCAGCAAGACAGTGTATTGCGTGCTCGCGCGGACATCGAGAATATGCGCCGTCGTACTGAGCAAGAAATCGACAAGGCGCGTAAATTCGCCCTGAACAAGTTTGCTGAAGAGCTACTGCCAGTTATCGATAACATGGAACGTGCTATCGAGATGTCTGACAAAAGTGATGAAGCGATCAAGCCTATGCTTGAAGGTGTCGAGCTGACACTAAAAACCATGACAGACACGGTTGAGAAGTTTGGTCTGAAGCAAATCAACCCGATGGGTGAAGCCTTTAATCCTGAGTTCCACCAGGCAATGTCGATTCAGGAAAGCACTGAATTTGCACCTAACACGGTTATGATGGTAATGCAGAAAGGCTACGAGCTGAACGGCCGTGTAGTACGTCCAGCGATGGTTATGGTCTCTAAAGCTGCTGCAGGTAACGTAGATACTCAAGCATAAGCTTGGCTGCAAGATTCTGAAAACCCGCGATAGAGGCGGGTTTTTTATTTTTTTAATTTTTTTTCGATGTTGCCCTTGAAAACAAAATGACTGCCCTTATCTAGTAGTCATACGACATCGTAAATTAATTTCTGCGGTTGAGTCCGCACCGCTTGTCCCTATATTTTGGGACTGGCCAGTAGAACTAAACGAATTTCGGAGAAAGCCTGATGGGTAAAATCATTGGTATTGACTTGGGTACAACTAACTCTTGTGTAGCAGTACTTGATGGTGAAAAACCACGTGTAATTGAAAATGCAGAGGGTGAGCGTACAACGGCATCTGTTATCGCTTACACCCAAGATGGTGAAACATTAGTTGGTCAGCCAGCTAAGCGTCAGGCGGTAACAAACCCTGAAAACACACTATTCGCTATCAAGCGTCTGATCGGTCGTCGTTTTGAAGACGAAGAAGTACAGCGCGATATCGAAATCATGCCTTTCAAAATTGTTAAGGCTGACAACGGCGATGCATGGGTTGAAGCAAAAGGCCAGAAAATGGCGGCTCCTCAGGTATCTGCTGAAGTTCTTAAGAAAATGAAGAAAACTGCAGAAGACTTCCTTGGTGAGGAAGTAACTGGCGCAGTTGTAACAGTTCCTGCTTACTTCAACGATGCACAGCGTCAGGCAACTAAAGATGCTGGCCGTATTGCAGGTCTTGAAGTTAAACGTATCATCAACGAACCAACAGCAGCTGCACTGGCTTACGGTCTTGACAAGCAAGGCGGCGATCGCACTATCGCTGTTTACGACCTTGGTGGTGGTACTTTCGATATCTCAATCATCGAAATCGATGAAGTTGAAGGCGAGAAAACATTTGAAGTTCTAGCAACTAACGGTGACACACACCTTGGTGGTGAAGACTTCGATAACCGCATGATCAACTACTTGGTAGAAGAGTTCAACAAAGAGCAAGGTATCAACCTTAAGAACGATCCTCTTGCAATGCAGCGTGTTAAAGAAGCCGCTGAAAAAGCGAAGATTGAACTATCTTCTGCACAGCAGACTGACGTAAATCTACCTTACGTAACGGCTGATGCGACTGGTCCTAAGCACATGAACATCAAAGTGACTCGTGCGAAGCTTGAGTCTCTGGTTGAAGATCTAGTTCAGCGCTCTCTTGAGCCACTAAAAGTTGCTCTAGCGGATGCAGACCTATCTGTAGGCGATATCACTGACGTAATCCTTGTTGGTGGCCAGACTCGTATGCCAATGGTTCAGGCTAAAGTATCTGAATTCTTCGGTAAAGAACCACGTAAAGACGTGAACCCAGATGAAGCAGTCGCTGTTGGTGCTGCAGTTCAGGGTGGCGTTCTTGCTGGTGACGTGAAAGACGTTCTTCTACTAGACGTTACTCCACTATCTCTTGGTATTGAAACCATGGGTGGCGTGATGACTAAGCTTATCGAGAAGAACACCACGATCCCAACAAAAGCGAACCAGGTATTCTCGACTGCAGAAGATAACCAGAACGCGGTAACTATCCATGTTCTACAGGGTGAGCGTAAACAAGCGAACTACAACAAGTCTCTTGGTCAGTTCAACCTTGAAGGTATCCAGGCTGCACCACGCGGTATGCCTCAAATCGAAGTAACTTTCGATCTTGATGCGGATGGTATCCTTCACGTATCTGCAAAAGATAAGAGTACAGGTAAAGAGCAGAAGATCACTATCCAAGCTTCTGGCGGCCTGAGCGACGAAGATATCGAGAAAATGGTACAAGAAGCAGAAGCTAACAAAGAAGCGGACAAGAAGTTCGAAGAGTTGGTAACTGCACGTAACCAAGCTGACCAGCTAGTTCACGGTACACGTAAGCAAATCGAAGAAGCGGGCGAAGCACTTCCTGCAGACGAGAAAGAGAAAATCGAAGCCGCTGTTTCTGAACTAGAAGAAGCACGTAAAGGCGAAGATAAAGAAGCGATCGACGCGAAAGTTCAAGCGCTAATCGCAGCTTCTCAGAAGCTAATGGAAATCGCTCAGCAGCAAGCTCAGGCTCAGCAGGCGCAAGCTGGTGCGGGTGAAGGCGAGCAACAAGCACAGCAAGACGACAATGTTGTTGACGCTGAGTTCGAAGAAGTTAAAGACGACAAAAAATAAGATAGTTAATTCATAATCTTATTTTCGGACGGGCGTTGGAGGAATACTCCTGCGCCCGTAGCTGTATTAAGGCAGGTGACAATCAAGTATGTCAAAACGTGACTTTTACGAAGTTCTAGGCGTTGGCCGTGAAGCGTCAGAACGTGAAATTAAAAAGGCCTATAAGCGCCTTGCGATGAAGTTTCACCCCGACCGTAATCAGGGTGATGAGCAGGCTGCAGAAAAATTCAAAGAAGTTAAGACCGCTTATGAGATCCTGACTGATCCGCAGAAGAAAGCGGCTTATGATCAGTACGGTCACGCTGCCTTTGAACAAGGCGGTATGGGCGGCGGCGGCGGCTTTGGCGGCGGTGCTGACTTCGGTGATATCTTCGGCGATGTGTTCGGTGATATCTTCGGTGGCGGCGGTGCTCGTCGTGGCGGCCAGCAGCGTGCACAGCGTGGTGCCGACTTGCGTTACAACATGGAACTGACTCTTGAAGAAGCAGTACGTGGTTGTTCGAAAGAAATTCGTGTGCCAACCTTAGTTGGTTGTGATGTCTGTGATGGTTCCGGCGCGAAGAAAGGCACGTCAGCGACGACTTGTGGTACCTGTCATGGTCAAGGTCAGGTGCAGATGCGTCAGGGCTTCTTTGCTGTACAGCAAACCTGTCCGCACTGTCATGGTCGCGGCAAGATCATCAAAGAGCCTTGTGGTACCTGTCACGGTCAAGGCCGTAAAGAAGAAACCAAGACTCTGTCTGTGAAGATCCCGGCTGGCGTAGATACGGGTGATCGTATTCGTCTGTCAGGTGAAGGTGAAGCCGGAGAATTCGGTGCACCTGCAGGTGATCTGTACGTACAGGTTCATGTTGCCCAGCACAACATTTTTGAGCGTGATGGCAATAACCTTTACTGCGAAGTACCTGTTAGCTTTACGATGGCTGCGCTAGGCGGGGAAGTTGAAGTTCCAACCTTAGATGGCCGCGTAAACCTGAAAGTACCATCAGAAACTCAAACTGGCCGCATGTTCCGTATGCGTGGCAAGGGTGTTAAATCTGTTCGCGGTGGTGCGATCGGTGATCTTATTTGTAAGCTGGTCGTTGAAACACCAGTGAACCTAAGCTCACGCCAGAAAGAGCTTCTGCAAGAACTGGAAGATACTTTAGGTGGCTCTGCTGCAAAGAAGCACAAGCCAAAGTCTGAAGGTTTCTTCGATGGTGTGAAGAAGTTCTTTGATGATTTGACAGGTTAATTCCCTGTTCAATAGCATTAAAAAAGCCGGCGAAAGTCGGCTTTTTTTATGTTTCCAACAAATTAAAAGTTAGCTAAAAATATGGCTGAAAACATTGTTGGAAATCCTATTTTAATTCCAGCAATCTGCTGGTTCGGTTTGTCCGGTGTTTTGTATTGTTAGATCTGCACAGGAATCATTAAGCTGGCCGTTTCGTCTGGCTGCTGTAATGGTGTAGCTGCTCTTCGTCGCTGTAATTGAATAGTTATAACGATCACCACTTGTGTCACAACTTGGGCAAAGAGTTGCCACAGTATTATTTGTATCGTTATAAACATGCCCCTGAGTTCGCATTTCTTCTAAAGCGAGCTGAATCGTAATTAGATCCCCCATCGCATTGTTTCGATGGCTCTTCAAGACATGTGACTGATAAGAAGGATAAGCAATAGCGGTAAGTACGCCAATGATTGCTACGACTATCATCAATTCGATCAGAGTCACGCCTTTCTGCTTGTTCATGGGTTGTAGCCTCTCATTTATTCGAGCTAACTCGATAACTTTTTTATTCGAACCATCGACATTTTGCTGTGGTGGTAACATATGAATCAAGTTGATATTGAGCTGTAAGGCTTTTTACAAAGGGAATTGGGGAATGGCTCGCGAAACAACGGATAGGTTACATTTCATATACAGCAATCAGCGGAAGGTTTGTGGGTTTACTTTATTAGAGCTGATGATTGTTATCACCGTGATGATGGTTTTGGCTACCGCTGCAGCACCTTCCTTTAGTGCTTTAATTGAGAGTAATAAGGTAAAGCGATTAGCAACAGAGATTGAGTGGTTGTTGGTGCAGGCAAAGTCAGAATCGGTATTGAGAGGACTTGCTGTGATGGTACAGCCAAAAACAATGGCGGGCACTTCAGCAGCAGCGAGTTCTTCACCATGGAGTATTGAAGCCACACTATCAAATGGGACGGTACTAGGTAAGGTATCTAGTGCAGATTTTCCATCAATTAAAATTTATGAAAATTTCTCTACGCTGGGTTTTGATAGCCTTACTGGCCGTCCTAATAAAGATGGACACTTTGGTTTTTTTGCTGATTCAAGCAAAATGGTTAGGGTTGAAGTAAGGAAAATGACTGGACGCTTAGTTTCTTGCAGTGATGGGGGGGCATATGGTTATACACAATGTCCGTAATATTAACGGCTTTAGCCTTATTGAATTATTGATTGCTTCTGCTATTGGATTATTAGCGCTGGCGGTTGTCGGTAGTGTTTTTATTAATGGCTATTCTTTTGCTTCACAGCGTTCATTGCAGTTGATGTTAGCACAAGATACCAACGATGTTCTTCGAATGATAAAAGAGGATATTCTTCGGGCTGGATTTGCATCAGGAGCATCTTCCAGTTTTATTATTAGTGGTGCAACGAAAACAATTTATCTTAACTCCCCATCGGCAGGAAACCCGACATGTATCGCATACGGATATGATGATGGAACGAATCAGCACTACCGGTCATATTATCGAGATAATCAAACATTGCGTCTGAGGTCAACTAAGTCATCAGTACTAACGACTGCAGGAGCTTGTATGGGCGGTCAATCGACTTTAAATGAGAATCAAATAAAAGTGACTAAGTTTGAAGTGCTGGAAAGTGTCTTGAGTTCAGCGAAAGCGACAAGTCAATACCTGACTATTAATTTAGAGGTGGCCACGTTAGATGATAGTGTTTCGTCAGCGAAGTCAGTCCAAGTGAAAACAAGGAATTGGAATGGATGAAAAAGCAGCAGGGTTTAGCGACGTTATTAATCACGTCGATGCTTCTAATTGCAGCACTCATATTTTCACTGGCTTCTTATAAAAATGTGTTTTATCAGATAAAGCGAGCGCAGAATGAAGTGTTAGCTAGGCAAGCTCATTGGCTGGCTGAGGGTGGAGTGGAATGTGCGTTTGCAGAAATGAATGCATCAGGTCATATAGCTAATGACCCTGCTTATTTGAACACTTGTAGTAATGACCTTGCGAAAACGACTGTTAGTTTTTTATTTCCCTCAAGCAATCAGGTTAAAATTATTTCAGAAGGCTCTCCCGACTCAGTTGTGAAATCAATTGTCGCAAATACAGCTATGTTTAGTGAAGGGATAAACAGTACGATTAAGATGAATGCTTCTGTACTTGAACTTACGGGGTCTCAGCACTTTGTCCCAAACCCAGCAGAAATTGTTACTAATTCTGACCATTTCGCTTGTAAGTCTGTTGTGACAAGTGGAATTGTCAGTTATGTCGGTAGTACAAGTGGCACGGACGAACACTTTTTAACAACGGATAGTACAGTTAGTCACCATGGTGGAGGTCCGGAAGGCGCAGTCACATTTACTTGTGATAGTAGCTATCGTTCTAACTTGTTTGACACAACGAATATCCCTGATGGGTTTGTTATGGGTGATTTAGTCAAGGGACAGGATATTATCGAAAATACCGAGGTAGATGTATTTAAGGATATCTTTGGTGTCGCTCATACGGAATGGAAAACAGTTCGAAGTGAGATTGCACAAGATCCAAAGGGAGACATTATTGGTCCAAATACAGTCGACGGGAAGGGGGGAGATATAATTACTGCGAAAGGATGGGTTTCAGGGTGCTCGCAGTTAGTGGAAGCATCTTTCCTTGCTGGAAATAAAAAGATTTGGGTAGATGGCTCATGTGCATTAGGCGCTAATATATTTGGCGGGGTTGTTTCTGATAAGTCGATACTGCTAGTGATTCATGATGGTTTTGTTGAGTTTAATGCTGCGGGGGCATTCAATGGGTTGTTATATCAATATGCGTCGGCAGTACTCGATGCAAAATCAATATGGGAAGATCGAGTTGATAACATAAGCGTTCCTGTCAAAGCATTTAATAAATCGGATATCGAACCTGATTTTTTAAATGTGAGCTTTTTTGTCAATGGTTCAACTTATATTGATGGAGCCATTGGTATTGATGCATCTGAACGAACCGTTAGGATCAATGGCTCTATCATTCCTTCATACAATGCTGATAAATCAAGTGAGTTTATTAATGGAAAATTAACTTGGATTGAGGGGACCTGGTATGACTTCTAATCAGACTGGATTTAGCTTGATTGAGGTGCTTATTTCATTTGTTGTACTCACTGTTGGTGTTTTGGGGTTAATAAAGCTTCAAACCTATATGGCAGTTAAATCTGAGAATGCACTGCATAGTATAGATGCTCTGTATCTAGCAGAAGATAAACTGGAATACTTTCGCACGAGATCGCAAAGTGCAGCAACTGGCACAATACTGCATAGTTCAATTGAGGATTCGACTGAGACTCTATCGATGGCTGGACAGACAGTGACTAGAGAAGTGAAGGTAGATAATGATACCCCTGTAGTAGGTGCCAAAAAGATTAATGTGAAAGTCAGTTGGACAGATCGATGGAATAACTCTCAGTCAGTGGCTTTAGATACCGTTATCTCTAAATATAGTGAGTTCGATTAGCCGACTTAGAACTGTGTTGTTGGTGGTGTTCTATACGGAGTCTGTTATTTTGATTAAACTTTGAGCAGTTGTCGTTTTTCTTAAAAAAAACTGTTGCCTCTGAGAAATATCTCCCTATAATTCGCTTCCGTTGTCACGACAAACTACTCGTTAGATAGATGAGACAACAACGTTCTTTAACAATTTGACCATGCAATCTGTGTGGGCACTCGTGAAATGATTAGTCAAAAGATTTATCAATGAACTGAGTGACCAATACAATTTAAGTTTACTGCTTCGGTAGTGAAAATAAG
>NZ_JAKRRW010000035.1 GCF_026191635.1 Photobacterium obscurum
GCAGTTCTGTCCATGACTGTCCTGGCTAGGACGTCATGCTAGCTTTCCTAAAATCCTAGTTGGCCAATTATACACGATAGGAGGTCAACATGAGGAAGCAATCATCAGGGGCATGTAGCGGCATAAAAAGGCCATTTAAACTAGAAGAAATCGGGCGAATCAGAACTCGATTAGAACTTGAAAATGACTGATGCAGTTTGCGCTACTTAATCTGGCCATTGATAGTAAATTGAGATCCAGCGATTTACTAAAACTTCATGTATACGATGTTTCATCTCTAGGAGTGATTTATGAGAGGGTGCAATGCGTCCAGCAGAAAACTGGTACTGATGTTCATTACGAGATCACGCCCAGAACGCAGCAAGTTATCAGTCGATGGATTTTTTCAGTATCTCTAGAAGCAAGCAGTTACCTTTTTCCAAGTGCCAGTCGAAAGGGGCAACCTATAAGCTACTCGTTTTATCGTTCAATTATCAGGAATTGGGCAAGCAAACTGGGGTTGAATGCAGATTATTATGGAACGCATTCCATGCGTTGCACTAAAGCCACATTAATCTACGCTAGGACAAAGAACATCAGGGCTGTGCAACCCTTGTTGGGTCATTTTAAGTTAGATAACACTATTCGTTACCTTGACGTTGAGTTGGAGGACGCCCTGAGGCTATCAGAGCAAACCGGCTGCGAGAGGTGGCAATTCAGGCTGCTCGAATGGTGTAGCCTTGGTCAACAACCAGTTGGGCGGCTTCAAGTTTAAATTCTGGGTCGAAAGTACGTCTTGTGCTTTTAGTCATTGTGTCACCTGTTATGTATTGAGGCGATGATATCACCTCTTATCAGGTGGCCAAATTAACTATGTCACTTCAGTACCTGATTATGGGTACCTGAGGCTCCAGGATGCATATTAAGTAGATTTATTCCTTCGAAGAAATACGACCCTTTTATGTTCGTCACACTTGGGGCGAGTGAAACCTTTAAGATTAAAGTTATAACACTCGCTGACATGGTGCTCTAGTGATAACGAAAAATTATCATCTTTATAATTATTGATAATTTTAAATAATTCAAAGTGCTCCATATACTCTCTCCATCGAAACAAGACAACGAAACAGTTAACGGCATTTGGAGCCATTATGAAAATGAATCACGTAGGTATCATGGTTGGCGATATGGACAAAGCGGTTGAGTTCTATACTCAGGCTCTAGGTTTAAAAATCGTCATGAACAACACCAAGGTCGTTGAAGAGCGTGAAACTGCCATCGGCCGCATGTGTATTGCGGTATTTGGTGAAGGTTTCAAAGGTTTCAATATTGCTCATCTGGTTACTACAGATGGTATTGGCGTTGAACTATTTGAAATGAAAGAGCGCCAAGAGCGCCACGAAGTTGACTTCTCTCGCCTTGGTATTTTCCACTTCTGTCTGCAAACTGACGACTTTGAAGGCGTGATTGAACGCACTGAAAAATTCGGCGGTAAAGTACGTATGGACATCATGCGTTACCACCCTGAAGACGATAGCAAACCAGCGAAAATGGTCTACCTAGAAGACCCATTCGGAAACCTATTCGAACTTTACTCGCACACATACGAAGAAACATACGCTTCTGACTACGAGTAAATAGAAACTAAATCAAAAAGGTTGGCTCTAGAGTCAACCTTTTTGTTGGGTGCTACCTTAAAGGTTAGTGATTTGCGCTGAAAAATCTTATCACTCCCCAAAATAAGTAATAAAACAGGCGATAGCCTAATTAAAACGATGCATTCGGAGAAAGTATGAGTATTCCAAATTTTGCTGTGGGTACCTTTCGCTTACAAGGTGAATCTGTCATTAACTCGGTGAAAAATGCGCTAGAACTTGGTTATCGCGCTGTGGATACCGCGCAAATCTATGATAATGAAGCCGAGGTGGGCCAAGCGATTCAAGAAAGTGGTGTAGAGCGTAAGATGCTGTTTATTAGCACTAAATTTTGGTTGATAGATTAAGCAAAGAAAAGCTTATTCCAAGCTTAAAAGAGAGTTTGGGAAAGTTGAAAACTGAGTATGTCGATCTTACGCTGATTCATTGGCCGGGCGGCTTGGCATCACAGTTTAGTTGAAGTGATTATGTCACAATGGCTTAGCTCAGGGAGCGTAGCGTGTTTCGCCTCTTAATACGGCGTTATGGGGCTGGTAGGTTCAAAATATGACCGAACAAATTAAAGATAGCTGTAAGTACCTAGATTGTGAATATCAGATGCCAGTTTGTTTGGGTATTCCTGTTGATGCCCCTAGGATTGAAGAGCTAAGTAAGACAGAACTTGCTAGCCTAGATTCAAGCGGGCTTTACCTTTCAACTGCTTGTTGGCGCAATTATATAGCGACATGGGAAATAAGAGAACAGCAATTATTCTTGGCTCAGCTTGAAGGAAAGTACCGGCTCGTAGATGGGGAACCTTTAGTTGCAAATTGGTTTACAGGGGAGTTTGAATTACCTCAAGGTGAACTGATTGATTGTAACGTAGAATTGGGTTTCCAACTCAAATACACAAAGGCAGTAACTCTAAAGTTTGTTTCAGGGGTTTTGGTTGAAAGTGTAGTGCGAGATACCGATTGAATATCGTTGGAAAATTCGCATACAAGGCGTTCAAGGGTGATTCCCAACGCTGGGCGGTTCGGATTGTGTTTATGGCACAATGGATTACGTTAGGCGGTGGCGAAGGTTACACCTTAACGCGGCGTTAGCAGTTGCCGAGAATATTCAATTCCTGTAAAAAAGCACACCTAGATAAAATAGGAGTGCAGTTGCATGAGTTTAGTCGTACGACAAGTAACCATAGACGATGCTCAAGGTATCACAGATATCCTTAACCCAATCATTGTTGAAGGCCTATACACCGTATTAGATACAACATTCACCGTAGACGAGGAGAAAGAGTTTATTAAACAGTTCCCCGAACGAGGTGTTTTTACTGTAGCTATAAACTCTGAAAGTTCTAGAGCTATTGGTTTCCAAAATGTAGAGCCATTTGCGACGTATACTAAAGCCTTTGACCATGTTGGTATTATAGGGACGTTTGTCGATAGCGATAGTCGCGGACAAGGTGTATCTAAACAGTTATTTCAATCTACTTTTGAAGTTGCGAAAAGCAAGGGTTATGAAAAGTTGTTTGCTTACGTGCGTAGCGATAATGAACGAGCTTTAGGCGCCTATTTAAATCAGGGGTTTGAGATTGTTGGTACAGCTAAGAAACACGCGAAAATTGGTGGTATCTACGTTGATGAAGTTCTTATTGAAAAGCTATTGTGCGCACAGTAAGAGCAACTCCATACAAAGCATTTTACTAAGAGGCACCTGATAGCTCAGGTGCTTTTTTTCTTCCTGCATAGCATGCCAGCGCACATATGCAGTGGCACTACTAAATTTCCTTCATGGCTGAAATGACCGAAGGTTCATTGAGCAGATTAAATAACAGACTCTTTGCTGATGCTCTCTGGGAGTCGGATAAGACCTTCTTTGGATTCTCTCTGGACTGTGTAAGGATGTTTTTGACGAACTTGCTGTTAGTACCGGATAGTTCATACACAAACCTGAGAGTGTCTAGTAACTCACCTTGAGGCAAACTATAAACAGCCATCTCACAACCAAGACTATCCATGGAAAGTAGGTTGTTCACTACTACCTTACGCTCAGCATTGAATTTCTCTTTGGCTTCATAGGCATCAATCAAAGCCTGCACTCTATCGGCGATAGCTACAGGTACTTTCATTGTTTTAGTTTCATGAGTCATTACTGAGTCTCCTGTTATAGCTGGGATTTAATCATTGGCTCAAGTTTACGCGCTAGCTCATGTTTCGGCATCAACTTTAGCGCTAATGTGAGGTAATACATTGTATTGGCTATAGTATGATATTTTGGTATGTAATCAACCCAGCATCTTCAGATTGCGTGTTTATCCAATCATGACTAAATATTTCGTCACGAAGATTCGATGGTTTTGGGCTTCCAACGAATCCAATTCATAAGCACCCCTTGTTTCCACATGGCTAGCCCCGAAAGAGTGAGTATAGGAACAGCTCCCCACATAATAATGGTTTCAAATAACAGATTTGAGCTCCAAGGGGAATAAATGTAACTCCCCACTAATGCAGCACTGATGAAGTGGATTGCTCTCAATAATTTTCTTAATGTTGTTCCTTTCATTGTGACCTCTTTGTTTGTGGACGTACTAACTGAAGATATTGAACTTCAGGCAAGATTTTTAATGCAACTCAATGCGAGATTGAATATGTCGCAAGCCTTTTTTTCAGAGCGAACGCTATCAATTGTTCAATATAAAAAAGATACTGGGCGGCTAGTTCTAGACGACTTTTTCCATAATAGGCGACCGGATTAATCCTAACATTGGGATACCGTCTTCATCGTAGGGTTGAGTGGCTGTCACAAATCCGTATTGGCCGTAGTATTGAGCAAGGTGTGCTTGGGCGGATATGAATATCGACTTGTTTGGCCATTTTTCTTTTGCTGTTTTAACACTGAATGCCATTAGCTGATGGCCTAATCCTTGACCTCGGTATGTGTGATTGGTGACAACACGACCAATGGCAATATCGTTGGCATCGGCAGGGATTTGATCATGGACTTCATGGGGATAACCAAGTCCTGGCGGTAAAATCCGGCTATACGCGACCAGCTTATCATCACGATAGCCAAGTACATGAAGAGTATTGGGAGCAGTGTCTTTGTCATCCAGATCACTATAAGGGCAATTTTGCTCTGTGATGAAAACATCAACACGCAGCTTAAGTAAATCGTACAGTTCAAAAACCGTTAATGAAGCAAAATCAGTCACTTTCCAGTGCAGCATTATTATTCTCCTCGTTGAATTGACCGTAATGTAAAGCACCGGAAATACGAGGTCATTTACAATTGTTAAGTGACAGCGATTAATTTTGTCTTAGTCGTTATCTCGTCATATGTTTAAGGTTCAATGAAAAAAGGCCACGCTTTGTGACCTTTACCTACGTTAATCAGCTTTGCGTTAGTCAACGAGATTCTATCCTAAGTCGATATCACCTTGGCGCACCAGTTTGCAAAAACGAGCATAGTCATGACTGTAGGCACAAAATGCCGCGGGTGCCGCTGAGTCTGCAGTGAATGCATCAAAGGCTTTGCGTGTTTGCTCCGGAAGTAATAGTGGATCAATTACTTTGAACTGCACATCGGGAACAGAGAATTCTTTGAGTTCAGGTAGCAAGGTGTCAAGTTCAGTGCTCATACAGCTATCTCCCCTGTGAATGGCTGCTTGCATCAGTATAGCCAATGGTAGCTGCCTTGTTTGCTAGCAAGGGCAAGACTATGCTTATGAGTACTTCAATGATGAGTTCTTGGATCAGATAGGATAGTTAGCTGTGCTGAATCAACCAACTAAAAGGGAGCGGGATATCACTCTGATACCAGATATAATCAGAGGCTCTGATTTAATTGATCCGGCGAGCTTGTCAACCACAGAAAAAGAGCACTTTGTTGATTCTCTGTATCGGCTCCATTCACAAATTTTTGATGGTGTCGAAAGAGCAGATTTTGTTTCATATGTGGTTGATTCACCAGCTGATTGGACCCGTATTCGAGTGTATAAAAATAGTTTGAACGAGTGGGTGGGTTATTGCTCGGTTCATCGTTTTAACAAGAAGGTATTTGGTCGTTCTTTGGTTATATTTAGAGCTGAGGCTGGGATCTTAAGATCATACCGTGGAAGAAGCCAAACGCTGTGGTTTGCTTTTAACGAAGCCATTAAGTATCGAATAAGGCATCCTTTCAGTGAAATTTATTATCTGGGTTCTTTTGTTCACCCCTCTGTGCTGTATATGTTTTCTCGATACTTTAGTAAATACTATCCTCGAGCAGACACACCAACTCCGCCGTTAATAAAAGACTTGATGTTGGAATTGGCAAAGGTTTTCAACATTGAACCGGTCGAGAAGCAGGATGAGCTAGCCAGAAAGGTAGGATGGGTAACCAAGGAGTCAGTCGAAGATAGAGCATTTTGGCAGAATCATCCGCACCCGGTTGTAAAATTGTATATTGAGACAAACCCCGGATATATTTATGGAAATGGCCTGCTAACCCTTGTCCCACTCGCGTTCGGAAATATCTTTATATCGTTAGCTAAATACTTAAATAATAAGCTGAAGAAACGCTTGTTTGATAGTAATGATTGAACCTACTGGTGCTTACCAAGTCGCTTATTCCCTTCGGCAACCATTAGATCATATAGGCTGCGAGCCGCCGGCCCGGTTTTAGCTCCTTTGGGTAAAGTAATATGAATTGGCACTTGGTAGCGATTGGCGCCTTCGATAGATAGCCGCACAATGTCATCGCAATTCATTTCTTCTATCATGTGTTCGGGCAGGCGAGAGAAACCCAGCCCTGCTGTAACGGCTTGCCAGGCATGGTCAAAATTATCGACAGTTAGGCGTTGCTGCGATTTTAGCCACCCGACATTTTGTTTATCTTGGCTCTGATCTGCGCCTAGGTCACGGATTACAATTTGCGTTTCTGTTGTTAGGTCTCCAAGGCACAAGTTCGTTTTGGTTGCTAGCGGATGATTCTTGGCGACCACGGGAACCATTGTGACCACGCCAAACACTTCGGCAGGGTGGTTGGTGATTGGAAAGTTAATCAGAGCAATATCTGATTTTCCCGAAAGGACAGCTTCTGTTGTACTCGAAAGGGAGGTTTCAATGATTTGTACCGATGTGCTTTTGTTTTGTGAAAAGAACTCGGCCATCGGTTGATATACCCAGTCCCGACAGGCCAAATGGTCAATAGATACCGTTATTTCAGACTCTATTCCCTGCGACAGTTGCGCACTGAGCACTTCAAGTTCATGAGCTTGCTCTAACATTGAGTTGGCCCTGCGTAGCAACGATTTACCGTCGTCAGTCAGTACCGCTCTTCGCCCCTTGATGCGTACTAACGATATGCCTAACTGATCTTCCAGTTTCTTGATGGCATAGATTAGCGTTGTATGGCTTTTGTTTAATTGGGTCGCCGCAGCTTGAATACTTCCCGAACGATCAATCTCATGCAAGGTGAGCCATTGATCTAGTGTGCTTTTGAGTCTCATCGGTCGATTTTTTCCACAGTAATGCGCGAAATATTGAACTTTAATGTCTATTTTTTATAGATATGATTATTGCACATATCGACGAGAGAGTTCAGGTTTGAGGGCATACTCGCGAATCATTATCCAATGCTAAAAACGGAGCAATTAATCATGCGTAAGCTATTGCAGGTAGATTTTAAGTTTCAAGGCCCATTCGGTGAAGAAATGTCAGTCATGCTGAAGGATCTGGCTGAGTCAATTAATCAAGAGCCGGGATTGATTTGGAAAATATGGACTGAAAGCGAAAAAGATCAATTAGGTGGTGGCGTTTATCTGTTTGAAAGTGAAGAAACGGCTTTGGCTTATCTGCAAATGCACACTGCTCGTCTGGAAAAAATGGGTATTTCTGACGTGAGGGGAATTGTATTTGATATTAACGATAGTCTGTCATTGATTAACAAGGCGCCAATAGCCCAGTAATGGGGGGAAAGAGTATGAAAAACAGGACATTCCTATCAATGCACGGTGCCATTTACGGCGTTTTTGCTTTTGCACTGTTCTTTTTACCCGGCTTGATGTGGCCGATGTACGGTGTACAAGTTAATGATCAATATGCTTACTTCTTGTCGCAGCACAATAGTATATTTCTGGGTGGGATAGCTGCGATCAGTTTCCTATTTAGAGATATAGAAGATAGCGAAGTATTAAGAAAGCTGTTCCTGGGGCTGATGCTGACCAACATACTTGGCCTAATAATTACACTATATGCCGGTGTTAAAGGGATATTCGTTGGTTTTGGCTGGAGTGATCCTGCATTTTTTGCACTGCTTACTGCGCTTAGCTATGTTCAACTTAAAAAAACAGGCTAAGCTCAGCTGTTGGTAATCCAAAGGTATGGCGACTGCACAGGCAGTCGCCTTTTTTTTTGCAGGCTACCCTATCGTTATTATGTAGAAAAATTGTGATGTTCAATGTGGTGATGAAAAGCGGTTGGCAGGGCGAATTATGAACGGGATCGTGTATTTTAAATTGTTGTTATGATGCAATAGTTTCAGTTGGGGCTGATCTGTTATTCTGCTGTAAGGGCATGCAATAGCTACCGAGCTAGTGGAATAATTTAGGTGAAAAGATGAAATCAGAACTGTATTCAACCCATGCTGAAAAGTATGACGCCGCTGTACAAGATAATATCTACAATGCCCAACTTGAACGGCCTACCTTACAGTCAATGCTAAGCGAGCTTTCCGGGGCTAATGTCCTTGATTTAGGTTGTGGCTCGGGTGTTTACGCCGAGTTTCTAATCAACAACGGCGCATCGAAGATCACTTGTGTTGATTATTCTCAGGAAATGGTCGAGCTGGTCAAAAGGAAGTTTGGGGAAAGGGTGAAAGCCTATGCACAGGATCTTTCTATTGGTCTGCCTGACGAGAGTTCAGAGAGCTTCGATGTCGTGATATGTCCGCTTGTTATCCATTACATAGAAAACTTAACGCCTCTGTTTAAAGACATCAGCCGTGTTTTGAAAACTGGTGGATATTTTGCTTTTTCAACCCATCACCCTTTTACGGATTTTGAGTGTTCGAAATCCGGAAACTATTTTGAAACTGAGTTAGTGCAAGATGTATGGAATACCATTGGTAAGCCGGTCGAAGTTAGCTACTATCGCCGCTCTTTAACTGAAATTATGGATGCCATCACAGCAAGTGGATTATCTGTGACACAATTATCCGAAGGCCAAGTGTCTGAGTCAGTGAAAACGGAATCACCAGAGACATATGAATACCTCTCTAGAAACCCCAACTTTATATTTATTAAATGCCATAAATAATCAGCAGAGAATAATAATGACACAGGGGAGAGTTGCTCCTCTTAATTATTGTCAGAAAAGTTAGGCATACGAGTCATTTATGTTGGTTTTTGTGGGCGGAGTAACGGTATTCGTTATTATGTTTGGCGAGTATGTTGAGTTTGTCATATGTGGATGGATACGCCGCGGTTATCGCTTGTCGTTGTATCCCAATATATTAGGAATAGAAGATGAAGCATGCGCCTATAAAAGAACTTATCTCTATGGATGACTTAGATAAAATTGATATCCGAGTTGGTACTATCACAGCGGTCACTGAGGTGGCAAAGTCCGATAAGTTAATGAAGCTAACGGTTGATTTTGGTGACCATACCCGTTCAATTTTGGCAGGGATTAAGCAAGAGCGCGAAGACCCAACAGAGATCACCGGCAAGCAAGCTTTGTTTGTGGTGAACCTTCCGGAAAGAAAAATGGCTGGCGAATTATCGCAAGGTATGTTGTTCGATATTGGGTATGAAGACAAACAGATACCTTGTTTGGCGGTGCCTGAAAAAGAGCTGCCTAACGGCTGCCGTGCGGGGTAGGGAAGAGTCAAATGGAACCAAGAATCAGCATCATTACTTTGGGTGTCTCCGACCTCGAAAAATCGTATCAATTTTATACGTCGTTAGGCTTTCCAACCTCTAGGAAGCCTGAGTCAGGCATTATCTTTTTCAAAACCAACGGAGTGTGTTTAGCCTTATATCCCTTCGATGAGTTAGCAAAAGACGTATCGCCCGGCTTCACGCCCCCTCGTCCTGAATTCTCCGGTATTACGTTGGCTCACAATACAAAAGAGAAATCTGAAGTCGATGCTATTTTGCAACTTGCCCTGAGCGCTGGTGGAAAAATCGTGAAATCCGCACAAGACGTTTTCTGGGGCGGTTACAGTGGATACTTTACAGATCCTGATGGTTACCTATGGGAAGTCGCTTACGGAGATTGTTGGGATTTCAATGAGGATGGCAGTTTAGTTATCGACTGATCCAGATTGGTATTAAACAGTATTTAAAGCAGTAAGCAGGGATCTGTCTACCCGTCCGTTATTAGGGGGTTAATCAATGAAAGTTGTAGCCGCTAATATGAAATATTTGGCACCGTATAAGGCGTATTTGCTTGAATGCTTTGATGGCGGCATAGACAGGTATGCATCAGCCCTTGAGGATCCGAGGCAGTATTTGGAAAGCGTTATCGCACAGTCGCGAGGAGAAAACGTACCTGATGGCTGGTTGCCGACAACAACCTATTTCTGTCTTTCAGGTAACGAAGTCTTGGGTGCGATAAGACTAAGGCACGGAACTAATGAGTACCTTGAGCAAGTAATAGGGCATGTTGGTTATGAAACGAAGCCAACAGCAAGAGGAAAGGGCGTGGCAAAGTTCATGTTATCTTGGGTTCAACACCATGCGCTCGAAGATAAAGTGATTGTAACTTGTGATGTTTCTAATTTGGCATCTAAAAAAGTGATTGAGAGCTGCCAGTCAATTTACCTCAGTAGAGCGTATGACGAAGAAGAGGATAGGGAAGTATTCAGGTATCAATTAGAACCTATGTAATACATTGGCCTGCGGTAACGAACGTTATGCAAACAATGCCAAATTATTAAGGGATTATGCTTTCGCTAATCTCGCTGCCTGCAAACGCATTATGTTGACTAAAGTCACTCGACCGTTTTAGTTTGAACTGTTGTTGTAAACCGCCTTCCCCTAGATTGTTTTTAAGTTCATGATTTTTAACGATTAAATTCGTTGTTTCTGATGCCGCACCTCTATTGTATTACACAGGTTTCACATGTGGATCTCATAACCGTAAAAAAATGTTTCCTTCTTATGCAATTTGTTAAATAACGCAACCTTGATCATAAAATTATACTCTTCAGCGTGATAGTTTTCTTGGTGCATAATGTTGAAGGAGTATAGTATGCAAGACGCAAACGCTAGGTTTCCATTCACGGCTAGAGTATTAATCCTCAGGCAATTTCTGTGGGGAGCCGCATTTTATGGTACATACGTATTATTAACGAAGTTTTTTCTGTTTGAGCTAAATTATAGCGAAGCAGACACCATCATGATGTTGGGTGCATTCGGTGCTGTTGGCCCCGTATTTTCAGCTGTTGGTGGTTTTGTTGCTGACCGGTATATAGGCTCGTTTAGGGCGGTCTATATTGGTTATACCGCTTACACTATCGGTTTCTTCATGCTCGGAATTGGGGCGTTACAGGTCAATATTCCTCTGAGTGTGTTTTCTATTGCATTAATTGGCTATGCGCGGGGTTTATCGGCAACTTGTCCGACTGTATTGTTTGGTAATTCATATTCCGCAACAAACCGCGAGGCTTTCCAGCAGGGTTTAACGATTAACTATTCGATCAACAACCTGGGTTCGTTTTTGTCGCAATATTTTTTCCCGTTCTTGGTGGCATATCTTGCTTACCAAGGTAACTTCTTCATCTCCGCCTTTTTGATGATGCTAACCCTGGTTCTATTCTTTACATTTAGAAAGCGTTTGATTGCAGCTGGTAATGATTTAGATAAGCGCCCAGTGAGTTTGAAAGTATGGGCCGGTTTCATTGTTGGCTCTGCGATAATGCTTAGGTTGGTTTATTGGATTTTTGCTAACTTAGAGCAAGGGAAGTA
Organism: Photobacterium obscurum; assembly: GCF_026191635.1. Taxonomy (GTDB): domain Bacteria; phylum Pseudomonadota; class Gammaproteobacteria; order Enterobacterales; family Vibrionaceae; genus Photobacterium; species Photobacterium obscurum. The sequence continues at coordinate 11,566 of NZ_JAKRRW010000035.1, forward strand.
TCTACTCTACGCGCTAGGCGTGTGCGTTATTTTGTATTTCATTTTTGAGATCACGAGAGCAACCATCGCGTATAGATATAAGATGTGTTGTGTTTTAATCATGATATTCATCTTTATGGTCTTTTACTTCTATTACGGTCAAATGCTGACATCGATGAATATCTACGCTATCAATTTGATGGGTAGCGAGCTTATGGGTTTTATTCCGATTCGTCCAGAATCCAATGTGGCATTTAATCCACTATGGTGCTTTGTACTGGGTGGCCCCGTTATTTTCATTTATAACTGGCTGGAAAAGAAAGGCTACTCACCAACGATTCCGACCAAGTTTGTGGCGGCATTTATTCTTACTGCGATCTCATTTGCGTTATTGGGGTTATCAACGGGCTTTGTCGGCGAAGATGGTAAGATTGCCGCTGACTGGATATTGTGGGTGAATTTTTTCCAGTCCTTTGCTGAGTTAATTGTCGGGGCACTGGGTGCAGGTTTCATTTTTGAAATGGTGCCGCGTTATCTATCTGCTTTTTCAATGGGATTACGAGCTGTGGCCTTGTCATTAAGTGGTATTTTGGCTGCTGTCATTTCGACAAAAATAGCTTTGCCGAAAGATCAGGTACTAACGCCTGAAATTATCGAAGGTGTCTATGCAAGTTATTTCTATAACCTAGCAGCTTTAGCCGTGGTAATGGCTTTTGTGACCCTGGTACTTTCTAGAGTTATCGCAAAACTGATCCGTCGTGGTGAGGAACTGGAGAAGCAATCTTCAGAGCAGGATATGGCAACCGATCATTAATCGCTAAAAATATACTCAAGTAACTTGGGAATAAGTAACGCCAGCCAATCGGCTGGCGTTTTTGTATCTTCAAATTCCCAATGGTTATTCTCTGTGAATATTATTCTGTTTTGATTTATTTGTAACGGGAATGTGATGTTATTTTATTGGAGGGCTGAATGAGGTTGTGTATAACTATATGATTTAGAATGATTACTTCATTGTGGATATCGTATCCTATCGGTCTTGTGACACAAGTTTTACATCAAGATCTCATAACAGTAAAAAAGTGCATCCCTGATATGCAATTTATCAAATAACTTAGCTTTGATCATGAAATGATGTTTTTTCATATGCTAGTTTGCGCAGTGCATAATATTGAAGGAGTATAATATGCAAGATGCAAACGCTAGATTTCCGTTTATAGCTAGAGTTTTAATCCTAAGGCAGTTCCTTTGGGGAGCCGCTTTTTATGGTACTTATGTTCTTTTAACGAAGTTTTTCTTACAGGAGCTCAATTATAGTGAAGCCGACACCATTATGATGATGGGGGCCTTTGGTGCGGTTGGACCTGTTTTTTCTGCTGTTGGTGGATTTGTTGCGGACCGATATATTGGCTCGTTCAGGGCGGTATATATTGGTTATACGATATATACTATAGGTTTTTTCCTCTTAGGTCTTGGTGCTAGTGATCTGAACATTCCGCTAAGTATTTTCTCGATAGCCTTGATTGGCTATGCCCGAGGATTGTCGGCCACTAGCCCGACAGTACTGTTGGGGAACTCTTATTCAGAAACTAACAGAGATGCATTCCAGCAGGGTTTGACGGTTAACTACTCAATTAATAACCTTGGTTCGTTTTCTTCGAAATATCTTTTCCCATTTATGGTCGCTTTTCTTGCTTACCAAGGAAACTTCTATATCGCATCGGGTTTAATGTCCATTACCCTTGTGCTCTTTGTTGTTTTCCGCAAACACTTTGTCGCAGTTGGTAATGACATCGACCGTCGCCCGGTCAGTGTGAAAACATGGGCGTGCTTTGTTGCCGGCTCAGCAGTAATGCTGGGGTTGGTATTCTGGGTTTTCTCTAATCTGGATGCTGGTAAATATTTGCTATACGCATTGGGTGCCTGTGCGATTCTGTATTTCATTTTTGAAATTACCCGTGCAACCACCGCGTATAAATATAAAATGTGTGGTGTGCTGATCACCATCTTTATCTTGATCACCTTTTATTTCTACTATGGCCAGATGCTTACTTCAATGAACATCTACGCCATTAACTTGATGGGTGATCAGATCATGGGCTTCATTCCGATTCGTCCCGAGTCTAATGCCGCATTTAACCCGTTGTGGTGTTTTGTGCTTGGTGCGCCGGTGATCTATATCTACGGATGGTTAGAGAAAAAAGGTTTTTCACCGTCAATTCCGACGAAGTTTGCTGCGGCATTCGTATTTAGTGCCATTGCATTTGGCTTATTGGGGTTATCAACCAGTTTTGTTGGTGAAGATGGCAAAATTGCTGCGGATTGGATCTTGTGGGTTCACTTCTTCCAGTCATTGGCTGAACTGATCGTCGGAGCCCTAGGTGCAGGCTTTATTTTTGAGATGGTGCCACGTTATCTATCGGCGTTTGCGATTGGTTTGCGTTCCGTTGCACTTTCACTCAGTGGTATTTTGGCAGCAGTTATTTCGACAAAGATTGCTTTGCCGAAAGATCAGGTACTAACGCCGGAAATTATTGAAGGTGTGTATGCCAGCTATTTCTATAACCTTGCAATGCTGGCGGTAGTGATGGCTTTTGTTACGTTGTTGCTTTCAAAAGTTATTGCCAAACTGATCCGCAAAGGGGAAGAGTTGGAGAAGCAGTCTTCAGACCAGAGCATGGCTGCAGATCATTAATACGCGAATGTTGACAACTTCAACGCCAGCCAACAGGCTGGCGTTTTTGTATCTGAAAGCTTCATTGTACTGACTTCTCTCAACTCTGATTAGTATTGAAGTAGAACTATCACACTAAAGTCGTTAGAGCAGCTATTTATACATTTCAAGCAAAAGCTTCAACACAACCAATTTTTTTATAGTCGCTATTTTTTTCGACTCTTCTTTTGCGACTGATACTTTTGCACTTACTGACGTCATTTCGACAATATCTACAGTTAACTTGTCTTTGCCAAGTAGCTCGTCAACAAGCTGTTGGGAGAAAGGCCAATAGTTCAACGTTGCATTCAAGGTTATCTCGCCGTCGATATCATCAGGAACCAAAAAAGTGTATTCAACGATCGAATAGCCGTTAGGTAAGATCCGCGTATCACTGAGCACGCGGTCAACCTCCCAGACGTTGAGATCAACGACATTGCCGTTTGCGTCACCCAGAGTGACTTTAAAGTTTCGCGTACCAGATTCAGTGTGCCCGTCAACAACGGCACCAGAGCGGTATATCTGTCGGTTAGTTGGTGTATTGACACTGAAATCAACCCAGACTTCACGGCCTTCGGGAAAACCCGTTGGTAGCTTGTGGCCGGCACCGACATTGGCAACTTTCACCTTGACAGTTGCGAGTTGGCCTGGCGATAGCGTCTCTGAGAGTTCGACAAACTCAATGGTAGCCGCAGAGCGGAGCATTTCACGGGCTAGCTCGGCACTGTCGTGATCGTTAAAATACTGATGTAGTGTTGAGTTTCCGCCTGTAAATTCATGGGAAAAAATGTGCTCGCGCTCTTTTCCCATGATGGCGGATTTACCCGGGTTGGCGTTCTGGCCTGGCCCTGGAGTCATGTGGCAATCCTGACATTGAACGCCTTGTTCGTTATAGGCACTTTCCTGCCACTCGTCATAGGTACGCTCGATAGGGGTACTGTTGAACGGGTGAGAGACATTATGACACACCGAGCAGAATTCAGATTTTGTTTGCAGATCAGAAAATTCTGTTTTGTGATAGGGGGAATTGGCATCGTTACGTGGTCCTACTTTGATATGCTTTTCTCTGTTCGGGGAGAGGATATAGGCGCCATTATCGTTACCGGTGATCCCTCTAATATTGTGGCAAACCTCGCAGTTAACACCCGGTAGATCATCATCGTTTTCATCGAGTGTTGCTGCGGTAGCATTCATGCTTGTCATGCCGATAGGGCTATGACAGGCAATACAGAAATTATCGACCTTGGCATCTGTGGCAGCACTAGCTCGCTTGAATAGGGCGCGATAGATAGGGTCTTCCCATGAATGAGCCATTACAGACTTTTCCCATTGCTGGTAGATTTCACTATGACATCCCTTACAAACCTCAGCGGGCTCGAACATTTCAGGTGTTAGCGTTTGCCCGTTGGTTGTCGTGCGGGAAGGGTAGAAAGGCATTTGTTGTTTAATTTCTTCCTGTGATACGGGTTTATAAGGTTTGACCCATTTATGCAGTTTGGTTTCCGCATTGGCTAAGCCTACTGGTAGCAGTATCAGACCGAGAACGATAGATCTGATGGTGAGATGAAACAGCGATGTGCTGTTATATCGTTGAAAGCAACAGTTAATGCTAGCAAGCCAAGCCGGGGTGTTATTGTTAATGTGCATAGTCATACCTATTGGTCTTGCGAGGATAGGTTAATGTCTAGTAAGTCAGTCACAACCTGAGTGTAGGAAGGGGGGGGGAATGCGATGTCCCGAATGTGAAAATTAGGCGTGCAGGAGGTAGGGGGATTGTGTTTCTAATACGATAGAATAGATGGCTGTTATCCTTTGATATCAATAAACTGCTTAAATGAGGTGCTAGAAATGAGAATGAAGCGGATTTTGGTTGGAAGTATGGCATTCTTTGCTTTGATTGTGTTATCTGGCTGCGGAGAGCCACTAGAGCTGACGGTGACACCGATTAAAAATGTCGACAAGGTGATGGTGACAGAACAAAGCCAGGTTGATGTTTATTGCCAGACTGGTATCTGTCAGTTTAACTTGGCGTCAAATCAAGCCACGAGTGTTACGGTGAATATGCATTACAACGATACTCGCAGCTTTAATAAAATTGAAGGGGTCAGCATTACGGGGAAATTGGGCTCGTCAGTGAATATGGCCGATGAAAATACGTTTTCACTGGATGTGTCGAGCGATAGTGAGCCATTGAAAATTCAGGTAGTGGATTACTACCGAAATTGATTATCCGCATCAATATTTGCTAAAAGTGAGCCTCTTGCTAAATCATTTCTTTTCCAATAGTTTGCGTCGATGGCGATTGGAAGCACCAGCAGCAGGTTTTTCTGGAATTGGACGTTTTTCAGCCATTAGGTGGCGAATCGCCAGAAAAGGATGCTTTAGTAACATTCGAGGCCCTGCATAACGCATGATTTGGCGGGACATTAATTTGTAGTCAGCCTTGTAGCAATGAATAGGGCAGCGCTTACAGGTAGGCTTTTGCTCGCCATATGGACACCGGTCAAGTCGAGTAAAAGCATACTGAAGGAAATCTTCGCATTGCTCGCAAAGCGAGGTTGTACCGTGGTGGTCTTTGCAATAAATCTTAACCATGGCTTCGATAGTCTTAAATTCGGTCTGAAGGCCGCCAAATAGAATTATTTCCTGACTAGACTGGGTCATAACGGTTTCTCTATCGCATTCATCCGCATAAATCGTGCTAAAAATCAAAATAGGTATATCTAAAATATATCTATATAAACCAGTATAAAACATGATCTAAATCGTGATTTATATGATAAAAATGCGGGAACTTGTTATCAGCATGAAAAAATAATGCCTTTTATCGCACTAATTGACCCTGCATGGGTTGATTTCATTGGGTTTGAGCAGTAGTATCCGCTCCTCTTTTTTTGTGGTGGTGTATATGAGCAGATTTGAGTGCCTAGAAAGAATTGTCGACGAATACCGTAAGAAAGTTCGTGACGCGGAGTTTAATAAACAGAATGACAGTGAAGTCGCTAAAGTCCTGGTTCTGCTTGTCGGAAACTCTATGTTCAACTTGGCAGATGAATTTGCAGATTGGGTAAATCGTGGTGGTGATCGCAGCTACGGAGGCAAGTTCTTCGTATCTAAGCAGCTAATGACGTTGCTTGAGCCTGTAACTTTCCGCGGTGTAACGGTTCGCCGTGATTCGATTAAACTGTTCAGAATTTCATAACTGTTTAGTTTATATCGTATGTTCAATGACTCTCATAAAAGAAAAATTGAAGATCATATTTTTAGTCAAGCTTTGTTCCGATGAAGCGGGATTAGTAGAAAAGGATGCTTAGGCATCCTTTTTTGCATCTGAAAGGCCATAACTCTATATATTAACCGAGCGAGATATCGTTCATGATTCCCGTTAGCTCTGCGGTTGATTCTGATACGATTTGGGTGTATTTCATACGACGGATTAACCTAAACTCAAAAAGCTCTGTCACGGGCGCCTGAGGCGCTCTGAAGATAGCTCTGAACCTTGTACTTAAGATGCTATTGCAACCGGTATCGAAAAGTAGAGTTCGGCGAGAGACCAGTCTTACTGGATCCGAAGAAAGAACTGTGGTCAGATAATTCATTATTCTAAAGATAAGTCCCCGAACAACGTCAAGACGCCTGTTTGGGTATAAACCGTAAAGTCAGTTAAAGAGATTCAAACATAATGGATGCAGAATTTTGGCATAGCCGCTGGGCAGAGAATCGGATTGGGTTTCACCTAAATGATATCAATCCTGTGCTGACCAAGTATTGGCCGGCAGTAAAGGCGACGCGAACAGATACGGTCTTGGTACCTATGTGTGGTAAGTCCGTAGATCTTACCTGGTTGGCCGAGAAGCATAACAAAGTTGTCGGTATTGAGCTGAGTGATATCGCGGTTAGAGCATTTTTCTCTGAGCAGTTTTACATTCCGATGGTGACTTCGTTAGGCAATGGCCAGACGGTGTATGATTTTGACGAGATCACCATTTACTGCGGTGACTTTTTTGCAACCCGCATCGAGCCTGTTGAGGTGGTGTATGACCGTGCTGCACTCATCGCGATGCCGCAGGAAATGCGTCAGATGTATGCTGATCATTTGCTCTCAATGGTAAAGGCTGGTGGCCGTATTTTGCTGGTTACACTGGATTACCCGCAAGCTGAAATGGATGGTCCTCCTTTCAGTGTTACTAAAGATGAAGTAGAGCAGTTATTTAAGGGCTGTAAAATCACGGCATTGGGCCGTGATGAGGCTGATGAGTCTCACCCGCGCCGCCAACGTGGGCTTTCACGCTTTGCAGAAGAAGCGTGGTTGATTGAAGTGTAATACCAATCAGCATAAGTATTTGATCATTCTTGCTGGTTAAAATCACCTATTACTACGTTAGGCTTTTTGTAATTAGAACCACTAGTTACTGCAAACCCTTCCTTGTCTTAGGTGATTTTCCCTGCGCAATTATCTGAACACTTACTTATCCCGATTGGTATAACTGTAGTATGCAGTACGCCAGTAAACAAAAGGAGCCAATTGGCTCCTTTTTGATGCTTACCTAGAACTTTACTTCGACATCAGCGGCGGTTGCTACGGCATCGTTCACTGCCTGCTCGATAGATTCTCGGCGGGTCAAGGCAACTCCCAGACGACGGCGGCCATTAATTTCTGGTTTGGCAAATAGACGCACTTGGGTATGTGGACGAGCCAATGCTGCAGTCAGGTTATCAAATCGAATATTCTCTGATACCCCTTCGGCTAATACGACGGCAGACGCTGATGGGCCAAATTGGTTAATTGAGTGGATCGGCAGGCCCAAGAACGCACGTACATGCAGCGCAAACTCAGAGAGCTCCTGAGAGATTAGCGTTACCATGCCAGTATCATGCGGGCGAGGGGAGACTTCGCTAAACAGTATTTCATCGCCTTTAACGAAAAGCTCTACGCCAAACAGGCCATAGCCGCCTAATGCATTTACTACCTTTTCAGCTACTTGCTGTGCGGCTTTCAGCGCCTTGTCGGACATCTGCTGCGGCTGCCATGATTCACGGTAATCACCATCTTCCTGGCGGTGGCCGATAGGCGAGCAGAAATGGATACCGTCAGAGGCTCTCACAGTTAGAAGCGTAATTTCGTAATCGAATTCCACAAAGCCTTCAACAATCACTCTTCCCGCTCCGGCACGACCGCCTTCCTGGGCATATTGCCATGCAGATTCGATATCTGCCGGTGTCTTGATAACACTCTGGCCTTTGCCTGAAGAGCTCATGATTGGCTTAACGACGCAAGGTGTGCCAATGCGCTCTACCGAGGCGGCAAAGTCCTCATACTGATCAGAAAATTCGTAAGGGGAGGTTGGGATACTCAGTGTTTCTGCTGCAAGGCGACGAATGCCCTCACGGTTCATCGTTAGCTTGGTAGCATTGGCGGTCGGCACGATATTTACCCCATTGGCCTCAAGCTCTACCAAGGTGTCGGTAGCAATCGCTTCAATTTCTGGCACAACGAAATGAGGTTGTTCCATTTCAATCACTTGCTTAAGTGCGTCACCGTCAAGCATGTCGATAACATGGCTGCGATGGGCAACTTGCATAGCAGGCGCGTTGGCATAGCGATCAACAGCAATAACTTCCAGACCTAAGCGCTGACATTCAATTGCGACTTCTTTCCCCAGTTCACCTGCACCGAGAAGTAGAACACGAGTTGCATCTGAGCGAGTAGCTGAACCTAACATCGAATTTCCTTATGATAAGTGTTGATACTGGCGCCGATCATACAGGATTCCCCTATCGACGCAAACGTTTGCTTAATTTGTCGAAATTATCAAACTTGTTTGGTTAAGCATTGCTCAGTTTGAAGTTATTTGCCTTAAATTGTAGAAATTTGTTCTATGCTACTGTTTATGAATACTGGAGGCGGGGGAATGTAAATGTTATGTCATGATTGAAGGTTAGCTATCGTGTTTGTGGAACTTTGCGGCTAAATTACATTCATTTCCAGCTATCGGTAGTATTACTAAGATGAAAAAAGCATTATTAGGTTTGGCTCTTGCCCTTTCTCTTCCATTTTCAGCACAAGCCTCTCAGAGTGCCGGTATCTTTTTCGGCAGCCCGATGAGTGGTATTCAATATAAGCACAATGATCTGCGTTTCTCGCTGGGTATCGATGACTTTGGCGTTGCCGTGGATAAGACCTTTAATCTAGGTTCTTTGGCGAATAATCCAGATCTAAATAGTATGTATACCTTCGTCGGCGCGCAATATGTTGATAACAAGCATGACAAGTTAGGTGTACGTTCAGGTGTTGGTTTTCAAGTACCCGTAAATAGTTTTGAGCTTTACGCTGAAGTAGGCCCGACGCTGTATGTGGTTGAAGATGTTGATTTAGAACTAGAAGGCGCGCTAGGATTCCGCGTGCGTTTCTAATACCAGTGCGATTAATTATCTAACCAATTGATCAGATAATTAATGGATTTGGTATAACCGCTCAGGCAGGTAAAGAAAAGGCTGGACTAAACCAGCCTTTTTAATGCGTTATTACTACCATCTGACCTACTTATCCAGATTGGTATTATTTGATCAATCCGACTTCCTGATAATACTGCTTCGCTCCATCGTGCAATGGTGCGGACAGGCCGTCCTTCACCATTTCTTCTTTCTTCAGGTTGGCGAAGGCAGGGTGTAACTTGCGGAACGTGTCAAAATTGTTGAAGACGGATTTTACTACCTGATAAATCAATTCTTTATCAATTTGAGCTGATGAGACAAATGTAGCGCCGACACCAAAGGTTTTAACATCATTTGCGGTACCTTTGTACATGCCGCCCGGAACGGTAGCAATACGGTAGAAATCATTTTCAGCAACGAGTTTTTCCACGACAGGGCCCGCTACTTCGACCATAACGCTATCGCATGAGGTTGTTGCCTCCTTGATGGCTCCACTTGGGTGGCCAACGGTATAAACCATCGCATCGATTTTGTTATCACACAGAGCTTTAGACTGCTCAGAGGCTTTTAACTCAGAGACCAGTGCAAAGTCTTTCTTGGTCCAGCCCAGTGCCTTCATTAAGACCTCCATCGTGCCACGCTGACCTGATCCTGGGTTACCAATATTGACGCGCTTTCCTTTGAGGTCGGTAAATGTCTTAATACCCGAATCCGCCCTGGCGATCACAGTGAAAGGTTCAGGGTGGATAGAAAAGACAGCGCGGAGTGATTTAAAAGGGCCGCTCTCTTTAAATTTGCTGGTGCCATTGTAGGCATGGTATTGCCAGTCTGATTGCGCAATTCCCATGTCGAGTTCGCCAGCGCGAATCGTATTGATGTTATAGATTGATCCGCCGGTACTTTCAACGGAACAACGAATGCCGTGCTCTTTGCGGTCTTTATTCACTAGCCGGCAGATTGCTCCGCCTGTTGGATAATACACCCCAGTAACACCGCCGGTGCCAATGGTAATGAATGAACTCGCGTGGGTGTTGATTGAAAAGAGTAGTGAAACGATACCGAGTAACAATGGAAATAAGCCAAATTGCTTCATGTGTCATCTTCCTCTGATTGAATAGAGTTCGCTGTACGCTTCAAAAGTATAGATGGAAAGCGATAACTCACTAATCTAGTTCGTAATAATTAGCGGCCAGTCAAAAAAAGGTGAGAGAGGAGTAAAACGGTAATGAGCGATAGGAGAGGACACTGATAGGTGAGAAGGATAGTTAGTGATGACGTAGCTTTGATCGTATTGACTCGTTGTCATAAAAGAAAATCCCCACACCTGTGGGGATTCGAGTTACTTTGCTTCGCTTGCTATGCAGCCTTGCTCTGTACCATGGCTTTTTTGTTTTCCCACTGGGTGATAAATGCTACGGAAGCGACAATAATGGCAGCACCGAGCCATAAACGCCCTGGCGGTACCCAGCCGAAAACCAGCCAACCGGCCAGAACATTCAGTGGCAGTTTTGCATGGTCAAATGGTTGTACAAAAGAGGCATCAGCAACTGCGTAGGCTTTGGCAATTGCCCATTGTGCGAGTGCCGTCAGCAAGCCTGCACCGGCTAACAGCAGCCAGGTAAGCCCTTGTGTCGGCATGGTGAATTCGGGCGCCGCCAAAAATAGATTGAATGGGGTGATTAGGATCAGCAGGTAAACCACCATGGTTGTCGGCGAGTCATGTACCGACATTTTTTTAACCATCAGTGAATAACTGGCCCAGAAAAACGCTGCTCCGACAGGAAGCAAGGATGCCCAACTAAATCCGTCGGCCCACGGCTCTAGAATGATCATGGCACCGGTAAAACCTGCCAGCGTAGCAATCCAGCGTGCCGTTCCAACTTTCTCTTTCAGAAACAGCCCTGAGCCGATAGTTGCAAATAGCGGTGATGTCATCAGCAGCGCAATACCCTGCCAGATAGGAACCGGGTAGGCCAGCGCCCACAGCCACAGTTGAATACCAATCACAGACAGAAATACACGCAAGCAATGCATGCCTAAGTGCTTTGTCTGTAAAGCGCGTCGCAGCCCAAGGCTCTTTAGCCAGGGGAAAATGGCAATCAGCGCGATGAAATACTGAATAAAGGCCACAGTTGTTGAGGGCAGGTGAAGCATGACGCTTAAGTATTGAGCCAGGCTGTTAACAATGGCAAAAGCAAGCCCTGCAGTTAACATCCAGCTGGCGCCCTGAAGCGGGTTATGATGATGTGACATGGATTAATGGGATAATTATTGTTAGAAAATCTTTCGGCATCATACTCCGGCCGAGATGAGGATGAAACTGATATTAAAAGAAAAACCGCCATCAGGCGGTTTTTTCTCTAGAAGTGTTGTCCAGACATTTCTATGCAGCTACTTGGTTATTTAACCGAAGGCTATGCAGCAACGTACGTTAGCGGTACATCTGGATTCAATGCTTCAAGAGTATTTTGAGTATCAGCCAGGTGGCTGATAGTGCTGTCAGATTTTTCAACCAGTGCAGCTTCTTCAATCTCTTCTAACGGGTAGCCAGCCATGTTCATGTTAACCAATGCAACCTGAAGCGGTGGTAGGCTAGGGTTGAATGCAGCATTTTCAGCATACATGCCAACAAAAGTATTACCGTCTTTCGCTTTTAGTGCGATACCACTGAAGTTCTTAGTGTAAGGGGCATGAGCATTGTTTGCCGCCTGGCAAGCAAGCTTAACAAGTTCTTCGGTTGCTTCAGTTTTCATACCATGGTCAATCTTGGCCATCAGCGCATCAGTAATGTTCAGATCGGCAGGACCAAATGATTCTGGTAGGTATTCTTGAAGTGTTTTAGCTGCACGTTCAGGCAGTTGAACAACCAACTTATTGGCAGTAGTCAGTTCGTTCATGAACTGACGGCAGTGGCCACATGGGCTGTAGTTGATGGTGATATCGGAAATGCCTGTTTCGCCTTTAACCCAAGCGTGGCTGATTGCAGATTGCTCGGCATGGATAGTTTGGCCGAGAGATGCGCCAATGAACTCCATGTTCGCACCAAAGTAAAGGCGACCAGATTCACCACGGACGATAGCACCAACGAAGAAGTTTGAAATCGGGGCAACAGAGTAAGCGGCGGCAACCGGTAGAAGAGCAACACGTAACTCACTGTCTGTCATATGCGTTTGGGCAAGCAGCTGGGCGAATACTTCAGGGCTCAAAGTTGCATCAAAATTTGCATCTTCTAAAACAGGCTTAAGTGCAGATGCCAGATCAGAGGGTAAAGCGCCTAAAGCATCCATTACTTTAGTATGCATGAGTTGTCACTCCGTATTGTGTATGGAGAAACATTGTAGGCGCAGGATTAAATTTCATGTGTGATCATGATCACATAAAGATAATCACCGTTGCAGTCATTACATAAATGAGAGTGGTGTCACACAGATTTAAAAATTCAGTTCTTTAATTATCAATAAGTTAAAATTGTATGCGATTACCTGCACGCCATTGCTATTAAGTGAACAGTTTTAAGATGACCGGAAACAGTAAAGGAGCCAGAATTGAGGTCATTACCCCGCAAATTACCAGCGCCAAAGAGCTGAAAGCTCCTTCCTGATAGTTTTCCTCTGCGGCTTTCGCTGTACCCAAGGCATGTGACACGGTTCCCATGGTCAGGCCTTTGGCAATGGATGCTTTAATCCCAAACAGACGAAACAGCGGATACCCCAACACGGCACCAAACAGCCCGGCAATGATTACCATAATTGCCGCGATAGCCGGAACGCCGCCTATTTGTTCTGATACCGCCATCGCAATGGGTGTCGTCACTGATTTTGGTAAGATGCTGGCGGTCAACTGTGGATCAGCGCCAAGCGCAAGGGCAATGCCAGCGCCGCTAACCATTGATAAGACACTACCAGCCAGACACGCGGTGAAGATGATTTTCCATTTTTGGCGGATTTGGGTCAGTTGTTCGTATAGCGGGAATGCCAGTGCAACGACAGCGGGTTCAAGTAGCGCGTTAAGCCATTTGTTCTGCTCGAAATAGGTCTCATAAGGCACGTTCAGCCACATCAGCAAGGGAATGATAACCAGCAAGCAGATCAAAAGTGGATTAACGATAGGGTGTTGAATGTGCTTAGAGATATACCGAGACAGATAAAAAACAATTAATGTTGTTGCTAGCCAGATCATTGTTTTTCCTTATAGTGAGTCGCCACGCCGATAACCAGAAAAACAATCAGGCTGCTGCCGATGGTGCTTAGGAGAATAGGTAGGGTGTTTGCGGAAAGTAAATCAAGATAATTGATGAGGCCAACACCGACAGGGACGAACAGTAATGCCATATGACGAATTAACAAGTGACAGCCTTGTTTTGCCCAATGTGAAGGAATTAGCCCCATAGAGAGCACGGCAAAAAGAAGTAGCATGCCGATGATACTGCCAGGTATTGCCAGCTGGGTAAGGTGCTGGATACCTTTACCTGCTAACAGGCAGATAAGAATGATTGAAAAGGAACGTAGATATGCCATGAGCCCTTTATTCTTGGTCAGGAAACTCATTTATCATACAAAACAAATGTGATCTAAGCCACAAAAAAATCAGCAGATATTTTGGGTTTATAGAAGCGCGGCGCGAAATGATAAAGGGGCTAGAGAAATGAAAATATAAAAATAGCGACGCCAGCGGCTGCGAGGAGCACAACAGATATCTTGTGCATCAGGCTATAGCGGACAATATGCTCAGTGGCTGATTCAACGTGGGTTTCAGGTTCGGTCTCTGCCGATAATCGCGGTTGCTTGTCAGTATGATGAACGAGGCGGCATGCCTTTTCTGGCAGTGGCACTCGAAAACCAAAGTGAGGAATGACTTCAATAGGGATCGACATGACCCCATTACAATCAAGCTTCTTGGTTAATGAGTGTAATAGCGTGTTGAGATCAAAGTGGTTATTGTTGGTGTCTTCATAAGGGTCTAACTGAACGAATGTTTTGTCGAACAGAGACTGGACACTAATCACTTCGCCGGCGAAGTAGCACAGGGTTTCTAGCAGGCGAGACTCGTGAACCGTCAAACTGGTTTCGGTGTTGTCATGCCAAACCAACAACCGTAGATCAGGCTCAAAATCCACAAGCTCAAAACGATAGCAACGTGTTAATATTTTCGCTGTCATATCAACCACTTAAATTCCAAAAGACAAACCAATCAACTCCCATCTTCAACATGTCAGCCGCTAAATCAGCTGAATGTGAGCATCAGAGAATCAATAATATTGGGACTCAGACTGCTGGGCTGAATGAGTAAAATCTGACTTATATCAATCTGGATAAGTAGCTGACCTACTTTTCCAGATTGGTATAACGTTCAGATACCATCCTTATAAGTGTTGTTGGCAATTGCGTTAACTTCAAACGCAGGGAAGAGGATAATGTCTCAAAAGAAAGCCCTGCCGCGATATAAGCGGAAGGGCTTTGAATGAATCGTTATGTTTTACTGCTAGTTAGAAAGCAATAAATCAGTGCCTAGCAATGCTTGCTAAGGCAATTAAGCTAGACAAGGCTTTCTACATATTCATACACAGATTTGAGGATCGCCATTTTTTTCTCATCAGATTGATAAAGCATGGCTGTAGACTCGAGGTTTTCCATGTATGCAGGCAGGTTTGATTCGAAGTAGTCCTGGCAGTGGTGTTTCCACTGTTGCTGCTCTTTGTAGTCGAGCGTCATCGGGAAGTTACGGGCACGATAACGGAACAGCAGTGGCTTGATACGCTTGTCATCCACATTGAGTTCAAGGTTTGCCAGTTCATCCGGAGCTGTTTCACGGATAATATCGATAGTTGAGCGATCGGCATTCGAGAAGAAGCCGTCGTACAACATGGCATCGACATTGTCGTTGGCAGCGTATTCACGCTCGACACCATAAATCGCCAGCAGCTTTTCTCGTACTTCTGGGTGTGCTTTTAGCATCTGTAGGTGCTTCAGGCATTGTTCGCGGTCGATACCAATGCGTTCGGCATCCTCTGCTTTCAGTGTTTTGGCTGGTGCCAGTACAGGACACTTGTTCAGGTGTACGAGCTTCAGCGGCACCGGAAGCTCATCTGGCCCCAGATCGGCACGTTTGGTGTATAGCCTTTCGCGTAGGGTATCGGCATCAAGTTCGATCAGCGGGGTAGGATCCATCGCCAGGTTAACTGTGATCACCGCGTTCTTGTTATCCGGATGCCACGCCATAGGCACAATCCAGCTGGTGTTGCCGCATTCGACGCCAAACATCCCTGATACATGTACAAGCGGAGTCAGCTCGACAATATCAATCAGCTCCTGCAGCTTGCGCTTATGACGCAAGTTAAATAGGTAGTTAAACAGCTTCGGTTGATTCTGCTTAAGCAGTTTCGCCAGTTCGATAGTCGCGTAGACATCAGCCATCGCATCGTGGGCATTGGCGTGCTCAATGCCGTTTTCTACGGAAAGCTTTTCAAGCTTGAAGCTCGGCAGGCCGTCTTCATTATTAGGCCAGTTGATCCCTTCAGGACGCAATGCGTAGCAGGTACGCATAATATCGAGCAGATCCCAGCGCGAGTTACCGTTCTGCCAAGCCCAGGCATACGGGTCGAAGAAGTTTCTATACAGGGTATAACGTGTTACCTCGTCATCGAAGCGTACATTGTTGTAGCCGATCACACAGGTATTAGGCTTGGAAAGCTCAGCATGGATACGGGCAATAAACTCCGGTTCAGGCAAGCCCTTTTCATGGGCTTCCTGCGGGGTAATACCGGTGATCAGGCAGGCTTCAGGTGAAGGCAGGTAGTCAAGCGGCGGCTTGCAGTAGATAACCAGCGGCTCACCGATAACGTTCAAATCCATATCGGTACGCACCCCGGCAAACTGACACGGACGATCAGTTGAAGGCGTTGCACCAAAGGTTTCATAGTCCAACCAAAACAGGGTTGGTTCATTTGTATTATTCATTGTAGTTTCCTGAAACCATCGAATTTATATTCAGTGTATACCTATTCAATGGCTTACAAATGCTGTGCTGTTCATCTCTATATGGCCACAACCGATAAGATAAGAAGAAGCCTCTGAACTAAGATCAGTAAGTATCCCGCAACTCGCCTGAAAGAGGCAAGGCGGAAACCTAAAATCATGATGGAATTGAGATAATCTGGCTGGAATCACTATTTTTTGCACACAGTTGAGCAAGATTTCGTCACTTTAGATGACAGTATTAATTATTAGGTGAAGGACTGTGTCTTTATCTTAAAGAAAGGAGATTAAGAACCTATACTGATCTTTTACCAGAAAACGGCAGCCGCGTTCCGACCTGGTCTGAATTAGCCCAAATCTGGTTAGCCATTGAGCGTAGCCGAGCCAGCACTTACAACAAAACCCTTCATCAATTCACCATGCCGTATTCATTATGTAGCAGGGGGCAACCGGCTATCAGAGCTTCGCCTTGCCCGCCGTTCCCACTTCGATTTGAAAGCTGGTATTTGGACCGTACCCAAAGAGCTCAGCAAAACCAACAAGGCATTTTGACAAAGCCGCCGACCAATCTCTACTAAAGCCTGACTCGTTTGGAGAGTGAGATGGAGACCTATCGCTCTTATCAATGAATCTGTCTTATTTCCTGGGCAAGACCTCAATAAGCCAATCAGTATTGCAGCGGCCAACCGCTATATAAGAAGGATTCGCGACAATTTGCCGTTAGAACACTGGCGAACCCATGATTTCAGGCGTTCGCTTTCTACCGGAGCCTCAGAACTTGGCGTTATGCCACACGTGGTAGAGAAGATGCTAGGACACGAACTGGGTGGGGTGCTGGCCGTGTATAACAAGCATTATTGGTTAGAAGATCAGATGGTGGCGTATGAGCGGTATACAGATAAGTTGACAGATTACCTAGACACTAATGACGGGTAACTTATTTACTCAGTGAATATCATGTGTTTTCATACAAAACGCTGTGTTGTAGGTGAGCGAGCAATATCAGGGAAGGGGTAGGCGATAGCGTGATATACGAACTCGACTCGTTAATCTTCTTGGTATATTTACAGATATGAGCAAGGTATATGAACTGAGTTCGCAGAATAGAATGTTATGTTCTTAGGAGGTAAAATGATTCAATTAGGTAGGAATGGGATACAAATCGATAAGGAACCGGAGATTTGCCCTGTCTGTAATTCAGTTATTAGCCCTTTAAGGACTGATGTATTGAAGGAAATGTGGAAAGACCAATCTTCTTGGAGTAATAAACTTGATGTTATTTATGAGTGTCCATCAGCTAAATGTGGACATTTGTTTATTGCTCATTATAAAAGAAAATCTGAAAGTGAAGGCTCTATTAATGCTTTCCATTCTTTTTCTCATTCATCACCTCAAAAATTCATGCCACCGAAGCTTGATGATAAAATTATCGAAATATCACCGAGTTTTTCAAAAATATACAATCAAGCTGCAAGTGCTGAAGCTAGTGAGTTAACAGAAATTTGCGGTATTGGTTATAGAAAAGCATTAGAGTTTCTCATTAAAGATTTTTGTTTATCGGAACATACAGAAGATGAAAGCAAAATAAAGAATATGCCACTTATGCAATGCATCAATAAATATGTATCCGATGTAAATATTAAAGAATGTGCTACTAGAGCTGTTTGGCTCGGAAACGATGAAACGCACTATGAAAGAAAGTGGGTCTCACGGGATATTGAAGACCTTAAATTACTTATAAATTTAGTCATTCATTGGACTGTGAGTTCTTTATTAACAAAGGAATATATGGGCTCAATGCAACGAACATAACAAAAATATCAAGGTGACGCGCTACACTCGGCGGTTTTGGTAAGGAATTCAGTGTGCGTGGTGAGTCAAGCGCGGCGCACCTTATGTTAGGCGTTATATTATTAGAAATAGGAAATTATGAAAGATCGAGCGAAAGAGCATTTAGGTAGAAATAAATTCACAGTGTGTTCATATCCTGAATGCGATAAGATTGCTATATATTCACACGCTATATCTAAGAAAATATCGATTTCTAGCATTGCGGAAGATAACCATTTGACATTCTTCAACCCCAAAAGGAGAGGGAGTGTTAAAGTTCCAAAGTTTGATAGTATCGGAATCAATGATTGCAGTGGCTTCAATGGGTTTTGCAAAGATCACGATGACTTATTTCAAGAGATTGACAAGAACATTATCTCTACAAGTGAACATGTAAAGCTACAACTATATCGTTCTCTTTCTTTTGAACTTCATAAAGATAAAGTTGGAATGTTTCAAAATATCAAATTGGATGATGAACATGCTACTCAGGCGTTAATAGACCTAAATATTATATCATCAGAGTCTGAAAGTACTTGTGATCTGAGAAATCTTGTTAAGCGTAAGTTTGATTTTCTCATGCGAGAGTCTCTCGATGATAAGCTATGGCTTATTGAAAAACTGTCATTATATATGCTTCACTTACTTAAAATTAAAGATTATTTTGAGTTTCAAACGGATACATTTTACGCATTTAGTACAGATAACCTTAAGCATCAGGTTTTTTACTATATGACTAGCTACAATATTCCCGTAGCAATTAATACTAAAATAACCTTGTCTGACGCTGAACCTTTAAATTACTACTTTATAGTTATTCCATTCGAAGGGAAAAGTTTAATTATGGGGATAGTACCGGATGACTCCCAGAAGTTAATTCAAGATAAAATAAATTCCGTGTTTAATGAAGAGCTATCGGTAATTAAATTTATTGAATCTGTTATATCCTCTTGTGATGGTTGGTATATCAAGCCATCAATTATTGATAATATGCCTGATGAGAAGAAAAAAGTATTTTTAGATGATTGTATGTTTATCAATGAAAGAAGGTTTTACCAAGATTATGATTTATCTATTTTTGATGGTCTAAAAATGGAAATCTGTGGTCTAGAGCATGATAGTGAAGAATTAACTGTATTCCCAAATCGAGATGAATACGAGTCTCGATACAACGTAATGATGGAAGCAATAACTCGGTCAATAATATAAAAAAGTAATCAAGATGATGCGTTACGTTCGGCGGTTTTGGTATGAAGCTTGGTGAGCTTTGTTGGTTCTGTGGGGCACACTTTATTGCAGACGCTGGAGGATCCCCACAAAATTTATGCATGATAACTGCTCCTCGCCATCATAATTAACTCTTGTTGTGCCCAACGTAATGTTGAATCTGTAATGTGATATTCTAGCCGTCGAAAGACTTCTTTTCCGAGCCTGACGAACGATAATACACGTCGCTTTTTTATAGTATTAGCCTGGAAGTGGCGGTGCCAACCGGCATGTTCGGCAGCAATGCCGAACCACCAATAGACCATGAAAGAGAGAAGGCCGATCAGCAACAGGATATCCAGACGCTTAGGATCGTTTGTTCGACTTTGACGGAGACCAAAGCCGTATTGAGGGCTTTTTAGATCCCGGAAAGTCTCTTCAATTTGCATACGCTTTTCATAGAGGCGGATGATACAGCGGGAGGAGAAGATGTCGGTTGGGATGTTGGTGGCGAGTAGCCAAGGTTCTTTTGCTGATTTTCTATGAACGGCTTGTGCAGTGAAGTGCTCTCGGCCTCTGGGTCTGTCTTTTCGTTTTTTAACCGTTTGTTTCTTGAAGAGGTGCAGGGTGGCAGAGTAATGGTTTTCGTTTTGCCAATTGGGTCAATCCAATGTACTTGGGTTTATTATTTGCCTTTTTAAACAGTTGCTTAATGTGATGCCACTGTTTGTTATAAAAGGCATTTACATCTCCGCGAACGCGTCCTAGATAGCACCAACCCATAGTCTCTACCTGCCGAAACCAGGTGTTCCGGAAACCAGCATCAGTGACAATAATGGGTATGACATGCGAGGGTAAATGGCTTTAAAGTTATCAAGAAATGTTTGGTGACTGCGGGGAGAGTTGTACTGTTTAAAGGTAAAGGATTGCTCGAAAAGGGTAACGGAACGACCGTCTACAGCGATGGATGCCCTGAGTACCATGAGTCGCTTATATTCCCGGATATCGGCCCAGTCGACGAGGACGATCGGCTGAGGGTTAACCGAGCATATTTGGTGACAGTGCCAGCGGTAAATATCTAGCCTGTCTCGGTGTAGATGACAATTACCTAATAAACTATCAACCCGCTTTATACAGTGTTTGGCTTTTGCTTTAGAAGGAAGGGCTCTGTCAAGCAAGGTTAGGGTCAGCGTATCGTTATTTAGCAGAGCTTTCACCGAATCCATGAGTGAGTTGAGTCGCTTTTTGTGAATGCTAGGGCATTGTTCTCCAAGGGAGTCGTGTAGTATTTGAATATCACGCATCTTGTTTTCTTTTGTTTTTGTGGTGAATTCATTAGATCAGAAGGCAAGGTGCGTGTCTACTTATTGAACAGTAAAGGAATTTTGTGGGGATTCCTGAGTGTTAGGCGTTAGCTCACAAATTTAATATTAAGGAGTATGTATGAGAGCAACAAGAATAATATATTTTGTTATTGCAACTCTTGTTGCGTTATCTGCGGCATTTGCAATTTGGGTTTACTATATAAAAGAAGGAAAGGATTTACTTAATTTCACTATATCAATTGTTGGTTTCTGTATAGCTGTATTAGCTCTTTTTATTGCAGTAAGAACTTATACATCAATAGATAGTGTTAATAATATTAGTAAAATGGATGGAAATATTCTAGATAATGAAAACTATGTAACATCAGTGCCAGAGTTAGTTAGACGTTTTCAGTGCAAAGATGAAAAAACTCTAGAGAAAGAGTTATTTAAATCCATTGAGTATAAACTAAGGAAAGAGTCTGACACGGCAGTGTTATTTGCCGATACCCTACAGTATATGGTTGATCTGATAGTCTTCTTTCCAGCTGTTTTTAACGCCAGTGATATTGATAAGAATGAATATAGAGAGCGTATGAACTCTATTTTATCAGAGGTGGAGCGTCGTCGTGGAATTTTGCAATCAATTAGTAAGGGTAACTCAATACAGATTACAGAAACAATAAAATTGTTTAAAGCAGTAATCTCTTATCAAAGCTTCGTGGCAGATAGAAACTTTAATATTCATGCAGATTTACTACATGTCAGAGGCCCAATTCTTCGTAATCCAGTAACTAAAACAATATATTATAATTACCTTGGTCTATATTATAATAAAAAAGCAATGTATGTGATTTCTAAATCTTTAGGTCTAAATGGCGTTGATGTTCTTTCTATCGAAGGTGTTAAAGCTTTACGTGATAAAATAGTATCAATACCACCATCCCATAAAGAAGATGCAATCATGTACTTTAAATCAGCATGTGTACAGTTCGAGCGAGCGCATTTATCATGTGGAGATGATATTATGTGGCCTGGATTCATTGATTATAACAAAGCTCGTACACTGTTTTTATTATCTTTATTGACTAATGAAGATAATCAATGGTTGAAGATTATGGATGATGCTATTGAGTCTAGAAGTCGATTAAATAGAATGATTGACGAAGTATTAACTATTCATAAAACAGAAAAACCATACATTAATAATACACACTTGCATAATTTCTTTATGTATCAAGAAGAGTTGGCTCGTATGGTTAAATTGAACATTTTAATTGGTACAGCATCTTCATACTCTGAAATTTGTTCACTTATAACCTATAAAGGTATGCACCTTAATGATAAGTCAACTGAAGAGCTTAAGATCCTATTCAAACCTATTTCTGGTTTTTCAGTTGTTGATAGATATCAAAATGAGTTAGCCTCATATTTAGGGGTTAACAAATCTACAGTGAGCTAACAAAAACATCAAGGTGACGCTTTACACTCGGCAGTTTTGGTTTGGAGTTCAGTAGACTTGGTGGGTTTGTCGTAGCGCACCTTATGTTTGGCGTTGGGACTAGGAGATATAGCTTTGGACAAAACTACCATTCTTGAAAAATATAAGTCAGCTTTGCTACATGAGAATAAACGAGTTCCTTTTAGTTCTCGCTTAGAACACGCGCCCAATGCTGCGGGAATTTATGGTGTTTTTCTTGGTCATGAGCTCATTTATGTAGGTGAATCAGGGTGTGTTAAAAAGCGAATGAGAGATGTGGGCAGTACATACAATCATACCCTTAGGCGTTCTATCGGAGCGGAAAACTTTCATGGACTACCAGATTACGTTCCAGCGACATCAAAAAGAAAATTTCCAGATCATATCGAAGCTCTACTTGATGAATACTTTTCGGGGCTAATGGTATCTTTCGTGGAAATAGACTTTGGACGAACTGAAACGGAAGAGTACTTGGTGGAGTTACTTAGTCCAAAGTACAACAAGAAGAAAAAACGAAAATTCGCATAACATATCACGTTGTTCAAGTGGGATTACAAAAAGCGGCCACACATGACCGCTTATT
>NZ_JAKRRW010000036.1 GCF_026191635.1 Photobacterium obscurum
CTGGCGGGGCTTGCAGCGCATGGGGTGGCCAAATTCATTGGAGATGCTGACCGCACGGCGAAAGCGCTGTTTGCTTTTGCGGTGCGCCGACCTGTGTTGGCCGAAGGCGAACACTACCCCAAGCTTGGGGGCAGGGGTTGGTAGCAAGGCACACAAAGTGCCCAGCAATGGAAAGGGTGCAGGCCCATGACGTTGCCTTGGCGGTGTAGTGGTTGCGTCACGTTGATACCGCGAGGGCGCTGTAACGTGATGGCCAGATGGTATGTGCCGGAAACCTTAGAGTGACATGCTGGGCAGCCTTATCCGCATAACTTACCGCACTTACGTAATTTCAACAATCAGGAAAGCCACCCGCACGACGATGGCACTGCCTGCTTTTGCGCTGTACCGATTTACTTTATCTCAACGAACGAAATGTCGTTTTCAGTAACCTCGATTCGAACAACAGTATACTCCTCCAGAATTGCCCTTTCGAACCACTCGGGAGGAAGCGGCTGGCAGAAATCATCAGCGCCGACCAACTCACGGGATGTCTGGTACCAGTCAACATCCTTACTTGGGTCACACCCTTGAGCGTAGGCGATACTTTTCTCTGGAGAAGATTCCGGCAGGTATGAAGTGGCCATGAGGTACACGCCCTGGTTGTGAACGAGCATAACTGACGCCACAGATGACTCTGAAGATGTTGAATCCAGAGGACGAAGCATGAATTCTGGCCATACCTTTGAGCGAATATCATCAGCAGAAAACGTTAAAATACCCATCGAAACCCTATAAAACGACTTAACTTAGACGATAATGTTAACACTTAACTTTCTGTTTTTAAGCAACAAAGGACTCAATAATAGGAAAAGTGGCTATAATACTGCCTAGGATACGAAATCCCTCTCAAGCAGAGAGTTCAAAAAAACACCAACCGACAAGGAAGTGAACCGGGTATGGAACGAATTGAGCTGGATCGGGATGAGGAAACGAAGCTGAATAGACCGATAATAACCGGGTATCGTTATCCTGATATCTGCATTACATTCCAGCCCAAAGATCCGTCCGAAAAGCCTGAACGCGAAGCACCTGGTGAATACGATCTCGATTTGTTCAAAGCCACAGGTATCAGGCCAGACCGTACTCCACATAAAACACTCAGGCAAAGGTTCAAAGAATACTGGCATGGTAATAACGGGTAACCCGCCCTACAGCTAACAACTGATTGTGGCGATACTACCAGCCTTAATCATCAGGCCCGCCACGGCTCAAGATAAATCACTTTTGTCCCGCTCGTGGGGCGGCATAGTCAGTATTGACAGAAGTGGTGAACTACGACAAATGTATTACATTTGTAATACATCAAGACTCATAAACCCCGTATTGGCGGGGCTTAGAGCACACGGGGTGGCCAAATTCATTGGAAATGGTGAACGCACGGCGAAAGCGCTGTTTGCTTTTGCGGTGCGCCGACCTGTGTTGGCCGAAGGCGAACACTACCCCAAGCCTGGGGTTAGGGGTTGGTAAACAAAGAGTGCCCTACGACTTTTGTAATGAACAAAACCGAGACCTCCTGTTAGCCATGACGCCAACCTTACCGACTTTGACGCGAAGCGTTAAGCGCAAGCTGGAGAGGTGCCTGGCGTGATGGCTAACAGGAAAAAGGGCTGGGTGGAGAGAATGAAGAAACCAAGCAGGGCGGCGTTATTTCTTGCTCAGGCTCTGCAGGTAACTACCAATATCGCCATCCAGCACTTTGCGCAATTCAACATTGTCATTCTTAAGACTGTTAAAGCCTTTCTGTGACTCAGACAGCTGCTCTTTGAGCTCATCAATGACATTACGCGCATCTTTCAGTTCGGCACCCAGAGCAGATTCTGACACTCTTGCATCGGTCAGCGCATTGCGGGTTTCGGTGACACTGTCGCGGTATTCACGATTGTTAACTTTTAATTCGGTGATTTGGCTTTCAAGGTTACCCAACAGGCGTTCGCTTGCTTTCAGCTCTGCGGTCACAGAAGCGAGTTGCTGTTTGCTTTCATCATGCTTGGCCAGCTCGGCGATCAGATCATGCTGGCTGCTGGATAGCGTATCGTTCGATTGGGCCAGTGCTTGCTTGAGTTCATCGACCTGGGCATTTAGGTTCGCCACTTCCATGGCATGCTGATTTGCCTTCTCTTTGTTGGCACTCTGCTCTCGAGACAGTTCAAGTTGCGAGGCATCCAGCTGCTGGCGTAGTGTTGCACGCTCATCGATAGAAGCATCACGCTCTGATTCAAGCTGGCGAACCCGCGCTTCCGCTTCTTTTAAACGCTGCTCCGTCACATCAACTTTACTCAGTACCTCTCGTACAATGGTTTCTTGTTCTTCATGATCGGACTGAATGGCAAGTTGGTGTTTTTCAATCAGTGAATTGGCCGCTTTCTGTGCCGCACTCCAGATGATTTTCATGGCATCGCCCATGGCGTCCTGGGCATTATTTGGCAGGATGATCTCTTCTGGCAAGGCCGCCTTCATAGCCTCCTGACCAGCATCCGATTCCTCCCAGGCTTTCAGGTGTTTCTGAATCGTGCTGTAGCTACCGACACCCAAGGCTTTATGGACTTTTAGTACTGTTGGCTTTTCACCTTGCTCAACAATACGGTTTGCCGTCGCAAACACATTTTCAACTGTCACTTTTGCCGCAACCATCAACCTTCTCCCAACCAATACACCAACTTAACCCATTGTATAAAAAGCACTCACCATTGTAAATCGATAATTACGATATTTACTGTAATTATCGTAATTACAGTAATACTTCACAGCTATTCTTCTCAGGACACGGCTTGAACTGGAATTTCATTGTTATTCGAAGAACCGACAGTCAATGACTGTCCACAAAGGTGTACTTTCAGTGCAGCCTAATCAGGCAATGCATTAACCGTACACAATGTCCAATTGATAGTTAGTGAACATGCACATAAAATATTAAACATCATTATGTTCAGTTTTGGGTGCATTTAATGCTTATCGGATATGCGCGGGTCAGCGCAAGAGATCAGTCTCTCGATATTCAAGTCGAACAGCTCAAAGAGGTCGGCTGCGAAAAGATATTTCAAGAAAGTGCCAGTGGTAAGGACTCTGAGCGCTCTCAATTAAAGGCACTGATCGACTTCTCCCGCGAGGGAGACACCATTCATGTCATGAAAGTGGACCGCCTGGCCCGCAATACCATCGAT
The DNA here is from genome assembly GCF_026191635.1 of Photobacterium obscurum. Taxonomy (GTDB): domain Bacteria; phylum Pseudomonadota; class Gammaproteobacteria; order Enterobacterales; family Vibrionaceae; genus Photobacterium; species Photobacterium obscurum. The sequence continues at coordinate 3,204 of NZ_JAKRRW010000036.1, forward strand.
GCCCTGAACATCGCCGATACCCTGGCCAAGAAAGGCGCCGGGCTGGTCTTCCACGATTTGGGGGACGTGGACATTAACAGCGACATTGGCCGGGTGATTTACACCACGATTTCGGCCTTTGCCGAGATGGAGCGCAAGCGGATCTTGCAGCGCTGTAATGAGGGCAGAGCCAAAGCCAAGGCCGAGGGGAAGCATTTGGGGCGACATGCCAACCTAAAGCTTCACCAACAGATACGAGAATTAGCAAATAAAGGAATGAACAAGCATGCGATCAGCAAAGAGCTGGGCTGCAGCCGGACGACGGTTTACAGCGTGCTTAGTTAAGAGAAATGACTGTTTGATGCAGCAAAAACCTTGAAATCATAACGTTCCAAATCACCCTGTTAATAGAGCTAAAACCGTCACAAACTTTCAAGCGGATTCGGAAGCATATCGCCTTGATCAGTTTTCTGAAATCGTCACTACAAGCTTCTAAGGGGCTAGGAAGGCTGTTTTCGGTACCTAACTGGGATATTTACCATAATAGGCATATACTGCACCTTTCGATATCTCCAGTGTAGTGTTTTTTCTGTCTTATAATTTGTAACTTTTTTGTTACCCTCAAAATCGCAACTTTTTTGCTATATAGCATATGTAATCGATAGGTCGTACTAGTCGGCATTTTTATCTATAAATAAATACGGTTTAAATTTATGTATCAAAAAAATATTTGTCTTAACACAAAAACTTGGGTTGCGTATTCTACGGGCAATCAGGGTTACCTTAAGCTTATCAATAATCCAAACCCTACTGTTGATGATGTACGAAAAGCTTTGTATGAGCGTTCAATTAAGAGACGACCGAGCAGCAACGCTAATGACAATTACAACCGTTGGTCTGAATCGGTTGAGAAAGATGGCTTTGATAGTTTCTTGGTTGTCTCTGTTAAAGCAAAATCGCAGAATGAAGCCGATGTTCAAGCAGACAAAATCATTTCTGACAATGGCTGGAAAGTTGCCAGCCAACTTACATATGCGACAAAAGTTAGATAGATATTTACCATAACGCTCGAAGTAAGAATCACAGAAAGGCTGCCATTTGGCGGTCTTTTTACGTTACAGCGTTATGATTTTTGTTACCTGTAACGTCTAGCCTGACGTTGGTTATCCACGGAAACAGTGAAAAAAAAACACACCATTCAACGAAAAGCGCACTGAACGCACCGCTTTTTGGGGATTCTGTAATTACTACCGATAAATATCTGGTAGAATATATGGACTCAACTGACATCAAATTATCAGCAAAGAATTATCTTCTGAGAACACTCAGAAAGAAGCCGATAAATGATCAAGAGGAACATCAAAAGTGATAAAACTATTTAAATACTTAGAGGAATGCTTCGCATCTCTTGAAGAACATATTGTTGGCTTTACGATATTTTTAACACTGATTGCAATTGTCGTAAGCGTGTTCATTGGTATTTTTTATATGTGAGCCCTTTTCAATCCCCCGAAGAAACCGTATTAACATGCGAATGTCGATTTCTCATTTCATACGAGATTTATGTAAAACAAAAACAACACTTAGAACGATTCTGAGAGCTTTTATATCTGTATTGTTGGTTACCCACCAAACGATGGAGAAAAAATAACCTATTAAACGTAAGGCGAGCTTTATATATCGAATGTTTCTGCTTTGCAGTACGATTAAGCCAGTATAATTGCCGGCTGTTTAGCTGGCTGTCTGTCTCTGAGGTAACATGAAAAATAAATATATTTGGGTTGCGTTTAACCTGGTCGCTTCACTACTGACCCTGACTCTTTTTCTGAATCAGGATCCTACCGGGGTTTCGGTTACGGGCGACAACGCCTGGATCATACTGCTGGCCTTTGGCGCTATCGTGTACTGGATATACAAAACGGTGATTTACTGGAGAATGTGTATTCAGGCTGACGACCCTAACTTTGATTTGGTCGTACGTAACAACGAAAAAAAATAAACATACCGCCTATAGAGCGCAACAGCTTGTTTGGATAATCTCAAAGAAAATTAGGGCCGCTACGGCGGCCTTATATTTTGCGTTACGGGATAATGTTTAATAGTCACCCGTAGCGCCTGACCTCTCGCAGGTTATCCCCGTCTTTTACCCGATCTAACCACCGAAACTGTGGATGGAAAACGGCCTGCCTGACTTCACAGGCACATACCGCATATTCGCCCAGCAGTACCAAACAGGAAAATAACCAGCAATGGCCAGACCATGGAGCAAGCTCCAAAAAGAAATATATCAACTGAGGGCAGAAGATCTGGATCTTCAGATCCAATGCCGCGTCTACCGGATGAAGAGCCAGCGGGGAAGTACCGACTGCCCCCGCTATTGGGTAGCCCTGAACAAAGAAGTGGTCTGGGACTACCCAAAAGATTTTGCCGGTACCAATTCCCCGGAGAGGGAAGATCCCGAGCACTATCCGTACCTGAATGACATATCAGCGATTTCATCCCTGATAAGGGATTATATTGACACCCCAAGGAATGAGCTGCTCAGCAAAAAATTTGAAAATGACTACTGGGGTTTGACCGACATTCTGCGGGCCTCTGACAGGCGTATTGGTTCAAGGCGGTTGAGTGAACTCTACGCAAACGCTGCAACCACAGCGGTGAAAAAAGTGATCACCGCGAGGTTGAAAACGGGCTGACGCTGGCAATTTGTGTATTACATTTGTAATACACAAAACCGCTACAAACCGCACCACTTCACGTAATTACTCAGGGTGCTCGGCGCTGTATCGTTCTGTTTTACTCTTACCCAGATTGATTTTCCACGATTTCGGCCTTTGCCTTCATTGCAGTGCATTGTTAAGTACTGAAATGAAGACCGGACCAAAGCCAAGGGGAGGCACCCAGGGCGACATGCCAACCTTAAGCTTCACCAACAGATACGGGATCTGGCCGAACAGGGGATGAACAAACATGCGATCAGCAAGCAGCAGGGCTGCAGCCGGACGACGGTTTACAGCGTGCTGAGTTGAGAAAAAGTGGCAGCTTCATACAAAAGGAGCTCAGAAGCTGGAGTATTCATAATCCCCCTGTAGTTCGCCACAAGTTCTCAATCAAATTTATAGAAATTACTTTTCTCGATGTCCAAATTGATTTCATCGAATAAAAAAAACGAATTGTCTTTATGTGCAACTCAACTGTTCGACAGAATCACAGCAAAAAAGCAAAATCTTGAATTAAAGAAAGGCTTGATGTCTCATGATGTCCACAAAGAGCACTACAGTGGTCATCATTATGACTGATATTGTTGGGCAACATATTGAGATGAAATACTACGGAAAATATTATGGCACAAGATTCAATAACAATTATCCCTGACAAACTAAAATTCCTAATGGCAGATAAAGGACATACGCTGGATAGTCTCAGTCATGCCTGTAGTATATCCACCAAGCAAATATCAAGAATAAGACAGAACGGCCGGACGACACCTGAGTCTCTAGACAAGATAGCAAAAGCTTTGGAGTGCCAGTCCAGTGAACTACAGACACCGTATTTTGTCCCGCAACATCAATCATGGGGGGTATTTTGGGGGTATGGAAAAAATGCTGATAATGATGAGTTATTGCCGGAAAACGGATGGTTGATGGAACACATACAAGGGTGGTATACCCTTGAAGATTCCATAAACGAATTGAAGAACAATATTTATATTCGGTCAATAATAGACAAGCGACCTTTAACACCCCATATGGAGAAACGAGAGAGAGAAAAAGGGTTCTGTTATGAGATTTCAACAACGATTATGAGTTCAAGCGATACGGTTTATTTAACACTTGAGGCTTATTATAATGCTGATAATTTAGCCCACTCTTTGACAGCTGCATATAAACCAGGAAAGATAAACAAAAACGGACTAATATGGGAGGGATTTTATAAAGAGCCAATATTCCAGTACAACAACAACAAGGCTTTAGAGAGTGAGCTTTTAGTAAAAAAAATCGCCGAGGCTGCGGCTTACTTCTCAAACACCATTAACATTAATAACAAAGAATTATCGACTAAAAATAATGAAGAGATTTACCTGATACAATCAATAGATAAGAGCTCAGGCGATTGTATTGGATATGAAGAGTTCAATAATATGTATGAGTTGGAAGTTGCTTTAGTTGGATACCTGTCAAAATTGGATTCAGAGAAAAAGCTACAGGTCCTTGATAACTCTGATTCAAATGAAATTGATAGTAACTTCAATCTTAAGATTATACTTAAAGATAAAAACTCTCATATTACAAACTTATTTGGCGATGTAATATTCAAAATATCAAAAGCATATAAGATTAATGGTATTTACCAGGAAGCCTGTTGGAACAAGGTAGTACAAGATAGATGGAAAGCCATTTTATCAGAATCAATCGACTTTAATCAGGATGACTTCGAAATGCTTTGTGAAAGCTATGATTTACCCGAAAAAACACTTTGTTTAAAAGTAGCAGATAACATATCTATAAAAACAGTTACTGATTTTATCAATGAGGCTTAACATTAGAAAATGCTTGTAAGCATAATAAGCAAGCACGGCTTCGTATCTTTACCCAAGATCAGAGCAACACATAACCTACCACCAATGTATTACATTTGTAATACATAAAACCGCTACAGTCCGCGCCGTTTCACGTAATTGCTCAATGTACTCGGCGCTTCGTCAATCAGTTTTGCAGTTGCCCGGATCCCCAGCCCCATCCCGAGATACTTCTCGATCTGATCGCGCTTCGCATCAAGCTTCAGAGTTTTGGCCTCGCCTTTCGGACGCCCCAATACATAGCCAGCCGCCTTGCGTGCCGCCAGGGCCTCGGTGGTCCGCATGCGGATAAACTCACGCTCGATTTCACCGGCCAATCCCAGCATGGTGGCAATGATTTTTGACTGCAGCGAGCCATCCAGCCGCATGTTTTGCTTGGCAATATGGACTTTCAGCTGTTTTTCCATACACAACTCCAAAACCTCAAGCACCTGCAAGGTAGAACGGGCCATACGCGTTACCTCCGAGAAGAGAACGGTATCTCCCTCGACCATACCTTCAAGCAAAGGACCTAGCTTGCGCTGGTGCCATTTCTTCTTGCCTGTCACCGTATCTTCGACAAATACCAGATCCGTCAGGCCGATCCGGTTCGCATACTCGTAGATACCATGCTGCTGGTTGGCAACATCCTGGCTGTCGGTTGAAACACGCAGGTAAGCATAGTTGGCCATCATATCCCCATCGCTATCATCATTCCGTTCTCCCCACGCTAAAGGATCAGTAGATGAAAGGGAACTGTGAAAGCTATCGATAAACTGCCGCTCAAACGCGCTGTAGCGCACGCTAAGAAAAGATCTTGGCTTTGCAGGGGAAAATTGCGGGGAGGTACAGGGCGCCCCTGCATGCGGTTGGTTTTCGCTAGCCCCAGGCCTGATCGAGCTTGGCCTTGAATGCCTCGTCAAAAATAATGTCTTCCGGCAGGGCGATGATCCCCATTTCCACCGACTGGAGTGCAAGCAAATGTTTCTCGTTGAGTTTTCCATCTAACGGGTGGGCCATAACGATGTTATAGGCCTCCCGGACCAATTGCAGCATCGGGTTGTCAGGTACCGTTTCCTTCTCCAACTCGGCACGGGCCAGTTTTTCAGCCTGGTTGTCATTCATCTTCCAGCGGTACAAAAACTCAATGGCGACAATACGGCGCCCTTGCATCACGGGGGCAAAACCCAGGTTGCCGCTCTTCTCGTCGATCAAAAATTCCAGATCCTTGCTGACCTCAAGGCTCTTGGTCATTTCCTCGATCGGTTTTTTGATACAGCGGTCGATGAAAACCTTGTTTTGGCTGTAGCTCTTTTTCAGCAGCTTACCTTTCTCGTCAAGCAGCCCGTAAAGCGCGTGAAGCGATTCTATGCGCTGAGGGTGCAAATGCGTTCCGCTATCTTTAAAACGCGACAAAAGCGTATACAGGCGCTTGGAATGCTCGGATTTGAGGCTACGGAAGGCGTGGTGGTTAATCTGCGCATGGCCCGCCGAGTAATCGACATAGGCGTTAATCAGTTCACTGTTCGGCACAATGGTGAGTGCACCCTTGCTGTATTTCACCCTGGCAAACAACGGGATGAAGTCAAACTCTTCAGAACCGTCGTTGGCCAGGCCCACTTTGCGGCTGGAAAGTCGCTCGGCCACCGAGCGCAACGTGGGATACAGCTGCTTTGATGACAGGCCGAACCATTCTTTCAGCACATCGGCATGGAAGGTGTACTGCGGGGCGTGAATATCCCGCTTTTCCAGAAAATCTGTCCAATGCTCACGGTTCAGGCGCGACAGGAACAACGCCATCATGTCGTGTTCACGTGCCGTCAGTGCCAGCTGGCTGAAGATCAACTCATGGCTTTTCTTGAAGAACTGGTTAGGGAGTTCCTTGGAATGTTCCGTGGTGATTTGAAAGCGCTTGTCAGAGTTGTCGGTCATTTTTACCGTGCCTATGGTCACAGATTTTTAGTGTTTGCCCAATAATACTAAAAATCGATGACCTTAAAAGCCATTTTTGCCTCAAAATACTAAAAATGTGTGACCATGTGGGCAATCAACACCATGACACTAAAAAAGTGTGACCGTCAGACTAAAAAAATGATCGTGAACACTAAAAAAATGTGACCGTCAGACTAAAAAAATATAACCGTCAGACTAATTTTTTGTGACTTGAGCACTAAAAAAATGTAACCTCAAAGCTTGTAGATTACTGATTTAAAAGAGCTTTTCAGACCCTATAGATCTTATAGATCTTTATATAGATCTATAGATCTATATATATTGTTATATATACCTGTGGATTGTGGATAACTCTTCGAGTTAACACAACAAACCACAGGATCAGGCAATAAGTTGTTTTTCTTAATGTTCTTACAGAGCACAGGCAAGACAGGAAAACTGTGATCACCCGTCCGAAACAAACGACCGATATTCCTGCACAACACATCCTCAGCCAACATCATCAATCCTGCCCATAATGTTTACCCCTTACGTTTGGATAAAAATTTTCCGCGCTGTTCGAAAAAGCCAACGGTTATCCGAACACGATGATTCAAAATAAATTTATCGAGAAACAACACGATTACAAGCGAGTATTGAAGTCAACCGAAAAGCCACAATATGCCAATCCAACATCAGGTTAGATCTTATATGCTGATTGTGGATGAATAGGAAAAGGCATGCGATTTTTAAAATTACGAACCGACCATAAACGGCAACGAAAAGACGGTACAAAATACGTAACCCCGCTGATTGTCGATGCACCTCGCAAGTTTGCACCCAGCCATAGCCGTAAGGAAACCAGCCTGCGCCGCACCCAGTGCCAGCTGATCACCGGCGCCCATGATTCAGGAAAAAGCCGGTGGCTAACGCGGCTGCGTGACAACCGCCATGCTATCTGGGGCAAAAAGCCGCAGCCGATATTCCTTGAGGGGCTGATGCCGCTCTCCAGCTGGGTGGAGGTAAAAGGCATCGAGAATTGGTATCAGGAATTTACCCATGATGATGAGAATGCGACCCCCTGGGGAAAACTGAACCTGCAGCTCAAAGCCGATTTGCTTGCCGACTACCTGCTTGATACGCAGGCAATGCTATTTGTTGACGATGCCCACAAGCTTACTGGCCGCAAGGCGCAAATTGCGCGGAAATGCCTAATGTCATCGAAAATCTGGCTGATCTCTACCAGCGAAGAGGGGAGGCTGCCTCCTTCCGTCCGCCCGATCATCGAACGACGTGACCCTCAGCGGATCAATCTGGAAAGTGATGTCAGTTACGATACCACCAAGGCATTGATCTGGTTTTTGGTGGCAATGTGCGTGGTTTCCGGAGCCTGGGAAGCCGGTGCGGTGATCGGCGGATTGCAGATGCTTGGTAGCGGGAGGCGTTCGACCCGTGCCGATTAACTTCACTAAACCGCTATTACATGCGTTACCGTGTGACTTTTCCATGTTGCTAATGGTTTCCCTCTATCATGTGATTGTGTTGCTGCCACATAATGCTGAGGCAAGTGAGGAAACATGGAATGTCAGCCTGCCGTGGAGCCAGCCCGCAGATCCGCCGCCGGATATTCAGCCGTTCGAGTTGCCGACACTGAAAGGAAAGACGCCGCATTTTATCACGCCGGCACCGGCACTGAAGGCCGCCCCGACGGTCGATCCCGATGCCATCTTCACGGTCGTCAACAACTGTTATCCCGAGAAAACCAAATTCAAAATTGACCTCAGCCTGGTCGCCGGCGTGCGCTCCAGCATTGACCAGTTCAACCGCAGTGACTGGCCGGAGATCACCGATCACTACATCGGCGTTGTCGGTGAAATGCCGCTCTACTCAACCACCGAACAGGCTCGGGAGCGGGAATGGGAGCACAAGCGCAGGGTTAATACTGCTAAAAACGTTGCTACTTTTGCTCAGTCTCTGGCTAACCGTAACCATGCCTATAGGGAAATGGGCTTGTATCTTGTGATGGAAGCCCGCTCGCAGGCAAGGGTCAGGCAGGGGATCGCCAATATTACCGAGCAGGTTGGGTTTCTGGAGAAAGTCGCCGCTGCCCAGCGCGACATTCTCAAGTTCGAGGCCCAGATCGTCGAAAACCGGCTGGCGTTGATCTCGATGTGCGACAACGCACGGGCAGAGCGCGTTAACCAATACCTGAAAAAACTGGTCTACCTGCCGCCACCGATCCCAGCCAATGTACCGAGTGGTCAGCCATGAAGTGGTTAAACCATACTCTGATCGCCGGTGCCCTGTGCGCGGTTATTTCCCCACCCCATGTCGCAGCCTGCGTAGCCGGTGCAACTGCACCTGACTGGTTCGAATACGTTATCAAACTGACGGGACGCCACATCAAGCACCGTGGCCCGACGCATATCTTTAGCCATTGGCTGATCGCCGCACTGGCTTTTACCTTTGTCTGGGATTTTCACGGGATCTTAATGGCGTTTGCCTGGGGTGGGGTTAGCCACATTCTGACTGATGCGATGACCGTTTCCGGTGTGCCGTTCTCTCCCTACAGTGACCGGCGCTTTCACTTGTTCGGCGGACGATTCCGTACCGGAGACCCGATCGAATACGCCATATCGGCAGCGGTGATCATCGCCTGTATTGGTTTGAGCCACCTGACCGGCAGCAGCAGTTTTGCCCCCTTTTTCTATGACTGGGGGGGCTTCTATAACCAGGGACTTATCGATGGCTCTGAGTGGAAGGCGAACCGGTTTAGATTAATTTAATGTATTACAAATGTAATACGCGCAAACATATAAGATGTTAATATTATAAGTAATTTCAGAGGGTTTTATGGCTAGGCTATTTTATACATCGGATGCAATTTTGGATGACCCGGTCCAGCAAGTGGCGCGGGAAGCACACCGGATTGTGATGAACTACCCCCATCAGGGAAAGCTGGATGACAAGCATGTGCTGGCCCTTCGTTCTATCGAGCTGAATATTATCAGCGAACCGAACGGGGTTAAGTTCAATGATAAGTTTAGGGTCAAATTGCAATCAGCCTTGCCGACAGGAGCATTGCTTCCGTAGCTGGGTGTTGGGCTATTTGGTGATTGAGTGGTGTGTAAAAATGTTCGATGAACTGTTTGTTGTTTTGTAGATAAATTTAAAGTTATAGTGCGTTAGTTTTTTTAAAACCATAAGACAATGAATTAAAACCATTGACGTAATCTAATTGTTTATAGTACATTTTGTTCTACGCGCTGACGGCGTAGGATCACCCTCAGATCAAAGTCATTTCAACTAAATCTATACATTAATTGTTTCATTATAATGAAAGGCATTAATAGTTAGAGGGGTATTGATGTTTAGGAAATATTATAATGCTACATTTATTGATAGAAAAATTTCACCTCGTTGATACTAAACAATTCAGCAAAATCATCGTCAATATCCGAAAAGACTTAATTGATCTTGGAGAGATGGACAAAAGCACATCCCTGACTGAATTCAAAGACACCATTGCCATAGAGCTTGGAAAGATCATTGGATTAAAGTTCAATAACTACTCACACCTGCTCAAACAAATCACATTGTGTAAGAACCATTCTGATTATGAGCTTTTCAGAATGACTAATGACAACAAGCCAAGTAATGGTGGGTACCTTTTATCTGTAATCCATTTATTCATCTGTGAAAAATATAAAATATCACCAAGAGTAGCCAAGAGAATCATAGATCGCCATATAGGTAGAACACAAAACAAGAACATCTACGTGGTATATCAAGGTAAGTCTTATTCTGTCGAGACAATAGGGCAGTTTCGTGTTGCCTATGACCACCTAAAAAAAGACATTGCTGTTATTTGTTTGGCCAACAATGAATTGGATTCACTGAGCATCTATAATTCAGTAATCGTTCAAGATGATAGCTCAGTAAACTCAATGAACGTCATTGATTTCACACAATCTGAAGAAATATTAGGAAGCACCCCAGGGCATCTGGTACCAGGGGCCGGTTTTGGACTAAGTGAAATCGAAGATGACAATTCACAGTTGATGTACCCTAATGAAGCCATTCATTACCAGTTGGAGCGCTTGAAACACCAAAACACAGGTATCATCGGTGACATATTAAACCTGTCATATGTTGATAGTAATTTCAGGATGCGGGTATACCTTGATGAGATGACCTCAGATCTCCTGCTTGATGAAAACTTCCCAGTAAAAGCTAAACTTTGCTTTTGTTTTGAGCTATTACTAGAAAATGGTGCGATTTACGGTTCTGGTGATTTCATATACTCCAACCTGTTAAACCAAAAATATGTATCCGAAAATACTGTAGAAGCACAAATCGAACTATATAAAAAAATCACCAACCACCTTAACACACAAAACATCCCTTACGATCTAAATATAATTAGCCATAAAAAAGATTACTTTTGCCATATTTTCAAACATAAGTTTTTTACCCTGCAAGAAGCTATCTGCATGACAACAGATGAACTTTTGCTCGAAAAAATTGAATATGTGTTTAAGATGAAAAACATTCGAAAGTATTTATCGACAGATTTTCAGAAGAAATACACAGAGAAAAAACAACTGTCTATGGTCAAAAAACAAATAGCTTAAAGCAATAGATGTGGTTATGGCTATTATTATTATTCTAATAAATTAGTTGAGATTGCACCAGGGTGAGAACATTCAGGTTCTCACCCTGATGCCACCTGCAAATTACCATAACTTGACAATTAAATAAGAAAATGTTCTTCCTGACCGGTCATCTACATTACAGATTGAAATCATATTAGTAATATAGACCAATAATTAAAACAACCAATAGGTCCGCACCTTGAATGATAAAGTAACGAAAAGACTAATATACAAAGCTGACAATGAATTTCGTGATTACGTGAGTGAGCATTCTGACAGGCCGATAGTTACTGGCGAAGCTCTGCCGCTTGATGACAGGCTCCCTTTCCGTTTACCCGTGGGAACCCGTACATACCTAGGGCGTGAGGCCGAGGCTGTAACACAGTTATTTGAACGGATTTTCGAAGCTCATTCCTTGCTCATTGCGGATGGATTAACGGATCCCTTCCAATATAAATGGCATGGACAGCATTACTATGAGATGCAGGCGATAAAAGATCATTTTAAGACTTTTATGGTTAGCTTTGAAAAGTTTGCTTATAAAAAAAAACGGGCTCATCAATCCGCGCCAGAGGCGATGTTGCATTTTGAGAAGTATTTCTTTGAACCAATCCATAGTGCCTTCAAATTCACAATATGCATCATCCACGATGTAATTAGGGAGATGTATGCTTATTTTGCCATTGCTCAATTTGGTAACCCTCTTCCTAAAAATTTTCCTCCCTTGATATTGAATGAATTCAATATCAAGGAGATTATTGATGTTTCCATTCCACTGTACATTATGTTGGCAAAGGAAATATCGCCTGAAACAACTTTGGACATGGACAGTCGTAAAGCACTCATTGATGATATATATGAAATACGGCAATATCTTTTCAAGGGCTGGGACGCGACTAAGCACCGTCTTGTACACAACAAAATGATTATCCAGATTGAATTGCAGTCACCGACCCCGGAACTGATGATAATACCTGAGCATGATGTTCCACAGTCGAGATATAAATGCATCGATTCTATTTTGCTGAACGACCAAACATACACCAGCACTCTGGCAAACAGTCCGTACTGGTTCAATGGGGTGTTTGATGATGTATTGTTAAAGAAGGCGCATATCTACCTTGTTAACCTCTTTTTAAGAACTCGCATAGGGCAGCACAAAGAATATCAGGATATATCAGAGCCATATAACTACACACCATATGAAATAGAGACATCTGATGATGAGTCTGAGCTGGAAAAGTTGGAGTTTTGCCTTCGTGAACCTCAAACCTCTTACCGACTATTTTCCTCCATCAAGCTATCTAGATTTAGAAAGCTGATGGAGAAACAATTTAGCTGCTCATTCAGCTCCGGCAAAGGAAGTGAGATCAAAATACAGCGACCAGGCACACGGATCATGACGCTTGGTTGCCACAAGCAAGACGTTGATTTATCACCTTATAAGATAAAACAAATCCTAAAGCGCATCGATGTGAACGTGGAAGAGTTCATTGAGGTCGTGGGGCACTAAATTTCAAAGCAAAGGTATCGAGATTACTCGGATATGAGCAAACTCGATGCCAATTCGATTGATTGTAATACTAGGGCTGTCCATATTTTAACTCCCTATCAAGTAATTTGGAGCCGTTGAGGCACAGCAGGTACAAAAATGAGAGCTGCGGTTCTGTTTATAGCGCAATCCTCTCTGCCCATAGGTCATTAGCGATGATCATTTACATTCCATCACCATGATTAAATCACCAGCAAAAAGGGATCATTTAATCACCCTTCCCCAAGAAGAGACTTCAAGCGCGAACAGGACGAGTCACGCAAAACTGTTCAACAAAAGTAGAATTCACTTGAACCTGCGCTACAAAATGTATTACATTTGTAATACACGAGTGGAGGTATTATTCAGTGAAAGTCATCGCAATCATCAATCAGAAAGGCGGCGTAGGTAAAACCACCACGGCGATCAACCTTGGTGCGCAGTTCGCCAGAGAAGGCAAACGCACCCTCGCTATCGATCTCGACCCGCAGGCCAACCTCACCGTGGTACTCAGCGGCGGCCAGTTTGAGTTCGATACCACCATTAGCCATGTCTTCGATTCCGCCAAGAAATACCCCATCACTGATGCCATCATCCCGGCGGTAGCAGCAGAGCAGGCGATCCCCAACCTGTCGCTGTGCCCAACCGATATCCGTCTTAGCCGAGTGATCGAGCAGAGCCTGACCAAGGTGCACCGCGAGCGTATTCTGCTCAAGCAGCTTGAAACCATTAAAGACGATTTCGATGTAGTGCTGCTCGACTGCCCGCCGAACCTGAGCCTGACTTCGGTCAACGCCATGATGGCCGCCGACCTGTTTTTGATCCCGGTTGACGGTGGGTCGTTCTCGCTCAACGGCCTGGCAGATTTGCTGGATGCGCTGGAAGAGGTGAAGGAAAGCGAGGATGTGAACTTTGCAGTATTCCGCAACGAATACGCCAAGACCAACAAGCTGATCAACAACTTCCTTGACGAGCAGCTCAACGAGCTTGACGACAAGGTACTCAGCACTTCGGTCCGTCGTACGGAAGCCATTGGCCAGGCCAGCGTGAGTGCCGAGCCGCTGCTGACTTACAAGCCAGGCTCAACAGCACTTAATGACTATAAATTGCTTGCAAAAGAATTAATTGCAAGAGTCAGTGTATAACAAATGTAATACATAATTATGAAAAAACTTACCGGTACCACGGCGCTGAGCCGCCGAAACAAGCGCAAGGAAGAACCTGAGGCGCAGCAGGAAAAGCACGAGAAAATCACCACTGTGGCCACGCGCCGCAACGTGACCACGGGAACCTCACCGGTGCCGATGCGCCTGCCTGAAAATGACAAAGCCGAGCTGAACTTATGGCTGGAAGAGTTGAGCGAGGTGACAGGAAAAAAAATCACCAGCGCCAAACTGCTACGCGGACTGATCCATATGCGCGAAAAGCTCAACCAGAAAGCGGTGATCAAGGCCATCAACGAAGCGAACTAAAGTGAAAATGTATTACAGTTGTAATACATTTTTTGCTGCAGAACACCAAACAGCTACCGATAAAGACAAAGGCAGAAACAGACTATGGGCGGCACCAACCGAGCAGATATTCACCCCGGGCTGGAAGTGCAGATTGTACTGAAAAAAGACCAGCGCACCGGCGCACTGACCAAGGGGATTGTCAAAGATCTCCTGACCAAATCACCCACCCACCCACACGGTATTAAAGTCCGGCTGGAAAGCGGTGATGTCGGCCGCGTGAAAGAAATCCTCTGACAGCTTTCACCCTGCTATAAATACGCGGCGAAACCGTTATAGAAAGGCTCGTCTAATATTAAAGAGCAGTCGCCCGTAGGGCGACTGCTCAATCTTTAAAGCCGGGTAAGCAACCCCGTCATATCTGTAAATACATCCTCCAACATATCGCAGTACACACCAGACTGGCGTGACACTTCCAGAAAATCTAACTGGCCACGTTTTTTTGAGAATGCCAACACCGTATAGGTATCGCAGGGATCGAGCCGAACCTGCACCCGGCAGACAGCTTGTTTTGTAAAACAGCTATCTTTGGGCAAATCAAACTGCAAGCCAGGAGCCTCGATGGCAACGAATTGTTTTGCTCCGGTCATAGCCACAAAACGATTACCACCGAGTTGCCCTAAAATCGTTTTCGCTACAGTGAGATGATAAGAAGAATAACTCATGATAAGCCCTCCTCTTTTTCAAACATTTCAATTGCCTCAATAAACTTTTCTAATTCTTCACTGGTAGTGATCACCGTGCCTTCTGCCGCTAGCGCAATATTTAAGGTTTCTACCATGACTAACACGCTGGGATTAATTGCCCGTAACTTTTCATACAGCCGATACAAACGCTGATCGATCACGAACTCCGCTGCGCCGCCATTCATTGTTGTAGAGCCTGACTGTTGCAACGGGGATACGTTGCTCGCACCTGGCGGGTTAGTGATGCTGTGATGGAAAAGGCTGAAATGTGACATAGCGTAGCTCCTTTGTTTGGGTTTTCATCGTCGTTTTCGCCTGACTTCCCGTACTGACACAGGGTTCTGAATAGCAAAAGCGCGGAGCGTGCATTTCACTTTTGCTATTTGGGTTCTGTGGCAGAAGGATCAGAAGTTGGCGATAAACGAGCGATGGAAACGGCTTTGCAAACAAAGGAAGTGCAGCGATCACATGAAAGACCCCAGCACATTTGCAGCACTTCCCGCCAGGGGTGAAAGCTCTTGCTCTGTTCTTGATTTACCAGGCCCTGACCGTGACCCGAATGGGCCAAGACATTTACGAAGCACGTTGTTTGTGGTTGGAAGATGGCTTGGTTTAACTAGCGATACCAGGGAGGCACGACTGCAGGAGAGTGTGTTAAATAGGGCAAGGTTGCCCGCAGGGTGCATCTAAAAACACTTCATCTTATCCGCCGCCAAACACCGGAAATCACACCCGGAACCAAAATTAAAAAAACCAAAAAAACTCACACCAAAATAATATAAATAACTGAATTTTAGATATTTAATATTTATAGCTTGGTTTTATGTGATACTAACCCTAGAAAAATGTAATTGATCTGTCGATCAATTAGAGCTATATTGCAAGGCATATCAGACATCTGAGCCGGAGAACCACGACATATGGATACTTCATCCCAGTACCATGAACAGGACATTATTCACACGAGTGAGTTTGACGAATGGGGGTTCTGCCCCCGTTGCAAAAATGATGCAGCAGACTGTGAGTGCCCTGGTCCGGCAGATATATTTGAGCATCCGGAAGAAACTGATTCGCGCCAGACAGAACTGCCTTCCAGCCAGGGAGTGGATGGGGTTCATTCAGATCTTATAGGGCAGCTGGAATTACCTCTGGGCAACGAGGAATCTGCTGACACGTCCACATCCTACCGGATATCCGACACCCCGGCCTCAGATGTCATAAAAGATAAAAATACCAAGGAGTTGAGCATGACAGAAACACACTGCTACGAGCATGAGCTATCCAGCATTGAGGAGATTCTGAACTATTTCCCAGAGGACAGATTCACGCACGTACTGGCGAAACCTCTGCCAAAAAACGCTAACGACAAAAACCAGGTCTACTTTTCTTCTGACTTCAATATGCTGGGACAACACTTCGCTTTCCGATACGGAGAGCGCGGACTGGTCACCAGTCATAAAAAAGGAGGAAAAAATGCAGGTAAGAGGATCCCTGAAGCAGTGTTTGAGGATTTCCGCTGGCTGACTGATGCCGGCGAGGAGATCCCGGCCCCTAATGTCAAAATGCTGATTTATGCCCAGTATCCGGAAATGCGCCTTAGCGGTTTCAAGACTGAAACCAATGAAATCCCGGCATCAATGTCAGTGGAATATACGAAGAAGAACCCGGAAGCACAACGTATCATGATCCTGGCCCGTACCGTTAATGCCGGTGCCGTGGCAATGATTGTGATGCCACAGGGCGAGCTTGCGGAGGAAGTCCGCCGGTGCCCCGGATTCATGGGGTCCCGGGTGGTCCGCCTTCTACGGGAGACTTACTCTCATGACAACGATCTGCGCCAGAAACTCAGTGCGGTCGTGGAAAAATGGATGCCAGGCGTTCGCCGAACAAAAGATAACGAGACCATCCCGTTCAACGGTACACAGGTTTGCGGCTATACCCTTGAAGATTCCCTCGAGATCATTCCGAACTCGGATAAAGAGGGGGATTACATGGGGATAGAGCTCAAGGCTCATACCGCAAAAAAAGTTACCCTGATGACAACAGAACCGGATATGGGTGTATATGCCGAGGATTTCAAACGCTTCATGACCGATTACGGCTATAAAGATGAAAAAAGCGGCGCTTATCGCTGGACAGGCACCCATAAAGCCAACATGCGCAGCACCAGATCAGGATTTACAATGCGCATTGAAGGGTATGACAGGGATAAGGACATTTCAAAACAGCTGGTTGCCGGTTCACTCTATATCGGCATGTATGCGCCTGATGGCACACTGGCTGCCGGATGGAGTATGGAGCGACTGCTCAACGGTTGGGGGGCAAAACACAACGAAACGGTTTATGTGCCAGCGCAGCGCAGGGATACCGAGAATGCGGAACTGAAAGATGCAGGGAACAAGTATGAGGTCAGGTTTAACCGCTCAGTGGTCTGGTGCCGCGGAACCTCACCAAAAAAACTGCTCGATGCTATCCTGGACGGTATCATTATTCTCGATCCTGCCCCCAAGTATGATCCAAACAATCCGGGAAAATCAAAACGACGCTCCCAGTGGCGTGTCAATGATATCAGCAAGGCCGTTCAGGTCCTTTATGACAGTGTCACCTATGATGATCTGCTTGAGAGCTGATTACTGACAGACTGCCGGGCACATGCCCGGCAGTTCTGATTATGCTATAGCTTTAACCAATCCTGTGCAGATTTCCCCGTGCAGTCTCTCATCATCAAGACCATATGACTTAAGACCTAACTTACCAACAAGCTCTCCCCATATAGCAGGGATGATGTGATTTGATTTTTTATAAAAATCGCCCTCTTCAGTCACCTCATTCTCATCAACAATAATTGCATCAGAAAAGTCATAGGTCAGAGCCTTGCCGTCATTATCTTCGAATGAGCAATAGGTTAGATATGGCTTCTCATGTGAAAACCAATAGGTCTTTTTATCCATAACACGGTAAATTTTTACAGGGTCATGTCTGAAATATACAGCAAAATTCTGACTGTCAGGATACAGGGATGAAATACAACGTATTGAACTTAAATCCAGGTATAAATTGATATCATTTTCAATCTCGCATCTTTGGACGTCCTTCTGATAAAGAGAACTCATCTTTTCCAGAACATTAGATTCAATAGACCACATTTTACCCGCAGGATTTATACCACTGTAATTCAGCAGAAATGCCGTACTTTTATTTCTAATCAGACAGACCGGGCCAGCAAAGTTATCACCGATTACGGTCCCCCTTGCAAGCATATGAAAGTGACCTCTTCCTTGTCGGCGGATATCACTGTAAAAGAAGCGGCCATGAGGTTTACCGTTTCTGACATCCATTTCAAGTATCAGGCTTCTTTTTAATAGTTGAGGACTTTCAATAACGTTTCCACGATAAATACAGAGCTTTCCGTTTGCTTTACTGTTATCGCCAAAGTTAAGCTTAACTGTAACTTTCTCTCCTTCATCAAACCGCTCCCAACATCCGATTGGTTTACCTTTCTTTAAAACGCCCCGACAGATCACATCACCATTACGCCCATATGAAACATAATCACCGTTAAAAAAACTTCCTTTTATGCCTGCTGTAAACTTCACAGCACTATCATTATTATCATAATGCTCAAAAAATTCAGTTCCCTTAACATATCCTCTAGGTCTGCCACTCAGAAAACAGAGTGAACCGGCAGCACCTAGCACTTCTTTCAGCAGATTTTTTGCATAGCTATCAGGAGCAAAACGGCTGCTGAGATGATGCCCGGCCAACATAAAACTCCTTATACGGAAGAGTTCATTTTCAGTCTGCCAGAAAGAATCAAACACACGTTCTGTTTTGCTGACATCCTCAGCTTGTTTGATGTCAGAGAGCAATAAAGAGTTCTGACTACCTTGTTCTTCAATTGTTTTGATAACAGCTGGCCATTCCTCATAGTTTTGTTTACTTTCCCTTTTAAAACTGAACATATTGCCTGACATCTTTAAACCTCCATCATTAAGAACAGGTTTATTATAATAAAAGATTTCCATATATGTAAATCTTTTATTGAAACTCACTCCTTTTGAATATACAAAAATACATACATATTTGTTAGCGGTAAAACTAACAAAACGTACTGCTGTACTGGCTTGCCCACTCATAAACCCAACACCAGGACAAAACAAACACGTCAAAAATTTACGCCGGCGCATTTTTTTTGCAGCCGATGTCATTTTTTTGTTGACCAGGAGACAAAAAAAGCCAATACTAACTTCGTACCCAGTTTGAAGGAAATAAAAATGTATACAGCAAATGATCAGCATATGCCTACCCCATTAACCGGTTCTCTAGATGATTTAGTTTTAGCTGGCTCAACCGCAGAAAGAGCAATAAATGTGCAGATCTGTCATAACATGGGTAATAGAACTTTTTTGCTCAGCCTTCCAATGAAGGAGTTCTACGATCAATCGATCGTTGCTAATGAGACAGGGTTAAATGGTGAACCTGTTGCACAGAGAAAATTAGATAAAAAGCATGCGGCAAAACTGGCAAAGTATCTATTGAAAGGGCTGCTGGGTGCAGCTGCATTAAATCGAAAAATGCAAAATAAGCCTGAACTCAAGGAATTTGAAATTCTTGAAGAACTTCTTGGTAAACAGCCTTATGTTTCGATCCAGCCACTGGTTTGTAATCTTCGAAATATTGCCCCAAGCGGTTCATCTTTAAGGGCCGAGAGGATGGTTGACAAGGCTACCGGTATTACTGCTGGATTCAGAGTATATCTGCCTCAAGAGGTACTATTCTATGTTGTAGACGGCCAGCATCGTCGTTATGCAATGCAGATGTTGTTAGATTTTCTTCATAACACAATCCAGACAAGAAAGCTTTCCCGACAAACCGATAACCTGCTTCTACCAGAAAGTGGAGATGCAAGTGAAGAACTTATTATTGCATTGCAGGACGTTCTTCAGGTTGCCTCTACTTTCGCAACTGTACAAGTAGAAGCTCACTTAGGACTAGATGCAGATCAGGAGAGACAGTTATTCCATGACCTGAATAACCTAGGTAAAAAAGTAGAGTCTAGTTTGGTGCTTCAGTTTGATTCCGCGAACCCTGTTAATAACTACGTTAAAGAATACCTAATTGAGAGTGATGAGTTCTGTAATCTAGAGATTGTGGAAAAAGAAGTTTCCGACTGGAACAAAGATGATGGATCAATTTCGCGCAAAGAGTTGTCTGGAGTTAATGCTCGACTTTTCCTTAACAAGTCGTCCATAAACAATGCACCAGCACAGAAAGTTTCAGCCATGACTGATATTGCTAATGCATTCTGGCAGACGGTTTCAAACCTTGAGCATATGGGGCAGCCTGGATCTAAATCAAAAACTGTTGTAGCTCAGGCACTTTGTATGAAAGGAGTTGCAAGGGTTGTATACGATCTTTCTCAAGGAAAAAAACGAGATGAGAATGCATTGGAGGAGTTATTTGAAAAACTAGAAAATATAGACTTCAGCCACTCAAACCCTCTTTGGCGTTATTTTACTCTTAGTGAGCAGGAGCGAGTTCAGTTCGGACTAAGTAATTTTGCTTCTTATATCACCGATGAAATTAGTGAAAAGATGACCAAGAAAGGCTTTAGTACATACAACGACGGAATCGTAAGATTTGGTAATCAACATAACGATTTTGCCCCAATAATGTCAGATATGATCAGATTTTCACTAGGTATGGAAAGAAGAAAGCTACCAACAAAGAGAGCTTAAAAAAACGGTGCCTATGGCACCGTTTTTTTTGTATAGGATATTAACAAATTTACTAATGATTATAACAAAACTCTTCATATGACATATCCCATACCCAATAAAAACAGTGAGATACTGCTGATGCATACATTTCTCTGGCAATTAAAATCTGAAGATCATCTCTTAACTCTTTCGGAAGTTCAGTAGCCTCTTTAATATGAAAATCACATATTTCATGACAGATCCGTTCGGATAATCCGTCATCGTCCGGTAAATCTGAAACCGTTACAATTCCAAATGATTCATATTCATCATGGAGTGCTCCCCAACCAGCATGGCACCTTGCCTCTCTGGCATCCCTTCCATAACCACGAACAGCTCCGAACCTGAGGTGCGCTTCAGGGAGCGTAGCTTCTACAATATCAATGCAAAACCTTTCTTCAGTACTCATTTGACCTCCTGTGGCAAATAAGAGTTATGATGAAGTTTCGACCATATTACTGATAGCATGTTTTGTTAATAATGACAGACGTACACAACAGTAAAACCCGCAGCAAAAATATGCGGGCAATAAAAAGCAAAGACACAAAGCCTGAAATCCAGTTGCGGCGAGCTCTGCATAAACGAGGGTTCCGCTACCGGGTGGCACCTAAAGAAATGCCGGGGAAACCAGATCTCTGGCTGCCACGCTGGAATGCCGCAATATTTGTGCATGGTTGCTTCTGGCATGTACATGAATGTCAGTTGTTCAGGTGGCCGGATACAAGAGAAGAATTCTGGCGTAAAAAATTACTAAGTAACAGGGCAAGAGACAAAGCACAGCTGTCTGAACTGAAAAAAAAGAACATACGCGTACTTATTGTCTGGGAGTGCAGCCTTAAGGGGAAAAACAAGCTGGGGCCAGAAATGGTCGCAATGCTGGCTGAAACCTGGCTCAGAAGTGGCTCAGCCAGCGCCGAGCTGGATCCGGAAGGCCTTAAGATAAAATAAACAGAATCAAAACGGTCATAAAAGACCTTAATGTTCCCAGTAAAATCATTCAATAAGCAGAGACACAGACCGAACACTTACGAATAAGAACCATACAGCCCACCGGAAGACAAGCATAGCGCCGACAGCACACATCACCTCAAACAGATCTTTTGAAACACCTTCCTGCAAGACAACCAGATGGGCGATATTCACCTTGCCTGCCACATTAAGAACCTGACGCCATCGATCCTTGAAAGTTTTTTAACAGAACCATAAAAACAACAATGTATATATAAAGTAAATGATCAATAGACGGGAAATGCACCAAGCCTGATGCACAATAATATGCATTTCATGCTTACACTTAAAAACACTGTATAAACAAACATAAAAAACACAAAAGGGAAAAATGTGTGATAAAATTAACCACAAATAACCCAGCGGATAATTAACAATGAAAGAAATCAGACTTGGCGATAAAAAAGAAGAACAGAGAATACAGAACGAACTGGCAGAAACAAACAAACTGCTGAAACTGCTTATCGAAGTCTATGATCAGAAGAACCTTGCCATAAAACTGGCAAAACTTTCAGAGCTGGCTGAAGGTGCTGAGTTGAAAAGCCTGAAAATTGACCGCACCGAACTCAACCGCTGGACTAAAACCCCTGAAAAATCGCCGATTCTGATCGATGAAAGAGCCCGGGACTTTATCAGACAGCAGCTCCTGCCGTCAAAGCCCGCCCACTGGGACAACCCGGATTTCGAATTTATCGACCTTTTTGCAGGTATCGGCGGATTACGTAAGGGCTTCGAGGATATCGGCGGCAAATGTGTATTTACCAGCGAATGGGAACAAAAAGCCCGCCGCACCTACCTGGCCAACCACTTTGTCGATGACGATGAACTGGGCTACTTCCTTGACAGCGAGGAAGAGAATTCAGATAAAAACAGCTCATTCATGGATATCACCAAGGTAACCCAGAGCGGAAACCCGATGATGAGCCGTGAGGAAAAACGCGAGCATATCAAAAAACACATCCCTGAGCATGACGTACTGCTGGCAGGCTTCCCTTGTCAGCCATTCTCGCTGGCCGGCGTCTCCAAGAAAAACTCACTGGGCCGCGCACACGGATTTGACTGCGACACACAGGGTACTCTTTTCTTCGATGTCGAGCAGATCCTCGATGCCCGCCAGCCGAAGTTCTTCGTACTGGAAAACGTAAAAAACCTGAAAAGCCACGACAAAGGCAATACTTTTGCGACCATCATCCGTTCATTAGATAAAGCCGGATACTGGGTTGCTGATATCAGTGATGCAGGTGAAAACATTGAAGATGCCATTGCCAGCGTTCGTAAACGCAAACCAGAGCCAGCCATAATTGATGGTATGCATTTCACACCACAGCACCGCGAACGAATCGTCCTGGTCGGTGTTCGCAAAGATCTGGCGGATAAAAAACCAGAGCTAAAGCAACTATCTCTGACCAATATAAAGAAACCAGAAAAACGTTACACCGTGGCGGAGATTCTCTGCAACCTGACAGACGAAGAAAGAGAAAAATATACGCTGACACCTAACCTCTGGAACTACCTGTACCACTATGCCCTGAAACACCAGAGTAAAGGTAACGGCTTCGGATTCGGCCTTGTTGACCCTACTAACGAAAATGCAGTGACACGCACTCTGTCAGCACGCTACTACAAGGACGGTTCAGAGATCCTGATTAACCAGAACGGACTGGAGCAGGAATATCTGCAAAACAACCGTGAACACGCTATCCGCAAAAACCATGAGCGAGAGCAGTTCGCCACCGATTTCGCCAACCGACAAAAGAACAGCCAGCAGGATATGACTGATGCTCAGTACAAGACGACGGTAAAAGATGGTGAGAAAAAGTACGACAATGAACACGGCCGCTATGCGCCAGAATTTGATTCACTTTACAGAACACCGCGTCGCCTGACACCCAGAGAATGTGCGCGACTGATGGGTTTTGAAAAACCAGAATATGACAGAACAGAATCAGATACAGATTTCCGTATCGTCTGTGCCGATGCCAGTGCCTATAAGCAGTTCGGAAACTCGGTTGTGGTTCCGGTTTTCCGTGCAGTTGCTGAGCTTCTAAGTAAATACATTAATATTACAAAAAAACAAGTTAATGATAAGGCTGCTTAGCAATGAATGATAATTTACCAAAAATCTGTTTTTTTGATATGGAAGGTACTCTTCTCAAAAAAAACAATAATTTAGATAATGGAAAAGTAGCACCAAGTGCATGGACAGTACTTGCTAAAGAAATTGGTGATACTTGTTACCTTGAAGAAGAAATGTCTAAAGATAAATGGTTAAGTGGTGAATATGAAAGCTATACAGAATGGATGTATGACAGCATCGCAATACAACAAAAGCATGGCCTGAATCGTGATATTTTTGAAAAAGTCATAGAGGAAACGCAGTTCCAGGATGGTGCGAAGGAGCTAGTTGAATACCTTCATTCAAGGAATATTATAACTGTAATTATATCTGGAGGGTTCAAACACCTCGCAGACAAATTACAAAGAACACTAAAAATAAAGCACTCATACAGTGCTTGTGAGTATTTTTTTGATGAGCATGGAGCACTGGAGCATTTTAATTTATTGCCTACCGATGAAAAAGGCAAACTAGTTTTCATGGAGCATTTGGCTGAAGAGTATAATACAAGACTTAGTCAGTGCTTATTCATTGGTGATGGTAAAAACGACGTCTTTCTGGCTGAAAAAACAGGTATATCAATTTCATTTAACGCACAGAAAGAGCTTGAAGAAGTAAGCTCTTTCCAGATAAATCAAAAAAAAGGAAAAGAAGATTTATCCGACATTAAGAAACTATTAATTGATATATTTAAGTAATTAACTTAGTTTACTGGAGGTTCACTAGACAAACCTCCAGTTTTATCTTTAGCACTAGACTCTATAATTGACTTTATAGCTTCCATATCCCCTCTCAACGCACTTAACTCATTATTATTATTCAAATTTGACAGCGACAGCCTTAAATCAGAAACGTCTTTTTGCAATTTAGTCACGTCCTCTTTAGCCTGTTTACTTTCAGCTCTAATTGATGATAAATCAATTTTATCTGAAAAATAATAGTCACGCCCTAAAGGTAACAATGATAATAGTATACCAACAGCTGCGACTACTGTACCTAATTTCATAATACTAAAAGAAGATATCTTCTCTGTTAATTCAGAATCAATTTCCTTTTTCAATTTTTCAGGATCAAGAAAATTCCTAGGTAAATTAGTTAATTCGTTTTGTCTAAACCTACAATATTCTTCATAATCTTTTTTTACAGAGTTAAAATCCGGGTTAAATGATGAACTCTCCTGCCCTATTTTTTGAAAAACAACACGAAAAAAAGCACTTCCTATACCCATTGACATATCAGGAATAGGTTGATCAATTTGTGAAAGATTAATAATCAAAGTAGAAATTGGACCATGATAACCAGAGTCAATTATTCCCGTATTAAATGCAAGCAAACCATTCTGTGAAAGACGGTTTTTCAAGAAAACATATGCAACATATCCATCAGGAACATTAATAAACTCTTCAGAGATTAAATATGCCGACTCCTGAGGACCTAGAACTGCGCCTGGCGTTCTAATTACTCGTTCACTATTCCTATCTTTAACTAAGACTTCTCGTATATTTAAATCAACACTGGATTTTCCAACATATTCTGATGAGCTTATTCGATTACCATCCCTATCAGTTACAAAGCTGTAATCTATCGCTTGTTTTGGGTCCAACTGCATACTTAATGCCTAACAAATAAAATACACGTGCACAGTATACCATACACAACTTTACACCACGACCAGCCACCCGGCCCCGCTCATAAATTACGGACGGTATAACAACAGCGACAAATAACACCAAGCCAGTAGCAAACATACAACGATTACCCTAACAGGCGGGGCGCTGTTCGGGTGGGTGGGGGACGTGGTGGTACCGAGACGCTTGCGCCAGGTGATTGGCCGGTACGGCCAACATGCCGGGACCTAAGTAGGCGTGGTTACGGTGGAACGCATGTTCACCGAACCACGCAAGCACGGAAGCCAAAGTGAGCAAACCAATATAAACACAGCGAAAAATGAAGCCACTAATAACGCTGAATGTGACCGCACGAAAACACGTTGTTTGTGTTTTGGTGCGTCGTCCTGCCCACCTGATGGCGCAGCCATGAGGTGACAAACATTCGCCGGCTTGCCCGGCGGCCTTACAGCCCGCTTTTCAGAGCTGCGCGGCAATTTACACATAATGCTTTTATGCCTGAATTTGCCCAGTGCCCGACAGCTTGCTGGCGATAAGGCAAGGTATCCAAAGATGCGAGACTCGTGCTACCACCAACCAGCGACAAACTAAACGGAGCAGCTTTGGTAACTTGGCGAGGCACGTAACAACTTCGCATAAATTTCATTATGTTAACATTGGCGCTTATACCCCCAAGCTTGGGGGATGGGGGTTGGTAACAAAGCTTTTCAGCGCCCTGCGAATGGAAGCGGCTGGAGGTTCGCGTTTTTAGCCATGACGTTTGCCTGGCATGTAATTGAAGCGAAGCTTTAATGGGCTTTACATGCGAGGCGTTGTAACGTGGTGGCTAAAAATTAGTGAACCGGAAGACGCTGGAATGGTTTCGCAGGGCGGCTTTATGCTTTTGTTCTTTAGCCCTGATCGTCACCTTTGGCCAAAACCGCTCTGCGGGTTTGGTGGCGAAGCCATAGAGCAGGTTTCCGCTTCAAATACCTGACAAACTAACCATACAGACTAGTATCCACAACCCGATCATTCTCGATATTCTCTTAATCGCCACATCACAAAGACAGCCCTCGATGTATTACATTTGTAATACACTTAAATCAAGTTAGGCCAGTTCTAGAAAGACGTTAAGCTCCTGTTTAAATAATTATTTTGATAGCAATAGCGTACAGTGCATCTCTAAAATAAACACATCTGCTATAGGTGATAACCCCAAACACATGTGAGATCACCTCCAATTTCATCATCCGCGATTTTTAATCTACGTAATGCGTATTACATATAAAGTTAACCAACCAAACCAGGGAAGGAACATGGTTCGTAAAATTTTTTTCATGATGGGAATATTGTCATTTTCAGCAACCGCCAATTATCAACAAGAGCCTGCAACCTGGACTGGATTAACAGCAGGAAAGTTACTGGCAATTAGCGAACAAGGTGACAATGGTTTTCAATATTCAATGCTGTACATCATGGGAGTGGCTGATGGTATTGAAAGCCAATACGTAATGAACTGGCAGAAGGCCTGCCGTTCAGAACAAGAGATGACTAACCAAGAGATCGCCAGCAAAGTTTTAACCAGAATGAAAACACTGAACGCACCACAACAATCCGCAGGAAAAGTTGCAGTGAATGCTTATCTCAATGAGTATTGTGTAAGTGAGATCATTGATGCTGATAGTATCATTTATGATTCACAACTAAATGTATTACATTTGTAATACACAAAGACTAATAAAGGCAGTA
>NZ_JAKRRW010000037.1 GCF_026191635.1 Photobacterium obscurum
TCGCATTATAGGGAGCTATTTTAAGTTGGCAAGCACAAAAACAAAAAAAAATGCCAAGCGAGCATTAAGTGAACAATAGTCATATTATTTGACTGCTTGAACGACACTTCCCTCCCACTCTATGCTGTGTCAGCTGCAATTACACCGATGCCCTCTCCCCAAACCTTATTACTCTTCTCAAGTTGCCGAATATTCTTATGCAACAATCATCACCATCATTGGCATCAAAATTGAATTAATCCGGTATGAGTTTAAAAGCAGTTCCGCTAAAGGTCGTCACTGAGAAGCAAAATGAAAAATATGGCTACGCTATGACAAGAACTAAACAGCTACTGATAGCTTTAACCAGTACGCTACTGATCTTCATTGTATGGTTACAGCAAGGAAACCTTATCCTCTTAGTTAGCGTACTCTTTGCATTGCCCTTTGTTATTAACCAAGCTTTTTTGGTCTGTACCGGCTTTATTATCTTTTCCTATTTCAGGATCCATGAAGCCTTTCCTGTATTAATGCCCCTACATATTCCACAGCTACTCGCCCTTGCCAGCCTTGCAGGTCTCGGATGGCAATTATGGCTAAAACGAGAAACCATCATCTGGCAGAAGCTACATACCCAACTCGTCATATTTAGTGTCTGGGTGTTTGTATCCTGCATTATGGCTACCAACCGTGGTGAAGCATTTGCCAACTTCAATGGTAATTTCATCAAAATCTTCATTATGGTGTTTGCCATCAGCTGGCTTCCTACGAAGCTTTCCCAACTAAAGATGATTCCTGTTTTGCTGATATTCAGTGGATTATGTATCGGCTTATTAGCCCTATACAACAAAGCAAATGGCATTGGTCTAGTTGAAGGAACACGAGTAACCATAGGTAGGGATATAGGCTCTATGCTGGGCGATCCAAACGATCTCGCTCTTGTCCTTCAATTTCCGGTTGCCTTTGCGCTTGCCTATTCCTTCCACGGGGCTCGATGGCAACGTGGACTCACTTTTATCATCCTTATAATACTGATCATGAGCATCCTTGCCACACAAAGCCGTGGAGGGTTATTAGGCATTGCCAGCGGGATCTTCACTCTTACATTATTAAAAAGTCGCTCAATAATCATGCCCATTATTCTCAGCAGCATCGGCTTATTTCTTCTGGTTTTGTTTGCCGGAATCAGTGATCGTTCTTCTGGCGGGGCCGCTGAGTCAGGCGTTGACGAATCCGCAATGGGCCGACTTTATGCCTGGCAGGCCGCAATTAATATGGCCTTGGCCAACCCGTTTACAGGCGTAGGTCTGAACAACTTTTATTTCAACTACTACTTCTATTCTCCGCATTGGGACGGCAAAAACCACGCAGTACACAGTACGTGGCTGCAAATCACTGGCGAAACAGGATTTGCCGGGCTGGTATTATTCCTGCTTATGGTAATAGGCGCCCTTAAAGTCAGTTACTTGTTACTTAAACGGCTAGAAAACCATGAAATGAAGCCTCTTGCTCAGGGACTCTGGCTCGGCATGCTGTCATTTTGCGTCAGCGGCACCTTTCTAACTCAAGGGACAACCTGGCCACTCTACATTCTCATCGGATTACTGTTGGCTTTAGACCGATTAACACTCACTCAGGGAGAGAGATATGCGCACTCTGATTAAGCAGCACCTCAGCCCAACCTATATTCAGTCTCTTAAGTCATCACTTAAAAGAGTTAAAGGTAGCTATCTACCATGCCTTCCGGTACTCCACCAGCCTCTTTATCATCTTCACCTTGCAATCAAGGAGACCATTCATTGCATTTTGCAAAAATGCTATTTCACTCCCATGTTCATCTCTCAGCTCAAATCGCGCCCACGCAGCCTTCAACTTGAGGCCGGAATGCCACAAATACTGGGAGATCTGCAAATTCACCTCGGAGAGCAATGCCGTATTTCCGGCATATCCACCTGGTGTGGACGAGTCTGGGGAGAAAAACGACCTCAGTTAATAGTCGGCAATAATGTCGATATTGGTTGGCAAAATACTCTCGCGGTGGGTACTAAAATTCAACTTGATGACAATGTCCGACTGGCCGGCAAGATATTCCTGGCCGGTTTTCCTGGTCACCCTACAGAGCCCAATGCCCGCGCTCTCGGTGAACCCGATACAGAGCAACAAATCGGAGATATTCATTTATGCCGCGATGTTTGGCTCGGCACAGGGGTAATGGTGATGGCTGGCGTCACCATTGGTGCCGGCAGCATTATCGCAGCCGGCAGCATCGTGACCAAAGATATTCCCTCTGGAGTACTAGCAGGCGGTAATCCGGCACGAGTTATAAAAACACTGGAGCTCTAAATATGGAAATCTTAGCCTTTGGTGAAGATTGGGGACGCCACCCCTCAAGCAGTCAACATATTCTGACCGTATTACTCGATCAATGTGATGTAACCTGGGTGAACTCAATCGGGCTACGTCAGCCAAAACTCAATTGGCGTGATATCAGAAGAGTCAAAGAAAAGCTGCTATCAACAATACACTCCCCTGCAGCAGGCGATCCTAATACGGAAAAAGAACCGCATCGAATAAAGGAACCGACAAGGATCATCAAACCAATTGTATGGCCGTTAGCCCAAAGCTCCTTCATCCAGAAGCTGAATAACTTTTCTCTCAGCCGACAACTTAAACGTAAACAACAGCCACGAATCATTTGGGCTGCCTTACCCAGTGCCGTTGATTACCTGAGTATTTGTGATAGTGACTTGGTCATTTATTACTGTGGGGATGACTTTTCCGCGCTGGCAGGCGTCGACCATCATGCTGTCACTCAGGCAGAACAGCGACTCACTGACAGAGCCGATATTATTTTGGCCTGCAGTCCAGCCCTACAGCGTAAATTTCCTGCCAATAAAACCTGGCTGCTTCCCCATGGCGTGTCACTGTTGCAGTTTGCAAATCCGGCTCCCTGCCCATCTGATATTGACACAACAAAACCGAGCGTTGGCTTTTATGGCAGTTTAAACAATTGGTTAGATCAGGAACTGTTGCACCGGCTGGCCAAAGCCCGCCCCGAAATCAACTTCTATTTAGTGGGGCCTGTGGATACCGATATCGCGCGGCTTCAACAACTTCGTAATATTCATCTGTTACCGGCAAAACCTCACTATCAGCTTGCGGGCTACCTTCAACACTGGACAATGGCTATTTTACCCTTCAAGGACAATGATCAGATCCGAGCCTGTAATCCTTTAAAACTGAGGGAGTATCTTGCTGCGGGCTGCCCGGTGATAAGTTCGAGCTTTCCCGCCATCGAGCCATACCGTCCATTGGCCAGTGTCGCCACCAGCCTAAAAGAATGGCTGCAGGCAATAGATCACTATTGTCAGCTCAGCCCAGTTGCTCGTCAAAACTATAGGATTCAAGCCAACACCTGTGTTGCCAATGAAAGTTGGCAAAATCGGGCTAACCAGGTACTCACCCTTATAAAAGAACAACTACTGTCCGAAAAAGGCGACCTCTAATGACACCTTTTCTAACTCTAGGCACTTTTTTTGCTACTACTGTTATATGCCACCAGCAAAAAAGGAAACAAGATGAAAAGGATTATCTGTTTAATGTTCAGCTTGGTGCTTTTGGGGTGTGCGAACTCCCCTCCAAGCCCACAAACACTGACTTTATATTTCAGCCCGGAACAAGTCTCACTGACGGCTGAGCAAAATAGAAAGATCGCCGACTTTCTGGCTAACAACCCCTACCATCAGATCACAGCCTTTGTGGCCCCAGCAGATCTAGACAATCCATTCCAAGCCTTACTGCAGGGGCAAAAGCGTATTCAGGCAGTCAGCAATCTATCGGCATCGAAAGAAATTCCGCTCCGCCTTGAATATGTGCCGAAACAAACCACTGACACCCTGATCCTCAAGAGGCAATAGCAATGCGGCATAAGTTATTTGCAAAGCTATATCCTCTTCTCCATGCCATGTGGAATCATAGGTATCTGATCCTGATCCCGGTACTGGTTATGCCGTTGCTTATGACGGCAGGTAGCTTCGTTAAAGCCAAGCGTTACTATGCCCAAACCACTATCCTGGTTCAGGAAGCGGCCATGCTGAATCCGTTTCTGGAAGACTTATCCATCTCAATGAACCTCAAGGATCGTATTAAAGCCCTAAGAGTACTGATCCACAGTCACTCAGTACTAGAACAAGTCGTTGAAGAGCTGGATCTTGCACCAACGAATAACCGCTCCCAAGTTGAAGCTGTCATTGGCAATTTAAACCGCAACCTTGCACTAACGCTGGTAGGCAATGACTTGGTTCAGCTCGGTCTGAACTGGCCAGCTCCAACGGAGATGCCCGCTATTTTAAACAAGGTCTCGGAGATCTTTCTTGATAAACTCCGCGCCCCCGGACGTGCTTCTATTGACGGTTCAGAAATTTTTCTCCAGAAGCAGCTTGAATCAACCCAGCAAGATCTGGAACAGGCAGAAAGCGAATTGGCAGCATTCAAGACAGAAAATGCCGACAACCTGCCCCAATTACAAAATATAAAAGTTCAGAGCGATGCTCGGCTCAATATTCTTATTCAAGAAACAGAACTAAAGCTGCTCCATGCTCAAACCCAACGCGATAATTTCTATCAACGGCTGGCCAGTACCAACCCGGTGGTCGGCATGTTAGAGGAGGAAATTGTCAAAGCCGAAGCAGAGCTGGCCATGTTACGGGCCAGCTATACTGATCGACACTCATCAGTAAAAGGCGTTTTGCGTCGCCTCGATCGCCTAAAGAAAGAGCGTACCCGTCTAGTCGATGAACAGCAGTCTTTAAGTGCCCAAGAAGTTAGCCAGCTATGGCAGCGAGTCGCAAGCAACTCCCAAAACAATAACAATACGACTCAGCCCATACTGCTCAGCCAATTCGAAAAACTCCAACAGGCTGAAGGGCAGATCCTAGCACTGACAGATGAGCTAACACTGCTCCAAGGCCAAGCAACCCTTCTACAGAACAAGCGCGCCGAGTTCGCTGTACTAGAAAAACAACTCAAAATTCTGCAGCGTAACTACGACGTCAAATCCAGAATCTATAACCAGCTTCTAGAGCGCTATGAGATGGCCAAAGTCACAGGCCACTTAGGTCGCTTTGAAGAGCCGGATCGATTAAAAATCATCGATCGCCCAGTCGAACCCCACCGCCCTCTCAATTGGCCATGGTGGCTTAACTTTATTATCGGTATTGCTGCCGGGCTGGGCCTGGGCCTGTCACTGGCCTGTGCCGTGCAGCTATTAG
This sequence comes from Photobacterium obscurum, assembly GCF_026191635.1. GTDB lineage: Bacteria > Pseudomonadota > Gammaproteobacteria > Enterobacterales > Vibrionaceae > Photobacterium > Photobacterium obscurum. Next base: position 5,250 of record NZ_JAKRRW010000037.1, read on the forward strand.
ATACCCGGCTCTATCAGACAACCCAGATCAACCGACTCACTCAAGTACCGGTACTCACCCGGTTGCCAAACTTTTCAGGGAGTGCCTCATGAAGCATGTCACGCTACAAGTAGTACAACACTTACGTCCCGGTGGTATCGAAAGACTGGTACTGAATTTACTGCAGTTTGCCTCTCCCGCTCATGATGTCTATGTGGTTGCCCTCGAAGGAGACAAAACATCGGCCATCACCGCCTGGCCTGAGCTGAGGCCGTTTGAATCAAAACTTATCTTTCTCGATAAGCCTGCAGGCCGAGACCTAAAAACGGTTCTCAAATTGCGAAAGCTCATCAAACAACTTAATACCTCGGTGATTCACTCCCATCACCTTGGACCGTTACTCTATGGGCGTCTCGCCACCCTTGGGCTTCCCCTCACTCATATCCAAACCGAACATGACAGCTGGCATCTGCAAGATCCCAAACAATGCCTCATTACCCGCTTACTGCTGAAAGGAAAAAAAATCAAGCTGGTCGCTGATGCCCCGCGGGTGGCCGAACAGTTGGAACGATTAGGGATCAATACCGATCACGTTATTATCAACGGGATCGACACCCAGCACTTTTCGCCTGGTGATCAACTTCTCGCAAGACAGCAGCTCAAACTCCCCGCCAATAAGATCATCATCGGCGCGGCAGGCCGACTTGTGCCTGAAAAAGGGATCGATACGCTCATACAAGCACTTTCGAGTCTGCCAGAGGATCACCATCTTGCCATTGCCGGTCATGGTCCAGAGCAGCCCTACTTACTTAACGTTGCAAGGCAACTTGGACTCACCCAGCGAATTCACTGGCTCGGCCATTGTGCCCAAATGCGTAATTTTTACCGGTCTATCGACATATTTTGTATGCCATCCCGTCAAGAAGGGCTGCCACTCGCTCTACTCGAAGCCCAGGCCTGTGGAAAAAATGTTATTGCAACAGCCGTTGGAGGCATACCCGATCTTCTATGCCCGTACAGTGGGCAACTGATCGAGCCCGATCAACCTAAAGCCCTCATACAGGCGATAAAAATAGGATTATGTAACACCACTCTCAGTAGCGACAAAAATGCGCAATATATCCGAAAGTTAGCTGATGTTCGGATAATGACTGCCACTTATGAATCATTGGTATATTAGCCCAAGGAGCAATGATGATCGTTGAATGGATTACTTTGATATTTCTTACCTTGCTCATTATCTATCATCATGTGATCTACACCAGTATGATGATCTGGCTCGGCCGACATCGTCCAGACACCGATGAGCTACTGCCTGATGAGCATGAAACAGCCGAACAGGATCGTCCGAGGACATACCCTACCACGGCACTGGTAATGCCGGCCCATAATGAAGAAGCCTGTATTGAAGCTAAGCTCGCCAACCTCTTGATGCTGGATTACCCACCAGAGAAGTTGAAGATCTGGATATGTTGTGATGGCTGTACCGATAACACCGCAACGATAATTCATGCCTGGCAAAGTAAATTTAATGCCGCAGGTATCGAGCTGCACTGTATAGAAGAAGAAAGTAATAGCGGCAAGCTGGCCCGACTAAATGAACTCATGACTCAGGCTAAACAGCACGCCGATTTAATCGCCTTAAGTGATGTCTCGGCATTAATTTCTATTGATGCCCTTAAGCAGGCAGCAATTAGCTTTGAAAACCAACAAACAGGGGCCATCACCTGTAGCTACCTTTTAGCTGAAGCAACGCCCGGAGAGGCACAATACTGGCAATGGCAAAATAACATTCGCTATGCCGAATCCCGCTTTGGCAATGTAATGGGAGGCAATGGCGCTTTTTATATCATGCGTTCCAAACTGTTTGTTCCCCTACCACCAGACACCATCAACGATGACTTTATGCTACCAATGATGGTCATCAAACAAGGTTACAATGTGCTGTTCAACCAGAGCATCAACGGCGTCGAAATCGCCGCTAGCTCCACTCAGCAAACCCACCAGCGCCGCCAACGAATTGGTGCCGGAAATCTCCAACAGCTGATTCGCTGTCGCTTCATTTTCAAAAGACGCCACCACGGCACACGCTGGCTGTTTGCCTCGGGCAAAGGACTGCGTACATTGATGCCCTTTATCCTGCTCGGCTATTTATTTCTCACCGCATCCATGGCCCTTCAAGGCAGCCACATCGCCCTAGGTTTATTTACCCTGCAAGGTCTCGGATATTTGCTAGCACTGTTACCTCTCATGAATATCCATACCCGTATCACCGACAAACTGCATTACTTTGTTGGCGGCTACTTCTCTTCTTTACTGGGTATGCTGCGCTATCTCAGTGGCCAGTTTCAGCACGGCTGGCGCCACCTTCCTCCGCTAAACCATTACCAAACCCAATCAACACTAATGCTGAAGCGCTGCAGCGACATTATTCTCAGCTTGATCGGTTTTCTACTCACCTTACCGCTATGGCCCTTGATTGCCCTGTTAATCAAGGTCGACTCTCCGGGTCCTGCCTTCTATCACCAGCTAAGGGTCGGTCGGGTAACTGAAGACAAGACCGAACTGTTTGAAGTGATCAAATTTAGAACCATGACCCATGATGCCGAAACCCAGTCAGGTGCCGTATGGGCAAGCTCGAATGATCCCCGGATCACCCGGGTCGGTCGCTTCTTACGCGCCACGCGGTTAGATGAATTACCTCAATTTATCAATGTATTAAAAGGAGATATGGCATTAATAGGGCCAAGGCCAGAACGACCGGAGCTGTGTGGCGGTTTGCAAAATGCATTGCCATTTTATCTTGAGCGAACCGCAGGCTTGCGCCCTGGTATAACTGGCCTGGCACAAGTCAACCAGGGCTATGATAGTTGCCTTGATGATGTCAAAAATAAAATCGCCTGGGATCATGCCTACGCCGTCGCGTTAGGCTCGCCGTTTCAGTGGATTAGAATGGATTTGTACATCATCTTTAAAACCATTTACATCATGGTCTCAAAACGTGGGCAATAAGTTGGCATACCACTTGTATTAGTTACCTGAAGACACCTGAAGACAGTAGAGAATACCTGTAAACATCAAAAAATTACGTGTATCTGTGCTTAATAGCTTCAGAGCCCCTTAAGGAGAATTTAGTATGCAAACTATAACCGGAACAGCAATAACACTATCACTTCGTGACGAATTTGATGCTCATGTTGCCAGACAGATGGAGCCAGAGTTCGAGTCACTCAGTCAGACAGAAGAAAACGAACTGGTAATTGATATGACCCAGGTACAATTTATTGACTCCTGTGGAATTGGTGCCATTGTTTTCTTATATAAAAGATTGAAAAGCAGGGGGAAAGGTCTACGCCTGCTTAATGTTAACGGCCAGCCCCGCCAACTGATACAAATGCTACGAATTGACAAGGTGATCCCTCTGATCACTTCAGCGGAGTTACAGTGATATGGAAAAACTGCCAAGCCTGCTTCTGCTCCTGATACTCTCCGGTTGTAGCACCTGGCCGACAACCGGTGATACTCCCTATTCTCCTCCTAATATGGAGCAATGGCTGGAGCTTGAACACCACGACTTCGAACTGCAGATCTTGGCAACCCGAGGCGCAAAAATCTGCCTTCCCGGCCAATACCAACAACTGGAAAACCTCTATAGCCAAGCCCGTCAGGAAGCAAAAGCCGGTTTTACCGATGACGCCGATATCACCCTACTACAATACCAAACCCAGTTTGCCAAAATTCAGCGCCAAATGGACTGGCTGGAATACCATACCCTATGCCTTGATCCCCGCTATTCTGAAATTGAGCTCAGGGATAAATTCCTACTGCTCATGCGAGTGGACAACCAGTTTGCCTTCAACCGTGCCAAACTGTTACCCGATTACCAACAAGCACTTCGCCGTGCGGCCTCCATCTTAAAACGGCAAAACCACTGGCACCTGCAGCTGACAGGGCATACTGATACCATTGGCACAGATAAGAGTAACTACCAACTGGGAATGAGGCGTGCTGACGCCGTCCGCCGATATCTGATCGAACAAGGCGTCGATGCCAACCAGGTTACTACCTTCAGTGCAGGAGAGAGAGAATCACTCGAAGATCCCAATTCTCGTACCCAGCGGCTTAGCAACCGAAAGGTCGATGCCAAGGTCATGGTTGAGCATCACACCCGCTCAATACACCGCGTATACTCCCTGCAAGACTGGCATGCTGTCCGCGAATCTCTTTCCCAGGAGCCTTTATGAGTAGACTCCTACCGTTTCTGCTGCTGATAGGAATGGCCTTACCTGTATGGGGAGCCACCCTTACCGCTGGTGATCGTATCTATCTGCAGCTACCGGGAGAGAGCGCTTTTGAAGACCCTTTCACCATTGATGACCAAGGGCAACTGATGCTGCCGGAAGTCGGTCAAATTACCGTAGCAGGATTAACCGTCGAGGAAGCCGAGCAGCGTATACGAAAAAGGCTCAGTACCGTTTATCGGAATTTGGATGAGCTGGAACTCAGTATTATGGAGCACCTGGTACGCATTAGAGTGTTGGGATACGTCGAAAGCCCCGGGATGGTTTCGCTAAAGCCAGGCAGTAATATTCAAATGGCGATCGCAGCTGCCGGGGGAGCCCGTCCGGGAGCTCAACTGGATCAATTCAAGCTCATCCGCAACGACAAGCAGCAGCTATTTAACTACAAATCATATCTCGACTCCGGTGAACCATCGATACTCCCAGATCTTAAAGGGGGAGACACAATTTTTGTTCCCGCTTCCCCGCTGCTTGGCAACATTGAAGTACAGTTCGATGCGGCTTCACTGCGCGAAGGAGGCGATGCCGACGAAGAGCAGGGGATCACCATCTTCGGTGAGTTGCGCAATCCCGGCACGTTCAGCTTCAAACCGGGTATGACGGTGGTCGATGCGCTGATGCGGGCCGATGGCGTCACCCGCTATGCCGATGTCACCAAAATACGGGTAATCACCGATAATACCCCCTATCAGTTTGACCTGAAAAGCTTTCTTGATACAGGAGACACCAGCAACCTACCTCCGGTGAAACCCGGTACGACCATTTTCGCCCCCATCGAGGTTGAAGATATCAATACCACTTCCCGTACCGTCTATGTCATGGGGGAAGTCAAAGCGCCCGGAGCCTATGAAAGCTCCCCCGGTACCGGGTTTATCGATGTTCTGGCCAATGCCGGAGGACCGACACGCTTTGCTGATACCACCCACATCAAACTACTCAGCAATGTGAATCCACCTCTCAGTATTAACCTGGTTGAATTTACCCGTGAACCATCTCGCTTTCCTCTACCCGATATCGATCCCGGTGATGTCATCTTCGTGCCGGAAAAAATCGACTTTAACGAGAAGTCATGGTTGAAAGTAACCAATGACCGCGCGATAAAAATCATTGGTGCCGTCAGCAATCCGGGTCGATTCGAATGGAACAACGCCATGAGCTTTATCGACTTACTGGCACACGCGGGCGGCCCGACACAGCAGGCTAACCTGAGCAATATACGTATTGTGCGCGACTCGGTATCCGCTAATAAAGAACGGGTAACGTTCTTCAATTTCGTCGAATATACCCAAAGCGGCAATCCCCAAAACCAACTGCCGCGGCTTAATGCAGGGGATACCGTCATTGTCGATGAACTCCCCATTGATCCGAGTGATAACAAATCCAGCTGGCTGCGCCAGTCGGCAAGGGACTCTATCTATATATTTGGCCAAGTCGGTGCCCCGGGGCGCTATGCCTTCAACAATGAGCAGGGCTTCCTCGACATTCTTTCGGCGGCCGACGGCCCGACTGGCGAAGCCGATATTCAGGAAGTGCTGATCAGTCACCGCAGCGGAAAAAAAACCACCGTTACTCGCTTTAATCTATCTCGCTATTTCGAGACAGGTAACGAGAGCCTTATTCCCAAGGTCGTGCCCGGTGACGTCATCTATATTCCGCAGACTGAAGATGTGGCCGACGAGCGGGCTATCAAAGTTATTGGCGCGGTTAACGCCCCCGGCCGCTACAAATGGAATGACACAATGACATTCCTCGATGTGCTTGCCCTCGCTGGCGGCCCCAAGCAACAAGCCAATATCAGTAATATTCGGCTCATCAAGGAACAATATAACACCGCGGATAATGTGTTCTACTTTGATCTGGAGAGCTTTATCAACGAAGGTGGAAACTTTGCCGGCCTGCCGCAAATCGATGCGGGCGATACTATTGTCATCGATGAGCTTCCCCACGATCCGGCAGACAACAAAGCCAGCTGGATCCGCCAGTCCGCCGATGATTCCATTTATGTCTTTGGCCAAGTTGGCGCTCCCGGACGCTACGCCTTTAACAAAGAGCTAGGCTTTCTTGATATTCTTTCGGCAGCTGATGGCCCCAACGGCAGTGCTGATCTGCGTCAGATCCGAATCAGCCACCGCAACGGCAATCACTCCAAGGTCACCGACCTCAATTTATCACTGTATTTTGAAACCGGCGATGAAAGCCTACTGCCTGTTGTGGTTCCCGGAGATGTTATTTACGTCCCCAAGGAGCAGGGAAACTGGCTCGACAGACCGGCAGAGCGGGTTGTTCGCTTAATGGGTTCAGTTAATAAGCCCGGCCGCTACACATTCAACAATCAGATGAACATTCTGGATCTACTCGCAGAGGCAGGAGGCCCCTCAGACAACGCGTACATTGAACGGATCATGATCGTCAATACCTCTTGTTGCGGCGATCAGGCACAAACCTTTAACCTTCGTGATTATGTCATTGATCCGGCACGCTATCCGCTTCCCCTTCTCCGCCCTGGCGATACCGTCTATATCCCAAACAAGAGCGACTCTATTGGCGAACAATGGCGCCAAGGGCTGCGCGATGTCTTGGGTCTATTCACCCTGATAGCCCTAGGAGCCGCATTATGAAACCCTGGCTAAGTGTGGAATATGACCAGCTTTTCCACAAAATACATCAAATTGAAGCCCGGATTATTACCTTTGCCGGTGCCAGTACCGGCTGTGGAACATCAACGCAGTGCAACTGGCTGGCCAGACGCTGCGCCGAGGATCAGCACAAGGTTCTGCTGATAGATCTTGATCTTTCCGGAGCCGGTCAAGGCTACCCCGCAGCAGCTTGGGGTAGCGATGGGTCAGGAGAATCTGAAGCTATCGTACATTTGACGCCATTGCTGGATCTACTGCCACAACCTAAGAGCCAGCGAACGATCCTAGATCTTCGACAGCCTCAGATTCTGATCAATGCACTGGAGCGCTGGAAAAAGGATTATCACTATATCCTCTGCGATACAGGCACAATCAGTACAGCTAACTGGCGTAACTTACCCATCACATCCATCAGCCATGTCAGCGATGCCTCTATCCTATGTCTCGCAGCGGCAAAAACCACTGAGAGTGAATTGCTAACTTGCATGAATAAACTCGATCAAGGTGGGGTTACGTTGCTCGGGACACTGATCAGTGATAGACACAACCCTTGCCTTGCCCAGGAAATTTCCCGAGTGCTTAACGGCAAGGCTCGCTGGATACCCAATCGAATTAAACAAAAATTAAACTACTATCTGGAAAATAATCCACTGCTACAGGGAAAGTATCAATAAATGAGTCAGACTCTTTTTCAGCGCCAATTTCGCCTGAGCTACGACAACCTCACGAATATTCGTCATGTACTTGGGGAAAAGGCCAAAGTATTACACTTCAGTCCGGAATTGATTCAGAATATCAAGCTGGTGTGCAGCGAATACTGCGCGAACTTGCTGGAACACCAAAAGACTGTGTCAGATAGCATCGTCATAAGCTATGACAAGTCAGGGGCCGAGAGCTACCTCACCATCAAGGATAACGGCTCTCCCTGGACTCAACTCAGCCAGCAACTTCAAGCCGCCGAGTTACCCGAAAACTTGGTCGAAAACGGAATGGGCCTGGCACTCATCCGAGCCTCATTCCCAGATTTCGAGTATAAATGCACTGAAAGCGGTAACCAGATCCGCTTTTGCCTTCCCATAAACAAACCTAGACGACAGATCGTTATCGTCGATGACAGCGCGAGCCAACTGGCATTACTGGCCAAGTTTCTGGAAGAAGATTACCAACTGGCCTTGTTCAGCCAAGCGAGCGAAGCCCTTCTGTGGCTAACAAACAATCACTGTGATCTGGTCCTGACCGATTTACATATGCCGGAAATCAACGGTTTCAATTTCCGCAAACAAGTCGCTTCAGTCCCCCACCATCAGCTATTGCCATTCGTCTTTCTGTCCGGAGACACCATGACAGACACCCTGTCTGTTGCCGCGCAGACAGGCATCGATGACTTTCTGGCAAAACCCATCAGCAAACCTCACCTGCTGACAGTACTAAACCGGGTTTTAAAGCGTCATCAGCACTTAATCAGCTCCTTTGAAGCTCGGCTACAACAACAGCTCACCCCGCATGTGCTACATACACACATTCACCCCCTCCGAGCGCCAGGAGAACTAATGATCAACCAACAACCAAAGAGCTGCGGAGATTTTGTCATGCAACGGCAGCTAAGCGATGGTTCACAACTGATCATTCTAGGCGATCAAATGGGGCACGGCCTCGTTGCAAAAGCGAACGGGGCAGTCTGTTTTGGCTTTATCAGTGGACTACTGCACAACCCAGCCATAATCCCTGAGCAGCTATTTTCAATCTTGAATACGCAGCTTTACCAGTCAAATGACAATGGTAATTTAATCTGCCTGCTTGCCCTCCACCTAACGACAGATCATAGGCTGAGCGTGTATAACGCAGGCATGCCAAACCCGGTATTCTTCGGTGATACACCGCATGAAATCAAGCCGGCAATGGGGCTGCTGGGGCTTTTTGAGGCCATAGAAGTGAGCTGCTGGCAAACACAGCTATTTTCCGGCAGCAGTGTTCACTGTTATAGCGATGGACTTGTTGAAGGAAGATGGGCAGAAGGCGAACTGCAACAACTTCAGGCAATGTCACCGCAGCTGCGGCATCAGCACTTATGGCAACGAACACCGCAAAGCATAGAGGATGATCGAAGTTTGATCAGCGTGATTTACTAACCAAGCTAAACCATCGTTTTGTTCAACTTATACACTTCGGCTAACTGCGGCCAGCGGCTCTCAGCGCTGAAATGACTCTTAACCTGCACCTGAAGTTGCAGTGATAGTTGTTGCCATACCGTATTGTCAGCCTTCGCAAGTCGAGCAATCATTGGAGCCAACTGCTGCCATTGTGATTCCTCGACCAGGCAACTGGAAGGCAAAAGGCTAGCCATCTCACCGACATTGGTAGAAATCACCGGCACGCCATTGGCCATCGCTTCCAGTGCAGCCATCGGTAATCCTTCTGCGCGAGAAGTAATAACCAGCAAATCAAGTTGCGACCAGTACGTTTCCATTGAGCTCACCGAGCCGTGCCAAAGAATTTCAGGGTTATCCGCAACCATTGCCGACTGCTCGCCATCACCAAAGACATGGAAGTGACAATCATGAACAGAGCCACAAATCTCAACAAAGCGGTCGATCCCTTTTTCATTGCTTAGGCGGCCCACAAAGCCCACCTGCAAAGTTCGATGACGTTGCCGGTATAAGATTTGGGGAGACGTGAAAATAAAATTCCGCAGCAATTGGCTGCGGAAAGGAATACTTTTCTGGATACGCTGGCTCACAGCTAAATTAAAGGAAAGAAAACTGCTGTAGCGGTTTAACCATTCATAAAACGCCAACTTACCGGAAACAGACTCACCAGCATGGAAACTCGTGATCAGGCGATAGGCACCTAGCAGTCGGTGAAGACGGGCCAAGATAGAGGCTTTATAGCCATGAGCATGAACCACATCGTTAGCAGATAGCGAACCAAAAAAAGATCCAAAGTGACTATCAGAAAGAAAGCGGAATGGGATGTTTTGTTGCTGTAGCAAAGAATATTGGGGATGGTTGGGATATCGACGGATAAAAACAACTTCAACGGCGCCATCACGCAGCAATATTAACTTTGCAAGTTGCTGGATATGGCTTTCGATGCCACCAAAACCAGAGCTGTCGACCAATAAGTACACCATACATAACCCTCCCTGCACTCAGGGAAAAGTATGCAAAAAAAAAGCCGAGTCTAAGACTCGGCCTCTTTTTTATTTAACGCACTAGTGCTTATTCAGCAGCAGCTTCTTCCTGAGATTCAGGACGGTCTACTAGCTCAATGTAAGCCATAGGGGCTTTATCGCCAGTACGGAAACCGCATTTCATAATGCGAGTATAGCCGCCTGGACGCTGAGCGAAACGTGGACCTAATTCGTTAAATAGTTTCGCAACAACTTCGTTATCACGAGTACGTGCGAATGCAAGACGACGGTTAGCAACACTGTCTGTCTTAGCTAGGGTAATCAATGGCTCAATTACGCGACGTAGCTCTTTTGCCTTAGGCAGGGTAGTCTTGATAAGCTCGTGACGTACCAGAGAGCTAGCCATGTTGCTGAACATCGCTTTGCGATGACTGCTGTTGCGGTTGAGTTGACGACCACTCTTACGATGGCGCATGACCTAATCCTTCTAACTAGATATCAGTAACTATTAATCTTCAGCGATTGATGCTGGCGGCCAGTTTTCTAGGCGCATACCTAGAGACAGACCACGAGATGCCAGCACGTCTTTGATTTCTGTCAAAGACTTCTTACCAAGGTTTGGCGTTTTAAGAAGCTCAACCTCAGTACGCTGAACAAGATCACCGATGTAGTGGATCGCTTCTGCTTTCAAACAGTTAGCAGAGCGAACAGTTAGTTCAAGATCGTCTACAGGACGCAGTAGGATCGGATCGAACTCCGGCTTCTCTTCTTTCTCTTCAGGAACTCGTACATCACGTAGATCTACGAATGCGTCCAGTTGCTCAGCAAGAATAGTTGCTGCGCGACGGATAGCTTCCTCAGGATCAAGCGTACCGTTTGTCTCCATATCGATAACAAGCTTGTCTAGGTCAGTACGTTGTTCAACACGTGCTGCCTCTACTGCATATGCGATACGGTCAACTGGGCTGAAAGTTGCATCAACTAGCAGACGACCAATTGGGCGCTCATCTTCTTCAGTGTGAATACGAGCAGACGCTGGTACATAGCCACGACCACGCTCTACCTTGATGCGCATGCTGATATCAGCATTGTCATCAGTTAGATGGCAGATTACGTGTTCTGGGTTCGCAATCTCAACATCACCGTCGTGGGTGATGTCACCTGCAACAACAGGGCCTGCACCAGATTTGTTCAGAGTAAGGATAACTTCGTCTTTACCCTCAACCTTAACGGCTAGACCTTTAAGGTTTAGAAGGATCTCAAGAACATCTTCCTGTACTCCTTCTTTGGTGCTGTACTCGTGTAACACACCGTCGATCTCAACTTCAGTTACGGCACAACCCGGCATTGAAGACAGTAGAATACGACGTAGAGCGTTACCTAGAGTGTGGCCGAAACCGCGCTCTAGTGGCTCAAGAGTTACTTTTGCGTGCGTCGTATTAACTTGTTCAATATCAACAAGACGCGGCTTAAGAAATTCTGTTACAGAACCCTGCATTGTGTCCTCTCTTAACTATAGCCTTACTTAGAGTAAAGCTCGACGATCAGGTGTTCGTTGATGTCGGCAGACAAATCAGAACGTTCTGGAAGACGCTTGAACGTACCTTCCATCTTGCTGCTGTCTACTTCGACCCAAGTCGGTAGTTCACGCTGAGTAGCAACTTCTAGAGCTGCTTTGATGCGTGCTTGGTTCTTAGCTTTCTCACGAATGCTAACAACGTCGTTTGCCGCTACCTTGAAAGAAGGAACGTTTACGACTTGACCGTTAACTAGGATCGCTTTGTGGCTTACCAGCTGACGTGCTTCTGCGCGAGTTGCACCAAAGCCCATGCGGTAAACTACGTTATCTAGACGACCTTCAAGAAGCTGAAGCAGGTTTTCACCTGTGTTGCCTTTAAGGCGAGCAGCATCTTTGTAGTAGTTACGGAATTGTTTTTCTAGTACGCCATATGTACGACGAACTTTCTGCTTCTCACGAAGCTGAACGCCGTAGTCAGATAGACGACCGCGACGCGCACCGTGCATGCCCGGCGCGTTATCGATTTTACACTTGGTATCAATCGCGCGTACACCAGACTTAAGGAATAAGTCAGTGCCTTCGCGACGGCTAAGCTTCAGCTTAGGACCCAAATATCTTGCCATGTTCTTTCTCCAGTTTTCCTAGAAACGTTATACGCGACGTTTCTTAGGTGGACGACAACCGTTATGAGGGATCGGAGTCGCATCAACAATGTTAGTGATACGGAAACCCGCAGCGTTTAGAGCGCGGATAGTTGACTCACGACCAGGACCAGGGCCCTTAACCATAACTTCCAGGTTCTTAACGCCATATTCTTTGGCCATTTCACCACAACGCTCAGCAGCAACCTGTGCAGCGAACGGAGTAGATTTACGAGAACCACGGAAACCAGAACCACCTGCAGTAGCCCAAGAAAGAGCGTTACCCTGACGGTCAGTAATGGTTACGATTGTGTTGTTGAAAGAAGCATGGATGTGCGCAACGCCATCAGCTACTTGCTTGCGTACGCGCTTGCGAGCGCGAGTTGGTTGTTTTGCCATTGTACTCTACCTTATCCGATTATTTTTTGATCGGCTTGCGCGGACCCTTACGGGTACGTGCGTTGGTTTTAGTACGCTGTCCACGTAGTGGTAGACTGCGACGATGACGAAGACCACGGTAACAGCCAAGGTCCATTAGACGCTTGATGTTCATGGATACTTCACGACGTAGATCACCTTCTACAGTGTACTTAGCTACACCATCACGCAGTAGATCGATCTGCTCTTCAGTCAGTTCACTGATCTTAACATCTTCAGCAATACCCACTTCAGCTAGAATAGCTTTTGAGCGAGTTTTACCGATGCCGTAGATCGCTGTTAGAGCGATTACAGAATGTTTCTGATCAGGAATGTTAATGCCTGCAATACGGGCCACTATTCACTCCTAGTACTTTTCAAGAATAACCGCTGCAAAGCCCGTCTAGGATACGCAGCGGTGGAACAATTCTTTTGCACACACAAAAGATTGGTTGGCTAATTTAGCCAACCTACCTTCAATTTGCAAGAAATATTTCTGCTTATTAGCCTTGGCGCTGTTTGTGCTTTGGCTCAACGCAAATTACACGCACAACACCGTTGCGCTTGATAACTTTGCAGTTACGGCAGATTTTCTTAACGGAAGCACGAACTTTCATTGCTAAACTCCGTAAATGGATAACCAGTCTTAACGGCCGTGGCCTTTAAGATTAGCCTTTTTCAAAACAGACTCATATTGTTGAGACATCAAATGTGTCTGAACTTGAGCCATGAAGTCCATGATAACTACAACTACGATTAGTAGTGATGTACCGCCGAAATAGAAGCGGACATTCCATGCAATCATCATAAACTCGGGGATCAGACAGATAAAGGTAATATAGAGCGCGCCAGCCAATGTCAGGCGAGTCATTACTTTATCTATGTATTTCGCGGTCTGCTCACCCGGGCGAATACCAGGTACGAACGCACCAGACTTCTTCAAGTTATCGGCTGTCTCGCGAGGGTTAAACACCAACGCGGTATAGAAGAAACAGAAGAAAATAATCGCAGCTGCATAAAGCATCACATAAAGTGGTTGCCCTGGGCTTAGTGCCAGTGAAATATCACTTAACCAGCCTAGGTTTTCATTCTGACCGAACCACTGAGCCAGTGTACCCGGGAACAGAATAATACTTGATGCGAAAATCGCTGGAATTACACCTGCCATGTTGATTTTCAACGGCAGATGAGTGCTCTGCGCGGCGAAGACACGACGGCCCTGCTGACGCTTGGCATAGTTAACGACGATACGACGCTGACCACGCTCCATGAACACTACGAAATAAATCACAGCGAAAGAAATTACTGCAATTAACAGTAGAAGAAGTACGTGCAATTCACCTTGACGTGCTTGCTCTACAGTCTGTCCAATAGCCGGCGGCAAACCTGCAACGATACCAGTGAAAATAATCACCGAGATGCCGTTACCAATGCCACGCTCGGTAATTTGCTCACCCAACCACATTAAGAACATGGTACCGGTAACCAAACTCACAACCGCAACAAAGTAGAAACCTAGCCCTGGGTTTACAACCAGGTTAGGAATCATACTTGGTAACCCCGTCGCAATACCAATTGCTTGGAAGGTTGCCAACACTAGCGTGCCGTAACGGGTGTACTGGCTAATCTTGCGACGACCAGACTCCCCTTCCTTTTTCAACTCGGCTAACGCCGGATGAACAACCGTCAGCAACTGAACAATAATAGAGGCCGAAATATACGGCATAATGCCCAGCGCCAAGATGGAAGCACGCTCAAGTGCACCGCCAGAGAACATGTTAAACAGTTCAATGACGGTACCCTTTTGCTGTTCGAACAGATCGGCAAGTACAGCAGCGTCAATACCAGGAATAGGCACAAAAGAGCCTGCTCGGAAAATTAAGATAGCACCTAATACGAATAGCAGGCGAGTCTTAAGCTCTGCTAGGCCACCTTGTGCACTACGAAAATCTTGTCCTGGTTGTTTAGCCATCTGTACCTCATCCTCGAGTTAATTATTCCTCGATTTTACCGCCTGCAGCTTCGATAGCAGCTTTAGCGCCTTTAGTCACGCGTAGGCCTTTAACTGTAACGGCACGAGCGATCTCACCAGAAAGTACAACTTTCGCGAACTCGATGTTCTTAGTGATTACATTCGCAGCCTTTAGAGTTTCTAGGCTTACTACGTCACCTTCAACTTTCGCTAGCTCAGCTAGACGAACTTCAGCTGTTACCAGGCTCTTGCGAGAAGTAAAACCGAATTTTGGTAGACGCTGTTTCAAAGGCATCTGACCGCCTTCGAAGCCTGGACGTACAGAACCACCTGAACGTGATTTCTGACCTTTGTGACCACGGCCACAAGTTTTGCCCAAGCCAGAACCGATACCACGACCTACGCGCTTCGCAGAAGGCTTAGAACCCGCAGCCGGTGATAGAGTATTCAAACGCATACTGATTACTCCTCAACTTTAACCATGTAGTAAACTTTAGCGATCATGCCGCGTACGCAAGCAGTATCTTCAAGTTCTACAGTGTGGTTGATGCGACGAAGGCCTAGGCCACGCAAAGTAGCTTTATGCTTCGGTAGACGACCGATAGAGCTCTTTGTCTGTGTTACTTTAATAGTCTTAGCCATGTCGATTACTCCAGAATTTCTTTAACAGAAAGACCACGCTTAGCAGCGATCATCTCTGGAGAGTTCATGCCGCTCAAACCATCAATTGTCGCGCGAACGATGTTGATTGGGTTTGTTGAGCCGTATGCTTTAGCTAGTACGTTGCGAACACCCGCAACTTCTAGCACTGCACGCATTGCACCGCCGGCGATGATACCAGTACCTTCTGATGCAGGCTGCATGTACACTTTAGAACCAGTGTGGCGACCTTTAACAGCGTGGTGTAGAGTACCGTCGTTTAGCGCTACAGTAACCATGTTACGGCGTGCTTTTTCCATCGCTTTCTGGATTGCAGCAGGAACTTCACGTGCCTTACCGTAACCAAAACCGATGCGACCGTTACCGTCACCAACTACTGTTAGTGCAGTAAAGCTGAAAATACGTCCGCCTTTAACCGTCTTAGATACACGGTTAACAGCGATCAGCTTTTCATTCAAATCTGATTGTGTTTTTTCGTTAGCCATCTTCCGCCTACCTTAGAATTTCAGACCAGCTTCACGAGCAGCTTCTGCTAGTGCAGCTACACGGCCGTGGTATTGGAAACCAGAACGATCGAATGCAACTGTAGAGATGCCTTTTTCAATCGCGCGCTCAGCAATAGCTTTACCTACAGCTGTAGCAGCGTCTTTGTTACCAGTACTCTTAACCTGCTCGCGAATCGCTTTTTCTACGGTAGAAGCGGCAGCGATAACCTCAGAGCCATTTGGTGCGATTACCTGAGCGTACACGTGACGTGGAGTACGGTGTACAACTAGGCGAGTTGCGCCCAGTTCAGCAATCTTACGACGTGCTCGGGTCGCACGACGGATACGAGATGCTTTCTTATCCATAGTGTTACCTTACTTCTTCTTAGCTTCTTTAGTACGCACGACTTCGTCGGCGTAACGAACACCTTTACCTTTATAAGGTTCAGGGCTACGGTAAGCGCGAATATCAGCCGCTACTTGACCAACAACCTGCTTATCAGTACCAGTTAGTACGATTTCAGTTTGTGATGGACATTCAGCTTTGATACCGGCTGGCAATTCGTGCTCAACTGGGTGAGAGAAGCCTAGAGTTAGAGCTACAGTGTTGCCTTTGATAGCAGCACGGTAACCTACACCCTTCAGAGTAAGCTTCTTAGTAAAGCCTTCAGTAACACCAACAACCATGTTGTTAACTAGTGCACGAGCAGTACCTGCCTGTGCCCAAGCCTTATCGATACCTTCACGAGGACCGAAAGTGATGGTGTTCTCTTCCTGGGACAATACAACCGCTTCGTTGATAACGCGAACTAGTTCGCCTTTACCACCTTTAACAGTGATTTCCTGACCGTTAAGTTTAACTTCTACGCCGGCAGGAATAACTACAGGTGCTTTTGCAACACGAGACATTTCCTACTCCTATTATGCTACGTAGCAGATAATCTCACCGCCAAGACCCGCTTTGCGAGCAGCGCGGTCGGTCATAAGACCCTTGGAAGTGGATACAACAGCAATACCAAGGCCACCCATCACTGATGGAAGAGCATCTTTTTTCTTGTAGATGCGCAGACCAGGACGTGATACACGTTGGATTTGCTCGATAACTGGGTTAGCTTCGAAGTACTTAAGAGTAACTTCTAGCTCAGGCTTAACTTCACCGATTACAGTGTAGTCAGCCACGAAACCTTCTTCTTTTAGAAGAGCTGCGATAGCAACTTTCATTTTTGAAGATGGCATTTTAACAGCAACTTTTTTCGCTGCCTGACCGTTACGAAGACGGGTCAGCATATCCGAAATCGGATCTTGCATGCTCATAAGTCAATACTCCGTGATTCTAAATTGGCAACTGATTACCAGCTAGCCTTACGCAGACCCGGAATCTCGCCTTTCATGCAAGCTTCACGAACCTTGATACGGCTTAAACCGAACTTACGTAGGTAGCCGTGTGGACGTCCAGTCTGGTTACAGCGGTTACGCTGACGAGACTTCGCAGAATCACGTGGTAGTGACTGAAGTTTAAGCACTGCATTCCAGCGGTCTTCTTCAGACGCATTCACGTCGCTAATTAGAGCTTTTAGTGCAGCACGCTTTTCAGCGAACTTAACTGCAAGCTTGGCACGTTTAGCTTCGCGTGCCTTCATTGATTCTTTAGCCATTAGTAACCCTTACTTTTACTTACGGAATGGGAAGTTAAAAGCAGATAGTAGAGCGTGAGCTTCTTCATCAGACTTAGCAGAAGTTGTGATAGTGATATCAAGACCACGTACACGATCTACTTTATCGTAATCGATTTCTGGGAAGATGATCTGCTCACGAACGCCCATGCTGTAGTTACCACGACCATCGAATGATTTCGGGTTTAGACCACGGAAATCGCGAATACGAGGTACAGCAATTGAAATTAGACGCTCGAAGAAATCCCACATGCGTTCGCCACGTAGGGTTACTTTACAGCCGATAGGGTAGCCCTCACGGATCTTAAAGCCAGCAACAGACTTACGCGCTTTAGTGATTAGCGGCTTCTGACCTGCAATAGCAGTCATGTCAGCAGCAGCATTCTCTAGAAGCTTCTTGTCGTTGATCGCTTCACCCACACCCATGTTAAGTGTGATTTTTTCGATCCTTGGGACTTGCATGATACTCTGGTATTCAAACTTTTCAGAAAGTTCTTTAACTAGAGTCTCTTTGTAGTAATCATGCAGTTTCGCCATAGTGTACTACTCCAGAATTACTTGATAGTTTCGCCAGTCGATTTGAAGAAACGAACTTTTTTGTCGTCTTCGAATCGGAAGCCTACACGGTCCGCTTTACCTTCACCGTTAACGATTGCAACATTTGAGGCGTCGATCGCAGCTTCTTGCTCTACGATGCCACCCTGAACACCCATCGCCGGAACTGGCTTCTGGTGTTTCTTAACCATGTTGATACCTTCAACGATAACTTTACCGGTTGCTAGGACCTTAGTTACTTTACCTTTCTTACCTTTATCTTTACCGGTAAGAACGATAACTTCGTCGTTGCGACGGATTTTAGCTGCCATTATGTTACTCCTTACAGTACTTCTGGCGCTAGTGAAACGATTTTCATGAATTTCGCGTTGCGAAGTTCACGAGTCACTGGGCCGAAAATACGAGTACCGATCGGTTGCTCTGTAGTGTCGTTCAACAATACACAAGCATTACGGTCGAAGCGAATGACAGAGCCGTCTGGACGACGAACGCCTTTACGGGTGCGTACAACCACCGCCTTCAGAACATCACCTTTCTTAACTTTACCGCGAGGAATTGCTTCCTTAACAGTAACTTTGATGATATCACCGATATGTGCATAGCGACGGTGAGAACCACCCAGAACCTTAATACACATTACGCGACGAGCGCCGGAGTTATCGGCTGCGTCAAGCGTACTTTGCATTTGGATCATGTTAGTGCTCCGCTTATTTTAAACATCTGGACCCATCTCGGGTCGATAGACCTTTTCTTCAAAGGCGGCGAATAATAACACCATTTTCGACCGATGGGTAGACAAAAAATAAACGGCCCCAAATTTTTTTCGGGGCCGCTGTATTAACTAGTTGCTAAGTTCGCTTAAACGCGAGCTTTTTCAACTACACGTACCAGTGTCCAAGACTTAGTCTTAGACAGTGGACGACACTCACGAACTTCAACAGTATCGCCTAGGCCACACTCGTTGTTTTCGTCATGTGCGTGAAGTTTAGTCGTGCGAGTGATGTACTTACCGTAGATCGGGTGCTTCACTTTACGCTCGATAGCAACAACAATAGACTTATCGCCTTTGTCGCTAACTACACGACCAAGCTGAGTACGAATTTTATCGCTCATTATGCGCCAGCCTTCTCAGTCAGAACGGTTTTAACACGTGCGATATCGCGACGTACAGCTTTCAGAGTGTGAGTCTGCTGTAGTTGACCAGTCGCAGCCTGCATGCGCAGGTTGAACTGCTCGCGCAGTAGGCTCACAAGCTCAGCATTAAGTTCTTCAACGCTTTTAGCGCGCAGATCTTGTGCGTTCATCACATCACCGCCTTAGTTACGAATGTAGTCTTGATTGGTAGCTTACGTGCAGCAAGGTTGAATGCTTCACGAGCTAGTTCTTCAGGAACACCATCCATCTCGTATAGAACTTTACCTGGTTGAATCTGTGCTACCCAGTATTCTACGTTACCTTTACCTTTACCTTGACGAACTTCAAGAGGCTTAGATGTAATAGGTTTGTCTGGGAAGATACGAATCCAGATTTGGCCCTGACGTTTGATATGACGAGTCATAGCACGACGAGCTGCTTCGATCTGGCGAGCAGTAATGCGGCCACGGCCAACTGCTTTAAGACCAAATGAGCCGAAGCTTACGTCAGTACCGTTCGCTAAACCGCGGTTACGACCTTTGAAAGTCTTGCGGAATTTAGTGCGTTTTGGTTGCAGCATCAATAAACTCCTTATTTACGGCTTTTGCGCTGCTTCTTAGGCTTGTCAGCCTTAGGCTCAGCAACTGGCATACCGCCTAGAACTTCACCTTTGAAGATCCAAACTTTAATACCGATTACACCGTATTGGGTGTGAGCCGAAGAAGTTGCGTAATCAATGTCAGCACGAAGAGTGTGTAGAGGTACACGACCTTCACGGTACCACTCAGAACGTGCGATTTCAGCACCGCCTAGACGGCCGCTTACTTCAACCTTGATACCTTTAGCGCCAAGACGCATAGCGTTCTGAACTGCACGCTTCATAGCGCGACGGAACATAACACGACGCTCTAGCTGAGACGCGATGCTGTCTGCAACTAGTTGACCGTCTAGCTCTGGCTTACGTACTTCAGCGATGTTGATCTGAGCTGGAACACCAGCGATCTTAGCAACGCGAGCGCGTAGTTTTTCTACGTCTTCACCTTTCTTACCGATTACAACGCCTGGACGAGCAGTGTGAATAGTCACACGGATGCTCTTAGCAGGACGCTCGATAACGATGCGTGATAGAGACGCTTTTTTCAGTTCTTTAGTAAGGAACTGACGTACCTTGAAGTCGCCGTCTAGGTTGTCAGCGAACTCTTGGCTGTTAGCAAACCAAGTGGTATTCCAAGGCTTAACGATGCCTAGACGAATACCATTAGGATGTACTTTTTGACCCATTGCTTTCTCTCCTAGTCTCTTAGCGGTCTGCTACAACAACAGTGATGTGGCTAGAACGCTTCAAGATGCGATCGGCACGGCCTTTAGCACGAGGCATAATACGCTTCATGGTAGGACCTTCGTCAACGAAGATTTTTGCAACATTAAGATCATCAATGTCTGCGCCTTCGTTGTGTTCTGCGTTAGCGATAGCAGACTCTAGAACTTTCTTGATTAGATCAGCAGCTTTCTTGTTGCTGAACTGAAGAATTTCTAGAGCTTGAGCAACTGGCTTACCGCGCAGTTGATCTGCAACCAAACGAGCTTTCTGCGGCGAAATGCGAGCAAAGCGATGTTTAGCGATAGCTTCCATTACCTACTCCTTAGCGCTTCTTAGCTTTCTTATCCGCAGCGTGACCGCGGTAAGTACGTGTTGGTGCAAATTCGCCTAGCTTGTGACCGATCATTTCTTCAGAAACGAAAACAGGAACGTGCTGACGACCATTATGGACAGCGATGGTCAAACCGATCATCTGAGGGATGATCATTGAGCGACGGGACCAAGTCTTAACAGGCTTTTTGTCACCGCTTTCCACCGCTTTCTCTACCTTCTTCAGCAAGTGCAGGTCAATAAAAGGACCTTTCTTGAGAGAACGTGGCATGGCTTATCCTCTGATATTTATTACTTATTACGACGACGTACGATGTACTTGTCGGTACGCTTGTTCTTACGAGTCTTGTAACCCTTAGTTGGAACACCCCAAGGTGTAACTGGGTGACGACCGCCTGATGTACGACCTTCACCACCACCGTGTGGGTGATCAACTGGGTTCATTACAACACCACGTACAGTTGGACGAACACCGCGCCAGCGTGAAGCACCAGCTTTACCTAGCTCACGTAGCATGTGTTCTGCATTACCAACTTCACCTAGAGTCGCACGACCTTCAGCAAGAACTTTACGCATCTCACCAGAACGTAGACGTAGAGTCACATATGTGCCTGCACGTGCAATGATCTGAGCGTATGCACCAGCTGAACGAGCCAGCTGAGCACCTTTACCAGGCTTAAGCTCAACACAGTGTACAGTTGAACCTACTGGGATGTTGCGCATTGGTAGTGTGTTACCAACTTTGATAGCAGCATCTGAACCAGACTGGATCTGATCACCAGCTTGGATACCTTTTGGTGCGATGATGTAACGACGTTCACCGTCTGCGTAAAGAACCAGCGCGATGTTTGCGCTACGGTTTGGATCGTATTCCAGACGCTCAACTGTCGCTGGGATACCATCTTTATTACGCTTGAAGTCGATCATACGGTAGTGTTGTTTGTTACCACCACCGATGTGACGTACTGTGATACGACCGTTATTGTTACGACCACCAGACTTAGATTTTTTCTCTAGTAGTGGTGCGTACGGCTTACCCTTATGCAGGTCAGAGTTAACCACTTTAACTACGTGGCGACGACCTGGGGAAGTCGGCTTACATTTTACAATAGCCATTCTTCTTTGCTCCTAGCCTTACTCTGCACTACCAGCGAAGTCGATGTCTTGACCTTCTTTCAAGATAACATACGCTTTTTTCCAGTCGCTACGACGGCCTTCACGCATACCTTGACGCTTGGTCTTACCCTTGGCTACAAGAGTATTTACAGACTTAACTTCAACCTCGAACAGTTTTTCAACTGCTGCTTTGATCTCTTTCTTAGTTGCTGTCATAGCTACTTTGAATACGATAGTGTTACCGTTTTCTGCAGCCATAGTCGCTTTTTCAGAGATGTGCGGAGCACGTAGAACTTTTAAAATACGCTCTTCAGTGATCATGCTAGCATCTCCTCAACTTGCTTAACTGCAGCAGCAGTCATCACAACTTTATCGAAAGCAATCAAGCTAACTGGGTCGATTGCCGCAGCGTCACGTACGTCTACTTTGTATAGGTTACGTGCTGCTAGGAATAGATTTTCATCTAGATCGCCAGTTACGATTAGAGCATCAGTAAGCTCAAGCTCTTTCAGCTTAGCTACTAGCTCTTTAGTTTTTGGTGCTTCTACAGAGAAGTTATCAACAACGATTAGACGCTCTTGACGAACTAGCTCAGAAAGAATGCTCTTCATAGCACCACGGTACATTTTTTTGTTAACTTTTTGGCTGTGGTCCTGTGGACGAGCAGCGAAAGTTACACCACCTGTACGCCATAGTGGGCTACGAATTGTACCTGCACGAGCGCGACCTGTACCTTTCTGGCGCCATGGTTTAGCACCACCACCAGAAACGTCAGAACGAGTTTTCTGAGCACGAGTACCTTGACGAGCACCTGCTGCGTATGCAACAACTACCTGATGTACTAGCGCTTCGTTGAAATCACGCCCAAAAGTAGTTTCGGAGACAGTTAGCGCATCAGCGCCTTTGACTACCAATTCCATTACTAACTCCTTGACGTTACGCTTTAACAGCTGGTTTTACGATCACGTTGCCACCTGTAGCACCTGGTACTGCACCTTTAATAAGAAGCAGATTGCGCTCAGCGTCAACACGTACGATCTCAAGGTTCTGAGTCGTTACACGCTCAGCACCCATGTGACCAGCCATTTTCTTGCCTTTAAATACGCGACCTGGAGTTTGACATTGGCCAATTGAACCCGGAGCACGGTGAGACAAGGAGTTACCATGGGTCATATCTTGAGTACGGAAGTTCCAGCGCTTAACGCCACCCTGGAAGCCTTTACCCTTAGATGTACCAGTAACGTCTACTTTTTTGATGTCATTGAAAAGTTCAACGTTTAGCTCAGCGCCAACAGCAAACTCTTCATTGTTTTCTAGACGGAATTCCCAAAGACCGCGACCCGCTTCAACACCTGCTTTCGCAAAGTGGCCAGCTTCTGGCTTAGAAACACGGTTAGCTTTCTTAGTACCAGTAGTTACCTGGATTGCGTTGTAGCCGTCAGTTTCAACAGATTTAACCTGAGAAACGCGGTTAGCTTCAACTTCAACCACAGTTACTGGGATAGAAACGCCATCTTCGGTAAATACGCGGGTCATGCCCACTTTACGACCGATTAGACCAATCATTCTCTTATCTCCCCTTAACCTAGGCTGATCTGGACGTCAACGCCAGCAGCTAGATCTAGACGCATAAGAGCATCAACAGTTTTGTCTGTTGGCTCAACGATGTCGATAAGGCGCTTGTGAGTACGGATTTCGTACTGGTCACGTGCGTCCTTATTAACGTGTGGAGAAATAAGAACAGTGAAACGTTCTTTGCGAGTAGGTAGAGGGATTGGACCCTTAACCTGCGCGCCAGTACGCTTAGCTGTTTCAACGATTTCCGCAGTAGACTGGTCGATCAGACGGTGATCGAACGCCTTTAGGCGGATACGAATACGTTGGTTCTGCATTAGACAGAGCTCCAAATAAAAAATTACACAAACAATATCGCCACTCACGCTCGATAAGACGAGGGAATGCCGATTGATTCATGTGAACGTAGTATCCCGTTTGGATACATTGTCAGTCAATTTAATGACTGCGAACATAAGTCAGAGTGTACATTGTAAAACCGTTTAAAAAACGATTTCTTCCTCGATGCTTATTGGTTCACAACCGTCTTCAGTGAGACAGTGGGGAGCATTATACAGATCACATTTTTGAACGCAAGCCCTGTAGGAAAAATAATCACATTCGTGCTGGGTGCTGGGTGCTGGGTGCTGGGTGCTGGGTGCTGGGTGCTGGGTGCTGGGTGCTGGGTGCTGAAAATTAACGGGCAAGAGTGGCCGTGTCAAACAACCTAGCCTTCACGATTTTCCTTCGGCTATTTGCCCTGCCCTGCTTAGCTGATCATGGCTTGGCCCAAACCGCGCTTTCATAGCTTCAACCTCAATTAGCGCTGAGGCAGAGACGTGAGTAATGGTGCTACATATAGAAGGAAAGGACTAGCTGGCTTTTTTCAAGGTCGTGTTGGCGACGGTCTCTTCGATCACCTCTTTGGCAGTTCGGATACATTTGCCGCACATGGAACCGAGTGGTGTCACCTGGCGGATCCCGCGGATGTCGGTGATCCCGTGCTCCTGTGTCAGCTTCATGATTTTTTTATCGGAGATTCCGTGGCAGAGGCAAACGTACATTTCACTTCCATCTTTAAAAGTCAGAGCAGACAATATAAACGAGAATAGTTTCCATTACCAGTTATAACAGCCCCACTATTAGATAGATCTGTTATTAGCCATAGAGGAATAATCTGCAAAATATTATATGCACAGCAGTGTCAAACTAATAAGGCATAACAAACTAGTGATTCACGTCAGTCGAAAAAACAGCAGATACAAAAAAGGGAGCCGAAGCTCCCTTTTATCAGTTGTTCAATGGTTACTTAAAATTAAGCAACGATTGTAGCAACAACACCAGCACCAACTGTACGGCCACCTTCACGGATAGCGAAGCGTAGACCTTCGTCCATTGCGATTGGGCAGATTAGTGTAACAGTCATAGAGATGTTATCACCAGGCATTACCATTTCAACGCCTTCTGGTAGCTCGATAGTACCAGTTACGTCAGTTGTACGGAAGTAGAACTGTGGACGGTAACCTTTGAAGAAAGGAGTGTGACGA
>NZ_JAKRRW010000038.1 GCF_026191635.1 Photobacterium obscurum
GCTTAGTTAATAGCTTATAACGCTCGAAAGACGGTTTAAATCTGTCTTTCGAGCGTAGAACATTCTGCCTTTCACGTAGCTTATCAATGGTATTTCAGTGACTTGAAGGCACGTTGGGATAGTTAGGCTGCAAGGTGTCGCGTATTTGGAGTGGGGCATTTAACGTAACGTCACTTTCTATGCTCCACAACAAAAGGTCAGCCACAGGCTGAGTTATTGTTGCATCTCGCTAAGGTAACAGAGATTAGAAAATGTATAGCTAAAGCTCATTAACAGGCTGTGAATGAGCTTTAGCACTAACCCACAATGGGGCATTTCCGAGTTACGAAATGCCAACTGTCATTTGTGCCAACTGTCATGGTTCTGGGTATCCAGAACATCGCGCTTCCCCGGACGGCTATAATCAACCTCAATGATTACCGCTAAATAAGTGCAGGCTCAAACATCTCTGTTCTGTTTCTGCCGTTGCGTTTGGCGCTATACAGTGCGTTGTCAGCCTGTTCAATGATCGAGGTACGAATTCTCTCTGCAATATCGTAGAAATAAGAGATGCTAGAGCCACCGAGAAAAATGAGGAACTCTTCGCCTCCGGAACGACATACAATGTCTGCCTCTCGTACTTGTTCCTTCATCAGTTTGGTATTTATCTATTGCTTTCCTTAGCCCCCTGCGATTAAGCAATCCAGTCATCGGATCGGTTAAGCATTTCAGAATGCAGTTTCTCAAACTGGTTAGATACCATACTAAATGCATTTTCACAGCTTGTTTTAAGCTGGGAAGCTTCGAAATACCAGGGCATGATGCTTATATGTATGGTCTGGGGCATTCAATGTTTGCCGAATGCGGGTAAACAGACGAGAGCGATTTGGTAGCCCAGTGAGTATGTCTCAACTGCAATCAATGATTGGCAGATATTTCAGCGCTTAGACATTTACAGGTATATAGGCATGAAAACTTTCACTTACACCGAAGCTCGCAATAGTTTGAAAACGGTTCTCGATACAGTGGTTGACGATTGTGATCAGGCGCTGATCCATAGGCGCGATGGCGACAATGTGGTGATCATGTCCGAGTCTGAATTCAACAGCAGGCAAGAGACGATGCACTTGCTAAGCAGCCCGGCCAACGCCGTGCACCTCCAGCGTTCTATCGACCAACTGTGTGCAGGTCAGATCCACGAACGAGATCTATTGGGCGATGAAGACAGAACAGGAAATAACTAAACGCCTTGTTGCTTTTACTGACGAAACCTGGGATCAATATGTCGGCTGGCAGAATCAAGACAAGAAAACGCTGAAACGAATCAACAAGCTGATTGCTGCAATTAAGCGCGACCCAATTGCCGGCGAGGGTAAACAGGAGCCTTTGAAACACAATCTGAGTGGCCTGTGGTCACGTCGGATCAACCACTGATCGTCTGGTCTTCCAGGTGACGGGTTCCTATATCAATATCGTGTCCTGCAAGTTTCATTACAATTAGTCGGGCACTGTTCTGATCTCAGCCTGGATCGCACGTGCATTATTGAACACGATGGGCCCTGACTGATGACGCTATGCCCGGCGGTTACGGGCGACAGCGTATCTGGTGCAGTTATCCCAAGCTGCCTGTACGGCAGTGAAGTATTACCGTCTGAGTGTTGTTGCTATTCTTCTAAGCTGCCATGCGGCAGTGTAGTGGACTTACCCTGCGGATATTTCATTTTTAGATTTCTAGGCTGCCTGTACAGCAGTGAAGTGTTATTACATACAGTGCTTCTGGTTAAAACCACGGAATGGTTGCCTGCCGGCTCAGACCATAGCTGGAATACTCGCCCTCAGCGGTCAGCTGGGAGATCTCACCGTGCCTGATATAAATGCGCATCACGTTTTTGCTGGAAAGACTCTGCAGCTGCAAATAGGGCAAGGTCAGCTGCGGGTGCCGGCTATCAGGGATTTGCTGCAGGGCCTCCTCCTCGGTGAGCCAGCCCTTGGCGACCGAGCGTCTGCGCAAGTTGCGCGGGCTTTTCTTCTGTACCCGCGAGACGCATCTGTAGCCTTCAATCTCCCGGGGCACAGGTAAAATCTCACCCACCCTGGTGTAGTCTCGCAGCCCTTTCAGCCACGGTTGCGCCATCAACAATTCCAAGGCGTCCCGGCGTCCGTGGAGGCGCAGCACATCGCCCAGGGTACGAGCGTGATAGGGGAAGCTCACCGCCACCCGGCCATGGCATACCTGGGCCATCGTGCGGTGAAACTTGGCAAACAAGTTGTTCATTAACGCCGGGGCTGTAATTTCCAGATCCGGCTCGACGCGAATATCTAGGTAGTGATCCATCTTTATTCTCCGAAGACCCCGCCGCGCACCAGCATCGCCATCAGGTAATGCTGCTCATCGAGCGTCGGGGTCGTGTCTTTTAACATCCAGCCATCCAGGAGATTGTAAAAATCGGTTTTTTCCTTGGGTTTGCGATAGGCCACGCCCCGGTTGGTGACGCTGCCGTAGGGTTCGATAGCGATGGGGCCGAACTCCTCGCTCTGCGGATACCAGGTATCGATGGTACGCAGGGCATTGCCAATTTTTTGCGAGTGCATGGCGGCCTGCCCGCCGAGCTGGTACAGATATTTGCTTTTCTTGTCGCCGGCGTTCAGCACCAATTCCTGGGATGGGAAAACGGTCTGAGCCTCGCCGAGCCGGACGTAGGCCTCAACCGTCAGCAAGGTCGCCTGTTCGCCCAGCAGCCCCTGCTCAATGACAGATCCGATTTGCGCCAGCTTGTCTCCGTCATCGTCAAAGTCTCTTAGCGAGAATGCCTGGGCATCGAATACCCACTGCTGCTCTGCGTGGCTCACCCGTACTTCGACTTGCTCTGCCCCCACCCGGTTGCGCCACAGAAAGCGGCCGTTGGCCAGGTTTGCTGCATAGCGTTGTGCCAGTTCCCTGAAGCCGTTCTCCTGTACATAGGCTGTGATCTTTTCGGCCAGTGCCGCCTGATAGTCGGGGTTGTTGCATGTCGATGGCCGGGCCAGATCGCCCAGCACGCGCAGCGTAAATGCAACTTTCAGGGTATCGGCATCGATGGGCAGGGCGGCGTTGTCGACTGTTTGCAGGTTGGGCTTTTCGACTTCGGCATCAATCTTACTGGCCTTGGCACCTTTCAGGCGGTTTGAAATGGTACCGCGTACCGATTTTTCGGTAACCTGAATGGCCCTCCAGCCTGCGGGATGAGCACGGTCTTGCCAGTTGCCGGAAAACATAACGGCGTCTGAGCAGGCGAGCTTGGATTCGAAAGCCAATACGGATGGGGTGGTTAATCTTGTCATGGAAATATCCTTAACAGTCTGGATCGAGTTGTGCTGCGTGTTTGTCTGTTTCTCCCGCCTCTGGCTGCAGGGGGCGGCACACATAAAACGGGGGCTGGAAGTGGTATTGCCACAGCATCTCTTGCAGCGAGGCGAGCCGGCTTGGCGAGCCGAGCCATTCGCCAATACTGTGCACCGCCTCTACGAAGCTGACAGGAGTCGCGCGGTCACGAACATTGGCAACTTTACCGGCACCATAGGTGGGGGCGATCTGCTTGTAGCCGACCTGAACAGGTACCAGGTAGCCTTTGGGGCTGGCGACTTGTTGCCATTTGACTTTGTCCGTATTCTTCCCGGCAGGCTCGTCTGTTGCCTCGAACTTCAGTGCCGAAAAATCCAGCCAGTTTTCTAGCCGGCTGGTATTGCACCCGGCTTTTTCGGCCAATAAGCCGGAACGGTCTACCAGAACATAACCCGGCAATAACGGGGACAAAACGGTGTTATGGCAGTCTGTGCTTGCCAGATAACAGTCGTCAATCGACAGAACTTGTCCGCCGGCGAGCTTGTGTTGTTCTGCCAGAGTCTTGATGGCCAGGCATTGCTCAGATGTTACTTGCTCACTGACGGTATTGATGCCGTGCGCCTTGATCACCAGCGATACGGTGAGGTGCATCCGTCCCTCTTCATTAATCGGGGCCGTTTTGCCGTCTTTGGTCAACGGGTTACGTGTCAGTGCAAAGGTATAGGGGGCGAAATTCGATTCTCGATAGGCATGAACCTGGTGCTGATGGCACACAATACCGACATCGTCGAGACGAATGCCGAGGCTGTGCTGTAGTTTACGCGATAGCGCATGTACGTAGCCGAGGAAATGGGTGACTACCGGAAAGCCGTAGGTAAAACCGGCAATGGCATTGGCGTTGCCGATGCGGATATGTTTTAAGACAAGGTATTGATCTGCGTGATCGGCGATGTTGTCGCTGATCCCCGGCGCTGCCGGCTGTGGTTGCCACATTGGCGGTTGCGCCGACAGCAGGTAGTTGCGCCCGCCGCGGCTTGCGTTGAGCTGTGAGACATTCTGTGGCTTGGAGCCGCCGGCGATGGTCATTGCCAGATCAGGATAAGCCACCACGGGATGGTCATGGGGCAGCTGTTTCCTGCGTGCCTCTCTCGCCTCAGCCATCTCCTTGCTGTAGCGGCTATAGTTTATTTCTTGGTGGATCGCCTGGGACAACGAAGAGGAATACAGCGGCGCCAGCAGGTGGTACTGGCCGTCACCAACCGGGAAGTAGACCTGCTTGCTGAGCGTATGGCTGCTTGGTCTCGTATCATGAAGGGCTTGCTTTAAGCCGCCCAGCCAGTTGTCGAGTTGGGCAGGACTTGCCGCAAAATCCGCTAGCGGCGTGACATTGTCACACTGGAGGTAGTCGAGAAGAGACTGGTCGCTGTCGTCAGTTAGCTGTAGCAATCGGGCAACATCCAGCGCGGCAGCGTTTCCTACCGCATCTACCGCGGGAGAGGCCAGCGAGGCGGTGTCCAGATAGCGGTGGTCCTGGCCGAGATCGGTGGCCAGGATGTTGGTGCCTTTTGCCGAGCTGTGGGTAAACTTGACGGCATGGGTTGCCATGCTTATCTGGCAGGCACGCTGAGCCGCACCATCCAGCCAGTTGGCTACCACAAATGCGTCTTTTAGTTTGTCCTTTCTTGCCGCAAACTTGACGTCCAGTTGATTAGCACTGTCGGCCGATACCGCTGTTGCGCGCGCTTTTTTATATTCTTTGTCAAGCGCTTCTTGCTTGGTGTAATAGCGCTGCCTGATAAACTGTTCAATGGCTTCGGTTAATGTTGCCGACACTCATCCTCCCGGCTCAAATGGATAAACTCAAACTGATTCAACTGTCTTTTCTTCGAAAGTGCCCCTGACACTGGGTGATCGTTTATTTTGGGCTATGGGTTAATTTCGCCTTGGTCGACAGGCTGTACTTTGTTTTCGTCATTGTCAGTCACACGTCAATAGCGTGCATTGTATGTTATTTTGATGTGTATTGGCAGTTCAAATATGCTTGGCTTGTCTTTGTAGAACGCTATAGATGAAAAACGCCAGCCTCATGTCTGAAAGCTGGCGTATGCGTATCTGGCCGCTGTCTGTTGTCAAACTGGCCATCAGGTGTGCCTAGGCGAGCATCCTCCTCAGTTCCCTGGCCTTGTCTTTTGACTGAGTGAGTACCTTGTCGGCGCTACTGACCACTTCGACCATGCCGTCATGGCTTTTTTGTGCCATCTCTGCAATTTCGCTGATATTTTCGGCGACCTCGTTACTGACCTGGGACTGTTGTTCGGCGGTTGCTGCAATCGTCTGGACATTGCGGTTTAGATCAACGGCACTGTCTATAATCTTGCCCAGTGCAATGGTGGTATCCTCTGTCAGTGTTCTGTTGGCGATGACCTGATGTTGGCCGGCGGCCATCACCGCGACGGCCTGCTGGGTACTGTCCTTGATGGCTATGACAGATTGTGTCACTTCTTCCGTCGCCTCTGCCGTTCGCTGCGCCAACTGGCGAACTTCATCTGCCACAACGGAAAAGCCGCGCCCCTGATCGCCGGCCCGGGCCGCTTCAATGGCGGCATTCAAGGCCAGCAGGTTGGTCTGCTCGGCAATTCCCTTGATCACCTGGATAATATTCTGGACCTCTTCTCCGCGCTGGCCGAGGGTATTTACGGCATCCGAGCCCTCGGAAAACGCCTTGTGTACCTGCTGCATCGTTTGTTGCAGCTGCTCGACGGTCTGGCCGCCAGCCCGAGCTTCTGTAAGAGCCCGGTTGGTGCTGACAGACGAGTCCTGAATATTGCGTGCTACATCCTCGGCAGAGGCCGATAGCTCTTCAACGGCTGTGACAACAGCATCAATTTGTTCACTCTGGCTCTGGACATTCTTCTTCATGGCCCCGTTCAGGGCATGGATGTGACCAACGTCCTCTACGACATGCTCGATGGTGTCTGAGGTGTTGCCGACGACCCGTCGAAGTGATCCTGACATCCCATTGATTGCCTGGGTCAGTTTTGCCAGTTCGTCATGGCCCCTGACTGTCAGCGTTGTCGCACTGATGTCCCCGTCGGCAATGGCATTGGCACGGGTGAGGATTGCCTCAAGCCGCTTCCGGATATTACCGGCCAGGGTAAGAGAGATCCCCACCCCCAGTATGACGGAGATAATACAGCTGATCACTGCGACATGTTGGGCATTGGCCAGGCTTTCTTCCAGTAGTGCCTGATCCCCCTGCATCAGTTGCTGCTGGGACGCTGCCATAGCAGCCTGAATGTCTTTGATTTGCGCCGCTTTCGGGGCTGCTTTCGTCGCTAGCCAATAATTGGCCGTGTTCCAGTCATTGGCCTTGCGTGCATTGAACATGCGTAACGGTAGCTTTTCGAACTGGCTTCGATGTTTACTAAACTGCAGCCATAGGGCTGTTTGATCGCGGCTGAAAAGATATTGTATATCGTTAACTTGCATTACACGCTGGCTGTTTCTGGCCCAGATAGCCTGAAATTTATGCTCGAACTTGCTGTCGCCTGATAGCAGGTAGGCGCGAATACTGGCTAGCCCAACGGCAAAGCTGCCACGAGTGTCTGCCAGGTACTTGAGCAACTGTTTGCGTGCCGGGGTGGCTGCCAGCTTTTCTTCCTGGTCAATAATAGCGTTCAGCGCTGCAAGCATCTTTTCGGCCAGGGGCGCAGCTTCTGTCAGCAAGATATTGTAGGAGCGAATGTTCCCATCTGTATTGGATATTGTCTCGATTTGTTGCTGTGCCTGGCGAAACTCGCCGATTAGCTGTTTTAGCCTGTTGAAACGCTCGACATTGGCCGGCTCGGTCCAGTTACCCGAAACTGTTTCATATTCTGCCATTGCGGTGTCGATGATCTGCCATGCCTGGGCTCTGTTTTGTTTCATCTGCTCAGCCTTGGCCGGATCTGCCCCGAGGATCATATAGCCGCGTAGCGCAGCAAGAGAGGAGTTGATGCCGTTCATCAGATCTTTCCCGCTAATGACCGTAGGCATTCTCAGCTGCACCAGGCTATCAACACGTTGCTGGGATTTTGATACAGACCAGTAGATAACGGTACTATTCACGATCAGTAACAATAAAATGACAGCAAACCCTGCCAGCAGCTTATGACTTAGACTCCATTTCATACATCACTCCAATAATTGTCTTGTCCTTTAAAATTAATGAGTTGTTTCTTATTAAATACAAACCTAGCACATGATTAGAGTAATAAATCCACACAATTTGTGGGTAGTCGTTGTTTCGGTATGTTGAGAGGCATTGCCTGTACGTTGCTTTGTGGTCACTGTATGCTATTTGATGTGCTGGATGCAGGTTTTTACTCGTTTCTGACATTGTAGGGACATCGATTTTTTATAGTCCAACTCCTCACTTTTATTCTATGTCAGTCAATATCACCTGACTGGAATGTATACCTATTTGAATTAACAGCAACAGGATCTGAATTCTCCTGTTGGTGTTTATTGTTTCTTATCAGTTAGCTGGAGTAAGTCTTAACATGCGGATACTGATGATTGCTTTGCTGTTCGTCTCATCGATGGCAGTGGCACAACAAACCGAACAACATATCCAGAAGCTAGCGCTTCTGGACAGTGAGATCTCTGCGCTCTATCAGGAGTCGCTGACCAAGTCCGGCTCGGCAAAAAGTGTGATTGAACTGCAGTTGCTAAATAAAAATGACGAGCTACGCAGTGTTATCAAAGAATTAATCGAGAACAGTACAGAAGAAACCGATCCCTTATTAGTTCAGCATGTCAGAAAGCAAGTCACCTTTATATCACAAGCGTCAGAGTTCCTGAGCAAGTTAATTACTGCCGACGAGAAGCAACTTGATCAGGCCTCTGAGGAAGAGAAGCTGAACGCCCAAAAAAAACTGGGGGAAACCCGTCGCTTCTACATCCGCATGTTGGGTGAGCAGTGGGTAAACTATCAATGGCTTAAGCAGCTTGGGTTCCCTCAGCGCAAAAACACGGCAAAGCTGATTAAAAATGTTGAACATCGATTAGATTTCATGTCAGCCTCACTCACCTTTGACAGTCAGCAGGAGGCCTTGCTGGCCAAGCAGCTGAGCACGGCATCTGATACCGAAAAACCGTCAGCTCAGTTGTTGCACCTTCTGGCTCAACGACAGGTTGCCAGTGACATTGCTAACTTGCAGTACCTTGTCGAGCTTGCCAACAAAATGGGACTCGACACGGCGTTGTACACCCGGCAGATGTTTGAGGTAACAGGAGATTTAACAAATGACATCCTGGACCCAAAGGTGCTCATTGCACTGCTCTCTGGCTGGGTAGATGAAATCAGCCTGTGGTTGGTAGAAAATACCCCTCGGGTGCTGTTCAAGATCTTTATCTTTACCGTTGTTATTTTCATTTTCAGGGTACTGAAAAACCTGACGCGGAAAATGGTTACCCGCGCTGTGGCATCTCCGAACCTGAATATGTCTCGGCTGATGCAAGAGTTCTTTATCGCCATGTCCGGGAAA
The DNA here is from genome assembly GCF_026191635.1 of Photobacterium obscurum. Classification (GTDB taxonomy): domain Bacteria; phylum Pseudomonadota; class Gammaproteobacteria; order Enterobacterales; family Vibrionaceae; genus Photobacterium; species Photobacterium obscurum. The sequence goes on from NZ_JAKRRW010000038.1 coordinate 8,830, forward strand.
GGTGTGTTCCTGATTGGACTGCTTATAGCACTGTCGCAGATTGGTCTCGATCTTACTCCTATTCTAACCGGCTTCGGCGTTGCAGGTGTTGTTATCGGTTTTGCGTTGCAAAATACCCTGTCCAACTTTGCATCAGGCATGATGCTGCTCATCTATCGTCCGTTCGATGTCAGTGATCTTGTCGAAGCCGGCGGCGTATCCGGAAAGGTCAGCCATATGAGCTTGGTCAGCACCACAATCAAGACCTTTGATAACCAGATCCTCATTGTACCCAATAGCAAGATCTGGGGAGATACCATTAAAAACGTCACCCATGAGCGCGTCCGGCGTGTCGATATGGTATTCGGAATCGGCTATAACGACAGTATCGAGCATGCCGAGCAAGTCTTGAATAGCATCATTGATGCGCACCCGGCAGTGCTTCGGTCACCTGAAAAAACCATTAAGCTGCAAACCCTGAATACCTCTTCTGTCGACTTTATCGTTCGCCCGTGGGTAAAGACGGAAGACTACTGGGATGTGTATTGGGATATAACCCGCGAGGTCAAGCTGCGTTTCGACCGGGAGGGGTTGTCGATTCCGTTCCCCCAACAAGATGTGCACCTGCATATGGTAGAGAAGAAGGCTTGATACCGGTAGCGGCAGATGCGCGACTTACTGGTTGTCTGATATCGCGAGTGTCGATTCAGCCACAACCACTCTGTTTCTGCCGTTTTCCTTGGCTTCATAGAGCGCCTGGTCGGCCCAGGCAATCAGGTTTTCCTCCGGATTGGCCGGATCAAACAAGGCAATGCCAAAGCTCGCGGTGATCTCGCTGTAATGTACTTCTTCAATGTTTAAGCGCTGGATAGCGAGCCTGATGCGCTCGGCTAGCTGGCTGGCATGCCGGGCATCAGACTGGGGGAGTATGAGGATAAACTCCTCTCCGCCATACCGCCCGCAAACATCGGACTGCCGCAGGCTGGCCTGAAGTGTCGTGGCAATAGATTTAATAACCAGATCTCCGGCCGGATGCCCGTACTGATCATTGACCGACTTGAAATGATCGATGTCAATCATCACAACCGCAAACCCTCTTCCGTAGCGCAACGCCGATGTTTGCATCGACTTTAGGGCGTTGAGTGATGCGCTGTGGTTGAGCAGGCCAGTCATGCTGTCGTGGGTTGCCAGCTCGCGCAGCTCATTGTTCATTTTCTGCAAGCTGTCAGTCCGCTCCTTAACCAGCGACTCCAGTTCGCCATTGAGCTTGAGCAGGCATTGGTTTGCGTGTAGCTTGGCCTGCTCTTTTTCGATACGCAGTAGCTCAATCCGATCCATCAGGGCATACCCGATGAGAACGACCTCAAAGGCCGCCCCGATTTGCATGGCGTAAAAAGTGAGCGGAGTATGCGGAAGCAGACCGAGAAAAAGTAACCCAGCAATCAATACGCCACTGAGAAAAATACACCAGGCAACCAGAAAATAGCGGGCTGGCCTGTACCCGTCCCGCAGGGCACTGATGGCGCCCAAAAGGACCACAGGGGGAAGCATGATACCCAGTATGGTTGATACTTTTGCCGCCAGTGAGAAATTGCCGAACAAGCTCATTGCAACGCTCACAGCGCCGCAAAGCATCATCGCTTGAAAGACTGCCTTTATCCGTGAGTGCTCGTTCCCGAAAACTTGTAAAAACATACCGGAGAATTTCAACCCTGAAATGACAGCCAGCCCCACTGATACCGAGGTGGCTCTGTTACTCCATTCGGGGTGAGCGGGCCAGAAATACTGAAAGCCATAGCCCAGCAACGAGAGCTGCAGCAACAGAAAGCTGCCGAGGTAGGCTGAGTAGGCGAGAAATATTCTTTCGTGTATTTTTTGATAGGCGGCCAGGGTAACCAGGACAAGCAAGAGCATGAAACCCAGATAGCCGCCGAGAACAAGGGTACTGACACCGACATGCTCAATAAATGCCTCATGGGTCCACAAATAAAGAGGAATGTGCATTGAGCCTTCCGTCTGCAGTCGCATGTAGTACGTTCTCGCCTCTCCCCCATGATGTGGCAGGTGAAACAGATAGGTTCGGTGGGTGATCTGCCTTTGATCAAAATGTAACCCTTCTCCGGCTTGCTTCATGATATAGCCGTTCGAACCATCAGGGATATAGAATTGGACGTCATCTATTAACGGGGAGTCGAGCTGCAATAGTATCGAGTGTCCCGGTGTCTCCTCGATATCGAGTGAGAACCGTATCCAGTATGCAGTGTCGGTAAACCCGAAGCTGTTACCGATCTGGGCTGCCGGTACAAACGCTGCTGTCAATTTGCTGCGGGCAACCTCGTGAACAGTCAGGGATTGGCTCGGATCGGGCAGAATATCGACGAAAGGAGTGAGATACAGCGATCCCGTTGTCGGACTAAATGAAACTTTATCTGGATTATCGGCCAGGGCAGCGGCAGGGAGCACGAGGGCAATCACCAGAAGCAAGCGTTGGATCAGCATATAGGTCGGTTCCAGACATGTAATTCGCACAGGATTATTCCTCCACGGAAACAACTTGGATTCGTACCTAACCAGGTGGATATGTCTAATTATTATTGAGTCAACACCGTGCTATACAAAATCAATGGCGCTTGTTAGCAAATAAGTGCCATTCATATTGATAATAATAGCAACAAAATTGTAGAAAAATAGAGCAATTATTCGCTTGCATGCTATTGTGTTATTTATCAGTCTGATACAGCAATTTTTGATGATGCTATGAGAAAATTTTTTATTTTTGATAGCATTGTAAATAAAGACTTCTGTCCGTTATTCACAGATGAAGAGGCTGCCCTGGATGCTAGTCGAAATGTCAGCGGTATCTGCCCGGTTCCATCAACAGTAAGTAATGACAAATCTGAATCTGTCACACTTTTCTTTTATGTTGATGAATCAGGTAGAGGTATAGGCACCAGATCGCATGCAGATTTTAGCCGGTCGCATATTACAAGCTACCGCTCTCTTGAGCATTATCAACTGGGAATACTTGAATAAGTTGGCTTGAGACAAACTATTCAACCAATTGCAATCACAGAATTAATATAAAAGTGGCAAGCATTTTTATTATGCTGCTGCGTTTATCTACACTTATAAAGTTGCATATAAAATGAATCTAATTGATTGATATAATTAAAAATTGTAGAAGGATGTACTGATGCTGATAAGGAACAAATTAGCTGGCGGTGTTGGATTTAATATACTCTTGCTTATCTGTCTAGGCGTGTATTTTATTTCGCAGACTGAAGCGCTCAGCGAACTCACTGTTAAAATGTACAATCATCCGCTGACGGTCACCCGTGCAACGATTTCGGCTGACGCCGGAATTGTCCGGATGCATCGAGGCATGAAGGATGTCGCCCTGGCTCAGGACCGGCAGGCAATGCATACGGCGGTTGAGAAAGTCGCTGAGCATGAAGCGGAGGTTTATAAGCAGCTGGATATCGTGTCGCAATGGAACCTCGGCCGGGCTCAGCTCAGCGTTGAGCAAGCGGCGAAGGCGATATCCTCCCTGGATGCCATTACCCGGGCGATAGACACAATTACCGAGATGAATACCCAAATTGCCAGTGCGTCCGAGCAGCAAAGCCAGGTGGCGACCGAAATCAACGAAAGCATTGTTTGTATCAGTGAGGTCAACGAGCGTACTGCCAGCGGGGCAGAGCAGTCAGCACAAACAAGCCTGCAACTTAACGAGCTGTCAGGACAGCTTAAAGTGCTTGTCGGCGAGTTCAAAGTGTAACGTCATCTGTGATTGCGGCGTATCTATATGGCCTAGAGCCATCGTATCCGGCGTGGTTGTTCTCGACAGGAAAAGAAGGGGGCCAAGAGCCCCCTTCTGCCAGTTGTTACACCTTGAAATGGCCGATTTCTTGGAGCAGGTCGCTCGGCAGTTTTGACAGGCACTGTTGCAGGCTATCTCATAGTGAAGCGGGTAGCCTATTTATTCGCAGGGAACAATGTCCAGTGCGTAAGGCGATGTTTCAGTCGCGTAGGTGTATTTGACGTAGCAGTTGTCGACGGTGATGAACTGACTGGTGTCAAAATTATCTTCAAAGCTGAAAAACGCCCCCGGTTCGTTGCGTTTCGAACCGACACGAAAGTCTCCGCCAGTACCGTATGTCACCCCCGTTAGCAGATAGTTCCAGGTGTTCGGGATGTTGCCGGGGTAGCCGTAGAAAAAGGCACACAGCGAGCACCAGTCCAGCTCGGGATCACTGCCGAATGAATATACTGACTCCTTGGAGGCATAGCCCGCAATGGCCAGCTTGCCATATGCCTCGGCGACGGCTGAGTGAATGGTGCCAGCCAGCCCTTCTATCGTTGAATTTCAGGCATCGTGTTGCATGTTGAGAAACTTTGGTGCTGCGGTGGTGGCTAGGATGCCAAGAAGAACGATCACGACAATCAGTTCTATCAGTGTAAAACCACGGTTGTTGTTCATTGTTATCGGCATAGGTTGTGACACGTGGGTAGTGATTATAGTGTGCAGTGTGCTCTATTGTTTGAAGTGGAGTATAGTGCTGACAACTATTTGTTTTATTTCATAAGCTATAAGTAAAATTACTGTCACCTTCAATTGCCGGGTTTATGTGCGACACTTGAAGGTGATATTACTTTTAATCGCCATGATTAATATAAGCAACTGAATTACATGTGCTTGTTGTGGTGATCTTTGTAGTCGGATGGCCTGGCGGCTAGTCGGCAAGGTACTTTCTTTTATATTCAGATGCTCTTGCAATGATGGATAGCGGAAATGTCGGGATGATTAGGCCAAGTGAAAATATTAATTTCCCCTCTGACAAAAGCATTAAAATACTCGCAATGATGGCCAAAACCATCGTACTGACTATAACGTAATGGCTTTTTGTGTGTTTCTTGCTAAATAAAGCATAATTTCTAATCATGGTTATAACTTGCTATGGGGTTTAATTTATTCTAACGGCTTGTTGATAAATAACTTAAGTGCTATTTTTTAATTTTGTCGGTTTGGCAATGATATAAGAATGATCGCTCATAGTATTGAGGTGTCGTTATCAAGCGATGATATCTGCCCCCGCTCTAAATAAGGCGGGGCCATGCCAGTTTGCATCTGGGACGTTATTCTTGTCTTGTTGATACAAACAGCGTCATTGCATCGACTCAGGCATAACTAATGTCTGCGCTGATATGTGCCGCCTAGCGGCTTTCTATCATCCAGTTTGCCCCGTTTTGGTCGGGCTTTGCTTCTGAGTTGCACCGGGTTACCTTTTGCAGATCCTGGGGGATGGCCAGCTCAAGCCAGTGGAAGTGGCCGTTGGGTACCATCCATGCGGGCCAGTCCTCAGACTTCACCTCTTTTGGCCTGGAAGGTGACATCATGACCAGGTGTGGTACGACTCCCGGCCAGCTGTTACCACCCTCGCCAAATATTGCCTGCAGACGTTCGGCCTTTGAGCGCATTTGCTTGTTTGACCAGCTGGTCACGCCCTTGGCCTCGATAAAGACAAGGTGGACTTTGTTGTCGCACTCAAAAGCCATGATGAAGTCGACATCCTCTTGCTGGGCCTTGATCAGCTTGCGGTCGTTGGAATATGTCTCCTGCGGAGAATAGCTCTGGCACAGTGCTGCGTAAATCCAGTCGATGTGGTAGTCCATTGCACTGAATACATCTGCTGGGATTTCGAGCCCCAGTTCTTTGGCAAGTTCGCCTGAGAAGACCAGATCGGGGGCAAATTGCGTGTTTCCTAGAATTCTGCCGACAAGAAAGAAGCGCTCTTTTGCGTTAAATTTGGTTAAGTTCTTTATTAAGTTCACATTATTCTCAATATAAAATGACCGGGCTATTCGCCCGTCGGGGTTAATGTTCAGTTGGTTTGTTCTCACGCACGGGCTATGTGCGGCTTTTATTTATTAATCACTTTATAGCTTGGTACTTCGTTGTGAGCACCAACCTGATCGACGGTTTCCTTGTGTGCCCGGCTGGCAAATAACACCTGCAGGTTGCAGGGAAGCGTCTTCATGCCTTCCTCTGCCATCGCGTTGCTCGCATGCTGGTTAAAACGATCTCTGACCAGATCGCAAAAGAACATTTCGTCAAAACGATAGCTGTGGGGATTAAGAAACGCTTTGCCCAATAAGTGCCGAAATGCGGCGATAAATTCTCGCTGGCTAATATCGAGTCTCTGCCATGCTTCCCTGAAACTTCCGTATTGCGTAAGGGTGCGGGTATCGTTGAGCGAAAAGTCGATGATGATGTTTTTTGTTTCTTGCGCGATATCACCCAGCAAGGTTGCCAGCTGCCGCCTTGTTTGCTCGTCGGTGGCGGTTTCCTTTTTGCCTGCCGACGGACCATCAACGAAGAAATTTATGCACAGGTTCATGTTCTGCCTTTTTGATTTGTAAGTTACAGGGGGTCAGCAGCCATCTGAGCGTTAACGCCCTTGTCTGCCGAAGCTGGGCTACCGGAATATGCCGGCATGCAGCATGAGTCCGAGACCAACTCGGGTCTGGTGGTGGTTATAGTCAATCAGCGTTTCTCCGTAACCGTTCCAGAGCTGAGCGTACAGGTTGACAAACGGGTTTAGCGGGTAGCTGTAGCCAAGCTCTACGCCGCCTCTGTGGGTGTCATAATTGAACGACCCCTTAACTTTGATCGTGCCGGTAGGACCGTTTACTGCCATCCACAGCGAATAGGGCGCAATGTAGTCTTCGATGTCCGGGTTATCTGACAGTGACGAGGCATACCACCCCTCGATGCCGTATTCTAGCGGCCCGCCAAGCTTTTCCAGCAGGAGGTAAAATCGCTCCCAGCTGCGTGATATGTCCCCGCCGCGGCCGTTGGACTCGTGCCGGTACCCATACTCGATGGAGTTGAACAGGGGATAGTTGCCCTGATGCATCATGAACACTTGCGGTTTGTAGTTCGTCTCACGAAACGGCGAGGACATCTCTGTATTCCCCACCTGCCAAAGTGATTTTTGTGTATACGACCCCATCAGGGCATTCATACCGCCTAAGCGAACGAGCGGCACCGAGACAGAGAACTGAAACTTTGCCTCAGCGCTCATCAGGTCCGACAGTTCCTCGTACTCGGAGGCGTCGTATGCCTGTTCATTAATATTATTTGTATAAGAACCTATAAAATAGGTGTCATCATAAATGCCAATATTGTTGGGTGTTTTGGCCAATAATGGAAAACTCGCGACAACGGAGGCAAAAAGAAGGGCCTTTTGCACAATAATTAACCTTAAAGATACTGCTTTACGCGAATAATATCACCAAAATGAAAAAAAATAACGGTTAGTGTGTTTTATTTTTCTTAAAGAATTTACACTTTGCCCACTCTATGCGGTTGAGTGAGCTTAATGAAAAAGGCAGCTTTATTTCTTTTATATCTCGTAACGTCAGCAAATACGTCAGCCGGCGAGTTTTCATTAGTCGCCGTCACAAGCTATTCCCCGGCCGTTTACAAAGGGCTGGGAAGCAATGTGACACAGTTCTCTATGCTTGGTTACGAGGGACGCCATCTATACCTGCGCGGGACACACGCCGGCTACTCGCTTTATCCCCTCGGCTCGCCGCTGAATCTTATATTGGGGGCCGGCTTTGATCCGCGAACACTCCACCCGGAAGATTCCACACACGCCGACATCCAGAAACTGGATAAGAGAAAGGCCGGTGTGTTTGGAGGCGTGACGATTCAGGGGAGTAGCCAAGCCGGGGTGCTTGAATTCAGCATAGGGAGCGATCTCGCCGGCAACCATAATGGCGTTTATTCTGAGGTGGTATGGAAGCTTCCAATCGTCCATGGCTTGCATACCGTTGTGCCGGAACTAGGCTATGCCTATTACAGCAAGAAGCTCAATAATCACCTGTATGGCGTATCGACTGAGGAGGCGAAAAAAACCGAGTTCGATGAGTTTGTTGCCGGCGGAAACGGAATGTTTTTCATCGGGATGAGAACACAGTTCCGTCTCTTCCGTAAGGTCAGTATCCTCACCTCGATTCGCTACAGTAACCTCGATCCCGGTCTATCAAAAAGTCCTATCATCGAAAGCAGCAGCTCAGTCTCTGCTGTGCTGGGCTTTATCTATATCCTGTAAGGGGCATAACCTGATTGACTGATGAGCGGATAGTTGCGCATAGTCGAAATCTGTGAAAATAATATACAATGACCGCTAAAGATGGTTAAAGTCCTGCCGATGATAAGTATAATAATTGCTATGTGAGAAGGTTCGGTATGATCAATGCTTATGGTTCTGTTACCACTTACAACCAGAGGAATATTAATCTCCCAGAGTCACTGTTATCTCCTGGCCGCAAGAAGGAAGGGACTATCCCGACCGAGCACCGTACCGAGGGGGAGGTTGATGTCAGGGCAGCCTTTGATTTTTTGAAAAAGCTGCTCGGGGTCCATGGCCTGAATGTAGAAATGAACAGTCAGACCATGAACTCGGAGATCAAGCTGATAGATGCCGAGACCGGCGAAGTGATCAAAAGAATTTCGAGTGCCGATATCGCCAAAGCGATGCGCTCTGCCCGCAAGGGGACTATAACGGATATCGAGGTGTAAAATAATAGTCAGTGGGCTTTATTTTTTCTCTGTTCGGTATATCATGCGCTCACTGTTTATCTATTTGAAACTCGTATGAAAAAGAATGCGCTACTGGCGATGATTGCGCTCGCCTCGACAACGACAATGGCCGGAGGTTTCTCTGCCGGGGTAATGACCTCTTATTCGCCGGCGGTGTACCTCGGCGCTGATAGAAATGTTGTTCTGTTCCCGATGATCGGATACGAAGGGGAGCACCTGTTTCTGCGCGGCACCAGTGCCGGTGTCGGTTTGCTGCCGCTCGGTTCGCCCCTGAATGTCATCTTCCGTGCCGAGTATGATCCTCGCGCCCTGGATCCCGAAGATTCTGACGATAGCGACATCAAAAAACTCGACGAGCGAAAATCAGGCGTACTTGGCGGCGTCACTCTCCAGGCGGTCAACAGCGCAGGGACGTTTGAAGCCACGGTAGGCAGCGATATTGCCAGCAACCATAACGGGATCTATGCCGAAGCGGTGTGGAAGAAGCCTTTTCATTACGGGTTCTATGGGTTTACGCCGGAAATTGGCTATGCCTTCAATAGCGATAAACTCAACAATCACCTCTACGGCGTATCGCAAGCGGAAGCTGAGCGCACCCGGTTCGATGCCTTCGACGGCGGCTGGAGCGGACAGCTTTTTGTCGGGTTTAACGCCTATACCCATCTGACCCGAAATGTCAGGTTGGTTGGCTCGCTACGCTACAGCAAACTCGACAGCGAGCTGGCCGACAGTCCGATCATCGAAAACAATGACTCGGTATCAGGCACTCTGGGTATTGCTTACGTCTTCTGATTCAGCATCGGTGAGAAATGGATACTAAAAGCATCGCGGAAATCTACAAAGGCAAGGAGATCCACCGCCGTACACGCGAACATATGTTCGACGTTAAAAAGCGCGTGATAAAAGCGTATCAGAAAAAGCTGGCCGAGACGGCTAGGGCGAAAGACCATTAATCCTTGGCGAGTGGTTATTAACTGGGAAGCAGATAATGACAAGATCATTGATGGACAAAGCCGACATCGTTCGGATTTTTGAGGAGCCTGCCCAGTGGGGGTTACGTGGTGATCCCGGGCTTTGGCAGTGGTTGAAAGCCACCTGCGAGCAAAATCTCCAGCCCTGTACGGCGCCGGCATTTATGGAGCTCATCCAAGGGCTCTTGAATGAGTTTGGCGTAAGCCATGATAGCGATCCTGCTGAAATGCGCTACTTTGAAGCGTTTGATAAAGGCGGGATGTCCGGCGGGAATATTTCTTTCAGATGGTGGCTTGAGAAGGGGCTACCTTTGCTGGAGAGCCGGGCTGTTGTCGTGATTGCTGAAAAAAGTATTTAAGGGGGAACTGACGGGGCTATCAGCTCATGGCGCTTGAGTTGGGGCTGGGCTGAAGTGTATATATACTGAGAAGTACTCAAATTGCACAAAGGTGTTACCAATGAGCATAAGACAGATCGTGAAAGCGGTGGTTGTCGCAACAACTCTGAGCTTGTTGTTCCCAATATCAGCGAGCGCCCAGAAGGGAATCGGAGAGACGACAGGGGTTGCCCAGCAGGCCGACAAACCGCCTGTTACCCATTTGTCCGGGAAGCTGTTGGAAATCAGGACCGGGCCGTGCGAGAACACCGCGGGAAAGTCTCCTGTAGGAACGCATCTGATAGTCCAAGACAAGGATGGGATCAAACTTAATATTCACCTCGGACCGGAAAACGCCGTTGACCACATAGTTGACCAACTTGTCATCGGACAACCTCTGGCTGCTGAGGTCTTCCGGACTGAGAGGTTACCCCCCGATGCTTATATCGCGAAATCACTGTTGCCGGACAGCAAGGTTATTCACTTGCGCGATGATAACCTCCGGCCAAGCTGGGCCTACGGTAAAGGGCAGGGCCAAGCTAAGGGACAGGGTCGCGGTCGTTGGGGGGCTTGCTGGTAACGTCACCGCTCTTACTCTTAATAATAAATAAGCAACCCAGGCAACTCAAACTGAATCGTCGTTGTCACCACCAGGGTGAGTAAATTCGGTGACCCGTTCACAGCTGCTCACCTGACTTGTGATCTTTACAGCTAATATCTACTCGCCCCAGAAGTTGCTCCTGCTGGATTAGCTCCATAGCTTCGTCAAGTCTGTCTGGCACGGCAAAAGGACAGAAAGCCAGTGTTGCCGATGGCAAAAAAACATAGTGATACATTTCGCCGCATCGGTGGCATCTCAACATAGGCTTATCGGCTAGTTGTTTTTGTGATTTGGCCTCTGTCATACATTCCCTCAATAGGTTGACTGTATAACCATAGGGTATGCAACTGGTTTTAACCATAAATGGGTAGTTTATATTTATCTCGAGTGAGCTGAAAAATGTTTCACCCCATCTTTTTATAAGGTGAGCAGGATTCTTTGTTACAAAAAATGTTTGTTAATCCTGACGTTTGTGACAGATGGATCACAATGGTGAGTGTTGGTTAGAGGTCGACGTCTGTTATTTGACCGTTTGAAATCACGCCTATAGCAATTGGCGCGCAAGCCGTGTATTCGCCGAAGTGATTAATGTTTCTGATCTTTAATCACTTCATTGTTGTGTTTACCTAGTAATGGCTTTGTAATAATTAGGTTCTGCCCCGTATTGGATAGCGGGGCTTTTTTTTGTCTCAATTGCGGCATTGTCAGTTCATCAAAAATAGATAATCGAACCATTTGAATATAAACGACTAGAAAGTTGTTGGTATTATCATGTGTGACTTATCGTCCTGGCTTTCTAACTGGGGTAATCCGGTTGATATTTACACTAACAGCTTACTCAGTCTCTCGACTTATATGTGTCGAGAGACTGGCAATTACACGGCCTTTGTATCAATCGTACGAAAAGTGAAAGCCTGAGCTAATTGCTCGACCGTGGTTATCAAATGAGGCAAGGTATACACTCTTTAGTTTGTCTAGCTTGTCTGTTGAAACCTCGTTTGCGTTATTAATTACGGGCACTCGCTTACTGCCAAACTGGCCGACTTCGGTTGCCCATGCGTCGATATCTGTAACCAGCTGGCTTTCGCGTGTCCAGCTCATGTAAAAGTTGCCGTCTTCGTTCACAAGTCGGTCAAGCTGGGCAAAGTATTTAGACATTGCCTCGTCGCTTTCCATGCCCTTGCCAATACTAATTTCTTCATTGCTGTTGCCAGAGTCTTTTTTGAAATACTCAACAAGAAACTTATTGTTATCGCTGATGAACTCATCATCATCAAGCTTTACACCATCAATGACTAGGCTATAAGGCATGAACTCGCCTTGCCAGTTTTTATATCCGTAGCTTGAATCTACAAGGTGACACGCTGTGATAGTTCCACTTTCGCTAACTTCCTTATAAACACTATCCATTGTAATAGTGCGCTCACCGATCCCCGTTAGCGTTACTTTCTCAACGTCGGTAAAGTCCGAAAGCTTGCCAAGTTGAGGGACACCTGCATACCATGCTGTATTGTTGTACTCGTCCGGCATGATCCCACAAACTGTATTCGCATCAGGGAAAGCGTCAATTTCAACCGACCATGTGATCGGGTTGTTATCATTCCCCTGGATCTGGCGAGCAATCAGAATTGTGCTCACGTTGAAAGGCATATCGTCCTTTCGCCCCATGAATTTAATCTCTCCAGCTTCCATAGCGAACCATGCCTTTTCGCGTCCGCAAGATGCAAAAGCTGAATCCTCATAGCAGACTGTGTAAGCCAATAGGTAACTGCCGTCGTCCTCAATGTCAGTAATGGCGAAGTCTTTGAATCGGTTCATTTCGCTTGTCTCGTTCGGATACATGCTCTCTTTTTGCTCGAACATGTTTTCAGCGGGCTGGCCATACCAAAAAGCGCCTGAGTGAACAACTTTAAGGTATTCGCTTTCATTCTTCTCTATGGCCATGCTTTCGAGAATCAAATCAGCTTTTGCTACATAAGTAACTGCTTCGGCAGCGTCCTCTGGCAGTAGTTCAATGCCGCCCTTGCTCAATGTCTTGCCTTTCCAGTTCTCATTAAAGCGCAGCTCAGCGAAATAGCCACTGTCGCCCTTGTATTCAACGGTGGCACCATTCTCGTCTGTACGGATATTAATGAGATCTAGTACTGAATCAATGTTCCTGTAGTTGGCATCGAATTCAGACCAAATCAAATCGAAGTCAGCAGGTACGCCAGCCGCAACAAGCAAAGGATTGATAACTGATTTCAGCTCAACCTGCGCTTCTTCTAGCGCTTCCGGTGTAAGCTCTGTTTGGTACAAATCAAAATTGTCAAAGACTTCCTTAGCCTGCTTGCCAGTTACGCGGGAGATTAACAGTTCAGTTAATGGCGTCACGTTTGCGACATCCTTACCATCGAGAACAATCGAATACACCTCATGGCTAGAACCGCCAGCCGCGCCCTCAATCTTAATCATTGCAGGAGCCACGATGTCGTCTTTCAAGAATGAGAATTTACCGTTTTCAGCTGTAACATATTCCATAGAATTCGCGTTACTATCAATAACTGTAAGCTCGCCACGGATAGCTGAACCCGCCGCGGCAGTACCTCTAAACTCGTTGCTTGGTGGTACTGGCTTTGATGGTTCGACAGGAGTCGCTGGAACATCTGGGTTTATTGGGGCTGTATTGTTGTTATTGTCGCCACCGTTACAACCAGCTAATAGAGTTGCAATTGTTGCCGCTAGAATAATTTTTTTCATTGTTTCGTTTGCTATTTTCTTTTCGATGGTTACTCGCTCAATGATAGAGCTGTAGTTTAGTACTTAGCTTTAATGCTAAGAGATGTGTACATGTGATCTTCCTTGCTTAATGAAGAGCGAGATTGCGTTAGCAGCTTGGTAAGCAGGATTTAGTATCGTTGGTGTTAGCTATTGTTTTTAAACAAAATCGATATCTGGTGAAGTTTGTGGCGCTTGTCCGCAGCTAAAGCAAATGCTTTCTAGAACGTGCTTGTTAATTAACGCCATTACTCGCGGACTTTCTTTTCCCAAATAATTGAGCAACAACTATTGCAACAGAGTTACCATGTGTTCCATGATTAACATTGGGCTTCTTGCTATCGTCAAAATGATACTGTTCGTCGATATTACAAGTCAAACCACAGTATCTATAAAATACCACAATAAACACCAGATATAAATAGTGGTCACTGTTCTTTATTGTTGCCTCGGTGAAATCGGATTGTTCGAAAGTACTAATTATTTGTAACGTTAGTCTCACAAAGACCAGACAGAGTCTGATCACCGTAGGAAAAACAGGACATTTCAATCTGGCTCAAACCTGACATTTCTAACTAGATCTTACATATACAGTGCGTATTGTATTAATTATGTTAAATGGTGATATTTGGAGTATCAACTCCCAATTATCACTAGCGTTGCGAGGTGCTGAGGGCATTATCTTGCCCTCGTTAATCACTTGTGGGAGTGAATGACAGAGTGGCCAACTGCCATTTTTAGATACATGTCGATCTCGACCGGGTTACCCTTGATGGTATCCTTGAGCTTGTTGATGCCCTCTTCCATTGAGAAGAATGCACCTGCACTGATAATGATTCGTCTGAACTCGGGATCGGAGTTAAAATTGCTGACCCAGCAATCATAGAATTCCTGCGGTGAGTTGTAGTTAAACACCGTTTTCATCCTTTCAGAGACCATGCCCCTTAGCTCGAAGTATAGATCTTCTTTCCGTTTAAAATGTGCATTGATACCGGACCGGCTGATACCGGCCCGGTTGGCAATATTGCTAAAGGTAAGTTGTTCGATACCCTCTTTCAATACAATATGATAGGCAGAGTCTATTATTTTCTGTCTGGTTTGTCTGGCTACTGCCTGGCTTACTCTTGGCATTTTGCTTTCATCCTATAAAGCTCAATATCTTTAAAAGGTGGGATATTGTTTAATTGCAGGCATTATAACGGCTGCATATAGTAGACACCAGTATCTATTCGTTGGGTGAAATGGTGTTGCCATGATTACATTACGTGATTATAACTGATAAGTTTTGATACCTATCCGACCATTGCAAATCGATATTACAGAGTAGATACAAAAAGCCCCTCCGATGCGAAAGGGCTGTGCTTTGTTTGTTGCTAGATGTTAATCACCGACACCTGAGGGGCAATGTTGTCGTGGTATGCACGGACATAGATAATTGCGTGCTTGCCTGCTGCCGTTGTCACCGGAATATCGAACTGGCCGGCTTTCAGCGTGAACTGATTTTTCCCCTGCTTAGGCAGGCTGGTAACATCGAATGTATCCGGCAGCATGGAGAATGAGCGTACATCCGCGCCGGTTGTCGCCATGGTTGCCACTGTCATGATAATGCTGGCCAGGCCACTGCTGTCTTGTTTCTCTGCGACAGCCTGTGAAGCCGCTTTTACCACGGCGCGTGTTACTTCACGGGCCAGAATGCCTGGGTATTCGGCTTTGAACTCGGACTGAATGACTTTCGACATGCTTGCCATTGGCTGGGTACGATACTGGTCTATCTGCACGTAAGGAAATGCAGCGCTACCGTCACCCATCTCAGGCAGCGCCATTCCCACGTACTTGACTTTGTTCACGCCAGCCAGGAACAACGGGAAGTCATAGCGCACTTCTTTCTTCTTGGGGGAAAGGCCGTTTTCGTAGATCACCCAGACAGTCGGCTTCAGGCGTTGACCGCTCTTTAGCGCCGCCACGTTGTTCATGTCAGCTTTTGCGGTCGCAGAACGAGAGATGCCGTAAACGCGCTTGAAACCCGCCTGTGCCTTTTCGTAGTCGGCCCCGTCTTTGCCGTGCAGCATGAAAAAGAGCGAGCTTGCGTAGGTGGCTGCTGGGTTTATATAGCCTTCGTAGGCCGACCATTGGCTCATTTTCGCCGCCGTTGCCTGCTCGGCCTGCGCGATCCCCTGGTTGGCAGCGTTCTGGTTGCCTTGTGCATCCCCCCCGGCAGCCGCTATTTTGTCCTGGATCTCCTCGCTGAAGTATTGAGCGGCGCGACGCTGGCGGTCAATAGAGCGGTTAAATTCAACACGGGCACTGGCCGTGTCCCCAAGTGTCCAGAATGACATCGCTTTATAGTAGTTGGTCATGACACCGTCATACTGAGTCGGCTCATAGTCAAGCATGGCATCATTGCCTAGAATAGAGCCCGTGGTCTCAGCAGCTTTCTCTGCCCCGCTTTCACTGTCTTCCATTCGCATCAGTGTCTCTGCCGAATCGAAGTAGGTAATACTACGCTTGTCGTTGCCGGCAACCCGGTTGAGGACGCCTGACTGTAGCGCCCAGAGTAGATCCCCCGGCTCACCTGTCTGGGTATTAAACTCACCCGACAGTTTTTCGGCATGAACAACGGCGGCGTTGATATCGCCTTTGGTAATTTGCTCATTCAGACCATCAAAGTCTTTTTTTTGCATCATGGATGTACAGCCAGATGTTAGTGCGATGGCGGTGGCAATTGTGCCGAGCTTAAAAGCTTTTTTCATTGTGGTAACGGATCTTGTCTTCTATTTTTTTGGGGAGGCGAAGTTTTGTCGAAAAATACATAAAAGTAAACACTCCGAAGAAAAATAATTGTCACTGTATTTTATTTTAGAGGTCGAATTGTTGTACTATATCGCCTTCTTGATTGGTTATATTCTTAATAAAATATTTAAGCGTTTGATTTATGATTAAATTTTGTAAAACAGGTACAGCAGCCGTTGTTGCTGGGGCGTTATTGATGGGTGGCTGCCAGACAACTACTCAGTACATCGATTCAACCGATCAGACCAAAAATATCACTGCCGGTCTGTCAAACGCAGACTTTGAGAAAGCCGCCGATGATGCCGTGTCCGAAATGATGGCCTCGCCGCTTCTTGTCCATCCCAATGCGACGGCAGGCGGACGTTACGTGATCGCGGTAAGCGAAGTGACAAATGACACCATGCAGCGAATTTCTACCGAGCAGATCGCCAAGAAGATCCGTGTCCAGCTGCTAAAGACAGGCAAGTTCCTGGCAACCTCTGCAATTGGTGCCACGAAAGACAAGATGGTTGTCGATGTTCGCAACCTACAGGAGTCGTCTGTCGTCAATAAGCAGACAGCGAAAGGCAACAATGTCGTCATGCCGGACTTCGCGCTGTCCGGAAAAATTATTCAGGCGAACAACCGCCTTGATAACGGTGATCAGCGTGTTGAGTACTATTTCCAGCTGACGCTGACCAACCTTGAAAACGGTCTGGCTTACTTCGAATCTGAAACCGTTATCGGCAAAGTCACTGACGGCTCAACGGTAACCTGGTAATCCTTTAGCGCCTGACAGGGCGCTCTTTAGCATAAAAATAAGATGATGAAAAAAAGACTACTGGCCGCTGTGATTGCAGCGGCTGCCTCCCCTGCTGTTGCTGCAGTAGACGCGGCGCAACAACCCGCCCAGCAGGCACAGCTACATGTTCAGCGCGAACCGTTTAATGCGCAGGTGGCCATAGCGCAGAAGAAAGTGACACAGTTTTGTGTAACCGACGATCTGGGTTATACCCCGTCGCCGAAGGACTGTGTCAATGCGCAGCAGATGCTCTACGTAGCCAAAGCCAAGTCTTCCCCGAATTTCAAAGGTTTTATCCACGCCGGTGTGGTAAAGGTTCACGTCGATGCAACAGATGTTCTGTGGGGGCAAAGTCGAAACATCGCCTACCGCAGTGCGATTCATGAAGCTCGCGTCAGTCTGCTCTCCGAGCTCGACATGAATATCCGTACCCGCCAGGAAAAGCGCAAGATTGAAGATCGCGATCCCCAGTTTTCTTCCGAAGAAAAAAGCGTCTATCGCGACAAGCAGGCATCGCTGAAAGTGGCAACAAGCGTTGCCGATGCAGTTATTGAGGGAGAGACCGGCCAGGCACCGGATCTCAAGTCTGTAGATCTTCAGCCGCTCGAGAAAAGCCAGTTCGTTGGCGGTGAAGAGTTCGGAACCCGCACGCAAATTAATGCCGCGGCTGAAATATCAGGCGCCTATGTCGTGAAAACCTTCGAGGCAACCAGTGCTCAGGGCGAAACCTGGGTGTCGGCCGTTATCCGGGGCTCTGTCAATTCGAAGCGGGCCGTGAAGGCAATCTATGAAGGCGGTGCGGCCTATCAGGCTGTGCCGGGCAAGGCCGCTCGCGGTATCGATATCGATGAATGGTTTTTGCAACACTACGACACGATGTTCGCGAACATCGGTACCAAACTGGTGTGGGACAAAGCCGGCTACCCGGTTCTGCTGTCGTTTGGCCAGGCATTCAATGTCAAGCAGCCCAACAGCGCCTCTTATGATCGCTACGAGAGCAGTATCATGCCGAGCCTGGCTAGAAATGATGCCCTCTCCCACCTGTCTCAGATCTTCAATTTGCAGGGCTCGCTCGATGCCGAGTCCTACGTCGGCCAGCTATCGGGAAAGAAGCTGACGATCACCTATGACGGCAAGACCGAAACACAGATCCAGGAAGACGTCAGCGAGACGATTGCCACGCTTGACGAGCTGTCAAAAATGGCCTCGTCAGTTGTCGGTATCAGCGGCCTGAAAGAAGTCGGCCAGTTCGAGAACATACACCCGGTTACGCAGAAAAAGATTGTCGGCAAGGTTTACGCCTGGAGTCCTAAGTATGCCGGCGATGCACTGGCCTATACTGCCGAGCAGGCTGCCGACACATCAAGAGCGATGGGCGGTGTTAACCCGGTATCGACGTCAAACCGAATGTCAGGCACAAACCGATCGTTTGTACAGTCTGCCGATCTCATGGATAACTCGGATTTTTAAGATGAAGAAGATATTGCTTTCCCTGTCGCTTCTGCTGCCGCTAACGGCAGTGGCAAAAACTGTCGATGTCGAAGTCGTCGGCTATGGCCGTGACATTCGCTCAGCCACCAAAGATGCGCTCGTCTCGGCGATCATTCAGACCAACGAGACATCGATTAAGACCCAGACCCAAACATCCGTTTCTACCCGCGCCAAAGACGAAGAGTCTACGCTGAACAGCAAGTTCGACGACGACTTCAGGCTCGAGTCAAACGGTGACATCAAGCAGTTCACGATCCTCGAGCAAGGCTGTAAGGACGACAGGTGCCAGGTTCGCCTGCTCGCCAAGGTGAAGGTCAAGAAGTCAGCCCAGCTCGACGAGCTCAGCCGCAAGCTGCTCACCATCAATCACCCGGTTGGCCGACACAGCAAGGCGTTCAATACCGAGCTTGATGCCAGGTTCGTCGCCGGCGGCAAGTTTGCCATCTTTGAAGAGAACTACGCCAGTGATGATATGGACTATATTCTTGATCTGGAGGTGGTGAAGGCCGTGACAGCCAAGCGGGTTGTCGATAATCGCAAAACGGACCCGATGACAGGCAAGATCACCGGCCAAAAGAGCACCGGGTATTCGTCTGTCTATGAGGTGAAGTACAAGGTTAAGTCGGCGCAGTCCGGTCAGGTCAAGTTCATGGGAACGAAGGCGTCGACATCCGGGCGAAATAACCTCGCCCTGCTGGCACAGATCACCGCCGGGAAGGTTTACGAAGATATTCACAATGCGGTTTTCCCGATGCGGATCGCGTCGGTTAAGCACGGTATCGTCACGCTGCCGACAAGCGGCAAGCACATCCGCAAGGGAGATATGTACCAGGTGGTGATCTTCGGTGAGCCGGACTATGACCCCTACACCGAGGAGGTCATCGGGCATAGCCGCAAGGTTATCGGCAAGATCAAGATCACCGAGGTTGAGCGCAAGCTGGCGCGGGCCAGGATCATCTCCGGTGAGGCCGTTCCACTGGGCGTGCTGGAGCCGATCAGCAAACCCGCCAGGAAAAAGGCAAGCAAAGTGGCGAAGAAACCGAAACCACAGCCTGTCACCGCAAAGCAATCCATCGTCGCACCGGGCGGCGGGGTGATCCTTTAGAAACCTACTTTTGTCCTGATAGCTCCCCCCTAACCTATTAGGGGGGCTTGTACAAGATAAGAGCGGCAGTGCAATGTTCCCAAGAAAAACTTCCGAGCTTAAGTACCTGTGTGAGAAGGTGGCGAAAAAGCTTAACGTTTAGTTGTATGAGTGGCGTGATGGTGCGGGCAGTTGAAATCGTACTCATTTCATTGAGCTACTAGCCTCAAGATGGGCTTGTTTTGGCTGGCTTGGGGGGGGGCAGTAGCTCATACTCACAGTGCTTGTGATGTTCAGAGTTAGCTGAGATCCA
>NZ_JAKRRW010000039.1 GCF_026191635.1 Photobacterium obscurum
GTGTTTTACATCATTCCTGCAAGAGGAAAGATGGTGGCTACGACGGGATTCGAACCTGTGACCCCATCATTATGAGTGATGTGCTCTAACCAACTGAGCTACGTAGCCATTTTTTATCCCCTTAAACTTGGCCGTTTAACTTGCCGCTGTCTTGGGAACGGGGCGCATTATGCTCATCCCAGCAAAAACCGTCAACAGTTTTTTTTAATATCTTCCGAAAATCCGTTTGTTCGATTGATATTTGGGCGAAATGCGTAAATGCCATGCTGGAACACCATTTTTCAATAGAAAAATCGGGAAAATGAGACCCTTGTCAGCATTAAGGGGCGTTGCTAGGAGAGTAAAAAATAAGCCAGCAACAATGCTGGCTTATTTGAACGAAAGCTAGATACTTAACGTAATGCGATAACTGCGTTATACGTTGAAGCGGAAGTGAACGACATCGCCGTCTTTAACAATGTAGTCTTTACCTTCAAGACGCCATTTACCCGCTTCTTTGGCACCGCTTTCACCTTGGAATTCGATGAAGTGGTCATAGCCAACAACTTCTGCACGAATAAAGCCTTTTTCAAAGTCGGTGTGGATCTTGCCCGCAGCTTGTGGTGCTGTCGCACCAACAGGGATAGTCCATGCACGAACTTCTTTAACACCGGCAGTGAAGTAGGTTTGCAGTGCCAGCAGCTCGTAGCCAGAACGGATCACACGGTTCAGGCCAGGTTCTTCGATACCCATATCAGCCAGGAACTCTTCACGATCAGCATCGTCAAGTTCGGCAATCTCAGATTCGATAGCCGCACATACAGGAACAACAACCGCGTTTTCTTTTGCTGCGTGCTCACGAACCATGTCTAGGTATTCGTTATCCTCGAAACCATCTTCGCTTACGTTAGCGATGTACATAGTTGGTTTCAGTGTCAGGAAGTTCAGGTAGCTGATTGCTGCAACTTCTTCTTTAGCCAGTTCAACAGAGCGAACCATACCGCCTTCCGTTAGGGTAGGTAGTAGTTTTTCTAGTACCGCGATTTCGAATTTCGCGTCTTTGTCACCGCCCTTGGCACGCTTAGCCTGGCGCTGAATCGCACGCTCACAAGTATCAAGATCAGACAGAGCAAGCTCTAGGTTGATCACTTCGATATCTTCTAGTGGGTGGATCTTACCAGCAACGTGGACGATGTTGTCATTTTCGAAACAACGGACAACATGGCCGATTGCATCTGTTTCACGGATATTTGCCAGGAATTTGTTACCTAGGCCTTCACCTTTTGATGCGCCGGCAACGAGGCCCGCGATATCAACGAATTCCATCGTCGTAGGTAGTACGCGCTCAGGATTGACAATCTCCGCCAGTGCATCCAAACGAAGATCTGGCACAGGTACAACGCCGGTGTTTGGCTCGATAGTACAGAACGGGAAGTTCGCTGCTTCGATACCCGCTTTTGTCAAGGCGTTGAATAGTGTGGACTTGCCTACGTTTGGCAGGCCCACGATTCCGCATTTAAAACCCATGGTTGGAAACCCTTTTGGTGATTATTCGGTGAAACAACTTTGCGAATTACATTACCCAAGTATTGTAAAGCACAGAGTGAGAACAAATTAGAGTGACTGCAGTTATTCTGCTTTGAATGAGTGCAGTCGATTTTGCGCCTTGTTAAGGCCATCTTTCAGCAGTACATCCATGCAACGAACCGCTTCATCAACGGCTGCATCGATATTGCCCTGCTCTTTGGCCGGCGCCTTGCCCAGTACAAAACCGGACACTTTGTTTTTGTCGCCCGGATGGCCAATGCCAACTCGCAGACGGTAGAAATCTTTGTTATTGCCCATTTTGCTGATGATATCGCGCAGGCCGTTATGTCCGCCGTGGCCTCCGCCCTTTTTGAACTTGGCCACGCCTGGTGGTAAGTCCAACTCATCGTGTGCGACTAAGATCTCTTCTGGCTTAATCTGATAGAAGTTAGCCAGTGCTGCCACGGATTTACCTGATAGGTTCATAAACGTGGAAGGGATCAACAAGCGAAGATCATGGCCGTTGGCCTGGATCCGGCCAGTTTGGCCAAAGTACTTTGATTCTTCTCGTAGGCTAATATTATGGACACGGGCCAGTTCTTCTACTACCCATGCACCCGCATTGTGACGGGTTTTAGCATACTCGGCACCAGGGTTTGCCAGGCCAACTAATAGTCGAATATTGTTACTCACGCTAGTCTCTCAAGTCTTAGGGGGCTTAAAACGCGCGCTATGTTATACCAAAGCGAGCAAGATTGATATCTTCGGACGAAAAACGCCCCGCTTGATGCGGGGCGTTTGGATTCTATCGCAATGCCGAACCGTTCGACAAACCGTTCGGTATATGGGCGATTAGTGCTCGAACATCGCAGAGATAGACTCTTCGTTGCTGATGCGACGAATTGCTTCAGCTAGCATGCCGGACAGTGTCAGAACAGAAACACGACCGGTGTCTACCATGTCCTGAGACAGTGGGATTGAGTCAGTCACGATCACTTCGTCGATTACTGATTCTCTGATGTTCTGTGGGGCGTTACCTGAGAATACCGGGTGAGTTGCGTAAGCGAATACACGCTTAGCACCACGCTCTTTCAGTGCTTCTGCTGCTTTGCACAGTGTACCGCCGGTGTCGATCATATCGTCAACAATCACACAGTCACGGCCTTCAACGTCACCGATCAGATGCATTACCTGTGAAACGTTGGCACGAGGACGACGCTTGTCGATGATTGCGATATCGGTGTCATCAAGCAGTTTTGCGATAGCACGTGCACGTACAACGCCACCGATATCAGGAGAAACAACAACTGGATCTTCCAGTTTCTTCGCCAGGATATCTTCAAGTAGTACTGGGCTACCGAATACGTTATCTACTGGTACGTCGAAGAAG
The DNA here is from genome assembly GCF_026191635.1 of Photobacterium obscurum. Lineage (GTDB taxonomy): Bacteria > Pseudomonadota > Gammaproteobacteria > Enterobacterales > Vibrionaceae > Photobacterium > Photobacterium obscurum. Next base: position 2,897 of record NZ_JAKRRW010000039.1, read on the forward strand.
CCTTGGATTTGCTCTGCGTGCAGGTCAACAGTCAATACTCGGTCAACACCGACGTTTGACAGGAAGTCGGCAACGACTTTAGCAGTAATTGGCACACGAGCAGAACGGACGCGGCGGTCTTGGCGGGCATAACCGAAGTAAGGAATAACAGCGGTAATACGGCCTGCAGAAGCACGGCGTAGTGCATCGATCATTACAACCAGTTCCATCAGGTTGTCATTGGTTGGCGCACAAGTTGATTGAATGATAAATACGTCGCTACCACGAACGTTTTCATTAATCTGAACACAGACTTCACCGTCGGAAAAACGGTTAACTGTTGCGTCTCCTAGAGAAATGTAAAGACGATCAGCAATGCGTTGGGCTAGTTCTGGTGTTGCGTTACCAGCAAACAGCTTCATATCAGGCACGGTGGAAACCTCAGGTTGCGTCCAAGTTGTAGTTACTGACAATCCGTAGAATGTGCGTTCAAGGCTGTCAAAAGGGGAGATGTGTTGACACCTTTTGCGACAAATCCTTGGAGCCAGTCAGGTAATTTTTTCAGTGTTGCAATGGCTTCTTGATGAGTGCTAAATTCAGCAAACACACAAGCGCCAGTGCCAGTCAATCTTGACGGCGCGTATTCTAACAGCCACGAAAGCGCCTTATCAACCTCGGGGTGCAGTCTTCTGACGATTTTTTCGCAATCGTTTTCGTAAACCCCCGCCAACAGGGCATCCAACTGACGTTTTTCGGTGTCACGCGTTAATTCCGGATGGGTGAAAATATCGACAGTTGCGATGCTTACATCCGGTTTGGCGACCAAATACCATCTTTCTTGTGGCTCGGCTGGCTGGAGTTTTTCCCCGACGCCCTCGGCAAAGGCGCTAAACCCGCGGACAAAGACTGGCACGTCAGCGCCGAGCTTCAGGCCGATCTCAGCCAGTTCATCAACGCTGAGCTGGGTTTGCCACAGGTAATTTAGGGCGACCAGCGCGGTTGCGGCATTGGATGAACCGCCACCGAGGCCTCCCCCCATCGGCAGAATTTTATCGAGATGGATATCTGCGCCAGCCTGTATCCCTGCAGCCTTGCGTAGGGCATCGGCTGCACGATAGATCAGGTTATCTTCCGTTGCGACCCCTTCGATAGCAGGTGATAGATTGATAATGCCGGATTCGTTGGCGGTGATTGTCAGGGTGTCACTGTGTTCCAGAAACTGAAATAGGGTCTGCAGCTCGTGGTAACCATCAGGGCGGCGGCCGGTAATGTAGAGAAACAAATTCAGTTTGGCCGGAGCAGGCCAGCTTGTCGTGCGGGTGATCATAAAACGGCTCATTGTAATTTACGGTTGTTATCGTTGATTAGCCACTCGTAGATAACGAGGGTAATACGCACATCCCCTTGCGTCAGTACCATTCGCTTGGGCAGGGCAGGGGTTACAGAGTAGTCATATTCGTTATAATCGAGTTGCCAAAGCTGGTTATCAATCTGCTTGGCCAGGTAGGCGACGCGGTTTTCGCTGTTTAGCTGGTAGGTATCGGCTGCCGTTGGCAGGCCAATTAACCAGTCACGCATCTGCTCGACGGGCAGGTTAATGTCGGTTAGCTGCTGAATAAGCACAGAAGCATTCGTTCCCTGGTGGGTTTTTCCATCATGAGAGATCAGCGTGGCCCGGATCGGGGTGGCGTCGAGCTTCAGCAAAGTTTTGCCGAGGAAATTCGTCAGCAAGAGGTGATCATTTTGCGGGGCTGAGCGCCATAACAGGTTTGCACCGAAGCGTTGAGTTCCTTTATAGCCCAACTTTCCATTGGCCTGATATTGGCTTAGCTGTTGCAGAGATTGCTGGTGAGAATCCCAGTCAGTTTGTGGAATGGTTTTTGGTTGGGTGGCACAACCTGCAAGCAGAGATAACAATAGCGAAAGAGTAATTAGGCGCCGTGTCGAATCTAAAAATCCTCGGACAGATGAAATTGTTGGCATAATTAATAACTAACTGATGAGTTTGCGCAAACAATAGCGGTAATTGGGCAATAATACCAACTTCAACAATGAATTGCTTCTGTTTCGAATGGGGATAGACGACTACAGAGTGCTTCTAGGCGGTGATTAAAAAGCCCGCGAGGTAGTGATAAATGGCCTTTGAATGCTGACATTTGGTCAGTAATGCCATATTGATTACGTTAGTTTTCTTTAATTACGCTGGGGCATCAAGTAAAATCCCGCCCTGGATCTTTTTCACCGGCGAAGTGGTACACCGTCTCCATGACATTGCTTGCATTAGGTATAAATCATAAAACAGCCTCTGTGGATTTGCGCGAACGTGTTGCGTTTTCCCCGGAAAAGCTGACACAGGCATTGCAGCAGTTAGAAGCTCACCCGGAAGTAACCAGTGGCGTTATCGTCTCGACTTGCAACCGAACCGAGCTCTATTGTGATGTGACCCAGACCGGGCCGGGTATCTTGATTGACTGGTTGACCAAGTTCCATGACATTACGGCTGAAGAGCTGATGCCAAGCTTATACTTTCATGAGGAGCAAGCCGCCGTCCGGCATTTGATGCGTGTATCGTGCGGGCTCGACTCTCTGGTACTTGGAGAGCCTCAGATTTTAGGGCAGGTCAAACAGTCCTACTCCGATTCCCGTGACTATAATGCCGTTCACGGCATGCTGGAAAAATTGTTCCATAAGTCATTCACGGTCGCCAAAAGGGTGCGGACCGAAACGGATATTGGCGGCAACGCTGTTTCCGTGGCCTTTGCTGCCTGTACTCTAGCCAAGCAAATTTTTGAGTCGTTGTCAGATGCAACCGTACTGTTAGTCGGAGCCGGTGAAACCATTGAACTGGTAGCGCGGCACCTGGCCGAGCAAGGCTGTAATAAGCTGATTGTAGCTAACCGAACCAGAGAGCGTGCGGCTAATCTTGCCGAGGAGTTTGGGGCGGAAGTGATTGGCTTGCCGGAGATCCCTGAGCATCTACATCGTGCCGATATTGTGATTAGCTCGACAGCAAGCCCGTTACCGATAATCGGCAAAGGGATGGTTGAGAAAGCCATAAAAGCACGCCGCCATCAGCCGATGTTGCTGGTCGATATTGCTGTTCCTCGAGATATCGAGCAAGAAGTCGGTGAACTAAATGATGCCTACTTGTACACGGTTGATGATCTACACAGCATTGTGGAAAAGAATCGTGAGCAGCGCAAAGTCGCGGCGATCCAGGCCGAGGCGATCGTCAGCGAAGAAAGTGCCGCCTTTATGAGCTGGCTACGTTCACTGGAAGCGGTAGACAGCATTCGTCAGTATCGCTGCTATGCCGATGATATTAAAACTGAGTTGCTAAGCCGTAGCCTGCAGGCGATTGCCAATGGTAGCGAGCCCGAGAAAGTGCTGGCAGAGTTAAGCAATAAACTGACCAATAAACTTATTCATGCGCCAACCCGGGCGATGCAGCAGGCGGCTCATAATGGCGAGCCGGAAAAACTGGCTGTCATCCGTGAAACCCTGGGGCTGGAATCGTTCAAAAATTAATTCGAGGCAGTACGCAGTCGTACTGTCATTACCGGAACATTGTACGTAAGTCGATTATGAAACCTTCTATTTTAGTGAAATTAGAAACGCTGGTTGAGCGTTACGAAGAAGTCCAGCACCTGCTTGGCGATCCTGATGTGATCGGTGACCAGAATAAATTCCGTGCGCTTTCCCGCGAGTATTCTCAGCTGGAAGAAGTCACCAAGTGTTTCCAGGCTTATCAGCAGGCGAAAGAAGATCTCGAAGCTGCTGAAGAGATGACGAAGGAAGATGATCCGGAAATGCGCGAAATGGCCCAGGAAGAAGTGAAAGAAGCGAAAGCGGAAATCATTCGCCTGGAAGATGAGCTGCAGGTTCTGTTGATCCCGAAAGACCCGAATGATGAGCGTAACTGCTTCATTGAAATTCGTGCCGGTGCTGGTGGTGACGAAGCCGGAATCTTTGCCGGTGACCTGTTCCGTATGTACAGCAAATATGCTGAAAGTCGTGGCTGGCGTGTGGAAGTCATGAGTGCCAATGATGCCGAGCACGGTGGCTATAAAGAAATGATCGCCAAGGTGAACGGCGAAGGTGTTTATGGTGTACTGAAGTTTGAGTCTGGTGGTCATCGCGTTCAGCGAGTACCGGCAACAGAATCGCAGGGGCGTGTTCACACCTCGGCTTGTACGGTTGCTGTCCTGCCTGAAGTACCAGAAGCTGAGATCCCTGAAATAAATGCCGGTGATCTGAAGATTGATACCTTCCGTGCATCAGGCGCCGGTGGTCAGCACGTTAACACCACTGACTCGGCAATTCGTATTACTCACCTGCCAACTGGTATTGTGGTTGAGTGTCAGGATGAGCGTTCGCAGCACAAGAACAAAGCGAAAGCGATGTCGGTACTGGCGGCACGTATTATTCAGGCTGAAGAAGAAAGACGCCATGAAGCAGAAGCGAGCACTCGTCGTAACCTGTTAGGCTCTGGTGACCGTTCGGATCGTATCCGCACCTATAACTACCCACAGGGGCGTGTGTCTGATCACCGTATCAACCTGACAATCTACCGTCTGAACGAAGTGATGGAAGGTGATATGGATACCCTTATCCAACCTGTCTTGCAGGAACATCAGGCCGACCAGCTGGCAGCGATGGCAGAACAGAACTAATGTCGCTTTGCATTGAGGCGCTGTTGAAACAGACAGCGCAACAACTAGCCGAAGCGGGTTCTGACAGCCCGCAGCTAGATGCTGCAGTACTATTGTGCCACGTGCTCGACAAGCCGCGCAGCTACTTGCTGACCTGGCCGGAAAAAACACTCGACAGTGAACAGTCTGCTGCTTTTGAGGCAGTACTGCGTCGTCGTTTGGCTGGTGAGCCGGTTGCGTATATTGTCGGTGAGCGTGAATTTTGGTCGTTGCCGCTGAAAGTGGCGCCGCATACCCTGATCCCGCGTCCGGATACTGAACGCCTAGTCGAACTGGCATTGGATAAAATCCCTGCCCAGCCATGTTCGGTACTGGACCTAGGTACGGGGACCGGAGCAATTGCTCTGGCGATTGCCTCGGAGCGCCCGGATATCAGCGTGACGGGGATTGACCTGCGGCCGGAGGCTGCACAACTGGCTGAGGAAAATAGCCGCAACCTGCACATCACCAATACCCGCTTTACCGCTGGCAGCTGGTATAGCCCGCTGACGGCAGACGACAGCTTTGCCGTTATTGTCAGCAACCCCCCTTATATAGATAAAACCGACCCTCACCTGGATCAGGGAGATGTTCGTTTTGAACCCAAGACGGCCTTGGTTGCTGAAGAGCATGGCCTGGCCGATATTCGGGTGATTAGCGAGCAGGGCCGTCGATATCTGCAACAAGGTGGTTGGTTGTTGATGGAGCACGGCTTTGAGCAGGGCGAGGCGGTACGAAACATTTTACTGGAACTGGGATATAGCCAGGTCTCAACAGCACAGGATTATGCCGGTCTGGACCGCGTAACCATGGGCTGCTGGCAAGGATAGAGAGAGAATTATATGTACGCTGCGTTTAAACACCTTCACATGCTGGCAATTGCTTTAAGCGTTTTGCTGTTTACGGTTCGTTATTGCCTGATGATGGCAAACTCAACGTTGACCGAGAAAAAATTTCTCAAAGTCACACCGCATGTGGTGGATACCGTGTTGCTGCTGTCTGGTATCGCACTTATTTTTATCACAGGCTTTATGCCGTTCACCGAAGAAGCGAGCTGGCTAACACAGAAATTGAGTTGTGTGCTGGCGTATATCGCTTTGGGCTTTTTCACGTTGAAACACGGGAAAAACAAAGTGTTCAAGACCTTTGCGTTTTTCGGTTCGCTAGGTTGGGTGATGGCGGCTGCAAATATTGCCGTGACTAAATCATCGTTTCTGGGGTAATCATGTTACGTTTTACTGATGAAGAATTAGAGCAGATGGCGCTAGTGGAAGGCGCGCTGGAAATGACAGCGGCAGTCGATCCTGCCTTTCCTGCTGGCTGGGTTAGGCTGCAGTTGAAGAAACTGGCCCAAGAGGCAGAGCATGCCTTGATGGATGAGCTGAATCCACACTTGCGCTTGGAAGGTTTGATTCGTTTGTTCTACCGGGAATGGGGATTCCACGGTGACCATCAGCAGTATTTTTCCTCAGAAAATGTATTCTTGGATAAGGTGCTGGAACGTAAAAAAGGTATTCCGGTAAGCCTTGGAGCAATATTTTTATACCTTGCTCGACACCTTGAGCTGCCGGTCAGCAGTGTGGGTTTCCCGACTCAGTTTATTATCAAAGTCGATTGGTACAATGGCGAGCAGCAGTATATCAACCCGTTTGATGGCGAATACCTAAGCAAACGTACTCTGAGAGCGTGGTTAAAAGGCCACCGGGGGCCTTTTACTGAGCTTGAGGCTGAGCATCTGGAAGAAGCGGAAAACACCGATATTCTGGCGCGCTGGCTAACGGTAATGAAAAGCGCCCTGTTGCGCGAAGAGCACTTTGCTGATGCACTGCGCTGCAGTGATATGGCATTGGAGTTTCGCCCGGGAGATCCCCACGAAATTCGCGATCGCGGCTATATTTATCAGCAGTTAGACTGCAGCCATGTTGCTGCGATGGATTATGAGTATTTCATCGAGCAATGCCCTGAAGACCCTGCGGCTGAACTGCTAAAACTACAGGTGAAGGCACTTAATGAAGAGCCACTGACCCTACACTAGAGCCTATTCATCCTCCGGCAGGAAAGACGATAAAAGGTCTACAGGCCCTATGAATTCAGAGGTAATAACATTAGCTTTAGCGTCTGTTATTACGTCAACTTACAGAATGAGAAGAGAAAATATGATGGAACAAAAAGTTGTTCGAGTTGGTGATATCGATGTTGCTAACGATAAGCCGTTTGTCCTGTTTGGCGGTATGAACGTACTTGAATCTCGAGATATGGCGATGCAGATCTGTGAGAAGTACGTTGAGGTGACAGACAAGCTGGGTATTCCTTTTGTCTTCAAGGCATCATTCGACAAAGCGAACCGTTCTTCTGTTCATTCTTACCGTGGCCCGGGCATGGAAGAAGGGATGAAGATCTTCCAGGAGCTGAAAGATACTTTCGGCGTGAAGATCATCACTGATATTCACGAGCAGTATCAGGCTCAGCCAGTGGCCGATGTTGTTGATGTGATCCAGCTACCGGCGTTCCTTGCTCGCCAGACTGATCTGGTTGAAGCGATGGCGAAAACCGGCGCCGTGATCAACGTGAAAAAACCCCAGTTCATGAGTCCTGGTCAGGTTGGCAATATCGTTGAGAAGTTTGCCGAGTGTGGTAACGAAAACATCATTCTTTGTGAGCGTGGTGTGCTGCACGGTTACGATAACCTGGTTGTTGATATGCTGGGCTTTGATGTAATGAAGAAGGCGTCAAAAGGCAGCCCAATCATCTTTGATGTTACTCACGCGCTACAGTGCCGTGATCCACAGGGCGCGGCTTCTGGTGGTCGCCGTGAGCAGACGGTTGATCTGGCGCGTTCAGGTATTGCGACTGGTATTGCCGGTCTGTTCATGGAAGCTCACCCGAATCCTGATCAGGCGCGTTGTGACGGCCCATCGGCTTTCCCTCTGGATAAGCTTGAGCCGTTCCTGGCTCAGATCAAGCAGCTTGATGATCTGATCAAAGGCTTTGAACCAATCGAGATCAAATAACCCTTACCTTTATTGGTCTTATTTGTTCTGACTCGAAACGGCCCGGCAGGCTTCCTGCCGGGCCGTTTTTTTACTGAGAGCAAACTCGGGCGTCCAATCGAATCGTTTATACCAATTCCATTAATGATCTAACCAATTGATAAGAGAATTAGTGAATTGGGTATTTAATATATCGCTCAAAGCTCTATTTATGCCGTCTTTCTCTATCAAACCAATATTCTATGGTTAAAAAAAATGAGGTGGGTGAAAATTTGGTGAATTATTCTGGTTTTTATCCTCTGGCTGGTGACATTCATTATTCATTACATTAATGCTGGGCTATCTCGCTATGAGATGGCAAAAAACAAAGTGTGATGTTTGCCGGTCTCGCTGTGAGTATTTTATTTGGCATCGGTATACTCCGTGCCGAGTAAAATTTCGTAGATGTAGGATGTTGCGTGTCATTATCTCAAGATATACCTCTAAGCTATGCTGAGGGGATGGTTTCTCGTTGGAGTAAACACGATACTAGCTGGATGCTAAGTTTATTTGGTACCGCGGTTGGTGCCGGTATTTTATTTTTACCGATCAATATTGGTGCTGGTGGTTTCTGGTCGTTGGTGATCATGGCCTTATTAGCCGGCCCGATGACGTTTTTAGCCCATAGAGGGCTTGCCCGTTTTGTGCTGTCCTCGTCAAAAGCAAATGCTGATTTTACCGATGTGGTTGAAGAGCATTTTGGCGCGAGTGCAGGTCGTCTTATTTCACTGCTGTACTTCTTGTCTATTTTTCCTATTTTGTTGATCTACGGTGTGGGGCTGACTAATACGGTTAACAGCTTTATCGTTAATCAACTAGGGATGGCCGAGCCTTCGCGGATTGTGCTATCAGGTGTGCTGGTATTTGGCATGATTGCTATCATGATGGCTGGCGAAAAAGTGATGCTTAAAGCCTTCGAGGTGATTGTATATCCATTGGCCGCAATTCTGGCTGGCCTGTCGTTATACCTGATCCCAAATTGGCAAATGCCAGACTTATCAGCAATGCCTGAATGGGGTAGCTTCTCTGTAACGGTATGGCTTGCAATACCTGTGACGGTATTTGCGTTCAGTCATGCGGCAGCCATATCTAGTTTTGCCAATGCTCAGCGCCGCCATTACAACCAGCAAGCAGTGCAGAAATCAGAGCAAATCCTCAAGCGTACCTCGGTGATGCTGATCTCGTTTGTCCTGTTTTTTGTGTTCTCTTGTGTGCTAAGCCTAAGCCCGGAGCAACTGCTGGAAGCGAAGGCGCAAAATGTCTCTGTGCTGTCGTATTTGGCTAATATTCACAACAGCCCGTTTATTGTAGCCCTCGGCCCGTTGATTGCCTTTATTGCAATATCATCATCGTTCCTTGGTCACTTCATGGGTGCCCGTGAGAGCCTGAATGGTATGCTGCAAAAGCAAACCAAGATGGCACCTGCGAAACTGGACAAGCTGGGTATTGCGTTTATGTTTTTCGCAATCTGGTTTGCGGCGATCATGAACCCGAGCATTTTGGGCATGATGGAGGCTCTGTCAGGGCCGGTAATTGCAATGATCCTGTTTATCATGCCGATGCTGGCGGTCTACAAGGTTGACGCGCTGAAAGCACATCGCGGCAAATTCAGTACAATCTTTATCTTGGTGATGGGACTGCTGGCAGTATCAGCGATTGTATTTAATCTGATTTAATAAAGCGGTTCTAGGAAAAGAGGGCCCGAGGAAGAGCGTGAGTTCGACTTCCTTGAGGTTTTGGAATCCAGCCCCTTGATCTAAATAAGCGCCGTAGTGGATATCCACTACGGCGCTTTTTGTTACTGTGTTGTGCAGTTATACCTTAAAGCGATAGATTTTTTGTTGTAGCTCATGCGACAAGTTCGATAATTCTGCGGCTTGCTGAGCTGCTTCATCGGCTTTTGCTGCAAGTTCATCAGATACGTTACGGTTGCTTTCTGTGTTGCGGGTGTTCTCCGCTGTGACCGACGACTGCTCTTCGGCCGCAGAGGCAATCTGGGTTGCTAAATCGCTGATGTTGGTTACCGCTTGTGACAGGGACATTTATAACAAAAAAGCGGCTTTCCGAGGAAAGCCGCTTTTGCGTATGTTAATAATTTTTCTGTAACTTACAGTTTAAATCGGCTGATTTCCTGCTGCAGTTCGTGTGACAGGTGAGATAGCTCAGCTGCCTGTTTCGCCGCTTCATCGGCTTCTACCGCCAACTCGTTCGACACATCACGAATACTCTCACTGTTGCGAGTGATTTCCGAAGTAACCGAAGACTGCTCTTCAGCGGCCGAGGCAATTTGTGTCGCCATGTCGCTGATATTCGTCACTGCGTTGTTGATTTGCGACAGGCTGGCAGAGGCCGCGTTAGCATCGTCAACACTGGTTTCTGCTAAACGGCGGCTGTCTTCCATAATGCCGACGGCACGACCGGTAGTCTGCTGCAGGGTTTCAATCATCTGCTGAATTTCTTGTGTAGACGCGTGGGTACGCTGGCTAAGCACACGTACTTCATCGGCAACAACCGCGAAGCCTCGGCCTTGCTCACCGGCACGAGCCGCTTCAATTGCCGCATTCAGTGCCAGCAGGTTGGTCTGCTCAGCGATGCCCTGAATGGTCGACAGGATAGTGTTGATGCTCTGGGCATGGGTATTCAGTTCACCGATCACGCTCGTTGCAGTATCCACTTCAGTGGCAAGGCCTGTGATTGACTGCTGGCTTTGACTAACCTGAGTCGCACCATGTTCTGAAGCTTCGACAGTTTCGCTTGAGGTACGGGCGGTATTATCCGCATTACCGGCAATTTCTTGTGTCGCCGCCGCCATTTCATTGATTGCGGTCGCCACCATGTTGATTTCGTCCTGCTGGTGCTGGATACGGGTACTACGCTCTTCCGCCTGTGAAGCCGTAATATGGGCTTGCTGGGTCAGGGAGCTGGAGACTTCCTGCAGGCGAGTGACCATACCGTGCATATTGCCAACAAAGCGGTTGAAGTTATGGGCAAGCTGGCCGACTTCATCATCACTGCGTGGTTCAAGGCGCTGAGTCAGATCGCCTTCGCCAGTCGCGATTTCTGCCAAGGCTTGGGATACACGGCCGAGATCACGGAACAGGAAACCAACCAGCCATGCCACGGCGCTGACTACAACCAGCGTAATGATGATCGAAGTGATGATCAGCTGACGCAATAGGCTGGTGTGACTGGCCTCTTCCGTTGCACGATCCATCTCGATACCCAGGATCCACTCGGTACCTGGGACGTTGGCAAAGTACAGCAACTTCTCTTTACCGTCGATTGTCGCCGTTTCAATGCTGTTAGATTGGACTGCGGCCTCAATGCTCGCCATGCTCACGTTACTGCTGTAGCGGTTAATTGGCTGTAGCAGCAACGATTCATTCGGGTGAGCCAGGAAGGTATTATCCTGTTTGTTAATTAGCATGGCATAAGCATTGCTGCCCACATCGAGGTTGATCACATCATTGATCAACTGATCGATCAGTACGTCAGCACCGACAACACCAACCATTGTACCGCTTTTCATCACAGGCTCGGCAATCGTGACCAGCAGGGCATTGGTGATGGCATCACGGTATGCTGTTGTTACGATCTGCTTGCCTGCGTTCTGGGCATCGCGGTACCAAGGACGGGTACGAGGATCGTAGTCTGCGCGGTTACGTTCAGGGTGGGAGCGGTACATGCCACCGGCAGGTGTACCTAGGAAAATGTCATCAAAACCGCCGGCCTTACGTGCCTGTTGTAAAAACGGGACGACATTCGCTTCAGTGCTGTAATCATTGAATGCGGTAGCGATGTCTCTACGGACAGAGATCCACTCCGAAATTCCTTCCGTAGCCGCCTTGGCCAGGCTGTCTGCGCGGGAGTAGATACCACTTCGTGTTTGGTCAAAAAGTTGATCGGCAGCTAGCCAAGTTAGGGCGGTTGCCATTGCAACAACCGCGGACAAGCTGGCTCCAATGAGTTTTTGCTTTAATGTTAGTTTCATTTTTGTTCTCAAAGCCGGGGGAGAATGGTTCGGGTCGAGCGGATTTTATAGATTTTTTAACCAATATGCACGAGAAAGTGACGTGCTTCATAGAACTATTAATATAATGAAATAAAAGGTGTTTTTATTGACGGTTTTATGGTTTGCCGTCAAAAAAATGCCGCTAATGCGAGAGGCAATAGCGGCAGACTTAACTGTTTATAGCTTCGATTTCAGCGCGTTGATTTATCTTAGATCACAACTTGAAGCGGGCAATCTCTTCACGCAGGTGCGCCGATAGTTCAGAGAGTTGGCTGGCCTGAACGGTAGCATCATTAGCTTCATGTGCCAGCTGCTCGGATACTTCTCTAACGGCTTCGGTATTGCGGGTGATTTCCGAAGTAACCAAGGACTGTTCTTCGGCTGCGGAAGCAATCTGTGTGGCCATGTCACTGATCTGGTTTACTGACTGAGTGATGTGGTTGAGGCTGTCACTGGCAGAGGCCGCATCGGTGACACTGGTTTCTGCCAGCATTTTGCTGTCGCCCATAATCGAAACTGCTTCGGTTGTGGTCTGCTGCAGTGTTTCGATCGTTTGTTGGATCTCCTGGGTCGATGAATGGGTTCGTTGACTTAGGATCCGCACTTCATCGGCAACAACGGCAAAGCCTCGCCCTTGCTCACCAGCCCGGGCGGCTTCAATGGCGGCATTTAGCGCCAGCAGGTTGGTCTGCTCGGCAATATCCTGAATGGTAGAAAGAATACTATTAATATTCTGGGCATGTTGATTAAGCGCCTTGATAACTTCGGTGGCGTTATCAACCTCATGAGCCAGATTACTGATGGAATGCTGGCTCTTATCGACCTCTTCGGCACCGAGTTGGGCGTGAGTGACGGTTTGCTCTGACGTCTGAGCGGTGTTTTCAGCGTTGTTAGCGATCTCCTCAGTTGCAGTGGCCATTTCGGTAATCGCCGTCGCTACCATGTTGATTTCATCTTGCTGCTGTCGAATACGGTGGCTGCGTTTCTCGGCATGATTGGCCGTATCACTCGCTTGCTCGGCCAGTGAACCAGACATATTGTCCAGTCTGCTGATCATACCGTGCATATTATCGACAAAGCGGTTGAAGTTGTCGGCAAGCTGGCCGATCTCATCATTGCTGTTAGGCTGCAAGCGCAGAGTGAGATCGCCTTCGCCATTGGCAATGTCTGCCAGTGCCGCGGAGACTTTTCCCAGGTCTCGGAATAAGTAATTAATCAGCAATGATACAAGCAATACAGCAAGTAGTGTCCCGATAATACCCGCAATGATCAGGTTCTTGAGTAGCTGGTTATGACTGGCTTCTTCGGTTTGGCGATCCATCTCAACGGCAAAGATCCAATCGCTGCCGCCAATCTCGCCGAAATAGATCAGTTTTTCTCGTCCATTTTCTTCAAATATTTGAATACTTTGCTCAGCCATGGCCGTATTGATCTTAGCCATGCTCAGCTCCGGTGCCATAAGAGTCAGCGGTTGCAGTGTGAGTTGGTTATTGTGAGAGGCCATGATTTTACCTTGCTGGGTCAGCAATATCGCATGGGCATTCTGCCCAACATCATAGTTATTGATTGTATTTTGGAGTGACTTCAGGGTGATATCGGCACCAATGACCCCCAGTGTTTGCCCGCCGATACGAATAGGGACCGAAAAGGTTAGCATGGTCTGCCCATTGCTGACTCCCTTGTAAGGCGCTGAGGTGATGATTTCAGATGCTCGGATAGCCTGTTGATACCAGTCGCGGCTTCGGGCGTCAAAATTACTTAGTGGAGTGGTACTGCCAGCAAGAAACATCTGGCCATTTAGGTCAGCAAAAAAGACATCGTTAAATTTACCGACTTCTTTGGCGTGAATCATTACGGCTTGAAGCTGATCTAGATCGGTTGTATTGGCTGCAGAAGACAGTAGGGCCTTGTGTTCTTGCAACCAGTAGCCAATGGCGTTTGTGGCTACATTGCTTAGGCTGGTGGCACGCGCGTATATACCGCTGCGGCTTTGTGAAAAAAGTTCTTGGGCTGCGAGCCAGGTTAAGCCACTGGCAATAATTATGATGGCTGATAAGACACAGCCAAGTATTTTCTGTTTCAGTGTTAGTGTCATTGAAGCTGCTCTATTGATTTTATCGTATGGTGGACTGTATATATTATCGCTAAATGACAAGATATTCATCAAGTTTGTAAGCGAATGATCTTTATTGGCTTTATCGATGTATTGCGGAAGTCTGAATGTGGGTGATTAACTCAACATCTAGATGTTTAGACGTCTAGATGTTGACACATCTAGGGGTAAGTTTTAGTCTAGGGCAAATTTTAAAATAGATGTCCTGTAGTCATCATGTCGAACACAACACAACAATCAGCTCCAAATACCCCATCAGCGTTAGCGCTGTTGCCGCTGGGTATTTTTCTATCGTTATTCATTGGGGTCGGTAGCTATCTGACAATGCAAGGTGTGGACTTTGCTTTCTATCAGTTACCCGCTCCCGTTGCGGCATTACCTGCCGTTGTCGTAGCACTACTGTTGAGCAAAGAGAAGCTCAACAAAGCTATCGAACAGTTTCTGCGTGGTGTCGGCCATAGCGATATCATTGCAATGTGCATGATTTACCTGCTTGCCGGCGCTTTTGCTTCGGTTGCCAAAGCGACAGGAGGTGTTGACGCCACGGTTAACCTTGGTCTATCTATGCTGCCAGCAAGCATGATTTTGCCGGGTATCTTTGTGATCTCAGCCTTTATTGCGACAGCTATGGGTACCTCGATGGGGACGATTGCTGCAGTGGCTCCGGTAGCCCTCGGCATTGCCCAGGCTGCTGGTATGGATGTCGCCCTGACAGCAGGTGTGGTGCTGAGTGGTGCGATGTTTGGCGATAACCTATCTATCATTTCGGATACCACGATTGCATCGACCCGATCTCAGGGGTGCCAGATGAAGGATAAGTTCCGTGAAAATATTCGTATTGCCTTGCCGGCAGCTATTGTCGCGGTTGTCCTGTTTATGCTGAGCAGTACGCCGACAGAGGTACCGCCCGCTTCAGAGGTTGAATGGCTGAAGGTATTGCCTTATATCACTATTTTGGTATTGGCTGTTTCTGGTCTTAACGTGTTTGTGGTACTGAGTATCGGTATTTTGTTGGCTGGCAGCGTTGGCTTATTTGCCACTCCGGAATACAGCTTGTCTTCTTATGGTCAGGATATTTATGCCGGTTTTGGCAACATGCAGGAAATTTTCTTGCTGTCGATGCTGATTGGCGGGATCAGTGAGCTGATGCGACAGCAGGGTGGCCTGGCTTACCTGACACAGATGATCAGCCGTATCATTCGGGTGTTCAGCAAAGATCATAGTCAGGGCCAGAATTTGCGTGCCAGCGAATTGGGAATTGCCGGGCTAGTAAGTCTGACGAACTGCTGTACTGCGAATAATACCGTAGCAATCATTGTTTCGGGTGGTGTCGCGAAAGAGTTGGCAGAAGAGAATGGAGTAACACCACGTCGTTCAGCCAGTTTGCTGGATATCTTCTCTTGCGTTGTACAGGGTATCCTGCCGTATGGTGCACAGGCGTTGCTGCTAGGTTCGGTGTTTGGCCTTTCGCCATTAGAAGTGGTTAGCCACTCTTATTACTGTTTCTTCCTGGCGATTGCAGCGGTTGTAGCGGTGTTTGTAAAGCATCCTGCTCGTCAGCTGGCTACTGCTTGATGAATGAGTAAGACAATATTGCATAAAACCAAAGTCGCGGTTCATGCAATAAACCGAAAATGAACTCAGAAGCCCCGCAGATGCGGGGCTTTTTGTTGCCTGTTATCAGAGCATTATGAAAACTTACGAGCTGTAAAGTGATCTGCACAACAGATTGATGAAATCAAAACGCAAGCGGTAACCAATTAATTTAAACTGACGCTTACTGAAATAAATAATAACAGCTACTTATACCCTCAAGGGATGAGTGGTAGCAGCGGTTATCGCTCGGCGAACGCGTTAATAGAGCCTTTGGAATTTGTCGCTAAAGGTTACTTCCTACGTCGCTAGGCGAAAAATAATATAAACGGTTAAGGGGATCCCCATGAAGCAACGCTTATTTGCTAAAACAGCATTAACGGCGGCAGTACTTGCCACTTTAGCGGGTTGTGCGAGCCAGCCAGAAAGTGCAGCTCCGTCTTGGCAAGCAGATGAAACATATAAATTGACAATCCTTCACACCAATGACCACCACGGGCGTTTTTGGCAGAACCAGCATGGTGAATACGGCATGGCGGCACGCAAGACGTTGCTTGACCAGATCCGTGCTGAGGTGGCTGCAGAAGGTGGTACAGCGTTGCTTCTGTCTGGCGGTGATATTAATACGGGTGTGCCAGAGTCAGACTTACAAGATGCCGAGCCTGATTTCAAAGGCATGAACATGCTGGGTTACGATGCCATGGCGCTGGGTAACCACGAGTTTGATAACCCGCTGGAAGTACTGCGTAAGCAGGAGGAGTGGGCTGAATTCCCTATGTTGTCGGCAAACATCTACGACAAGGAAACCGGCGAGCGGATGTTCCAGCCGTACCAGATCTTTGAACAGCAAGGGATCAAGATTGCGGTTATTGGCCTGACAACGGAAGACACGGCGAAAATCGGTAACCCTGAATATATTGCTGGCGTAGATTTCCGTGATCCGAAAGCCGAAGCCAAGAAGCTGATTGCTGAGCTCGAGCAGACAGAAAAACCGGATGTGATCATTGCTGCCACCCATATGGGCCATTACGAAAATGGTAACCGCGGGGTGAACGCACCAGGTGATGTCGCACTTGCGCGTTATATGGATGAAGGTGACTTAGACATGATTGTAGGCGGCCACTCGCAAGAGCCGGTCTGCATGGAAGGTCCCAACATGTACAACAAGAGCTTCAAGCCGGGTGAGGAATGTAAGCCTGATCAGCAAAACGGGACTTGGATTGTACAGGCGCACGAGTGGGGTAAATACGTTGGTCGTGCAGACTTTGAATTCAAGAACGGTGAACTGCAGATGGTCAGCTATGACCTGATCCCGGTTAACCTGAAAAAGAAAGTGAAGCTGGCTGATGGCAGCAAGAAGCGTGTCTTTATCGAGGACGAAATAGTTCAGAACGAAGAAGTGAAAGCCTTCCTGACACCTTACCAGGAGCGTGGCCAGGAGCAGCTGAATATCAAGATTGCCGAATCGAACGGTAAGCTGGAAGGTGACCGCAATGTGGTACGTTTCCAGCAGACCAACCTGGGACGTCTGATTGCGGCTTCCCACATGGAACGCGCGAAAGCGGATTTTGCGGTGATGAACTCAGGCGGTGTGCGTGACTCTATCGCTGGCGGCGATATTACCTATAAAGATGTTCTGACGGTTCAGCCATTTGGTAATATCGTGACTTACACTGACATGAGCGGTGCCGAAGTGATGGACTACCTGAACGTGGTGGCAACTAAGCCAGTTGATTCAGGTGCCTACGCTCAGTTTTATGGTATTTCCATGACCGTTCAAAACGGCAAGGTAAGCAATGTGAAGGTGGGTGGCAAGCCATTGAGCCTAACTGATACTTATCGCTTTACGGTACCAAGCTTCAATGCCGCGGGTGGTGACGGTTACCCTAAGGTTGCCGAGCATCCAGGTCACGTCAATACTGGTTTTGTGGATGCAGAAGTATTGAAAGAGTACCTGCAGACTAACAGCCCGATTGATGTGAATAAATTCGCACCGAAAGGTGAGATGGTTTACAAGTAAGCCTTTAGTCTGACGTGCATGAAAGAGCATGTTGTTATGACTCTAAGCCTCGGCATCGTGCCGGGGCTTTTTTATGTGACAAGGTACTTGAAGGTTGGATATATTGATCTGAAAGAAGAAACCAGTCCGAGAGTGCAATGACTCCTGCAATTAATTTAGCGAAGAAGAAAAAAATCGATTACACCGTTCATCAATATGAGCATGATCCAGCCAATACTAACTTTGGCTTGGAAGCGGCAGAGGTGCTGGGCCAAGATCCGACCCGGGTTTTTAAGACCCTGCTATTCTCGTTAAACGGTGATCCTAAGAAACTGGCTGTGGCTATTGTGCCGGTGGCGGGCCTGTTAGATCTGAAAGCTGCGGCAAAAGCCGCAGGTGGCAAGAAAGCGGATATGGCCGATCCACAAATTGCTGAGAAAACGACAGGCTATATTGTCGGTGGTATCAGTCCGCTTGGGCAAAAAAAGCGCCTGCCGACGTTTCTTGATGCTTCGGCCGAACAGTTTGAAACCATCTGTGTCAGTGCCGGACGCCGGGGGCTGGAAATTGAGCTCGCGCCACAGGATCTGCTTTCTCTGACTCAAGGCCATTTTGCCTCGATCGCGAAATAAAACAGATCCAATCGTTCCGTTAGGAGGAAAGTTATGGTGATGTTAACTCGGTTAAGCTTAGGCCTCGTATTGTTTTCCGTACCCGTTGAGGCGTCTATTCTGACTCAATGTAGCGAGCATTCAGAGGGACACCAGGTACTAACAGTGTGTCTGGAAGAGGCTTATCAGCAGGCTGAGCTGCAATTGCTGACAACGGAAATAAAAGTGCTGAAGAATATGGCAGAGCTGGATGCGATAAGTTCTGCCGCTATCGGTGCAGAGGCCGCTTTTCAGCGAGCACAGTCGTCGTTTCGGGAATGGCGAGAGCAGCAGTGTCAATTTGTCAAGGCTAGCTACGGCTCTGGCAACGGCGCGGGGCAGGGATACCTAGACTGCTTGTATACTTTAACAAATGAGCAGGAGCGGCGTCTGAATGAATACACGAAGTAGGTAGTATGAGCCAAAATATTAATTTAAACCTGCTTCGTACCCTCAAGGTATTATTGGATGAATGCCATGTTAGTCGCACGGCGGAGCGGCTGTTTATTACTCAGTCTGCGGTTAGTCGTCAGCTGAACCAGCTACGGGAGTTGTTTAATGATCCCCTGTTGGTGCGTGATGGAAATCGCTTGCTGCCAACCCCAAAAGCTGAGCAGCTTCAGCAAAAGCTTGGCGGGTTACTGGCGGATTGCCAGGCACTATTTGCCAGTGATGAATTTGATCCGGAGACTTGGCAGGGTAATGTTGTATTGTCCTCTTCCGATTATGTTGCGCAGTATATTTTACCTGATATTGTCGAGCGGCTTCAGCAGCAGGCGCCAAAGTTAAGTCTTGCCTATCAGCTATGGTTGCCGGATCAGCTTGATCAGTTGGCAGATCTGGATATCCAGCTCGTTTCTACCATGCTTCCTCAGATCCCCGATGGCCTGTGTGGGAGTTCGATCGGAGCGGATTATCCGGTATGCGTAATGCGCCGCGATCACCCGCTGGCAGGAAAGCAAGCCCTGAGTGTCGATGATTTTGTGCAATACAGTCATCTAAAAGTGTCTGGTGGCGGCGATAAAGACAGCTTTGTCGACAGGAACCTGGCGGAGCTGGGCTTGGAGCGAAATATTCAATTTTCGGTTCCCTTTTTTACCTCCGCTTTTCACACGCTTTGTCGTACCGATATGCTTATGGTGATCCCTGAGCATATCGCTTTCAACATGCAACACTTGTTCTCTATTAGCTATGTACCGTTACCGATTCCTGTTACCGAGCATAAATACTGGCTGCTCTGGCACCCACGGTTTGATAGTGACCCGGCACACTGTTGGCTGAGGGAGCAGGTGTTGAGCGTGATGCGAGGCTCAATGTACTCCATTACTATGACTTAAAATCATAACTAAGATGATTTCTTTTGATTTCAGCTAATGGCTGCTGGCTGTTACCTTGGGTTCAAACTTAAGGAGTAAATGATGACATTCAGTATTTGGCTTTCGCTATTAATGATCAGTATCCTCGGCGCTATGTCACCGGGGCCGAGCTTGGCTATGGTGGCTAAACATAGCCTTGCAGGCGGCAGGTTGCATGGGGTGGTAACTTCGTGGGCGCATGCATGTGGTGTTGGTTTCTATGCGTTGCTGACATTGCTGGGCCTGGCTGTATTGCTTCAGCAGTCACCGACTGTATTTTCGGTTATTACTTATGCTGGGGCTGCATATCTTGCTTATCTTGGTGTGAACGCATTGCGTTCGAAAGGGGGAGTCGCAGCAAAACTGGCGGCTGGCGAACCAGCCAGCTTACTAGAGGCGGCGCGTGACGGGCTGATGATTTCACTGCTGAATCCGAAACTGGCTTTGTTCTTTATCGCTTTGTTTAGTCAGTTTGTAGCTGTTGGCACAGAAATGACTAGTCGGGCAGTGATTGTGGCAACGCCGCTGTTGGTGGACGGATTATGGTATACCTTAATTGCCTTCGTGCTTTCTAATCCTAAGGTACTGGACAAATTACGTCTCAAGGCACAATTGATTGACAGGCTATCGGGTGTTGTTCTGATTTTGCTGGCCTTGCGGGTGGTGGTACTGGCATAAGGGATATAGCGATAATTAAGAGGAGCCAAGGCTCCTCTTTTTTGATCATGGTAATATCAGCTTTGGCGTTTCTGGTGCCTTTCACGGTTTTCTAATTTACGTTCAGGGCTCTTTTTCAACATGATGTAAAGGGCGCCATTGCCACCATGTTGGCGCAATGCTGAGTGGAAGCACATGACATCGGAAATTTGCTCCAACCAGGTGGCGACATAACTTTTCATCAGCGCGGGCGGATTAGAGCGTTCGCCTTTGCCATGGACGATAATTACGGTGCGAATATCCAAGCGCTGACATTGCTTTAGGAAAGTAAGCACTTCGTCGCGGGCTTGTTTCAAGGTCTTACGGTGTAAGTCAAGCCGTGCCTGAATTTCATATTTACCGAGACGCATCTTACGGAAAACACCTTCCTGCACACCATCACGTTTAAACTCAACCATGTCATCGGGCTTGAGCATGGTTGCATGGTCGAGTGACAAGTACTCAGGATCGCTGTCTGACAGTGTTTGCGCTGCGAGTCTACGGGCGAGTTGAGCTTCAGTAACGCGATGTTTCTGAACTGTTTCAACCTGGTCTTGTTTGAGTGGCGCGACATCGGCCATCATCTCACGGAAGAGATCGAGTTCATTGTTATCTGACATGGTGGTTCGGAATCTGACTATGGTAAAGCGATTATACCAATTTCATTCCGATGCGGGCAGAAAAAGAAATCCAGGGTCAAGACCGACACTTTGACCCTGGTGCAAGCAAATTACTTTGCTAAATGGCTCTAGTGAGGAGATGGTGCCGATAGTACTTTGTAAACAAAGTAGCCACCGAAAAATAACATTAATCCCAAGGTAATAAAGATCACGATCATTGAAGACAGGCCTATGGCATTGCCAAATAGAAGCTCTAGCCAGAAATCCATACTAAATCCTTAAAGTCGTGGGATAATGGCTACAAGATAACCAATGAAACGAAATTGTTACGATGATCTGGATCAATGGTAGGCGGATTGTTTAATAAGTGTTCCCTGGGGTGCGCCAGAGATCACTTAACTGCTAGTTTTTTCTTGGTTTTGCTGCTTAGATGAGCAAACAAATTCAGAATAGAAAAAAATCTGGCTTAAGACTTGCGTTAATTTAATTGCTGAGTATTATAAGCGGCCTCAGCATTGAGACTGCTGATGACAACGTCGGTGAATAGCGCAGCTTGGTAGCGCATCTGGTTTGGGACCAGAGGGTCGGGGGTTCGAATCCCTCTTCACCGACCACTCTTTAATCTGTTGGGC
>NZ_JAKRRW010000004.1 GCF_026191635.1 Photobacterium obscurum
CTTCACCCTGAGTGAGGTAAGCAATGACTTTGTTGCTGACGATATAACTATTGAAAATGGTGTATTAAGTGATTTTACCGGTTCGGAGGCTAGTTACAGTGCGACATTAACGCCATCCGATGACGGAACGGTAACAGTGGATGTGGCAAGAGGTGCCTTTACCGATATGGTTGGTAATGAAAGCATGGCCGCAAGCCAGGTTACGGTTAGTTATGATGGTAAATCGCCTCAGCCGGTTATTTCAAGTAATGCGAACGCAATAACTAATGCTGACTTTGTTGCCGAGATTAACTTTGGTGAGCCTGTTACGGGCTTTAGCCTAGATAAGATAACCGTCGTTAATGCTAGTTTGAGTGTTCTGGTGGACAAAATTGATGGGCAATATCAGGTTACCGTAACGCCGAATAGTGATGGAATTGTGTCACTTGATGTGGCTGCCGGAAGTGTTACTGATAGCGTTGGAAATAGTAACCTGGCTGCCGAACGTTATAGTTTGGAATTTGATGGTTCCCGTCCTTATATTCAGCAGATGACTCCGGATGATGATGCCGGAAATGTTCAGCATAATGCTTCGCTGGCGTTGGTCTTTAATGAAAGCCTCAGTGCCAGAGCAGGTAGTATCAGTATCTATGATGCTGCTGATGATAGCTTACTTGAAGCGATAGATCTGAGTAGCGAGCAGGTTGTTATTGATGGTGCGAAGTTGTCTATCGTGCCTCTTGCTACATTTACCCCAACTCATAGCTATTACGTCCATATCTCTTCTGATGCCTTGTCTGACAAAGGTGGCAATACCTTCGTCGGTATTGATGATTCAACCAGCTATAACTTTACTATCGGTAATAATGCACCTCAGGTTACAGGGGATACGGCAACGGTAGCAGAAGATAATAGTGTTGCAATTGTTGTGCTGGATAATGACAGCGATAGCGACAGTGAAATAAACCTTGCCAGTGTTACCGTCACGACTCAGCCAGCTTTTGGCAGCACCAGTGTAAATACGGGAACAGGTGTGGTGACCTATTCTCCAAACGAGAACTTTGCAGGCACTGACAGTTTCTACTATCAGGTGGACGATGTGTATGGTGGTCAGTCAGAAGTGGCTAAGGTTACGGTTACTGTAACAGCTGTTGATGACTCTCCTGTTTCTGTTGCTGATGTGGCGTCAACAGACGAAGAGCGGTCTGTGCTTATCGATATTCTCGCCAATGATACGGATCCTGATGAGGGTGATAGTGCAGACAGTAATACCTTGGCTATAGTGGGTCAGCCTAGTCACGGTAGTGTAACCATTGAAGAGGGGCAGATACGCTACAAACCGGATGAGAACTACATGGGTAGCGATGTCTTTACTTATACCGTACGAGATAGCAGCGGGCTGCTATCCAATGTCGCTGAAGTAAGGGTCAATATCGCGGGAGTTAATGATGCACCAATGACAGTTTCTGATGAAGCTGTTACCGATGAAGATACTGCAGTTGAGATTTCAGTGTTAGTTAATGACAGTGATATTGACGGTACTGTGGATGTTGCAACCGTTGCGGTAATCCGTCAGCCGAACAGTGGTGCTGTAGGTGTATCTGAGCTCGGTGTGGTGAACTATACGCCAAGGGCCAATTTCTATGGGCCGGATAGCTTTACTTATGTGGTGAAAGATAACGAGGGAGCGGTTTCAGAAGCAGCTACTGTGAGTTTGACCGTTAATAGCGTCAATGATGCACCTGTGGCGAATGATGACATTGCAACATTACTCGAAGACAGCACCCATTCAATCAATGTCTTGGGTAATGATGACGATGTTGATGGCCAGCTGAATAGCGGTAGTGTCACTGTTACCAGTCAACCGGATCAAGGTGACGTCAATGTTACCGAAAGCGGGGCGATTTTGTTTACGCCGGTTGGAAACTTTTATGGTGAGGATAGCTTTACCTATCAGGTTAGCGATGAGCTGGGTCAGGTATCGAATACGGCGACTGTTACGATCACTGTGCAATCGGTGAATGATGTGCCGCTAGCTAACAATGATAGTGCTAGTACGTCTGAAGATAGCGCGATTACCATTGATGTTATTGTTAACGATAGCGATGTAGATGGCAGCTTGGATACCACGACATTGACTATCGGTAGCGCTCCGGCTAGCGGTACGTTGCGTGACAATGGTGACGGCACACTTACTTATACGCCGGATGAAAATAGCCATGGCACTGACAGTTTCACTTACACTATCAGTGATAATGAAGGAGGCGTATCCAACATCGCGTCAGTGACTATTGAAGTTGAGGCGGTTAATGATGCGCCGATGCTGTCAGGAACTCCGGCAACGGAAGTAGCTCAGGGGGATAGCTACAGCTTTATCCCTCAAGCTAGTGATATCGATGGTGACAATTTTACATTCAGCATTAACAACCTTCCGGATTGGGCTGAGTTCGATTCCTTCGCGGGTACCTTGAGTGGCAGTCCCGGTAACGATGATGTGGGCACTTATTCTAACATTGTGATTAGTGTGAGCGACGGAGACGAGACTGTGTCCCTTCCCGCTTTTGCAATAACCGTCACCAATGTGAATGATGCTCCGACGATCGATGGTACGCCGTCGACACAAGTCGATGAAGATAGCCGCTATTCATTTACGCCAATAGCGGCAGATGTTGATGATGACACTTTGACCTTTAATATTGCCAATAAGCCTGATTGGGCAAGTTTTGATACTAAGACCGGTATGCTTACTGGTACTCCGACTAACAGTGATGTTGGTTTGTCGAGTGGCATTGTTATCACTGTTACTGATGGTGAAGAAAGTGTCTCTCTGTCAGCATTTAGCATTACAGTTACTAACGTAAATGATACTCCTGTTGGTGAATCATTGACCGTCAGTGTTGCTGAAGATAATAGTGTCATGCTTGCACCAAATCTGCTGGATATTGATGGTGATACGCTTGGACTTCTTGTGACGGCTTCTCCGATGCACGGTTCTCTGGAAAGTAATGGGTTGGGCTGGCGTTATACACCGCAAACGAACTATTTTGGGGATGATGAATTTAGCTATCAGGTAACGGATGATCAGTCAGTATCGACCACCTACTCGGTGGCGATTACCGTTACTTCGGTCAATGATATTCCGGTCGCTGTGGACGACAGTTTTGTGGTGACGGCAAATAGCAGCGGCAGTTACTTGCTGGATGTACTGAGCAATGATACTGATGTCGACAATGATGGTTTGCAGCTTGAGTGGGTCAGCGCCGAGTGGGGAGCTGCCGCTATTCAAAACGGTACAGTGCTGTTTACCGCCCAGGAAAGCGGAACGTTAACACTGGGTTATAGCATCACAGATGGCAACGGTGGGAGTGATACCGGTCAGGTTCGGTTGACGATAGAAAGTGATGCTTTGCAGCCACCTAAGATCACGCCTCCGGAAGATGTGGAGCTTAATGCTACGGCGCTGTTTACCAAGGTTGATCTTGGTGTTGCAACAGCTCGTGACAGCAACGGCAATGCTTTACCGGTTTCATTGGTTGATAACCAGACTTTCTTTAAACCGGGTAATAACATCGCGTACTGGCGCGCCGAAGACTCTCAGGGGAATATAGCAGAAGCAAGCCAGAAAGTGACAGTTCACCCACTGGTGACAATTGCTAAAGACAGCGAAACGACGGAGGGGACTTCGCATAATGTGAAGGTATTCCTCAATGGTAAGCCGCCTAATTACCCTGTCGTTATTCCCTATACCGTATCTGGTACCAGTGACCAAAGCGACCATGACTTACTGAGTGGTAATGTGGTGATCAATAGCGGTATGGCCGGCAAGATCCAGTTCAGCATATTTGAAGACCTGGATGTGGAGGGGAAGGAAACTCTGATTATTACCTTAGGCCAGGACGTCAATCTGGGAAGTAAAACAGAGTATACACTGACAATCAATGAACAAAATGTCGCACCGAAGGTGGCGATATCTGTCGTCCAGCAATCAGAGCAGCGACAGCTTATTGAGAGTAGTGACGAGCTTGTTACTGTCATAGCTCAGGTGACCGATGCTAATACAGGCGATAGCCATGATTACCAATGGACGAATGAGGGCTCTCTGCTGGTGGACACGAGTTCGGATCCTGAGCAGTTTGTATTCTCGCCAGCTCAGCTTAGTCCTGGTATCTACCTTCTCAAGTTGGTGGTAACAGATAATGCAAGTGAGCCGCTGTCGGTATCGACGGATATCTACATTGAGGTGATTGAGCAGCTCGCTGTATTGGGCAGTGAAGATACCGATGGTGACTTGATCCCTGATAATCAGGAAGGATTCTCGGACGCCGACAATGATGGTATTCCAGATTATCAGGATGCCATCAGTGAGTGTAATGTCATACAGGAGCAAGCCATTGAATCAGGACGTTACCTTGTTGAAGGAGACCCTGGGGTTTGCTTGCGCAAAGGGGTAACCCTGGCGGGCAATGCAACTGGCGGCGCCCAGCTGCTTGAAAGTGAGATTTCGGCCAAGCTTGGGGATGATTCTGAGGCGAATAATATCGGCGGCATCTTTGATTTTGTTGCTTATGGTTTGCCTCAGATAGGGCAGAGTTATCAGGTTGTTTTCCCTCAACGCCTCCCTATCCCAGCGAATGCTGTATATCGAAAATTCAGACAAGAAATGGGTTGGGTTGATTTTGTGGTTGATGCACATAACTCACTCTCTTCAACTCAAGGTGAGGCGGGGTATTGTCCTCCCCCTGGCGATAGTAGCTGGAACATTGGTCTGACAGAAGGCCATTGGTGTGTGCAAGTGACGATACAGGATGGTGGCCCGAACGATGATGACGGAATTGCTAACGGTAGCGTTATTGATCCTAGCGGTGTTGCTGCGAGAGCCAGTGAGAACACCTTGCCAGTTGCCCAGAATGATACTGTCACATTAAGCCGAAATAGCAGTGCAATGATCGATGTTCTTGCCAATGACAGCGATGCTGATGGTGATGTAATCGACATCGCTAACGCAACTGCGGATTTCGGTGCCGTTGTCATAGAAAACAATCAGCTGAATTATACTGCGGAGGATACATTTTATGGTGTTGCAACTGTCAGTTACAGCATTACGGATAATAGTGGTGGTACCGGTTTTGCGAAGGTCACTATAAATGTAGTGAATAGCTTGTCACCGGTAGCCGTGGATGATCAGGCTGCCACAGATGATCAAACCGTCCTGGTTATTAATGTGCTGGGCAACGACAGTGATCCGGACGGTGACAGCCTGACAGTTGTTGCTGCAGAGGCTCAGAGCGGCCAGGTGAGCATCAATACAGATCAAACGCTAACCTATGTGCCTAAAGAGGGCTTTGAAGGCATTGATACAATAAGCTATCGCATTCGTGACCTGAACGGGTTGGAAGCAACGGCCGTGATCAAAGTACAGATCAGCTTGAAGCGCTCTGTTGTGATTGAAAACGAGGCCGGTGGAGGCTTAGGAGGAGGTATCGTCATGTTACTGGCACTGTTGGGCTTTGTCCGTCGTTACAACCGAAAACGCTGGCTGGGGGTGTTGTTTTTTCTGAGTTTTCATAGCCAGGCCGACTGGTTTATTGAGTCAGATTTAGGTATTAGTAATGCCCATGAAAGTTCAGAAGTGAAGGCTGATGCTGTAACGGATTTTGATGATTCCGACTTCTACTGGACGCTAGGTCTCGGTTATGAGTTTAGTCCGGATTGGAAGCTGACGGTACGCTATATTGATCAGGGGAAAGGTAGTGCTACGCTTCGTAATAGTACGGCTTCTGCGGAGGAGTATCATCAGAGTGTTACCCGAGTTACTCCTGTTCTGGTCAGTGGTGTGGGGCTTGATATTGGCTATTCGATCTGGCAGATAGATGCCTTCAATGTGGCCGTAAATATAGGTGGGATGAACTGGGAGGCGGATTTTGAGAGTACCTATCAAGGAAATACAATCAAATCCGATGATGATGGCATTGACCCTTACCTAGGGGTTGAGCTCGGCTATGACATTAATAGAAATTGGGTGATAGGACTGGGGGCGACTCGGTATTTTATCGATGCTAATAATGTCGATAGTTTTGCCCTGAAGTTGAAATACCGCTTTTACGAAGGGGAAAACTAGTCTTATAGAGGCTAACTTCAGCGCAGAGAAGTTGTTTTTGTTCAACCTTTAACCGGTTGTTTGAAAGAGCGAAAAAACAGCTTTACAAGTTTCGGATAGCCCCGTATTATTCGCCGCACTTACGGAGAGATGGCTGAGTGGTTGAAAGCACCGGTCTTGAAAACCGGCATACGTTTGTAGCGTATCTAGGGTTCAAATCCCTATCTCTCCGCCATATTCTAGAAGTTTGATTTAGTATTGAGCTTCACAAAGAATTGGAGCGGTAGTTCAGTTGGTTAGAATACCGGCCTGTCACGCCGGGGGTCGCGGGTTCGAGTCCCGTCCGCTCCGCCAATGATTTAAGCCTGATGCGAAAGCATCAGGCTTTTTCATTTTTAACGCTCCCGAAAGTGCTGCGCACTTTTTCGCGGAACTAGGCGTCCCCGCCGGAATGCCGGACCATCAAGTCCGTCCGCTCCGCCACTACAACGAAGGCTCAGTCGAAAGACTGGGCCTTTTTTGTCTTTGAATCGCGACCAGAGCCCTTCGCTCTCTAGGTCTCGGCACTGGCCGTGCGCGTTGAGTCCCAGCCGCTCCGCCACTACAAACTAAGCCTTAGCAGAAATGCTGGCTGGGGCTTTTTTATTCGTTGAATTCAGGGGAGGGGCCTTGCGATCGAATAAGTTATCATCGATAAGCCGACCTCAACAGCGTGCAAATGCAGTTATGGTTCTGAAGCTAAACTGACAGATCAATAGCCTCAGGTTGTGGGTGTTATAAGATGTGGTAGTAGGTTGGCTGAGCTAAAAAGGAGCTATGTCACTCATCGTGTTTTTTTCGTTATGCCTTTAAGTTTGATTCGGCTGTTTTTTATACAAATCAGAAGGGCTTAGTTAAACTTTTTTATATGTAAATTACGGAACACATCACACAGTAGGCGTCATAATTTTGACGATCTTGAGGGCTATTTCCTGCTTTTTCCCGAAATAACGACGCATTATTCTATTTTTCATCCATTTCTTTCAATAATTTCTGCAAGAACCATATCGTTTTTTTAATCAATCTTGATTTACAAGCAAAAAAAATCAAGTAACATACGCGCGGTAATGTACGTTGTTCGATTGATATTCTATGTAAGATCAGTGAATTATGAAAATAGTATTAGTGGAAGATGACCTAAGCCTTCGAGCTCAGCATGAAAGTTACCTGACACAGCATGGATACGAGGTACTGATTACGGAACAATCATCGGCTGCAGAATTGATAACTGCAACCGACCCTGAGTTAGTTATTATTGGGCTGAACAAGCTTGGAAGTGATGGATTGGGCTTATGTCGACAGATTAGGCCATTTGTTTCTAGTAAAATCTTGTTTTTAACCGCGTGTGACGATGATATCGAGCATGTTGCGGCTTTAGAGCTCGGTGCCGACGATTTTATTCAAAAGCCGATTTCGCTTAGGGTTTTGTTGGCGCGGATCAGAATGCTCACCCGCCGCCAACCCGTTGAGAGTGATGACAATCAGTCGAGCAACCAAAAGAACATGCAACTCCATTGCGAACAATTAACTTGTGGCAATTTGAAGCTCGATAAGAAACGTAAAAGTTGTGTGTTGGCTGAACAGTCCGTTTTGTTGACTGCCAGCGAGTTCGATTTACTGTGGCTACTGGCGTCTAAAGCGGACGAAGTGCTGTCTCGTGAGTTTTTGGTCAAAGCGATTCGAGGCATTGAGTATGATGGCATCGATCGCACCATCGACAATAAGATTGTCACATTGCGTAAGAAACTTGGTGATACTCCGTCTTTGCCAAGGAAAATTATTACTGTCAGAAGTAAGGGATACTTGTTTTCGGCAGATAGATGGTAGTGATCGCGTTAATTTAGGACAAAAGCATGGCAGGGAAGACATTTAAACAGACGTTAACAGGTATGCTTGTTGGCATTGGCCTGTTATCGGCAACGACGGTGAGCGCAACGCCTGTTGCCTGGGACGCCGAAGGCAAAGTGTGGTTAAGCCAGCAATCAGAACATTTTTCTGTTCATTTTGTCGATGGGCACCAACAAAGTGCTGCTAAAGCTCTGGATATTGCGGAGCGAGTACATCGTGAGATGAAGCCTTATTTTCAGTCGGCACCAGAAGAGCGGACTGAAATGGTGCTGGTTGATGATTTCGACTTTTCAAATGGTTGGGCGACACCACTGCCATTTGCCCAGATACGTTTGTTTATGAGCCCACCTGAAGATGGCGGTGACCTTGCTACCAGCGATGACTGGCTGCACATGCTGATCCGCCATGAATATGCTCATATCATGCATATGGAGCTTTCAACGGGAGTTCCAAAGGCTCTTCAACATATCTTTGGCCGCCAAGGTTTTTTTTTCCCGCATGCTTTAACTCCTTCTTTATTGCTTGAGGGGTTGGCAGTATATCTCGAGACCAACAAAGAATTGGGATATGGCCGGCTTCAAAGCAGTCAATATGCAATGAAAATGCGCATGGAGGTCGCAACTGGCGAGTTAAAAGATCTTGATCAGGTTGCGGTGGCCGATCGTGAGTGGCCTCTGGGCTATAAGTACCTTTACGGTGCGTATTTTATTGAGTACCTGACATTAACTTATGGCGAAGAAAAGGTTCAGCAGTTTTTGCAGAGCTATAGTCGCCGGATCATTCCTTACTTCTTGATTCACCGTACTGCCCGCCAAACCTTTGGTAAAGATTTCGATACCTTGTGGCAGGACTTCCAATCTTATCTCGAGACGGAGTTTTCACCACAACTTGCTCAGTTGCAACAACAGTCGGTGACAGGCAAGGACTTACAACTCACTCCATTTTTGCAGGTGGTGAGTGCTAGTGAGCAAGGCTTGCTGGTTAATCGCAACAATGGCGACGACCGTCCTGAAATATTAATACTAAGCCCAGAACAAGCTGAATGGCAGAGCGTAACAGCGAGCAAGAACATAACTGCGATGGCCTCTCATCCGCAGTCTGGCCTGGCCGTATCACGCATAGTTCACTATGCCGATGGCAGAAGCTATAACGATCTGTTTGTGTTCCGCGATGGGGGCTGGCAGCAGCTGACCGAGCGCCAGCGTTTTCGTACCGTCCGTTGGATGCCTGATGGCAACCAGTTGATTGCGAGCCGAAAGGTGGCAGGTGTGAGCGAGTTGTGGCTGCTTGATGCAGAGCCTTCGGGAGAATCTGTAAGGATTTGGCGTGGTGATCTCGAGACGGTACTTGGGAATTTTGATATTTCGCCTACCGGAAAAGATCTAGTCGCGGCAGTGAAGCGCCCTCGGCAGGGGTGGAATCTGGAAAAGCTGGATCTGATCACTCACTCGTGGACTGCACTAACCGATACCAAAGCCTCAGAAAGCAGCCCTACATATTTGCCTGATGGTCGAATTACCTATAGTGCCGACTATGACGGGGTGTTTAATATCTACGTGTTTGATGAGCACCGTAATCAGGTAGAGCAATGGACGCGGGAAACGGGCGGGGCATTTCAACCTGTTTGGCAACCCGATGCGGGGCTGGTCTATCAGGCATATGAAAGTCAAGGTTACCAACTACGCTATCTGGCGGAGCCTGAAGTTTTATCAACTCAGTCTATTGAAGATCTGCAAGGTCGTTATAATTACCCGCCTGCTGTTGATTTGACGGCCGAAAAAAATGAACCTGAGCCGTATAGCCCTTGGTCAACGTTGCGGCCTCATAACTGGCTGCCGTTAATTTTTGCTGATGATGTGAGAACCCAGCTCGGTGCATTGACCTTCGGTTCAGATGCATTGGGGCGCCATAGTTATCAATTGACGGCTACATGGGACGTCGACAACGAGTTGGCCGACTTTAACGCCGTATATAGCTATGATAATCGCTGGCTTTTTACTCTGAACAGTAGCCATAGCTTCGACAAGCTGACGTTCGACAATGACAGCGGTTACCGCATCACCCGTGATGACTATATGCTGGTACAGCGCAGTCATATTTTAACGGCGTTCGAGGATCAGCTTAGTCTTCATGCCGGCGGTATTCTGGATAAGGAAAGCCTGGTTTCACAGCCTGATTTTGCTCGCATGATCGCCTATAAGGAAAGTAACGAAACCCTAGCTGGTTTGGCATTAACGTACGATAACCGTGAAGCCTACCTGAACGTGCCTGGCATTGGCTGGGGCCACTATCTTGATGTTGTGGCTGAGACTAACGAGTTGTTCAATAGTGACTTTGAAGGGCAGAAGTATCAG
Organism: Photobacterium obscurum; assembly: GCF_026191635.1. Classification (GTDB taxonomy): domain Bacteria; phylum Pseudomonadota; class Gammaproteobacteria; order Enterobacterales; family Vibrionaceae; genus Photobacterium; species Photobacterium obscurum. The sequence continues at coordinate 10,318 of NZ_JAKRRW010000004.1, forward strand.
GCTCAGTGGAAGGGGACTTGGGATTTACCGGGCAGAATGACGCTGACAGCAAGACTTGGCGGCGGTTATGCGGATGATGAAGCGAAAAGTTTCCGTCTGGGGGGCAATGACTTAATTGAAGAGTCCCGTTTATTTGGCCGCGACATCCAAGCACTGCGTGGTTACGACGAGTCGGCGCAGCGTGGTCATCGTTATGCGACACAGCGACTGGAGCTTAAAACCTGGCTGACTCGTTTTGAGCGTAACTGGTCACTCTATCCTGTTGGTCTGGGCGATCTGTCTGGTTCTGTGTTTGTCGACTCGGGAGCCGCTTGGGATTCTGGTGATGACATCAAGCAGCTGACAGGTGCCGGTGTGCAAATGACGCTTGAAGCGAAGCTCGGTTATAATCTTACCCTGCCGGTTACCCTTGGTTATGCCTATGGTTTCGACGACGAAGAGGGTAAGGATCAGGTCTACCTTTCGGTCTCTGGGAGTTTTTAATTAGCATAGATACCAGATATTGTTGTTAGCTTTTTCAATATCTGGTACCTCTTTTCATTGCAATATCTCGTTAACGTCCGCGACTTATTGACACAAAGCCCTGTTATTACCCAATCTATCTAACTCTTTAAGAGAATTATAGCCAGTCAGTTAATACGAGTTTAAATTACTTTGGTTAAACAATTCGTCAAGTTTCTGGGTTTATTATTACCAAGACTTATTCTTAGAATAGCGCTGTGGTTTACCTTCGGTTACCGATGATGTAGTTAACCTTCATTTGTGGTTACAAAGCTCTTATATTCATCAATGAAAGTTCTGAATCGTTTTGTCATATGCTCCCGTGAACGATAAACAATATACATATCCAGCTGTTTATAAATATCATCGCCGAAGACATTAATAAGCTTTCCCATTGCCATTAAATGCGTGACCTGGCTTTGTGGCAGCAGAGCAATGCCAATACCTTGTTCTGCCAGGTTAATGGCAACATCCACCGAGTCGGTGGTGACGGAGCCTGAAACCTGAATGTTTGTTATTTCTCCCGAGCTGTTCTGTAGCTCCCACTTTTTTTCCTTGCCTGGGCAATTTACGTTAACAATGCAATTATGGAAGGAAAGATCTTGTATCGATGTTGGGCTGCCGTGCTTTTCAATATAAGCTGGTGATGCATAACAGCGCATAATAAATGGATACACTTTGACTGCGATTAGTGACTGATCTTCTGGCAGAAAAGGCGATATCATCAGATCGCAATCTGCCATTTCTGTCAGCATTTTGGGTGTTAATGTCATCAGCTCCAGTTGGATATTGGGGTAGTCATTAATAAAGTCTGCGATGAATGACTGGCTTAGCCACCTGGCCATTGGGTGAAGGAGACCGAGCTTAATGCTGCCTTGGATTTTATTGACACTGCCATCAAGGCTTTCTAGTGTCTCATTCAGTTCTAATATTATGTTTTTACTTGTTTTTAATATCTTTTTTCCATGAGGGGTCAGGCTCAGCGAACGTCCTCCCCGGTGGAAAAGTTTGACTTTGAGTTCATCTTCTAGCGCCCTGATCTTCCGGCTTAGTGTCGGTTGTGCAACTCCTAGGCTCTGTGATGCAGAAATAAAGCTTAGGTGCTCTGCGACGACAGTAAACATTCGTAATGATTCAATATCCATAATCCCACCTGAAACACCATAAAAACAATTCGCACACACTGCGCTAACAAAACTATTGATGTAGATCTCATTATGCAAGTAATGAATCGCTGCTATTCAAAACCGTACATTCCTGACCTCATAGCTAATTGAATAAAATATTACCAATAACTCGAAGAAGACAATAGCGTTATACAATAGAAGAGCAGAAATGAAAAAAAATAATTCAAAATATTTATTGGCAGCATTATTAGTACCTGCAGTTAGTTGGGCGGGAGATATTTCCCCGACCCTGTATGGAACTGTACAGGGACAAATTCGTTTAGAAGAAAGCAAAGATTATGCGAATGAAATTGATTATGCATCAGTTGGGGTATTCGGTTTTCATCAAATTGGATTTGTAAATACCCGGTATAAAGTTGAGGCAGAATATTCTCAAACCAACCCTGATCCAGAAGAGTCTGATGAAATTATTTTAAGTGAAGCTAACCTGCTATTACTGACCAAGGATTACGGCATTATCTATTTTGGAAATGGTGTGGTTGGCACTTGGAATGATTTGTACAAAAAGGTCGATATATTCGCATCTAATAATATGAAGCGGGCTGGTGGCAACTCGACATTGTTCCGTCAAAAATATTACGGGACGAACCAACTTGCTTATACCACACCGACATTCGGCAACCTTTCTTTCAAAATTGCGGCGATCACCCCTGATGAAGAAAATGGTGCTGACGTTGATGTATTTGGTCTTCGAGCCCTCTATAACACCGAAAATTTCAGCCTGGTGCTGAACCGTGCCGAGATGGACGAGAAATTCATTCCGACAGGTTATACCCGCTGGGCTCTGGCTTCCAGCTATCGCTTGGACAATGTCTATCTTGGGGGGATGGTCGAATATAACGATGATGATCCTGCCGGTGATAGCTCGGTGTATGCAGTATCGGGCAGCTATGCACTGAATAAGCTGGCCTTCAGGCTGGGCTACCAGACCAAAATCTGGGATAGCAGTGTTGATAACGAAGACGAAAGCCTGATTCTGGCTAGCGTCACCTACCAATATGATCCCAACCTTTCTGTTTATCTCGAAGCGGCGGACTACGCCGAAAACACCCAAAACGACAACCTAAACCTTGGTTTAACAGTGAGCTTTTAAGGATTTTTATATGCGTAAGACAATGCTACTTTTTGCCTCCTTGTGCGCGTTCAGTGCCCAGGCAGAAATTACCGTATCTGACTGTGTTATTCGTGAGCCGGCCCCGGGTATGAATATGACAGCGGCCTATCTGACCATTGATTACTCCGATAGTGAGTCGATAAAGAAACTTCGTCTGCCGTCACCGGAATCCGTTGTCGGCGCTTCGATCGATAATATTTCCGCAAATGTCGAGATCCATAAAACCCAGATGGTTGATGGCACGATGAAAATGGTTCGGATCCCCGCTCTGAAATTGAAAGAGGGCAAGACCCAGCTAAAACCCGGAGGCCTGCACCTGATGCTGAAGGGCCTCAAAGTCCGTCCTAAGGCAGGTGAAACGTATCCCGTAAAACTCTGGATGACCTATACCGAAGATCTGACCTGTCAGGCCGTTGTAAAAACCAGTGCTGAAATCAATGCCGGCCAAGGATAGAGAGGGCTCACTATGAAATCGTTTTTAGCGCAGTTAGGCTCGGTTCGCCGGCGCGTTGCTCTCTTCTTGCTGGCTGTGGGGCTTGGGGTGGGGTTACTCAGTGCCCTGCCGGCGACTGAGGTGATGCATGCTTTGAGCAGTAATGAATTTTGTGCCTCCTGTCATACCATGAAACCCATGGCTGAAACCTTCAAGCTCAGTGTCCACGGCGGTAATAATTCGCAGGGGTTCGTCGCTGAATGTGTCGATTGTCATCTTCCCGAATCGAACATTGTCGAGGAACTCTATGTAAAAGGCACCTCGGGCATGCGTCATATGTGGGGGGAATATGTACTTGGGATGGAGGAGCTTGACTATCAGGCCCTGCATGACACCCGTACTGACTATGTTTTTGATTCCGGCTGTGAAAGTTGCCACAAGGCGCTTGAACAGCGCGCCATGGTCGCGACCGAGCTTTCGCCTGTTTCCGATCAGACTCATAGCTTTGTTTTTGCCAGAAAGGACACCGATCCTGACTTTCAGTGTTCTTCCTGTCACTACGATATTGCCCATCCAGATCTTAAGCGCAATATGCGTTTGAAGCGGGAAACTAAGCTGCAGGACATCGCCCAGCTTTCCGGAGGTACAAAATGATAATTAAACGCCTAGATATCCTCGTCGCGACGCTGGTTTCTGCCGCTTTTTCGCAACACCTGATGGCTGCCGAAGATATCAACAATGGTTATGAAGATTATACGATTAATCGCAAGATCGAAGATCTGACTGCCAAGGACAAAGCCTCTGCCAACCGGATTATCTACGGTTGTTACTTGGGCTGCCACCGTCCTGCTAAGGAAGAGGTTCCCGAAACATTAAGCCCGAAACTGGAAGGCTTTGATGCGCAATATTTCCTCAATCAGTGGGTTGATATGGACAATGAGCGCCATGCTGGTATTTCCTCGCAAATGAAGGAAATTGTCTATGCCAACCCAGTTCGGGATATGGCGTCAACTGCTATTGTACTGGGTGAACGTACGATGAGCTGGAACCCTGATCCTGAGGTGATGAAAAGTGAAGCGTATGCCCGTGGCAAGACCAAATATGACGGTGCCTGCAAATTCTGTCATGGCGAACAGGGGGCCAGTACCAATCCCAAATATCCGCCGCTGAAAGGCCAGATGCCGGCCTACCTTTTTGAGCAGCTGACCTCGTACCGGGATGGCAAGCGGGCTAATCGCAATGCTCCGATCATGATGCCTTTTGCCAAGATGCTCAGTGAGGAAGATTACAAAGATATTATCGCCTATGTCTCTGGTAAGGCATATACACCAGTAGAGCGCCGGGAGTTTATCACTGGAATCGGGATGCCGCCCGTTGAAGGCTTTGTTTTGCCGGACACCGGCCAGAACCAGAACTTTACCGACACCTTCGGTGAAGATAGCGATTACCCCCGTAACCCGCCAAGCTACACCATCAGTGAATCCGGCAAGGTGGTTGTTGATAACAATACCAAGCTGATGTGGGAGCGTGAAAGTTCACGGATTTGGATGACTGCCGTCGAGGGCCAGCAATATTGTGACAGCCTGGAGCTGGATGGCTATAAGGACTGGCGTTTCCCCTTGATGAAGGAGCTACAGAGTATTGCCGATATGGGAGAATTCCGTCCGGCCCTGAATACAGATATCTTCTCGAACATGCCTCGTCTAGCCTCGGGGATCTGGACTTTCCCGATCAGCGATCACCCTGATCATGTTTGGCATATCGGTTTTCCGGACGCCCACATTATGGGCCAGCATACAGCCTCGACCAAGCTAGTGCGCTGTGTGCGTGCTGATAACGGCGCGGCGTACCACAACATGCGATATGTCGATAATGGCAATGGCACTGTCACCGAAAAAATCACCAACCGGATGTGGCAGCAGAATATCGATTACCAGCGTCGTAACTGGGAGGAGTCGATTAAGTATTGCGAAAACCTTGATTATGCCGGTTACGATGACTGGCGCCTGCCGAACATCAAGGAGATGGTTTCTATTGTGAATTACAACAAGACCTCTCCAGCAATTGATGAGGAGTTCTTCCCCAATACACCGGTGAAATATTTCTTCTGGACTAGTACCTCTGATGTCGCAGGACCAACGTTGTTTATTCGCCCGCTATCGAAGCGAAAGAAAGATCAGACACCGGAAATGCTGGATCTGCGCCATACCGGCGATAACGAAGGCTGGGCAATGGGCTATCAGATTGGCTCGGGCTACGGGATGCAAAAAGACAACCAGTTCTATAACCGCTGCATTCGTACCCCATAATAGAGGTGGCCTCCGAGCTAACAACTCGGAGGCAGTTGACTATGAGAAAATACTTATTCTTGTTCTGCCTGCTAGTTTCAGTCCAATGCATGGCTTCCGACAGGTATGTGGATGGCGCCCGTTGGGCTTTTGTGTCTGACACGGCTTCCACCACGGTTGCAGTGATTGATACCTTCAATAATCAGAAGGTGGATATGCTTAAGCTGCAAGCGATACCTACTGAAATGGCGGTATCCGATATTCAGGATCTGCTGGTATATATCGATGGCAAAACAGCCAAGCTATTTATCTATGATTTGGCAGAAAAGACCCACGGCGAAATGGCACTGGAGTTTGTGCCAGATCAGATCGTCTTTCACTCCGATGGGGCGCAGCTGGCCATTGGCGGAAAAGACAAGCTTGTGTTCGTTAAGCCGCTGCAGAAGCAACTTTTCGATGAGATCACGGATATCCAAAGCCCGTTCAGCCTTAACTATGATAACGGTGGCTATAACCTCTATATCACCGAGCAGCAAAGTGGCAAGACGCTGATATATCGCCTTCATGACAAACAGCGTACGCTGGTTCAGCTTGGCCGTGGTAAGGTTTCCGAGATCACGCTCTCACCTGATTCTCGTTTAGGAATGGTGGCCCAGTATGATAGCAATTCCGTCTATATACGTGATCTGTTCATCAATCAGGATTTTGCCGTTATCGATTTGCCATCAACGCCGTATCGCCCTTATGTCAGCTCAGACAGTGAGCACATCATTCTGGCTTCGGAAAACGGTCAGGGGGCGGTAGTCAATGCCTGGAGCGGTGAGGTTGAACGATCGATAACGGTCGGTAAAAAGCCGCAGTCGCTGCGTTCGGGATGGCTTGAAACCATAGGTATCGTTGCATCCAATCAGGCTCTGACTGTATTTGATATCAAGGAAAACACTCCGGAGGCCACCATTTCGTTGTCTACGCCACTCAATGAAGTCGTCGTGGTTTCCGATTCCAAGACCCTGTTTGCCACTCAGGACAAATCAACGTCTCTGTTTGTTTACGATATCCGTAAGGCCGAGCGCCTGACGCGGATAGAAACCGGTTTGTCCCAGCCTAACCATATGGTTATGGGGATCACCAATACTATTTGCCATTAAAAGGAGAAGAGATGCGTATCGTAAAATTTGTGTTCGGCGTGCTCTTACTGTTATTGATAAATCTCCCCGTGATGGCAGCGCCGCTGACTTTTTCTCTAAACGAGGCCAATTTAGGTACAGTAACCGAGAAAAACTGGCCTGGTCACCACCTGCTGATTGGGATTGGTTATACGTCGTGCCCGGATGTCTGCCCAACGACCGTGATGGATATGGCATCAACGATAAGAAAGTTAGGGAACAAGGCCGACCAAATTACGCCAATTTTTATCTCGGTAGACCCCAATCGCGATACCCCAGAAAGTCTTGATAGCTATGTAAAATACTTTGGCCCGAAAATGATCGGTCTGGTCGGCAGTGACGAGCAGACTTCCCAGGTCGTCAGGGCTCTGAAGGGAACATATGGTTATTCGCTTGACGGGAAGCCGGTTTATCCGCCGCTTCCCAAGCAGTATGAGGTATACCATTCGGCTTATGTTTATTTTTACGGACCGGATCGCGAGTTGGTGGATGTATTTGGCTACGGCACGGGCAGCGAGCAGATGGCTAAAATCATTGCGGAGCAATTGCAATGAGAAAAATACAGTCGTTCTGGTGGCTTAAATTCGGCTTGGTGGTCGCGGTGTTACTGCCGCAGTTGGCTTTCGGCCGTCAAGATGGCTGCCCGGTACCGGCTGAATTTCTGCCTGTCGCCCCGTTTGAACTCCCTGTCGAAGTAAAGGATCGGATCGGGACCTCAGCTCCGGTTGAGCTAGTGAATTTCTGGGCGATCTGGTGCCGCCCTTGTCTCAAGGAATTGCCGCTGCTGGACCAGCTTTCTGGTCATCCTCGTTTTGATATTTCCGCAATCCATGTCGGAGATAACAAGCGGGAAATCAAAGCGATATTTAAGCGCCTGAAGATCAGCAATTTATCCACCACGCATATCAGTGATTTCGAGCCAGTCAGGGCTCTGGGCTTTGCCGGTATACCTTCTACTCTGGTGGCTGTTAACCAGCAAGTTCGATATCAGGCGATGGGGTATATCGCGACACCGAAAACAGATTTGGAGCAATGGCTGATTTGCTTAAGTGAGGAGTTTGGCAATGAAGTTTACTAGTTTAATACTGTCTGTGGTCATAGTGGCTGCCAGCCCGCTGGTCACTGCAGGCACTGAGCTTAATGGCAAGGTGTTATATGACAATCCCGGTAGAGGGGGATGTATTCAATGCCACGGCGAGGGGGGGAATGCTCCGGTGATGCCGATGTATCCAAAATTGGGCGGCCAAAATGAGATTTATTTATATAATCAGATGCTGGACTATAAAAACGGCAGGCGCAAGAATGGCCTGTATATCCCCATGGAAGTGGCCATGCAGCCGTTTACCGATCCGGAGATCAAATCAATGGCCTCCTATCTGGCCGATGTAGGGAGGGAGAGGTGAAATTATCTGATAGTTTCTGATGTTATCTAACGCGGACCTAAGATATGAGAATGTAGCGTCATAAGGGAAGTGCATTAATTTAGCATTACTATACTGATAGAAGTTTCCATGCACTGAGTGGTTGAATGAAAACGGGCTATCGGTTGCGAGATACGATTGCCTTTGGTGGCAGTCTAATTCGATATTCGGGGATAGGGGGAGGACAATGATGCACGTCCTCTATCTGAGTTATTTTTCCCCATTTCATCTTCATGCGGCGAGTAATCGTAGCCAGCGTTTTGCCCAGTACTTATCGCAAGCCGGGTGCCATGTTGACTTGCTCTGCGAGCCGCGGAATTCACAATGGCCCCAGCAACCCTATTTCTCTTCTTGGCAGCCTGACACGGCAATCACCCATCAGATGGTAGCATCTTGGGATATCGATTGGCTCTGGCGCTGGCCGGCTCTGTGCCAAACGACTCTGCGTCATATGAATCTGGGGCAAAATATGGGAGCGCGCCTGTTTCCCAGCCAGATATCGAGCGAAGAGAGTGATATCGCCAAGATGTTTTTGCTGGTGGATAAGCATTGGGGGTGGGTGATCCCGAGCTTATGGCAATGTTGTCAACATATTATGGCGAACCGGCCTGATGTTATTCTGGTGAGCTGCCCGCCGTTCAGTAGTTCGCTGATCGGATATTTTCTGTCGCGCTGGTTTGGTCTGCCGTTGGTACTGGATTTCCGGGATGCATGGTCTAGGGCAAGCTACTTTTCCGAGGGGAGAATATCACCTTGGGAAAAGCGAGTGTTGAGGCAGGCCGCAAAGTTAATTGTGACGTCCCAGTCTGATTGGCTTGCCTACCAGCGTCTGATTGGACAAGGAAAGGTTGCCTGGATACCGAATAGTTATGACTATATTCCCGAACCGGTTTTCAGGCATAGCGAGGTGTTCACTCTAGGCTATAGCGGATCGTGGAGTGGTTTTCGATGTTCAGCCGAAGGCATTTTCAGCCAACTGACCAATGTGCCGTTTACATTCCGTTTTATTAATATTGGTGAGCACGTACCTGTCTTTGATGGCTGGGTTAAGCAGTACGGCCTTAAGCATGTAGTCAAGACGATCGGCCAACTGGAAAAAAAGCAGGCGCAGTCGCTACTTTGTCAGTGTGATGCGTTGTTTATCCAGAAAGGCTCACCTGATCGGGGTAAAACCGATACCCACCTTGCCACCAAAGCGATTGATTATGTTGCTTGTGGTAGGCCAATCTTGGCGGAGTTGCCCGAAGGCGAAACGTTGGAATTTCTCCGCCAGTACGCCGGGCGGCTCTATGAGGTTGGTACTGATAGCCCTGGAGAATATTATCAGCAGCTCACTACCATGCACTGGGACTGGCAACAACAGCCAGAGCGTCAATACCGACCTTCAACTGAATTCTTCGAAGCGTTTGATGCTACAGCGTTGGGAGAACGGCTATATCAGGAACTGACTGAGATAGCCGGTTTTAAGTAATTTATTGGTTATCCGCTGCATACCGCAGTTATTGAAAAGTTATGACGACTTTGATTCGTCTTTCATATCCATACCAGAGACTAATGCTTTGGATTTGGTTCGGTTAGCATCGAGGACCGCGTCGTAGATATCGCCTTTTTCACCTTGGCCAGACAGGTATAGCCATCCATGAATCAATGTCATGAAGAACGAAAGCACCATGAATAAGGCAGGGAGCATACCTAATACATCCAACTTGAATAAGGCTAGGGATATCACAAAGCCGATGATATAGCCGATGGTAGCTTTTTTGTGGTTACTTCTAGATTTCATGTCTATCTCTTTGATACTGAGCTTTATTGTATTGACTTCATATCAGGGACACTACACCAGTCTAATTGCACATAGTTTGATATGGTTATCAACTCTGTCATTTATGGCTGTTATATGCTGCCGGTGATGAGTGGCCATGAGAAAGGTAGTAAGCGTTATCTTTTCGCTCGGATATATTGCTCAGTTGTTTTACGGATAGGCGTTAGTGATAAAAGTGACCTTCCTGCCATCAGAGAGAGTGGGAGTCTGTCTGTTAGCTATGGCGGGAAGGTCGTATTGCGTATTGAAGTTGGTCGTGTCTACAGAGCCCAGTCGCCGCCAAGAGCCTTGTTTAGGCCGACGGCAACATTGGCGGTCTGCAGCCGTGCCGCCAGAACCCGATCTGCCATAATATGTTGCTGGCGTTGGGCATCGAGTACCGCAAGGTAGTCAGCTAGGCCTGCCGCATACAGGGATTTCGCCTTTCGTACTGCGATATCAGTTTCGTCTTTTGATTCCACCACCAAAGCCAGATACTGCTGGCTGTTGCCATAGCCATGGAGCAGGGTTTCAACCTCGCCTATCGCACTGTTGACCGCATGCTGGTAGGACAGGGCGCTGCTTTTGAACCGTGCTTCCTGAATATCAACAAGGGCGTCATTTCGGCCGCCATCAAAGACGTTCCAACTTACGCCGATATTGGCAATCCAGGCGGTGGAGTCAGCGCTGAACAGATCATCAAAGTCTTTAGCCAATACACCAGGCGCACCGGTAAGGTAGAATTTGGGGTATTTATTGGCGACCGCAGCCCCTAACTCGGCGTTGATTGCCGCCATTTCACGTTCGGCAATCCGAATATCCGGCCTGCGTTGCAGGAGATCAGACGGCAAGCCGGTAGGAATGATCCCATTGAAGACTGGCAATGGTCTGGTATGACTTAACCGCGCCTGCATTTGGCTCGGGCTTTCCCCTAGCAAGATCGCTAGGCGTTGACGGTGGGCTGTTTCAGCGGTTTCTAGTTGCGGCACTATTGATTTAGTGGCTGCCAGCATGGCTTTGGCCCGAGCGAGGTCAAGCTCAGAGCCATAGCCACTTTTCAGCATCCTCTTGACCAGATCCAAGGTTGCGGTCTGATCGGCGACCATTGACTGCGCGATAGCCTTGCGTTCTTGGGCTCCTCGCATCTGCAGGTAGTTGTGAATCACCTCGGAAGTGATCATGGTAGTCAGGCCTTCACGGAAGATATCTGCCTGTTCTTTGCGTATTGCGGCGGCTTGCACCTGATTGTCTATTCGGTTGAATAAATCCAGCTCCCAGGCGATTGTCGCCCCGGCATGGAAAGCACTCTGATTCGAGTCGATCAATGCCATTCCTAACGGGTTGGTCGATGAGACAACCGGCCCAAGTAATGGATCATTCTCGCTCAGCCCCAGTGATGAGTAGCCAGCCCCCAAGCTGACTGTTGGTAACTTGAATGACTCAATGACATTTTGGTACGCCTGCGCGGCCTTGATTCGTTCAGCTGCAATTTTTAATGGTATGTTTTGCTGCTGAGCATCGACAACCAGCTGGTTCAGGGTTTGATCGTTAAACTGATACCACCATGTATCGGTATTGACAGTGCCTGTACTTGGACTTGTACCTGGTACTGCCTGATTTAAATACTCAGTTTCCATTATCGGATTCGGTATCTCGTAATCTGGCCCTACTGCACATCCTGACAGGACGAGGGCAGCAACAAGCGGTGACAGTTTAAGCAGTTTCATTGTTAAGCTCCTCGATGTGTGCAGTTGACTCGGTACGATAGAACAAGCGGTAGAGCGCCGGCATGACAAACAGCGACAGAACGGTGGCAGCCGCGAGACCGCCGATGATGGTTGCGGCCATCTGGTCAAACAGACGGTCTGACAACAATGGGACCATCCCGAGAGCCGTGGTTAACGCACCCATTGAAATCGCCATGGTACGGTTTAGGGTTGCTTCTTTGATGGCCTCTTCGAGTGGGCGGCCATTGGCTCGCTCAAGCTCGATTTGATCCATCAGTACAATACCGTTCTTGATGATCATCCCTGACAGGGCGATGGCACCGATTAAGGCCATGAAGCCGAATGGTTTGTCCATCAGGAGTAGGAACCAACTGGCTCCGGTTGCGGCCAGTGGTACCGTGATCAGAATGATCACCGGTTGCTTGAAGCCGTTGAATAGAGCGACCAGGATTATCACCATGATCAGAATCGCTTTAGGCAGCTGCTTGATGGTATCCGTTACCGCACGATCCTCATCGTAGTATTCGCCGCCCCACTCAAATTGGTAGCCTGCTGGCAGGGCAATAGCCTCGATGTTCTTGGCGACTTGTTTACGTACTTCAGAGGCCGTCTGGCCATGAACATCAGCCTGTACGGTGATGGCTGGCAGGCGGTTGCGGCGCCAGATCATGCTTTCTTCGGTTTTTAGCTCGAATTTGTCGACAACTTGGCCAAGCGGCACACTGTGAAGACCTGCGAGGGATTTCACTGGCAGCGTTTCGAGTGAATCAAGATCGGCATCGGCACTTCTCAGTTTAATTGGGATTAGTTCATCCCCTTGGCGAAGTTGGCTCAGTATGATCCCCTCACTGGCTCGCTTCATGGCAATAGCGACATCAGCACGGTTGATCCCGGCTCGGCGTGCCTGCTCTTGGTTAAGAGCAGGAACGATAACCTTGCTCTTCTGGCGCCAGTCGTCACGAACATATTTGGTGTGCGGATTCGCTGACAGGATCTGCTGTGCCTGTTCGGAAAGCTGATGCAATACGGCAGGATCCTGGCCGATAAAGCGCGCCTCGATACTGTATTTGTCCTTGGTGGCGAGCTTCAGTGGTCGGAACCGCGGTTCCGCATGCGGAAACGCAACTTTCAGCCAGGTATCACCACGTTCGACAAGGTTGGTAATCGAGTCATAGTCGTGGGTGTTGATTAATATTTGGCCGTAGCTTGCGTCATAAGGCTCAGGCTCGACGGTAACGGAGAAGCGTGGTGCACTTGCGCCAACAAATGTCGAAATATTTTTTACTTCGGGTTGCTCAAGCAGCCATTGCTCAATCTTTTTCATGTCTTTTGAAGTTTGCTCAACCTGTGCTCCGTTTGGAAGCCAGTAGTCAAGAAAGACCATTGGGCGGTCGGAGCTTGGCATGAAGTTAACCGAAATCTTCGGTACTACCAAGGCTGTGATAGCAATGAGTGGGACGAGCAGTGTTAGGCTTTTCAGCGGGTTATACACTGTCCAGTTAACTGCTTTGTTAAATAGCGATGGCTGGGTGGCTTTGCCGTTCTCGCTGGCTTTGTTTGGTCTGACCCATAGCCAGCATGACAGCGGGGTGACCGTCATGGCGACTAACCATGAGAACAGCAGCGACGAGCACATTACCCAAAATACCGAGATAGCAAACTCGGCGGAATCCGTCTGCGAGAACAGGACTGGTGTCGCACCCATAATCGCAATCACGGTTGCTCCCAGAAGCGGAAGAGCCGTTTCCTGAATGGTATCGATGGCCGCCTTGGTTCGTTCAATCCCCTTGTTCATTTTGGCTATGATCATATCGGTGATCACGATGGCGTTATCGACTAGCATACCCAGGGCGAGGATGAACGTCCCGAGGGATACTCGCTGTAGGTCAATGGCGGCGATTTTCATATAGATGAGGGTCAGTAGAATCGTTAACAGCAAACTACCGCCTACGATTACCGCGCTCTTGAATCCCATGAACAGCCATAGGATCACGACTACAATCGCCACACTTTCGATAAGGTTCGAGACGAAGTTACTGATTGACTTGTTGACCTCTTCAGGCTGAAACGCAATGGTATTTATCTCGACACCGACAGGAAGAGTCTGCTGGTACTCTGCAATAATCTGGTTGAGGGAATCACCCAGAGAGACCACGTTGATCCCGTTGACAGGGCTGACTGCAAGCGTAATGGCATCGTACCCGTTGAACCGGCTCTCAGAGAGAGCGGGTGTCTGATAGCCCATTGAAATATCGGCAATATCACCAAGGCGGATAAGCCCGGAACCTATGTTGCCAATGCCGCCTTTGATGGTTAGGTTGCGAATATCATCGATTGATTTGAAAGCGCTGCTTTGATCAATACGGATGCGTTCGACACCAGCTTTGAAGCTGCCCGCGTCAAAGATCATGTTCTGGCTAGTCAGCTGATTCAGTACCTGAATGGAGGAAAGCCCGTAATCCGCGAGGCGCTCATCTGGGAGGTCGACATTGACCACCTGATTGCGGATACCGTGCAGCTCAATTTTCTTGATACCATCAACGGTTTTAAGGCGACGCTGAAGTTCTTTGGCATACAGGCGGAGCTCGCTAGGCTCGACGCCATCACCTGAGACAGCAAAGAGCATACCGTACACTTCGGAGAATTCATCCTGAACAATGCTGATCTGGGCTGTAGCCGGCAGTGACAGCTTGGCGTCGTCAACTTTGCGGCGCAGGAGATCCCATTGTTGCGGCAGTTCTTTTGAGCTGGTGTACTCATGCAAGTCGATAAAAATCATCGAACTACCGGGGCGTGACAGCGAGCGGAGCTTCCACATCGCCCCCATTTCCTGCAATTTGGTTTCGAGTTTATCGGTAACCTGCGCTTCCACCTCGGCAGCAGACGCGCCGGGGTAGAGGGTAACGACGACTGCACTTTTTACTGTGAATGAAGGATCTTCGAGTTTGCCGAGCTTAAAATAGGACATCACACCGGCAATCACACACAGGACACAGAAAAAAGAGACGAAGGTGCGTTGCTTAATCGCAAATTCTGCTAAGTTCATGTTCTTTCCTTACTGTACGGCTACGCTGGTTTGGGTGGTACCCACGAGCTGCCCCGGTTTGAGGTAATGAGTACCGGCAGTGATGATTTGAGTACCCTGCCGCAGTTCGCCTGTGATGCATGCCTTGTTGGCGTGCACGGAGGTGACTTCGACGCTGGTAGGCATGGCTTTACCGCTTTTGACAACAAATACCGCAGGCCCTGAACTGTTCTCGACAAGTGCGGAGTAAGGGATACAGTAACCTTTTTGTTTCGGTACAAAAGGAAGCTCAAGTTGGATTGCTTTACCGGGAAGTAAATCAGTACTGGTGCCATTCAATAGGTAGGTCAGGGTGTAGGTCTGCTTGATCGGATCTGGAAGGGTGCTGACTTCTTTCAGCTGGGCAGAAACTGGCTGCTGGGCACCGTACCAGCTGATAGTGGCATAGGGATTGTCATTAAATCCCGCCACTAAGTTTTCAGGAACGTCAATGACAGCCTGCAACTTGTCGGGCTGATGCAGAGTGAACACCGGTAGGCCAGGGGCAGCCTGCTCAAACTGTTCACTAAATCGCTGGCCAATAACGCCGCCAAACGGTGCTTTTAGTTCGGTATAGGACAGGGCGTCCTTGGCTTTCTGTAAATTCTGTTCAACCACTTTAACCATCGCGTTGCTGCGCTTATAGCCGCTCATAGCACGGTCCAGGTTAACCGCTGCAATTGCGTTGTCTCCTGTTGCTTGCTTGACTCGTGAGAGCTCGATAGTCGCCAGTGCCTGCGCAGCTTTGGCTTCTTCCAGGCGTGCTTCTAGCTCGATGACGGTGACTTGGTAATCATGGGGATCTAGCCGGGCAATAATTTCCCCTTTGGTGACGCGATCCCCGGTTTTGACCAGTACTTGTTCTATGGTCCCCGGCACTTTAAAGGCTAGGTTTGCGGTATCTGCAGCCTCAAGGGTGCCAGAGAAGCGCTTCATATAATGTTGTGTTGGCGGGCCGAGTTTTATTATCTGGACCGGGCGAGGTGATTTATCTGCCTGTGGAGCAGGTACTTCGGAGCAGCCGGATAAAGCCAGTGCTGCTAATGGCGCAAGGATGAATAAAGGTGAATGGTTCATGATTGACTCCCACTGTCATTTGGGAGTCATTGTAGAGAGAATAGCTTTATCGATATGCTCGTTAGGATGTGAAATACTGTCATGAAAATCATGACAATATGCCGGTATACTTGAAGGCTGTCGTTATTTGAACGTTTGTTGCTCAATTATTAGGCCGAAATTTGAGACAAAGTTAGATGGCTTTCGGAATTTCTTCCAGCAGGTGATCAATCAGCAGTCTTGTTGCGTGGCTGATACCATGGCGGTTTGGATACAGTAGCCAAAAGTCCTCTGTTTTCGACTGGTATTCTGGTAATACGCGAACCAGTTCGCCGTTTTCCATGGCGCTGGCTGCCAATAGCAACGGCAGAAAGCTGATCCCCTGGCCTGCAATCATTGAACGGCGAACAAAATTGGTGCTGTTGCTGCTTAACTTAGGAAAAACTCTGATTTCGCTATCTGTAAAATGCCAGACATCCTCTAGGTTGCCGTCAGGCCAGCGGTAGCAAATACAGCGATGATCGGCAATATCTTCCACTGTTTCCGGTTGACCATACTGGGCAATATATGTCGGGCTGGCGAGCAGGATACGACTAATTTTCGTAATGTGGCGGGCAATAAAGCTGGAGTCCTGTAATTGACCGACATGGAAGGCTAAATCCAGACCCTGCTCATAGATATCCTGATAGCTGTTGCTGCTAAAGCGAACATCCAGCTCTATTTCTGGGTACATTTGCTGAAATGTGGCAAGAATGGGTTGAATTGCTTCATCCGTGTCTGGCAATACTCCTATCTTCACCTTGCCGACGGGCTTGTCGTCCAGTTGGTACATCGCTTCTTGCGCTCGTTCAATCCCGGCGACGATTTTCTGAAGTTCCCGATAATAAATTTCGCCGTGCTGGGTCAGGCGTAACTTTCGGGTTGTGCGGAAAAAAAGCTGGGCATTGAGGTGCTTTTCAAGCTCACCAATCCTGCGGCTTACATTGGCACGAGGAAGATCTAATGCATTGGCGGCAGCAGTAAAGCTGCCGAGTTGAACTACGGTGGTAAACAGTTTTAGATCGTCAAGACGCATACAGGTGTAGCCAGCAAAGAGGATAAGTTTGCTTAGTGTCGCTTAGTTGCTGGCTGCAATCAATCTGCAGCACGATGAGATCTTGCTTTTATCGGTGGGCTTTATATTGGCTGGCAGTTAGACCAAACAGTAGCCGATCATCGAAATGGTCGTCGATTTTGTAGTAATCCTGTTGGCGACCCTCAAGCTCATAGCCTGATTTTTCAAGTACGCGGGCAGATCCGATATTACCGGCATAGCAATCGGCACAGATCTTGTGTGCCTTGAGCTGTTCAAATGCCAGTTGGGTGGCAAATTGGCAACCTAAAGTACCGATTCCTTGTCCCCATGCGTGTTCGGCAAGCTGGTGGCCGACCTCGAAGTTGCCCTTCAGCATCATCACCTGGCTGATACCAATCATGCCCATATAGCGTTCGTCATTGTTCCTGATAATGAAAGTCGGGTTTTCCGGCCACTCTTCGGCTTCAATGGCTTGTTGGGTATTTTTGATGATGGGGTTGAAGAAAGCCTCATAAACTTCAACTGGTGCTGGGGCAAAGAAGAGATACTTGCTGACGTTGGGGGTGCCTAACATCTCGACGATGTCGTCAAAGTCATTCTGCCGGATAAGCCGAATAGTCAGTGAGTCATTAAGCTGGCAGGGTAAGCCTTTTTTGAGTTGTTGATATTCCATTCTTTTTCATCGTTGTAAGTTAATTCACCGCTATTGTAGTTATTGCTTGGTTGGCTGAATTGAACAAATACGACAAATTTCAGTATTGATACGATATACCCAAACTACCTCAAGATGCTCGTTTCAGCGAGAATAACTGGGATGGTATGCAAGGCGCTGATTTGAAGACATAGTGGCTCTACGTTAAAAAGCAGCAACACAGCATACCAACCCAGTCAGCTCGCCCTTCGGGAGTGATTCAGCAAGCCCATTTCTGTGTCAAATGACGTTGAAAGGGGGCCCATTCCTGCAGTCATTTTCCGTGAACTGGACAGGCTGATATCACTCTGAATCCGGCATATTGAAGTAGCTTGGGTATATAGCCAAGTAACTGTAGCCTGACTCTGCTTATGATTCAAAATCACCATAAATATCAATAATTAAATTTCTAGCGCTGAGATAGCTTCCCGGTGTTGCACCAATGGATTTTTTGAGTTGACGGATCAGATGTGGCTGATCGCTAAAGCCAAATTGAGAGGCAATGTCAGCCCATTCAAGTTGATCATTGGGTTGCTGATAGATATAGAGAAGAAGCTTATCTAACCGAGTCAACATTTCATATTGCTTGAGGGTTAGGCCGGTTACCTTCACAAAGGATCTTTCTAGCGTTCTGCGAGAGCAGTCCAGAGTTTTTTCAAGGGCCATTGACGGTTTTTGTTCAAGTTCATTGAGTGCTTTGTTTACCAAGACGGAATGGCGATCTTTCATAGTTTGACGGGCAATTTTAGCAATACACTTATCAAGCTCTTTAATCACCAGCTCGGAGTCAGCTCTGATGAGAAGCATCGATTCAAGTTCACTAATTAGTAGCAATGGGTGTATCGATGGTAAATTCGTGAAAGTTTGGTTGAGTGTTAGCTTTCCATCAAGTCCAAAAAGCCGGTATGGTGCGCCGGGTTGAAATTTCACTCCCAGCCGTAATACCTGCTTATCATCAAGCAGAGTGAGTGCCCGTGTTGAAGGCATGATAAGGTGAGTACCGCAAACCGAAATGATTTTATTGTCGCCGTTATCACTATATTGATAGTGATGCTCGGAATCAGGTGGCGTGATAACCAGGTGACAGTTTGGGTTGGGGATCAGTACTGGCTCGGGTCTTTCGCTATCACCATAATTGATTTCAAGTAACCAGTAGCAATCAATAAACTGGGCAACAAAAGGATCTACTGGGGCGTGTTTCCAAGTTTTCATATAAAGACTAACAACAGATGTAATTACTGACTCTATCAATTATAAAGAAATGACCATTATATGTACTTACTAAGTCGAAATTATAAAGTAGCATTTTTCAAATGATAAGCTTCAGTTAACGATGGTAAGATTTACTAATTGATTTGGTCTTTTTCGCCAATTTATCAGGACGATAATTTGGGTTCTTATCTAACTCTTTGATTTTAAAACCATGCATCTTGGTGTAAAGTTTGCTAGTCATTGAAGTAATAAGAAAAACGGCCAGAGGATAAGAAAATGGAACTTACCGGTGTAGCGATTGTGGCGATTGTTTTTACCTTTATAGGGCTGCAGCGTTATCTTAGTTACAGGGCTGAGATGAAAAAACTCGATTGTGCAGGTAATAGTGGCGAGGTTCAAGAATTACGAGAAGAGTTGAAAAAACTACAACAACGTGTGGTCGTGCTAGAAAAAATCGTCACGGATACGGGTTATCAACTCAAAGAAGAAATTAAACAGCTTTAACAATATAGCCATTGATTAAGTCGTTTGTATGGTATTCGAAGTGTAGCAAGCGACTTTATTCCTGCCTGTTTCCTTTGCTAGGTATAGGGCTTCATCTGCATTTCGATATAGAGACTGATAATTAGTGTCGTGCGCACTTAATTCTGCGATACCGAGGCTGATCGTCACTGTAATTTTTTCATTGGAATGTGATTTTACGAAACTCCCTGCGATGGATTTCCGGATACGTTCAGCTAGGCTTAAGGCTGAGGTCATATTTGTGTTCGGCAATAGCAAGGCAAACTCTTCTCCGCCAATACGGCCAACGATATCTTCTTTCCTCACCTCCTTTACAAAATTGTCGCTGATTGCCACTAATAGCTCGTCTCCGATATCATGACCAAAGTTATCGTTGATTGCCTTAAAGTGGTCGATATCTGCAATAATCAATGCTAACGGTAACTGATGGCGCTTAGCGCGGGATATTTCTTTTTCAGCTTCTTTCATGAAATACCTTCGGTTGGCTAAGTGTGTCAGATAATCAGTATTGGCTTGTGCTTGTAGATGCTTTTGCAGGTTGTAGAGTTTAGTTATATCGGTTGACACACCACATAGACCAATGACTTCATTATTGTCATTAATAATCGGTAATTTTACCGATTTATAGATAAGTGCTTCACCCGAATGAATTAGCAGGTTTTCTTCTATAAATTCAATGCGTTGTTTAGATTGAAGCACAAGTTTGTCATTGGCTTTTATATCACCAAGTAGCGGTGGGCTAAAAAAATGACTATCGTCTGCTCCTTGTATTTCTGTTGGTGTGCAGTTGAAAAGCTCACAGGTTAAATTATTTGCGTAGATGTATTCTCCCTGAGCATTCTTAATATAAATGTAAGCACCCACTTCGTCCACAATCCTTTTCAAGATGTGCTCAATGTTGTCTGGGTTTATTTCCTTGGCATCGCTTACGATCATCCTGAACGCTCATGTTCTATCAATATACATTCACAAGAGTAATAAAGTTGATGCTATAAAGCTAGTTTAATATTGACAATGAAATAACAAATTATTCAAGGGTAAACCAAGGCTGTAGATTGTTGCTTTACACCTGTAATAATAAAAAGTTGGAATAATTAAAGAGGCATAAGTGTAGCTTATATTTACTATAAGTTTTTTGGTTAATAAGTGTTTTCGTGATGATGGCAACGTGCTTAATATTGTAAATGACTTATCTATAAGAAAGCCGCTTGATATATCAAGCGGCTCATTATCATTGGCGGGTTAAAGTACTATTGGCTGAATAGGTTAGTGGCCAGCATGCTCTTCTTTTTCTATTTTTTCTTGATCTTCTGGTTTATACGTTGCCTTTTCGACGGCGACTTCAATTTCAACTCGACCCGCTTTTTCAAAATGAAGGGTTAGCGGGAAACGATCGCCAAGGGCTGGCACTTGCTTCAAATCAAAAAACATAATGTGGTAACTGCCAGGTTTCAGCGTACGCGTGCTGTTGGCTGGAATATCAATCTTTTCAACCTCGCGCATTTTCATCATGCCATCTTCATGAATATGTGCATGAAGCTCTGTTTTACCGGCGATTGGTGACTTGGCACTAAGTAGCGTATCTACTTCATCCCCATGGTTCATTATATTAAAGAAGGCGGCAGCTACGGCCGACGTCGGCGGCACCTGCTTCGACCAAGGGTGATCAATGTGCAGATTGCCATTTTTGTAGTCGTGGGCATTTACCAAGCCGCTAAATAGTAAAACGCTGCCCATAATGATATTAATGATCTTTTTCATGACTTTCTCCTAATCCTTGGCATTGTTCTGAGTAAGTTGTTGCCATAGGTATTTAATTAATATGCCTACATTGACCAGATTCGTTAAAAAGCGCTCTGGTTTTACTGTTTATCGATTGTGATTTAGTAATGACGCTTATTAAATCGGCGGTGAGTGTTTGGGCGCATAGGAGAAATAGATGCGCTCAGATACAGCCTCTCGACTGTTCAGGCGTATATTTTGGATCAGGCTGAGTACAACCAACAAAAAGAAGATAGCCGTACTAGGAAAACTGCTGAGGGGTTGGTGGTGTTTTAGGATCGGGCAATGGAATTTCATCTCATGATGAGTACTTGCCGTTTCATGCTTACCTGAGTGGTTACGGTGTAGCTGGTTTAATGTACTGATATCAATCCATTTTAATCCTTGGTTGGTGCAAATTAGCACCTTTTCTCCGGTTAGCCAGTTCTTACCACCGTGATAGGCTGACGGATTGAGGATTACAACGGAGTTGAGAAAATTTGTTAGCAGGATAGCTAAGATGGTTAAAACTACCACCCATTGCTTGATGTGATTTTCCCTGCTATTGGAGTCCATTTAATACTTATCTACTGCCTAAGAGAGGAGCGCATAGTATCAAAGTTAGTACAATCCTGTAACCATTTATGTGAGCAATATGTTTGTGATTTGAGGGGTTGATATGAAAATGGTGCGTTTGCACACTCTTTTCTAATTTGTTGAGTCTTCAAGCTATTATTGTCTGACGGTTAGTTTGCTTATCGTTTTGGGGATTGATGGTATGACTTTGAGATGTTGGTTTATTGTTCTGTCGTCTGTGGGTTTTGGCTGTTTTTGTTACAAGAGATGATTTTCCCATTCGCTTGCTTATGATGCCTGCAACAATAAAAGCGTTATACCGCCTTGAGCGTATACCCATGCCTTTTAGGCAATTTGGATATAAACAGTATAACGCTTGTTAAACAGTGGCGAATTAGTTATGACTTAGTGAAACGGTAAGTCTGGATTTTTTCTTCTTTTCCATTTACAAGGGCATAGGTATCAATCATCCACACGTTCTGTCCTGCAAATGCTAGCTCAAGACGAATACTGGAAGAGTCGATACCTTTGAGTACATTGGCTTCGGAAGACGTCGGGTAGAAGTTGTAGCGATTCAAGCCCGACTGGTACTCGCCGGCAAAAGTAACCGGCACATTATTGAGCGTGTCGTTTACTGTCAGTGTATAGCCAGTCTGGGGTGTATAGGAAAAATCAGCGGATAGCTCTAGGGGCTGTTTGTCTTGGTTGATGGCCAGATCTGAAACTGTAACCCTGGCTTCGGTGGTCTTCAGTAACGATCCTGTCGCTTTCGCGGTTGCGGTAACTGGTTGTTCTGTTGCGCTGCTCCAGATACTGACCGTCCAATTTCCGGTAAAGTTATCTAGTTGCTCCCAGTTCTGAGGTTGGGTAGCGGACGCGTTGCTTCCATTGCCAATTTGCGCGAGTGAGTCATTGCGGCTATCGTGGCGGATATTCTCTCGGTTATTCTGAATATCATTGGTTGCTCCGGCTACGCCTCCTGCGACACCACCGGCTACGGCACCTTTCATCGCAAGCTCAGCATCGCCCGTTAGGGCGCCAAGAGTCAGGCCAAGTAGGGCACCGCCAGCGGCACCTTGCTTAGTGGATGCATTAGGATCATCCTCGCCCGGGTTAACGCACCCAGTTAATAGAGTCATGCCCAAGACGGAAACGATAGAGGTTTTAACGAAAGTGTTCATTGCCATGCCCTTTTATCAAACTGAATATGAATTGTTCTTTTATGGGGTTAAGGTTAGCAATCGTTTTCTGAATCTACCCTGTACAAATTGAACGGTGTTTTATTTGTAAGGAAGTGTTTCAAGTTGGACGTATTTTGCCGCGAAGTCAGGCTGGTTTTTTGTAATGCTTATTAAATAGGTTGGATGAGTTGGGGGCCTTATTGGCCTCTGGCGTAATTTTAAGCTTTTAACAGGTGTTTGTACTTAGTCTTTTAAATGCTCTTGCACAGCTTACTTCATCGCTTATTGCGCGAGTTGCCGCGTTTGGTTTAGGGTACGTGAACCACCGGCACCATAGCTGTTGATATCAAACCGATTGGGGAAACGCTTTCTACGTTTGTCCAAATACGATATATCGATATGATGTTGTTGCTGCAGAAGTTTCAGTACCGCGTTGATGTCTTTCTGAGGTGCTTGATTTTGGGTCAGATAATAATAGAGGTTGATCGCTCTTTCTTTATTCATTGCGTAATTAGCTCCGAGTAAAAATGATGGTTAGATTGATCATGTCAGCCTGCAATAGCATCACTACTTCTACAAGCTGATCGACGGTGAGACTCTTGCTGGTCTGGCTGTAGGCTTCTGCCATTAGTTTTAATGACTGTGTGATGCACCGGATAAATTAATGATGGCAATACCGAGAGCAACAACGGCCATACCAAGCCAGACTTTAGTGTCTAGGTGTTGTTTGTAGATCAAGCTGGACATAGCCGTGACAACGACAATGGCAAGCCCGGCCCAAGAGGCATGAACAACGCCAACAGGAAGATCTTTCATTGCCTGGCCAAGAAACAGGAAGGCTATTAAATGACCAAGGATAACAATGACGCTCGGGAGTAGGTTGGTAAAGCCATTGGTAGCTTTTAGTGCAACATGTGAAGTGGCTTCGGCCATTACGCCAAGCAATAAGAATATCCAGCCCACGTTTTAATCCTCAATGAGTAGTATTTATCGGTTTTATTTGTCGTCGGTAAATTTTACCGGTGTTCGTTGGAATGAGGATATTCTATTTGTTTATTGATTAATGATAATCCACCACTTTAGCAAATTACTTTTACCACCAGGTAATAATAAAGTTCGCCGACTGGCCTTAGGGAATGGCATAACGCCAACTCAGTATTGGGCTAGGTCTTTTGCTTCAATAACATTACGCTCGAAACCATGCATGGCTATCTGAATCATGGCATTATCTTGATGGCCGAGGTGTATTACGGTGCGATCTTCGGCGGCTCAACGTCTTCGACGGCTATCCGCTGACGCTGAGCATCATGATTTTCGCAGTGCAGGTACTTCTGATGTCTCTGGCTCGATGCTTAATGAAAAGCCTCAGCAGGCAAAAAAGCATATGCAGCAGGTGATAGTCAAGATGAGTTCGAAGTGAGTAAGTGATTTCGTTCACCTTGAGTTCTGCACTTTATTTCCAGTGATAAGTGAACTCTAACCCTAACGCATAGTGATCTTTATATTCACCGGCGATGCGACCGCGAACGGGGTTGTCGCCGGTATCGATAGGCGCGTTGCCGCTATCAAACAGGTTGAGATTCACATCAACTCTATCGCCATTGCTGCGTTGGTGCTGAACACCGGCCCCGATACCGTAAATGCGGTCAAGGGCAAAAGAAAAGCTTCGGTTTTCGTCCGATATTGCTTGTTGGACGTACAACGCGCCGACCCTGCCGGTCAGTGTTGGTGAGATAGGAAAAGCCAGGCCGGCAGAGAAGGCCCAGAAGTCTTCGTAAAGATCATCAGGCGCATCAATGTCATTGCCAACAATGCTGATTTCTGTCACGCCAAACTCGGAGAAGTCGATCCACACGGCATCAAAGGTAAGCTCCCACTGGTTGTCCAGTTGGTGATAAATGCCGAACTGGAACTGTTGCGGGACCTTGCTGGCGATTTCAAGGCTACTGATGGCTGCTTTTAGTTTTTCTAGCTCTTCCGGTGCGATACCTGTGCCGTTAATGTCGATATCGGGATCGGTACTGGCTTCAGACTCACTGCGATAGTTAATACCTATTCGGGTGCTTGGTGAGAGTTCTATGAGGCTACTGACAACGACAGCGATGCCAAGGCCATCGGATTCGACGTCTAACGTACCGTCAGGTAAGCTGGGATCGCTATTCGCAACAGCCGTTGAGATTTCTGAAGTCGTGTAATTGAAGCCTAATCCGGCACCAAGTGACAACCTGTCATTTACCCTATAGGCCAGGCTGGGGGTTGCGCTAACGAGTATGAGGCTGGATTCTGTACTGTAGTAGCGACCGGCCCAGTCACCTCCGCTGCTGGAGCCAAAGCCGGTAGGGATCGTCAGGGAAAAGCCTGCCCGCCAGTCATTGTTAATAACATGGACATAATACATCGCCGGAATAAGGATAGGATCGCCGCTGTCAGGTGTACCGCCGCTGACGGTCGTGACACTCTGATCAATCTCGAACTCCCCTAAATATTTGATCAAGTGACCCGAAAGCGATAATTCGTTGTTATGTAGCCGGGTCATCCCTGCCGGATTATTATAGGCGGTTTCGGCACTGTCAGCCGCTGCAAACAAGCGGCTGAAAACCGGTGCTGTGGCGCGACAATTAACAGATGCGGCCAATAATAAGAACAAGAGAGCTTTTTGCATATTACGCCTGTTGTTCAATGCTTGGTGTATATAGTTTAGTGTTCACTGTTTGGTGTTTTAATTGAAAACCTGAGTACTTGGATACCAGTGCGACCATACCATCCAGAACACCCCGTTATGCAGAGGTAGCTGGTTTAGTTTCCCGTTTTCAGTCTCTCCTCTGAAATCAATTGATTCGAATTCAGCCGGAGCATCGTTGAGAACACCATCAAAAAGATTGACGATGTCGTGTTTTTCATCGTAAACCAGTACCAGTGGATGCCCGTTAAGCTCAAATTGGTAGATTGGATTGTTTTGGGCGAAGGTGCGGGTAAAGGCAGCTTGCACATCACCAAAATCAAACCCCCATACCAGCTCTTTGGTTGGTAAGCGGTCGTCATTCATGTCTAGTGTCGGAAAGATTGCCCCATGTTCATTGCTAAATTGTTTTTCCATTGGGCCTTCAAACAAGGCAAGCAATAGGGTATCGAGGGCTCGGTTAAACTCGTAAATAAACACTGTGGCTTGTGGGTATATCTCTTTAAAGCTTTTCCACGTGGTCATTGTATTGGGGTGAGATATAACCTCGGCCTCGGAAAATTCCGGTGCTCGTGTTATTTGCTGAATTAGCTCTCCGGAGTTGCGATCAACCATAACCAGATTGTTGTGAGTCTGGATCAGGATCCCTAAGTCGGATTGACCAAAGCCAATGTCTTGCTCAATAACAACAGGTAGATTACTAAGGGCGCAGAATGTCATGACGACATCTTTTCCACCAATGTTATCGCCAGCAATATGTGGCACTTCAAGGTGTGCTCGCGGGTAGCCCCGTACATCTCCATTGATTTCAACAGCGTAGATAACATCGTTGTCATTAAGGATCTGATCTGCCTCCGTAATTGAGACGTAGTTGGCGTCGTACTGATATGAAGGAAAGAATGCGGTGAGCAGAAAGTTGGCGGCAATAATACAGATAATCACGCCTACACTGGCCAAGTTCATCCAGAACCGAGACCACACCTTAAGGCTGATGTGTAAATACCAAAGGTAGGCGAGTAAGAAAACATTTAGCCCGATGAAAAACCATCGATATTGAAAGTAGGTCACTACCCAGCTGCGTGGCAGGTTCAGGCTTTGCCCAGGCTCAGTCATCAAGACGGCCGAAAAGATAGAAAATGCGGCGGTGATTACGGCAACCACCAAGAATAACAGCTTCTGTGTTGATGTTGCTTGGCTCATATTACTCTACTCGTTAATCAGGTTAGCATAATGGGTCGCAAAGCCGCTTAAGCTTAGCTGCTATCTCTTGATTGATGATTCGCAGTTTTGAGCGTCATTAACAGGAGGCGGTTAATTATTTTCGCAAAAGTAATATTCGAATGGTTTTACAGAAGGGGAACGCTCGCCTAAATTTTGAACAAATGTTCGTTTAGGAATTTGTCAATGCGATACGTTAGCCTGCTTGCTCTCGGCACTGTGGTAATCCCTTCTGCCTTTGCCATAGAGCCTATTCCCAAAGAAAGCGGAGTCAGTGGCTTTTTTAATCTTGGCGCAGGTATAACCAGTGTTGAGTCTAATTTGTTGGCAAAGTTTGGTAGTGTCGATATTGGTAATAAAGCCATAGATTCTCTTACTCAGACTCCAGATACGCGAACTGTTGGTATACCGGTAATAGGCTTGGAGCTTGCCTATACCTTTGCTAGCACCCGTACCCAAGTTTTCCTTGGTAACCAGTTGGAAGACTATGTCCGTTTTGATTTCTCCACCCGTGCCGGTATCCGCCAGGAAATAGGCAATGCCGGGATTATCGGCGCTAGCTTCTTGCAAACCCCGTTGCCAACTGAAGTGTGGGAGGACCCGTTTCTTACCGGCGCTGAGCGTTCAAAAACCGATCGTACCAGTGATGGCTACCGACTCATCTGGGATAACATCTATGGTACCGATCTAGAGCTACGTTATTCTGCTCGGGAAATAGATATCGACAGGGAACGCAGTGGTGAAGCCCTGGGGCTTTCAGATTCCGATCGTGCCTTGTTGAATCGTAACGGCGATAGTACTCGTTTTGCTGCTCTATACACCTTTAAACGAGATGGAATGAAGCATCTCATTACTCCCGCCATCGCCTATTTCGAACAAGATAGTGATGGTAATGCAATGGCCTATGACGGCCTGGCCTTTAGTGTGAACTATATCTATTCGATGGATAATCGCTGGCGGTTTGTTACTAATGCCTCCTATGCCAATATCGAGTTTAACGAGGACAACCCCGTCTTTGGCACCAAGGCTGATGGTGAACGGTATGGGTTGAGCTTTACTACATTCTACGCCCAGCCTTTTGGGTGGAAGGGTTGGTTGGCCAATGCCGGGGTGGTATGGTTTGAAGAAAATAGCGATATTAACTTTTATGATTCTTCGGTTGGTCTGATTAATGCCGGGATGCTCTATCGATTTTAACTCGGTAGGCTGCAAGTATCATGAATCTTCTATTTTTCTGAAAAGTAGATATTTCCGTAATAGGCTGTGGCTTCGAGCTGGCTGTTATCGGTGTCTGTCATAATTGCGACTGCATCAATGTAGCGATAGGCTGCCTCATTGGCGCTGCGACTGCCTTTATCTCCAAACGCATTGATGAAGTCCTGATAGACATTGCGTTTTTCTTGTTGCCATTGCTTTGGTAAGTCTTTCTTGCCTCTGACTGCCAGCATTTTGGCATTGCTGCCGGCAAAAGCGTTATTCCAACGACTATAAATAGCCTGATTACTCGACCAGACATAGTTGAGTGCTTTGGTTTTCCACCTCTGCCACCCGCCACTTTTTACAATGTAAATTCTGGCTACGTAATCATCGCCATTCTTAGTTTTTTCGTTTAGGTGAGGTAAGGTATTCTCAACTCGCCATGACCAGTTTAGGTAAGGGGTTTTCTTCAAATCGACTCTGAAAGTTTTAACGAGGCCTGATGCGGTACCAAGGCTATGGGCTCTCAGTACTCGCCTGTCCTGAAAATCAACAATGTCATATTGGGTCATACCGATAAACGACTTAGCTTGCCAGCGGCTTAGCGATTCTGTTGCGAAATTGGCGATGTGGATATCATACTGCGTATGGGTATTAGCGCTGTAAAAGTATAGTAACCCCAGAGCAAGGCAAAGATATGGTTTCATAAATTGTCTATACCTTTAGATGGCGTAGTAACTGTTAAGTTGATGGTCTTTTCATGTTTCGCTCCCTATTGTTTATAAAGCACATAATTAACAGGTTTGCCATTAGCGCTTGTTATGTCAGTAGCAGGAATAGGTGACTTTCTGTTTGTATCCATTACACTTAGCGCCCTTTTTCCGGAAGTCATGGTGAAACGACCATACTGAAAGAAGTGATAACCACCGTTCAATTTGGGGCGTAAATACAGTGATTCAGGAACGAGCTGGCCAGATGGTCATATTTCACACCTTGGTTAAGGCGGGTAGTTTTACCACGGCCGCCCGACAACTTGGGGTGTCGACTTCCCACGTCAGTAAGCAGCTCGGGGCTTTGGAAGCAAAGCTGAATTTGAAATTGGTACAACGAACCACGCGTAGCTTTACGCTTACCGAAGCGGGTCAGCGTTTTGCGGGGTATTGTGAGCAGGTGGTGAGTGCGGTACAGGACGCCGATGCTATTATGGACGATGTACGTGATGAGGTGACGGGCGTGCTGCGGCTTGGTTTGTCCCAGTCATTCGGGATGATGCATATTATCCCTTCTATCGAGCAGTTGCGACGCCAGTATCCCGAGTTGCAGGTCGAGGTGAGTCTCTTTGATCACAAGGCCGATATGCTGGAGGACGGGTTTGACCTGTGGATCACCAACTATGAAAATATCCCCGAAGGCTATGTTGCCCAGAGGCTGGCTGATACCCGGTTTTTGGTTGTTGCTTCTCCGGATTATTTGATTAACCATCCCGTACCGCATCATCCGAGTGATTTGGTTAATCATAACTGTCTGACTTATCAAAGCCGGCAGCGTAACTACAGTACCTGGTCGTTTAAAAAGCAGCAAGAAGGGTTGTGCGTGACGGTGACGGGTAACTACCGGGTTGATTTGGCCGAAGCTGTGCGGGATGCGGCGATCTCTGGCTGGGGAGTCGCCTATCTGGCAAGTTACCTGTTAACTGATGAGTTCAGAGAAGGAAAACTAATCCAGCTACTCCCTGACTGGCAAGCCAACCAGAGTATGCCATTTTATGCTGTGTACCCAAGCCGCAAGCACTTACCCAGAAAAATATCGGCTGTTATTGAATATTTCAAAGATTATATTGGTGAGCCGCCTTATTGGGACAAAGCCTTAGCACCACTGGTGAAATTTTAGAGTGTTTTAAAAAACGGTATTCTAAATACAATATTAGATAGTTGCTATTTATTGGTGTTAAATATGACAGCTCACCTATAAATTCAGTTTTTTCTAACGTTATTATTCTTGCTTTCAAATTTGAAATTTATGATCTACGCTTTTTTCTTGATAGAAAGTGAAAGAATATGAATGGATGTCTTTTTTTTAAGCTTTTGTTTTTAAAGTGGTTTGCTTTTCGGTTGTATGCGGGTTGTGCAAGTTGTTCAAAATAAATATATAACTTATGTATGGGACAGATTGAAGTTGAATATAAGCTGAACATATAATCGACTTTATAATAATAGATTGCTCATTCAATTCATATTACCACCTAAGTAGTAGGTGGTCTTATTTGCCTAGGCTGCACAACTATGAAAAACACACTCTCTCTATTGCTGGTTTTATCCAGTATGGTTATTTCCGGCTGTGGTGGGGAAGACTCTTCATCCGGTTCATCTGTAAGTAATAATAGCCAACGCCAGCCCTACAAAACACAACTCAGTATCGATGCTTCAGATCTGCAAGAACTCAAGAGCGTTAAATATGCATCAAATGATGGCGCTGGGTTTAGCACGCCA
The DNA here is from genome assembly GCF_026191635.1 of Photobacterium obscurum. GTDB lineage: Bacteria > Pseudomonadota > Gammaproteobacteria > Enterobacterales > Vibrionaceae > Photobacterium > Photobacterium obscurum. Next base: position 40,678 of record NZ_JAKRRW010000004.1, read on the forward strand.
GAAAACTTTCAGAAGTAGGGAATAACAATGAAAAAAACGCTTCTATGTACCGCGTTGGTGGTTGCTGCTCAGGCTTCTGCAACCCCTAATCTTCAAGGCTATTATCAGTCGAAAGAGCTGGTCAACTATACCGTCAATAAAATTCAGCAGAATAAAGCTGAGTATTTTATGCTCGACTATGCTCTTCAATTACCTGCGCAAGCTCAGGCTCAGCTAGCTTCCTATAACTCTGCCTTAGGTCATTTTCAGGCTAATAATAGCGGGGTGAATGAGGATGAGTTCAAGCGTATCGTGCAAAAAGTCAATCCTGAAGGACTAAGTGACCAGTATGTTTGCCGGGTTGATGTATCTGGAGTGAAACTGGCTTATGTTGCTCGAAAGGGCGAAGATTGTAGTAGCAATTACGACAATAAACCGATGGCAATGAGCAAGAAGGGGACTAAAGTCACTTTCTTCCGTCGTTGGGACTTTGATCCTACCCAGCCTCACTTTGACATTCAAAGCTACGACAACAACGTCACAGCGAATACAGAGACTTTAACTCTGGATTATGTATTGAAATTTGAGGGGCGATGGATTGGTAGTTCGGTTCGTGTGATTAAAGGCCAGACAACATTGAACTCAGGTTCTACTCAAGCGACCTATGATGTAGCTAGCTACAATTACTCTGGTCCGCGGTCGGGGATCATTACCGGCGGTGAGAGCTTACTGTATAGCGATATTCCTTACTTTATTACTGATAATACAGAGGATACCGCGACAGATCATTCAGCTAACCATGTCGCAAAAACAGTATTCAATACTTTTGGTTTGATGGACGGCAATTACCGTGGCCGTAACGTAAATACGAATAGCCCGGTGTATTGGGTTAACCGCGATTATGTCAGCCAATATACGTTGGAAAATGGCGATAAAGCGTATTTTGTGTCTGATCCACAAAATTTTGTGATTGAGACCTCTATGACTGGCCCATCCGATAGCTGGGTATGGGTTGACGAAACAGTTTGGGATCCTGAAAAAGATACCGATCAGGCTAGTAGCGGTGATTGGGTTAGCCATGCCTTCAATAATACTCATAATCTTACCGGCGAGAGTCCAACTTTCTGCATGATTGAAGATATTGCCAAGGACCGCCCTGTTACAGGCTACTTCACTGAGGACGGTAAGGGGGAGTGGTTACCTTCGATGCATAATTGCAAGGCGGTTGATCCTGGATACATACCAAAGATCTACACCCACTTTACCAATGGTAATGGTGAGAAAGTTGCGGTGAGCTCCTTACGTCAAAGTGCAAAGGACATCATGTATGTTCGTACGCAACACCCTCAAGGTGAAAAAGAGCTACTTACCCTGGATGATGTGAAAGCCATGAAGTCATCATCACGCTACAAGCAAATTAAAGCCGATCTTAGCCAGCGCTTGGGTTGGGCGAAGCCATACGATATTTTGAAGTAATCAAAATACAAGCTAATGATAAACAGCCACTTTATGTGGCTGTTTTTTTTATTTATCCATGAACAAGAAGTATTTTTCCATTGGTTTGACTCTTCTTATTTATATCACTCCATACCAGTGGAACCACGATGACTGCCAGTACAATATTCGACAGCGGAACTGATAGCCAAATACCGTTGACGCCTAGCCATTGCGGTAAAAAATAAAGGAAAGGTAGCTGAACTAACATATTCCCCGCCGAAATTGCCAGAGCTTTGCCCCCTTGGTTGACTGCCATAAAGTACACCGACGCCAAGGCGATAAACCCATCCAGGAACATAGCAAAAAGATGTAAACGCAAGCCGTTCACCGTTTCACCTGCCAGCACCGGATCATTATTACTAAAGAGTTCAATCAGGGTGTTGGGATACAGGTTGAGAAAGATCACCGCTCCGATACCGGTTAGCAATACGACTTTGATCGCCAGCATGAGAGTAGCTTTAATTTTCTCGACTTGGTCGGCACCAAAATAATAACTGACTGGCGGCTGCATACCACTAGCCACGCCTTCTGCGAGTAGGTAGTACATTGTCATTAGATAGCCGACAATGGCAAAAGCACCGACATGAACCGCTGTACCATATTCCATAAACAACCTGTTATGCAGGGCGATCACAAAGCTGAAGTAGGCATACATAAACAGGCTCGAAGTGCCTAGACCTATTAATTTCACTGCTAGGGTTGGGCTGAATGTTAGTGTTCGCCAACAGAGCCTGAGCTGTGAGTTCGACGAAAAAAAGTAACCAATTGCCAATACGAAAATTGTTATTTGGGAAATAACGGTGGCGAGTGCAGCCCCTTTTAGTCCCCAGCCAAATTTGGCTATGAACAAGTAATCGAGGACAATATTCATCAGTGCACCGATGGCCATCAACAATGTAGAAAGGTTCGGGCTGTCATCGTTGCGAATCAGCATTGGCATTGCGCCTGCCGCGATGGTGAATACTGCGCCCCAGGCGAAAACATCTATATACTCGATACCTAAACTGAGAGCTGTTCCTACTGCACCTTGGGCAATTAGCATGGTGGGGCCCAGGGTGGAAACCAGCATCATTGTTAAAAGTCCACAGAGGAAAATGATCCCCAGCCCGGTAGAAAGCGTTTGTTGAGCCTTCGTGTTATTGCCTTCTCCGCGGTAAATCGAGATGAGGCTGCCGGTTCCCATTCCGACCAATAAGCCGAGCCCCGCAATGATCCCAATGACTGGCCAGGCCATATTGATACCGGCCAAGCCTTCATAACCAATGTAATGACCAACAAAAATACCGTCGATAACCTGATAGAGGCCGTTTACTAGCATAGCGGCAACCGATGGGATGGCGTAGCGCCAGAACGTACGACGAACTGATTCTTTCGGGATGATTGTTTCTTGCATTGAGGCTATCACTTTTACGGATTGTTATGGGGTAATTATCCGTGTTAGGCGGATTGATAAAAGTTAGTATCCATCCGTTTTTCGGATGGATAGAATGGTCTGATTATGTAAAAGATGAGCTTAAGGAGCAGAGATGAACTGGACATTGGATCAGCTTGAAGCTTTCGTGATGGCGGTACACCAAGGCTCATTTTCAGCGGCGGCCCGAAAACTAGGCAAAGCTCAGTCTAGGGTAAGCACGGCGATAACAAATCTAGAAGCTGATCTGGGGTTTGAGTTATTTGATCGTAGTGCGCGTTTACCGATCCTGACCCCGAAGGGCAAGGACATGTTTGTAGAGGCCAAGTCGGTATTGGCTCAGTGCCAGCGATTGCAGTCGAGAGCGATGACGGTATCGATGGGTGAAGAAATATCATTGACAGTGGCGATGGATGAGGCCGTACCAATTCCGTCATTTGAACGTTTTTTCCAGACAATCGCAGATCGTTTTCCGCTATTGAAGTTAACCATAATCAATGGTTCGCAGGACGATATTGCTCAGTGGGTCAGTGAAAAGAAAGCCGATATAGGTATTTTGTTTCACCTCAGGGAGTTACCCGACGCCCTTGATTTCATGCCGATAGGGCAGTTTCATCAGTCTTTGGTAGTCTCTGCTAATCATCCACTAGCCGCTATTCCGGCGCCAACCATTGGTGAGTTAAACCGCTATCGACAGTTAGTGATCCGGGATCGGATGGGGAAAGCCCAGGCTAAGCCACTCTCATCCAATCATTGGCACATAGACAGTTATTATTACATTACGGCCTTGGTGATCCGTGGCGTTGGCTGGGCCTTGGTGCCTGAACATGTGGCTAAAGAAGAGTGGTATGCCGGGCAATTAAAGGAGCTATCAACCGAGCATATCCATGATTCATTATTGGTTGAAATGGGCGTAGTAAAACGCAGAGATAAAGGTAATGGCGCGGTGATGGCCTGGATGTACTCCGAGCTCAGTAGCATGTTCAGAGAGACCGTTTAGATAAAGGGTATCCCCAAGTATCTTAAGGTAGCTTGGGTATATATCTATGCATAACTTTACGTTTTGCTGGCAATGTTAAGTTCAAAATCAGGGTATGATAAGCACTATGATTTCAAAGCGATGGGTGTTCAGTGCAAACGATGTCTTCCAGTGTTTCTTTTTCCGATAGCCTGCCTTTGTTGTTGGCAGGGCCAATTTTGCGAAAATGCACCGCGTCAGAGCTTACTCTCTGGCTGGTGACCTCAGAGCCTCTAGATGCTTGTTTTTCGCTCTATCATCCCGGTGAAGAGCTGGCGTTCTATTCGCAGGAGATTAAGGCTAAGGCGCAAATCCAGATTGGTCATTCAGCTTGGGTTACCTTGGCTTGCTTGAAAGGGGATTTTCCGGTCGATACGATACTGGAATACCAACTCGTCACGCAGGGTGGTGATATTACGGCGTTAGTGCCTGATTTACTGTATCCCGGAGAGGAACGTCTTACTTTCAGTATTAAGACCCAAGCCGATTATGTGCTTCATGGCTCATGCCGCAACCCCCATCACCCGAGCAAAGACAGCTTGGTTGCCGCTGACAGCAAAGTGGCAGATCAGCTCATTTCTGAGCGACCATCACTGTTGATGATGAGCGGTGATCAAATCTATGCTGATCATGTTGCAGGTCCGATGCTCGATGCTATACAGCAGGTAATTGCGTTATTGGGGCTGCCAGAAGAGACGTTTGCCCAAGGGCCTGTTGCCAATACCCAATCCTTATATCAGCATGGTTATAATTTCTATGGTCGCGATAAACTCCTGCCTCACTATGTGGATAATGGCAATTGGCTGTCAGACAGCGGATTGCGAAAGTGGCTGCCTCATCGCGGCCGGCCAATCTTCAGTTCTCGGGAATGTGAAAATCACCTGATGAGCTTCAGCGAGTTTTTTGCGATGTATCTGCTGGTGTGGTCGCCGCAGTTATGGCAGCTTATCGACAGTGAAAAGCTGAAGAAGCAAGGCTTTCAGTGCGGGGATCGGACACTGGAACTAAGATGGCAGTTGCTCTGGCATGAAGAAAAACTGCACATTGATGAGTTTGTCGCAGGTTTGTCGCAAGTTCAGCGCCTGATGGCGCATATCCCTACCTATATGATTTTCGATGACCATGATGTTACCGATGACTGGAACCTCACAGTCGGTTGGGAAAAGGCGGCATACGAGAATCTTTTGTCTCGTCGCATTATTGGCAATGGGTTGATCAGCTATTGGCTCTGTCAGGGCTGGGGCAATGCGCCCGAGCACTTTGACGAGAGTTTTCTGGCACAGGCAAAAGAGTATTTTTCACAGCCAAGTTGTGAGAGTCAGGATCAGTTTATCAACTATCTATATCGTTTCGAACAGTGGCATTACACCATAGAAACGACGCCGAAGATGCTGGTATTGGATACTCGCACGCGCCGCTGGCGCTCTGAATCTAAAATGAACAAGCCATCAGGGTTGATGGACTGGGAAGCATTGACCGAGTTGCAGCAGTCGTTGCTCAACGAGCCAGCGGTGATTATTGTCTCTGCGGCCCCGATGTTTGGTGTGAAGTTTATCGAAACCTTGCAGCGCGGCATGACCTGGCTCGGGCAACCATTGCTAATTGATGCCGAAAACTGGATGGCGCAACCGGGCGCAGCTAATACCTTGTTGAGTATTTTTACTCATACCAAAACTCCGACCAATTTCGTGATCCTCTCTGGCGATGTTCATTACTCGTTTGCCTATGACGTGAAGCTACGATTTCGGCGCAGCACCCCGAATATTTACCAGATCACTTCCAGTGGGATCAAAAATGAGTTCCCCAATGCCCTACTGCGTTTTTGCGATGTGATGGACAGAGCGCTTTATAGCCCACACTCGCCGCTGAACTGGTTTACTAAGCGTAAGCGTTTAAAAATTAGCAAGCGTGACCCGGATACCACGGGCAATCACAGGTTGGTGAACCGTAGTGCGATTGGTGAGTTACGGCTGGATAAAAACGGGAAACCAAATGATATTGCCATATTGACCGCAGAAGGAGAGCGTGTGAGTTTTCCGCCGATTGAGCGGTAATACTGTCAGTCAATAACAGGGAGCTGTTGCTCGTTCCCACGCTTAGTTTCAAAATGCCCCGGAATCCGAGGCATTTTTGTTTTGATTGTTTCTATACCCAAGTATCTGAGTTTGGGTATTAGAACTTAGCTTTGATCCAAACCATGCGATGGTCTGAAGAAACTGATTTACCGTCACCGTACTGACCGATACGCGCATCGTTGAACAGCTTGCGACCTTCCTCGTAAGACGCGGCCCAGTATACGCCAGCATCAACAATATTCAGGTTTGCAGATGGCATTGCGTAGTCGACGCCAAGGCCAAATGTTGACGTAATGCGGTTTGGTTGTGGGTGATCCAGTGCTTTGTCTACCGCATGTTCCGCAGCGCCGTAGCTGGTTGGATACAACTCACCGTTCATTACTTTTTGGTTTACCAGTGGGTTATCATGAAGTGCTTTCATCACATCACTCTCTCCATCACCAGCCAGTGGCTCTAGGTTTTGGTCGCCCATGATCACGAACTTAGCACCATCGGCTAAGCCACCATTTTGACCTGCGTCGTCGTAGAAGAATTCTTTACCTTGAATATATTGATTCCAGAATTCAACTTCTGCTGCGTTTTGAGCTTTGTTTTTACCCGTATCGAACACTGGCGGTGTAGGGTGAGACATCAGAAGGTGAATGATCTCTTTGCCATTTTTCGTTGGAATAATGATTGGTGCATCTACGTGGTTCTTTGAAGAAAGACGAACTTTTTCCCACTCTTCAGTAGAATACCACTCATCACCACAGTTCATGCCGTCAGGAATCTTCTGCGGATCGTCGCAGAGAGTGATGGTAGGGATTTGTTCACCTTCGAGATCTTTCCACTTGAACGTTTGGAAAGTACGCGTGTTTTCTGTATCAATCTCATATTGTGACATCAACGCAAACGCGTATTGACCGTGATACCAACCAAAGCCCCAAGAGTCACCTGGACCTTCTTCAATCTTGCCGTTGTTATCTAGATCGAGCCCACTAAATAGACCCGTGTTCGTTGAGTAAGACTCAAAGTGAGGGTATTCAATTGGTTCAAGGTTTGCTTCACCGCCAGCACCATCAATGCTTTGAGCGACAGACAAGTAGTTTGCCTGGAAACCAGTTAGTGCAGCTTTGTCTTTACCAGTACCATCGTTGTTGTACTCAGCCATCATAAGAACGTTTGGACGGTTTTTCTGAATAATGGCAGCGACGTTACGGATCTGGATAACTTTTTCTGCTGTGGTTTTGTCGGTTTCAGCAATCGTACCGTCTAGGTAAGCTGTTACGAGTTCTTTTTGTTTCGCTGGCGCGATTTGCATTTCAGCAACAAGATCTTCGAATGTATTGCGATCAAATGAAAGGTTGTACGTCGCTACTTTCACTTCTGTTGTTTGTACAGGAACATACTTTGTATCTGTTTCATATTTTGTTTCTGTATCGTCACAACCAGTCAGAAGTGCAGCACTGATAACTAAAGCTACGGGAGAGATAAGAGTTTTCATAAGCATTGCTTACCTTTTATTAATTTGCGCAAATAATATAGGTGTCAATACAAAATCGCAGTGATTACAATCACATGGGTGGTGACTGATTTTCATTGCTTCTCTATGTTTATGTGATTTTCATAGCAGTAACAGCATTTTCAACAGCAATCGTGCACATACGAAATGATTTTTAATTTGATTTGAAATGTTGGGATTTAGATGATATTTATTTTGGCAATATTATGATGCTAGACGCTAAGCGTTAATAAACTTTGCCCCTCATCGAATTAGCTTTTTCCAGATAAATTGTCACTGCTTCATCGCTTGTGACATATAGACCAATGTCCTGAGATGGGCTCTGATTGTTGACCTAAAGACATCTCGTTTACTTGAGCCCATCTCGTGGATATATTTGCGGTATTCTTGCGTGGTTTAGGGGAAATAAATTATGGCGGCAATTTTTCAGCCCGTTGCCAACTTCGGTGTTGTTCCCTAATTCAGGAATGAACCTCCTGCTCGTGTTTTATCTCTTTCTCGGTGAGCTTCATCAGATCATTCGTCGCTTCAGCGAGTAAACTAACCACATCATCGGCAGTGATAATACCTGCAAGACCTCCCCGCTCGTTAACAACAGGCAACCGGCGCATACCATGTTTGTGCATGACATCCAGCGTGTCAAATAAGCTTGTCTCTTCTATAACCGTTACAAGGGGACTACTCATGACATCTTTAACGCTAATAGAGTCAATCGGGATTTCTGGCGCAATTACCAGAATGACCAAATCCCGATCGGTGACGATACCAAGGGGGACATTTTCATCCCCCTGCTTCTCTGTAACAATCAAATTACCGACATGGTATTCACGCATAAGTTTGGCAACCTCGGTAATTGTTGTATCGGGCTCTGTTATAACCACCTGACGATTACAATATACGCCTGCCGTCATGATATTTCTCCAAAAAGGGGAACGCTAGAAAATGTACCAATAACACTAGTCTATCCCTTTGAAAGTGCCACTCTTGGAGATGATTTTGGTTGTTATATTCATAAAGTATGGAGATTTGTTATCAACGACCAATGAGCAGTAATTGCTGGGATGTTGAAGAAGGATATTAAGGTTGAAATAAGGGAGGTTTGTTGGAGGAAGAAGCTATTCTATTTTTTCTCATTATTGAGCCACTCATTTATTGATTAAAGTAATAGTATGGATAAGGTTATATTTTAGCTGTTTTCAGCGGAGTTTATAAAATTGGCTTAATATTGATTTATAAGGATTTAGTAGATGCCTTTTCTTAGTTCATGCTTGTCTGGCTAGTAACTGGAAGTCGAATATAAGGTATCAGTCAAATCAAGGAGGAGAGTTTATGGGGTTCAAAAGTCCATTTAACACAGATGTTCTTCCAATGCTGAGGTTTCCCTGGGCATGTATGTTTTCTGAAAAAGATGAGGTGGTATTTGTCGATAGCCACCTTGATTGGGAACGTCGAGAATGTGCCTCCCACCTTATTGGTGATTTATATGGTCAGACGAAGTTGGCGATTGAGAGGTTGAATCAGGAAGTTGCCGCAGTGGGTTTGACTCTTCATGATGTTGCTCGTACCGAAGTCACCTTGTCAGCCGACGTCAAAGATGATCAGCTGCCAGAACTCTTTGAGATGCTGAGAGTTTTCCCTGGCGAGGTCGAGGTTAATTACGCAGAAAGCTCTTTCTTTTGGGGGCGCCAGCAAAAAACGCCCGAGAAGCTTATTACCATTGAAGTGATGCTAGTTCGTTAGGTCACTTGGGTATAGATCGCAAATACTGATGAGGCGTTTCTCCTGTATGTTGGCGGAAAAAGCTGATAAATGCACTGTCGCTGGAAAACTCAAGTTGGAAGGCGACATCGGTTATGCTTGTGTTCTCAGCCAACAGTTCAATAGCCTTCATTAATCGCCATTGCTGGCGCCAAGATTGATAGGGCATCCCTGTTTCACGAGAAAAAATACGGCTGATAGTTTTGTCGCTAGCACCAACCATGCTTGCGGTTTGGTTTAGTGACGGTGGGATACCATTATGCTGTTCAATAGCTTTTAGCCATTCTTGCAGGCGATGATCTTGTGGTTTAGGCAAGGTGAGAGTTTCTTCCGGTGCGACCTTTAGTTCTTGCCAAAACAAAGCCAATAACGCCTGCTGCTCTTGGCTTGGCATATCCCATGGCCAGAAAGCCATCCTTTCGATTAGCTCCCGAAGCAATCCATTGACGCTGAGTACTTTCAGTTCATTAGGAAGGTGCTGAAAACAATCAGTGTCGAAATAGATTGAGCGGTAGGCCACCACATTTCGCATTACCGCGCAGTGTTCGATCCCGGCAGGGATCCAGGCTGCCCGAGTGGGGGGAAGGACGCACTGCATATTGCTGAGAGTAATGCTCATACATCCTGCTGGCGCGTACAGAAGCTGAGCTTTTTGATGGTGGTGCATACCGGAGTCGTGTCGGCCGATATCTGCAGCAATTCCGACTACGGTATTGTCTATTTGATCCGGATTGAACCTGTCTTGCTCTGTGATTTGCGCCATTTGTCTTTATTCTGTTGTTTACCTGAAAAGTATTATATTTAGACTTTCCAAATTTGGCTATGTACGAAAAGCGGCATGCAGCAGTCGCTAGTTGTTAAAACCATCGGTATTGAGTGACCTTATCAGGTTATAACCAACTAAACTTTAATCATAAATAGAGAGTTTGTCTGGATTCTGGTTGAACTCGGAAGTCGTTGAATGGCGACCAGATCTGAGGAGGTATTATGAGCTACGTACATGGAATCTCGGTGGATGTGGATCGTGTCGATGGCAATATTTTCATGGAGTGTACTGCGATGGGGACACTTACCCATGCTGATTACGAAAAAATAATGCCACTGCTTGACGAGGCATTGGAAGGAGTAGAAGAGCCTGTTGTTAATGTGTATGTCGATGGGGCTGAGTTTAAGGGGTGGGAATTGCAGGCGGCTTGGGATGAGATAAATTTAGGATGGAAACACGGAAAGAAATTGAACAAAGTCGCTTTCTATGGAAATAGCCATTGGCAGGAAGTGATGTCTCGGGTGGGTAATTGGTTTGTCTCTGGAGAGTTCAGGTATTTTGACGAGCCGCTGGATGCACTTACCTGGTTGAGAGATTAGAGCAGAGCTTTTGTCCGAATTTGTATTATGGTATTGAAATGGCTAATGAATTAGAATCAAATAACTGCTTTTGTTTAATCTGACGCATATGTCACTTCGTCATATTATATTTAATCAAATGCCAACACACCTTAATAACAATTCGAACAGGTTGAAAATGGACAAAACTAACAAGGTAGTTGCTTTACTGGCCGCACTATTGCCTTTAACCAGTATGGCCGAGGCTAAAAGTATCAGTGAGAATACGAAGCCAACTGAAGCCCCAATGAGGTATTTTGTGGGGATCAAGGGAGGCTTCAGTCAGGTTAGTAACTCGGATCGTGTTCAGTTGAGCAATGGCGATAAGCTTGAGGCTTCGACAACGGATCACGAAGGTTTCGCAGGGCTGGATATTGGTATCTATACACCAGGTGGGCACAGTCGTGTGTACTACAGTTACGAACGACATACGTCGGAAAGTATGTTTAGTGGGACACCTGCGTATGAGACAACAGCAAATATGAATTTGCTAAGTGCTGACTACCTTTTCCGCCATCAGGATTCCGTCACGCCATTTGTTGGCTTGCACATTGGTTACGCCAGTGTTGAACCTGAATCCAGTTTTCCTGATGGATTTGAAGTCAGCGGTGTTGTGTTTGGGTTACAAGCCGGAATTGGTTGGACGGTGACGGAGCAGTTTGGATTCGATCTTGGTATGCGTCATTCGATATTGCCTTCTGATATCAAAACCTGGGACGGTGTCGATAATGATGGCAATAGCGTGACGTTTGAGTCTCAGCAAAACGGTGTAACCTCTTTTTATGCCAGTGTTAACTATCGCTTCTAAACTCCTCTGAATGGTTGTGATGACGGTGTCGGTGTACGGGAGGGTCACTGCATCGGTTTACTCAGCGTTTCAGCTGCGTATAATGCCCTGCTAGTTTAACGACAACCATTATCAGTAAGGACTTCAGTTTGAAGCTATTTGTCAGAGATCTTACCGTCATCGATGCCTCTTTCCTTTGCGAAAAGCGAGGTATGGTGGGAGAAAGTTGGATTCTCGATGTGGTGATGTCGGGTGAGCTGAATGAAATGAGCATGGTGCTAGATTTCAGCCGAGTCAAAAAGCAAATCAAACAGCTGGTGGATGAGTACGTCGATCATCGCCTGATTGTGCCGACTCAGAGCTCCCGTATTCATGTTGCCGAAAGCAAGCCGGGTTACGCGACTGTCGACTTAATGCGTAACGATAAAAGTATCCACTTAAATTGCCCGGATCAGGCTTATTGTTTTATTGAAGATGATACGGTAACAATCGAATCTGTTACTCAGCATCTGTATCAGGTTCTCGATGGTAAGCTACCGGAAAACGTGCAGGGGTTGGAGCTAAAATTGCGCCACGAGACAATTGACGGTGCTTTTTATCATTACACTCATGGCCTTAAAAAGCATGATGGCAACTGTCAGCGGATTGCCCATGGCCACCGTTCGCCGGTTGAGCTGTTTGTTGATGGCGAGCGAGATGCTGAGCTAGAGCAACAGTGGGCAGAGCGCTGGCAAGATATCTATTTGGGCAGCCGTGAAGATGAAGTGGCATTGTCTGAACTGAATCTGAGTGAGCATGCTGCGAGCATCTCTGATTTAAGCCACTATGGTTTCCGTTACACGGCTCCTCAGGGGGAGTTTGAATTGGCTATCGCGCGCTCTGAAACTGAAGTGCTGAATACTGACACAACGGTTGAATTGTTGGCACATTATATTGCTGATCAAGTCAGTCCGCAGGTGACAGGTAAATCGCTCGAAGTGGTGGCGTATGAAGGTGTCGGCAAAGGTGCCATGGCCTCTAAATAACCTTTCAGTAATTAAGATAAAGCCCTTTATTTTCAAGGGCTTTATAATACCAATTTACCTAAGTTTCTGACCATTCTCTTTTCTTCACTGTTTAAGTGTTTTTTGTGCCCAGTCACGAATAAGTTGTTTTTCGTAAATAAGCACTTTGTCTTTGTGCATGCCAAAGACACTTGCCTGATAATTCAAGTCGGTCAACCTTACCAAATCTGATTTGATAACTTCCTCATTTAGCATGATCTGATATTTGAAAGTGATGGCCGGAGGGGTTACGGATGTCAGGATCCTAAATGGCTGCCCTGTTGTTGAGCTGAAGCGGGTATCTCCGGCCAAATCAAGGTCAATAACCTTAACTGTCAGTTTCTGCTTCGGTTTGAGGTATACGCTGGCCATGTCACTAAATTGCTCGCTAAGAATTTCGAATACCCGCTTCTGATACCGTGCTTGACTACCACTTGTTGTTCTGACATCCCGGTAGGTTTCTGGGCTAACCCAAGTTACCGACACCAGCGATATATCAATGGTTTCATCAGCTACCGAGGCAACACTGCACGAGAGAAGGATAGCTGTGAGCCAGATAGGAAGTTTCATGGGTGAGAGTCTCCGTAGGTACAGATATCTAAACTGGCTTGATATATGCCAAGAAATTGGCTTAACCCGCGCTTATCTTGGCAAATAATAGTCTTTATTCTTATCACTAAGTTTATCAAACGCTACAGTATCCGTGTGTTGCAATGCATTGGTTGCCTGAGGACTGTTTTATTTATGCTGTAAGTAAAAATATAAATATTTTCATGAACTATACTTATTCGGATGAATTTAAGAAATAACCATTTTAATAATAATGACTTATCGACATTGGTAATTCTCAGGCTTTGCCCAAAAGAAGGGAGACGAACCATTAATGCGCTGCCACTATGACAAATCTTTGTTGTTTGCTGCCATGCTGGCTGTAGGCCCGGGTTTAGCTGAAGAAAGTGAGCAAGGCTTCTCATCGGAACACTACAGTAACTCAAGTTGGGAAGATCTGGTTAAGCCAGACGATGTCTACGACTCCCCTTTTACAGTGTCGCTTTTTTCGGCTCCAAACGGAGAAGACAAGGATCGCCTGTGGTCTCAAACTAAATCGGTCGCATGGTATGGCGTCGGGGTTGCCGGATTTATTGCCTTGCTTCCCGAGGATATATCGAACTGGGATAAAAGTGACGATCGCCTGTTGGAGAAGTGGTGGGACAATGTCAGCGATGGGCCGGTTTGGGACAGAGATGCTTGGTATATTAACTATATCGGACATCCCTATTTCGGCGGTGTCTACTATCAGGTTGCTCGAAAGTCTGGCTATCGCCAGTGGGATGCTTTTGTTTATTCCTTTCTGATGTCTACCTTTTATTGGGAGTATGGCCTTGAGGCATTTGCCGAAGTTCCTGCTATTCAGGATTTAGTGGTTACGCCTGCATTGGGTTGGGTGTATGGTGAGTGGGCATTCAACAAGGAGCGGGAAATAATCCAGCGGGGCGGGAAAGTATGGGGGTCTTCGGCAGTAGGAGATGTTGCCTTATTTGCTCTGGATCCGGTAGACAGCATTGGTCGTGGTATCAACAACCTTATGGGGCGTGATGTTATCAAGGCAGGGACAGGGTATGTTGGTCTCCAGGATGTAAAGTTACCCAACGGAGAGGTGGACACCCAGTTCAAGGTTAATCTGAACTATACCATTGGTGAAGGTGAAACCAGCCCGGCAGTAAAGCGTCGCAGGGACTATTCGGCAACCTCAGTATCTAATGATCCTGTCGATTTTGGTATTGTCGGTATCTCGATAGGAGGCCGCTATTTAGATCTTGATGATGCATGGAATCTTGAAAATAGCTGGGCACCAACGATGAGCCTCGGTGTTTATTTTACGCCTCAGTTTTCGTCACGTCTGAATTATACCCGTGTAGATACCGAAGAGGTCGATTCCGACAATGACGTGAAGTATGAAAACTATAGTTTTGATATTCAATACTATTTTAACAGTGAGGATGTGTTGAGGCCTTACGTTAATCTTGGGATTGGAGAAACCCAGCTAGATCAAAAGCGTTCAAGCAAGGTTTTCCAGGTCAATGGTGGTCTGGGGCTACATTACCAATTTGATGAGAATTGGGCTGTTCTCGTCGATTGGTACCATTATTACAGTACGAGCCGCTCAACAAATGACGATCAATTTTCCGGTCAGTTGGTGTATCGCTTTGGTTTGGGTGAGCGGTAACAGACGTTACTGTAATCCAATACCGCCACTCTATTTGCGCCATATGAGGAGTGGCCTACTATTGATTTTAAATCCCGGTTCATACTCGCCACAGAAGTCTCTCCGTTTATTACAGCACATTGATAAATAATCTTATTTTTGAATCGACAATTCGGTTCTGGCTGTGTAGTGTCAATTTTCAAATTAGCTATATGATGATCTGATATATACCTTGTCTGCTAGCTAGGCCTTGATTTGAAGGGCTTAAGCTCTTCGCATTACATTATTATCGGAGTTTTATGAAACCTTTGCCATGGAACGCTTGGTTGCTGGCTTTTGTACAGCCTTTTGTTTTATCCGTCGGGGCACTGAACGTATTTCTCGGCGGGATTGTTGGAGCTCAGTTACATCCGAACCCTGAACTGGCGACACTACCGGTGACGGCCCTGATCATTGGCGTTTCGTTAAACATTTTCCCTGCCGCTAAGATCCAGGATAAGTTCGGCCGGAAGAATGCCTTTATAACGGCTGCTATTATCAGTAGCGGAGTCGCTTTTGCTGCCGGTTTGGCGATTGAACAAGAGTCATTCTGGGGCTTCTCGTTGTGCTGCTTCCTGTTGGGAACCCAGCTAGCCTACGTCGGGCAGTATCGATTTGCTGCGATCGAAAGCTGTACTAATGCCAGCCAGCATCCGAGTGTGATTAGCATGGTACTTGTCGGGGGAATTGCCGCTGCGGTGGTCGGCCCGGAGCTGCTCAATGTCGGTCAGTTTATTCCGTTTTTTACTTCTGAATACGCCAACGCATATAGTGCATTGGGATTAATTGAACTAGTGGGTGCGTCGATATTGCTGGTAGGAATGAAACCTATCCACATCAGGGAAGACAGTACAGCAGACGAGAGCAATCGTCCTTTCTCTGAGGTGCTAAAACAGCCTCTGCTTTGGCTGGCTATTGGCTCCGGCCTTACGGCTTATGCCGTGATGGCTTTTCTGATGACGGCCACGCCGCTGGCGATGCAGCATCATGGCCATGATATCCAAAGTGCGAAGTGGGTGATCCAGAGCCACGTTATGGCGATGTACCTGCCTTCACTTATTACCCCGCTGCTTATCCGATGGTTTGGGACGTACCGTCTGATTTATGTGGGTTGTATGGTGATGATTAGCTGCATCGTTATCGGTCTCCTCGGACAGAGTGTATACAGCTATTGGTGGGCACTCGTTATGTTAGGGATCGGTTGGAATTTCTTGTTTATCAGTGGCACAACCTTGTTACCGAGTACTTACCGGGCCAATGAACGCTTCAAAGTTCAGGCGATCAATGACTTTTCGATTACCGGTTTTCAGGCGACGGGCTCTCTTGGGGCCGGTATGGTGTTGTTTACGCAGGGGTGGAGTTGGATGTTAGTCGCATCAATTTTCCCGGTGGTAACCTTGCTGCTGCTCAGTTTGGTGGTGACAAAACGCTAAGTGCTTTTGGTCTTGAGGGGTATCAGGTCTTAGATTATCAGGTATAGAAAAGGAGTGCTTTTGCACTCCTTCATTTTTCTAGTTACCCGTCAGAATAAACGTTTGGTCACTGCTAACGACAATATCGTTTTTAAGGAAGTTTTGACCCAGGATCATGCTGTAATGAAAGCGACTTCGGTCGCGCAGGTTTACCGCTACCAGTTTGTCGATATCGCCTAGCTTAACCTCCATCTCCACGACGGGACGAACGTTAGAAGGCTCTCCCGGTCTCGCTTTGATCTTCATTTCATCAATAACCTGGCGGCTGAAAGCCTGTTCAACACCGTCAGAGTTGGTATATACGAAGTTCACCCATTTCTGTCCGTTCTTGCTGAAGTACTCGATGTCATGGGCATTGATCGAGCTTACGTCGGCACCGGTATCAAGCTTTACCGGGAAAGACATCCCCTCGACGTTAGCCTGTTCGATATAGCCGGCTTTTACTGGGAGGCTTTTATTACTCAAGTTGCTTGTCCGGGTGTTTACCAGCAGCGAACCGTAAACGAAGTTGGGACCGACGACAAAAATAGCCTGCTCGCCGTCTTTCTCTTTAAGTTCTTCTAATGCTACCTCTTTGATTAATTTCGAAGAGGGCAGAGTAATGTTTGACTCCACAATTGGTCGAACGACATCTCCCACTCTGATCTTGCGCTTTATACGTTTATTGAATACATGGGCATTACCCTCAATATCGTTCACGGTATATTGTACAAACCGACCATCATCCGTTTTTGTTTCGCTGATGCTGGTTACTTTTAACAGTGGAGTTTTGATATTCGTCGAAGGTGTAGTTGCTATAGCTGCACCATCAAGAATGAACTGCTCGTCGCTACTCATCATAATGGATGTCTCATCGTTTGGTCGGTCGCTGAGCACTTGCAGTGGTTTGTTGCTTAGCTCGCTTTGGCTAAGATCGACAGTAAAATGCTGGTTTAATGCCTCTGTGCCTAAGCGCAGTTGGGTACTATTTTTCGAGCGGTCACGTAAGTAGACCAAAACATGTTCATCGAACATTTGCTTGTCATGTTCGTTGTCGGTTTTCTCTTCATCAGACTGGTTGGTTACACCAAGCTGGATAGGAATGTAAACTAAAGGGCGTTGGCTATCCTTAAATTTCAGCATTCGAACAAGTGGTAATGTCATCTTTTGACGCTGGCCATTACTACCTTCGAGGGTGAAATTAACTTGTTTCCCCTGCTCGTCGACCAAAATGTCGAGGGCATGCAAGCTACTGTAGCGATTGGTAAAAGAAAGGCTAACATCGACTGGAACCTGAGCAACCAGTGCTTGTTCCCTGCGGCCAATAATTTGGGCATCAGACTGTTGCTGGAGGAAATCATAGCCAGCATCTACCCACGCTGTATTCCGTAGGAAGGTTTTGCCAACCAAAATCGGATAGGAGAACCGACTGCGATCTGTCAGGTTGACCTCGGTGCGAACAGTTTGATTGGCAATTTGGAGATCCAGTTCTACGACAGGGCGGTGCAAGTGGCCTTCACCACGGCTTTTGATCAGTGCCAAGCGAAACAAGGGGAGCGTCATAGCCACTGTTTCACCGCTATATGGATGGATGAGATCAAAGCTCACCATAATATCGGTTTTGTCTTCACGATCCCTAAGCTTCGTTGAGGTAAGGGCATCAAACTCATCGGCAATAGCCTTTAGTAACTCATCACCAGAAAGATCGGCAAAGATAGGATCTGTTGCCGTGATCTTGATATTTTCTGCATGAATAGAGGTCGAATCTGCCCCCGTATCAATCTTGGCTGGAATGCCAATTCCCGCTATCTCTTCTATTCCTGGAAAGTACACATTTTCTGTCCGACCTAGTACTACCTTGTCATCAATTATGGTTCGCTCTGTAAGCGCCCCTCCTTGAGAGAGGGGGGAGGCAAGGCAAGAAAATGATGTCGTGATACATAAACACAGAACTGTGAATATTCGGGAAAAAAACATGAGTCTCCTTTAAGGCGAAATGCTGAAAGTGAATGGGTGATATAGCGACTTGGGTATAGTACTTGTTGTCACATTTCAGCGCGGGAGTTTGTTACAAAAATTCAGTTCAGGTTCAGCCTTTTTTACAGCAAAAGCTGGCTTGGGCTGGTGGTATTAACACCAGTAATAATGCCTATTACGGGATTTTTAGCGCGTATAAGCCCAGAGTAAAAACGCGCGATATATCGCGCGTGTCCATTTCGAGTTTAGGGGGAGTGTAAACGGCCAGCTATGCTGGTTCGGAGGCTGGTTTTGAGTGATTGATGATTTTGACCAAAGCATGCTTTTGAGCCACTTTATTACAGATATATTCACCGATTGGAATAGCTGATGTTGCAGCTGGTGAAGGCGCATTACAGACATGCAGGCTACGCGGGCTTTCTGCAAACAAGAAGTCATGAACCAGGCTACCGTCTTTCATAACGGCTTGTGCCCGGATCCCGGCAGGGTAAGGCTCAAGGTCACGGGCTTTGATTTGCGGACAGTATTTATTGACCAGCTTGAGATATCCGGGCTTCCACCAAGAGTTTTTGGTCTCGATCAGACCGGTTTTAAGGTGCTTGGCGGTCACTTTCCAGAACCCGCTGAACTGCACCATATCTTTGATGTCTTTCAGGCTGATATTGATCCACCCGTAACCTTCTCGCTTCCAGCCCTGCACCGCGTTGGGGCCGACAGTGACAGAGCCGTCGATCATCCGTGTCAGGTGAACACCAAGGAAAGGAAGATCAGGATCCGGTATCGGGTAGATCAGGTGGTTAACGATTTGGTTGTATTTTGGGGCAAGGCGATAGTATTCACCGCGGTAGGGAATGATCTGAAAATCGGTCTGAATATCAAGCATTTTAGTCAGTCGATCGGCCATCAAGCCGGCACAAGAGATCAAGAAGCGACAGTTTAGCTGAAAAGCTTGGTTATCGCTCTTGCAGCTAACTGAGATTTGATCGTCGGTTTCAGAAAGTGCGACGACTTCGGATCTGCGTGCGATTTCGCCGCCCATCCGGATAAGCTCTTCGGCCATTTTTTCGGTAACCTGACGGTAGTCAACAATACTGGTCGATTTAACGAGGATCGCTCCGAGTCCGGTAATATTAGGTTCTTTTTCGGCTAATGCGGTTTGATCAAGCAGCTCCACGTCGATTTCGTTTTGTTGGCAGCGGTCATACAATGCCTGCATACGCTCAAGCTCTTGCTCGTCGGTTGCAACCAGCAGTTTGCCACAGTTCTCGACTGGAATATGGTGTTTTTGGCAGAATTCGAGGGTGCGCTTAACCCCGGCCTTGCAGAAGTTAGCCTTTAGGCTGCCAGGGGTATAATAGACACCAGCGTGTATTACACCGCTATTATGGCCGGTTTGATGACGGGAAAGGCTATCTTCTTTTTCTATCACCAAAATGGATTTGTCAGGATAGCGTTGTTGCAGTTGCCAAGCGGTTGAAATACCGACAATACCGCCGCCGACAACAATGTAATCGTAGATTTTACTCACTGACTGAATACTCCCTATTGGCTCTATACCCAAGTAACCTTGTCCCAAGCCCGTTGATGCTGCTCAGAATTCTGTATCTTGAGGCCACTTGGGTATAGAGTGTAGTGACTCCATATATAACCAAGATTAAACCTAATGTGGCAACTAAGCCATGAAGGAACAAATTAATTTTTCATTTGGAATAACCATCAATGGGCTCAATCAGTGCAAGCATATAATGGTGGCCTGCACCTGATTCGTTAATTGAACAGAATTACCCTTCAAAAACGTGATATCGATAACAAACTTACAGCTGATGGTTAATAAAGAGAATTATTTTCTAATAATGAGTAATTTGCTGGTAATTATAGTGAAGGATTTCCCCTGCTTAAGTCGTATATTGTGCTCACAATATTAATAGCGGGAAAACTGCTGTTATCTCAATTCGTAAAAGTAGGACATCATGGTAGAAACAGTTAACACAGATAAAGCACCGGCTGCGGTTGGCCCGTATGTACAAGCTAAGAAATTTGGCAATATGCTATACACTTCTGGCCAGTTACCTATAAACCCAGAAACAGGGAAAATGCCGGAAGAGGTTGCGGAACAGGCGAAGCAATCACTAGCAAATGTCGAAGCAATTGTTAATGCCGCAGGTTTGGCAAAATCAGATATCGTTAAAGCGACAGTCTTTGTTAAAGATCTAAATGATTTTGGCACTGTTAATGAGGTTTATGCGACCTTCTTTGGTGATAACTGTCCGGCAAGAAGCTGTGTTGAAGTTGCGCGCCTTCCTCTGGATGCCAAAGTAGAAATTGAAGTTATTGCTGTTACCCAATAAGATTATCAATCTAATCATTTGTAAGCCCGCATTTTGCGGGATTTTTTTTGCCTTTATTTCATAAAAACAAAAATTAAGTTTTTAAATGTGTCTATTATTTAACCTTGTATTTAATGCGTTTTTAATCATTCCCTTCAAAAGATGCTTATAGCTGATTAATAAAAATTAATATCTTTATTAACTGTTGTTAATGCTAACTAATGTATTAATAAATTTGTGACAGTTATCTTATTTTTAAGATGGTTTGGTGATGTTCATTATTATGTGGTTTTTTTGTTTTTTTGAATTAGATCATAGGTTTTTCATGATAAAGTAAACACAAAACTAATCCAAATCAAACGGGAGAAAATTATTTTGTGCGTGAATGTTTTGAGAGGGAAAATATTCTATTTGATGTGCTTTGCAGTAGAATTTTGCAATTTTTTTCTCTTCTTCAGAGCGTATGCTTCCAATCAATGTCAAGCCAAGATGTAGAAAAGATAAAAACGCCTTTGGTGAAATGCTGTGGCGGTGTTAATTGTTTTGGTTTGATGTAAATAATAATGAAAAATCTTACCAATTAATTCCTACAAAATATTGGAGCACAATAATATGAGTGAGCAACTCAATGCAGGTACGACTGTTATAGATATGGGGAGACCCGAGTTACATAAAAAAGCCAATATGACAGAGGTCGAATGGAAGGAAGCGATTAAGTTTGACAGTGTTGATATTGGCTGGGTTGTTATGAGTATCGGCATGGCAATTGGAGCCGGAATCGTATTTCTTCCAGTTCAAGTGGGTGTCATGGGACTGTGGGTATTCCTGCTTTCTTCTGTTATTGGCTATCCGGCGATGTACCTTTTTCAAAAACTGTTTATTAATACGCTAGCGGAGTCTAAAGAGTGTACGGATTATCCTGGGGTGATTACGGGGTATTTAGGAAAAAACTGGGGTATGGCTTTAGGCGCTTTATACTTTGTAATGCTGGTAATATGGGTATTAGTCTATTCCCTCGCCGTAACTAATGATAGTGCTTCTTATCTTCACTCTTTTGGCGTAACTGAAGGCCATTTGAATGACAACGTATTTTATGGCCTTGCTCTTATTTGTGTATTGTCATTTATTGGCTCTAAAGGTGAAAAGCTGTTATTCAAACTCTCAGGATTTATGGCTGTTACTGTTTTATCCCTGGTTGCTGTTATGGGGGTATTGTTGATTGCTCGTTGGGATATGACGAATATTCCTCAGATGGGTGAATGGGGCTCAATGCTCAAAGATGCAATTATCACTCTGCCGTTTACTTTGACTTCTATTCTTTTTATCCAGTCACTAAGCCCAATGGTTATCTCATACCGTTCTCATGAAAAATCCATTGAGGTAGCTCGCTATAAAGCATCGCGAGCGATGAGAATAGCTTTTGCAATTTTGTTTGTCATTGTATTCTTCTTCGCAGTGTCTTTTACCTTTGCCATTAGCCAGGAGCAGGCAACGGAAGCGATGAACAAGAACATCTCTGCTCTGGCTATTATTGCACATTACTTCCCTGGCAGTTGGGCGACAATTGCGGGTATCGTGATTAATATTTTTGCTGTTGTGACTTCGTTCTTTGGTGTATTCCTAGCCTTTAAAGAAGCCTGTACGGGTCTGTGTATGAATATGCTTCTTCGCAAATACAAAGAGTCGCAGATTGACAAAGCGCTTGTAAACAAGCTGGTGACCGTATTTATCATCTTACTGGCATGGGGCGCGATAGCGATTAATGCGCCAATTCTATCTTTCACTTCTATCTGTAGTCCTGTCTTTGGCTTAGTTGGTTGTTTGATCCCTGCATATTTAGTGTACAAGGTTCCTCATTTGGCTAAGTATAAAGGTATGGCAACTAACATGATCATTGTTACTGGTATCCTGCTTTGTATTTCACCAGTACTAGCATTTATCTAATTGCCCCAAAAATATAAAGCAGCTTTTAGAAAGCGACCGGAAGGTCGCTTTTTTACTTTTTATCGACTTAGCTGGCTCAGGGCTACTCTCCACCTGTGTCGCTGCTTCTGTACAGGCCATATGGATACCTCTTTGGTTGTTGTGGCTATGATTAGGGACACACCCTAATCTCCCGATTCCCACTTGCTAGAATTTGATACTTGAATAATGCACCACACTCGAAATACCCAATGTGTGGAGGCTGTATTATGAATAAATGGCTGCGCTATTTCATTATGGCGATGATGGGCTTGTTGGTGTCGAGAGTGGTTATTACTATGGTGCTTAATCTTGGTGGCTAAGCAACGGAGAACTTTGTCTTAATTGCAAGTGAGCGATATACCTGGAGAAGTACGAACAAGTATGGGTGCATCTCATATTTACTTCGCTGCTAAACGTGATTTGGCTATTGTTTTTAGTCTATCAGCAGTTGAAGTCGGGATCTTTTAGCGTATAAAATATCCCCACCATTTCATGAGGAGTTTACGCCACGATGAACAACTAACACCTGACATCCATTCAATTATCTTTTTTTGGACTCTCAGGGTTAGTGGGCGTAACTTCGTCTTCTTTATTTTCTGTATTGCTCTTGGCCTACTTTTGGGCAAGCGGCGTACACGAATAAACGTCATTTCAATATCATTCAGGCTACGAGCCTGATGTACCGAAGATATTTGCCTGTTGCCCCTGATATTATTTCAGGAGGTTTAATGACCTTACATTATTCGCCAATATTGGCGCAGTCACTTTCAGTATTTCATGATAATGGCGAAACGCTGTTTACTGATGTTAGTTTCTCATTGGAGCACCAGATTACGGGGCTAGTAGGGCGAAATGGATCCGGTAAGTCAGTACTTGCTAATGTACTGCTCCGGCAGAAAACACCCGATGCCGGTAACGTAGTCTGTCAGGCTCGTGTCGGTTTTTTGCCACAGCTGACTCGTAACCGAGCACTGCAGGAGCAAGGTTCGATTGCGTCATTTCTTTCTGTTGAAGAAAAGCTCCGAGCACTCCGACGGATTGAAAATGGCAGCATCGATCAACAGGATTTTGATCTAGTTGCCGACGACTGGGGCGCTTGGGATGCGCTGTGCCTTCAGTTAGACGAAATGAACATTCCTGCAGATCCCCTCATGCCATGTTATCGCTTAAGTGGCGGGGAGCTAACGAGACTGATGCTTTGGCAACTGTTTAATGGTGACTATGATTTCTTGATCCTTGATGAACCCTCTAATCACCTGGATAGAGCTGGCCGGAAATGGCTACTAGAACAGATGCGACGCTTTGATGGCGGGATCTTGCTGATCAGCCACGATCGGTTATTGCTTGAGTGTGTCGCTTGCATTATGGAGCTGACGGCCAAGGGCATTCGGCATTATGGTGGTAATTACTCTCTCTACAGCCAACAGAAAGAGCTGCAACAAGTGGCGCTTGATAGGTCTGTGGCCGATGCAGAGAGGCAGGTACGCCAGATAAAAAAACAGCAGCAGCGAAGCATCGAGAAAGCCCAGAAACGTGCAACCCACGGGAACAAAGCCCGTCGAGATGGCAGTCAGCCTAAAATACTGCTTGATGCGATGAAGGATTCTGCGCAGCGAACAGCTTCAGCTCGAAAGGTACAGTTTGAGCAGCAGTTGTCTAAGGCTGAGAAAAAAGCTGCTGATCTGAAAGATCAACAATATCGTTTTAAATCACAGCAACTCATGATTAATGAGTCGGACAAGCGGCACTCTAGTGTGCTTGCTTTGCTCGCCGTTCAATTACGCTATGGCTTCAGCAAAGAGATTAACTTTAGCATGCAATACGGAGACCGAGTGCATTTAACCGGTAATAACGGTTGCGGCAAATCAACCTTATTGAAAGCAATAATGGGAAACCAGCAGCCTAATTCTGGACAAGTTCTTTGTAAAGTGGAGCTATGTTATCTGGATCAGCATTTTAGTCTGCTGGATGATCAACAAACGGTACTGGAAAATTTGCAACAGTTATGCCCGGATTATTCTCAGTCTGAGTTGCGTACCATGGCGGCTGGAGTGGGATTTCGACGTGAACGGGTGAATTTGTCTGTAGCTTTGCTGAGTGGTGGTGAAAAAATGAAAATAGCTCTGCTGGTGGTGAGCCACCAATATGGAGAGACGTTATTGTTGCTTGATGAGCCTGATAACCATCTTGATATTGAGTCAAAGCAGATGTTGGCACAGGCGCTAAGTGGTCATATGGGGGGAATGGTGCTGATCAGTCATGATGATGCTTTTGTTGCCGAGGTAGGTATTAACCGTACCTTGATGTTAGGAGTTGAGCCAGGGTAAGCAGTCAACGCATACAGTTTCGTGAGACAGCAATATTTTGTGAGATGTATGCGCTTATACTGAACAGATGAAAGCATAGCGCGATGATAGCGAGGTCTTGGATGTTAAAGAAAATACGTGAGTTAGACTTCTTTAAGCTCTTTGGTTTGATTGCGGTATATTTCACCCTTTCCTTATTAACCTATCGTTTGCTGAAGCGGTTTGGGCACAGTGACGATGTGTTACTGTTGCTGGGTATCGCTTCGGTGATAATCACTGCGCTATTGTTTGTGGCGGTATTTGCCATGAGGAAAAAGAAATAGGAACAATAAAGGGCCAATATTGGCCCTTTGTCATTGAGTACTACTTTAGCTTGGATACGTTGATCTAGTTGCCTGTCGTTACATGCTTATTTATCTATACTTAACCTCAGTGTTTAAACGAGGTAATGACAATGACTTTTTTAATCACGTGGCAGTTACACCAAGGTAAGCTGCATCCGACGTTGGCACACTTTTCCCAACTCTCCGAAGAGCAGGATAAAGCCATGATGGGAGAAAACGTCAAAATGATCGGGCGCTGGCATGATTTGGTCAGTGGTACCGGTGTGGCGATTTGCGAGTCAGACAGTATCGAGGCCGTTTCAGCCTATGCACTTAAATGGAATAATGATATGGACATTTCCTTACAGGTTGTGGTCGATGATGCTGAAGCCCGCAAGCTAGGAAGCCGACTATTAGTTTGATTTAGGTACACACCTCAGGCAGTGTCGAGATATGTCGGCATTGCTTATATCTGCTTCCTGTCACGGTTTTCCACTCTAAGTGTTGGAATAATATGGCTGTGTATTTATACAGTTATTGGTTAAAGAACATTCATAACATCACAAGGAGAGAACGATGGCAGAACAACACCCGGTGAGCGGTAGTTGCCTTTGCAGCAAAGTAACAATTCAGGCTAAAGCGGCTGATCTTCATGTCGGTGCATGCCACTGCGGGATGTGTCGAAAATGGGGAAGCGGACCTTTTTTGGCTGTCGATGGTGGTACAGAAGTGGCTATCGAAGGTGAAGAGTATGTGAGCCGCTATGCTTCCTCAGAGTGGGCTGAGCGCGCGTTTTGTAAAGCGTGCGGTAGCCATTTGTTTTATCTGCTTAAGGACAGCGGCCAGCACATTATTTCGGCAGGCCTTCTGGATCAGCAGGAAAAGATGGTAATGGATCACCAAATCTTTATCGACAAGAAGCCTGAGTATTATGACTTTAGCAACAAGACTGAGAATTTGACGGAAGCAGAAGTGTTCGCAAAATATGCGCCTTAGCTGTCTGGGTTCTGTTATGAGCGCTGGGATCCAGCGCTATTTTTGACTGACTATCAGTTTGTTACTCTGTCATCTTGTTGGTTCAATACGTTGGCGAACTTGTTTCAACCCAATATTATTTTCCTCTTCACTCCTTATGTTTCTTTACAGTAAAAAACACTGTTTTTCATGGTGCCGTGTAATCTTTCTGCATTTGATAGGCCGTGAGAACGTAATGAGCCAATCTGAAAGTATCACAAAATCGAGTAAAGGCATGTTTACCAAGAGCTTGGTAGCCACTTTTGCCGTGATAGCCGGAGCTAGTTATGCCATTGTTGATAATTACTACTACAAGAAAAAAGGTGATAAGTACACGTATGTCGAATCGCCTCGCTGGTAATGGTGAAAAAAGCTAACTCATTAAAATGTAACAATTAAGCGTCTATACTATATGTATTCCACATCCCAATTTAGTTTTACTCTCCGAATGGTTTAGGCATCGTTGTATTGATAAGAGGGATTGAATCATGCTCGATTTTGCAAATAGCCAAGCATTGAAAAGTAAACAGGCCAAGGCTACTGCGGCATCCAATATCATCAAGAATGTGATTCTGGCTGATCTTAATGAGCTGTACTCACCGGCCGAAATTGAAATATTGCAACAGGCTCAGCAGCTGATCGAAGATGGGAAAGGCCGGATACAGCACTTGAAGGAAAAGCGACGGGGAGAAGAAAAGCTTCGTGAAGCTGCCGAAGCCAAGGTGCATGACAAAGCCTTTCAAATTGCTTTGTCAGCTCTCGACGGAATGAGCCTGGCTGAGCTCTATCAGCTCAACGTGTGTTTCTCATTCCAGCACTCCGCCATTAATGAGCTAATTGCAGATTACGATCACCAGCATTATCTGGCGACGGTGCAGAGCTGGCTTGATGCAGACGTGGCAACCGATGTGTATGTCGATCAGTCTCCAGAAGAAGCCAGAGAGGAGTGGATGTCTGGCATTGCGGAAGCAGCGGTTGAGATAATTAGCTGGCCTTGTTTGAAGTATCACCGGGACTATCAAGAATCGCCTGGGCAATATATAGCCCCGGTCGGCATCCCCGATGACTTCCCTCAGGCCATTTATAGTGAGACCAGAGAAAATAACCTGCATCGTTTGACAGCGCCTTGCTTAGAGGTGATTCGCGCAATTAAGGTCTATGAGGAAAACGAAGAAAAGGTTCGGTTGATTTTAAGCAAGCTGGGGCAATAACTTCCATAAACTCGCGTAAATTCGCTCTGAATCCTGCATTTTGAGGTCGCTTGGGTATAGATTACTAATCGTTACACTATCGGCTGTAGTTTGGGGTATGGCTATGTATCAACTATCTTAAATGAGTACCAGTATCATTTAGTCACCCGTCAAGGAGTGAGGCCATGAACCTGTTGGATCTGGTCGGCAATACCCCACTGATCGATCTGAGTTTTTTGTATCCTAATCACCCTGGTCTTCAACTTTTTGCTAAAGCGGAGTGGATGAATCCCGGTGGCTCTTTGAAAGATCGGCCAGTTAAACAGATGTTGTGCTCGGCTGTTGAGCAAGAGCGCCTAATACCTGGCAAGATTATTTTGGATTCGAGCAGCGGCAATGCGGGGATTTCCTATTCAATGATAGGTGCTGCGATGGGGTATGACGTTACCATCGTTATTCCGGGCAATGCGAGTCAGGAACGGAAGTTACGCTTGATTGCACACGGAGCTACACTGGTTGAAACAGATGCGCTGGAAGGATACGACGAAGCGTTACGTCATGTTCATTTCATGTATGAAGCAGCGCCTGAGAAGTATTTCTTTTGTGATCAGTATACAAACACTGAAAACATCAATGCGCATTACTTTGGTACTGCCGCAGAGCTTATTGAACAGGTTCCTTGCCCAATTACACATTTTGTTGGCGGTGTAGGAACGGGGGGCTCGCTGACTGGCATCGCTCGCCGTTTAAAAGAAAACTATCCAGATGTGAAAATTATTGCGGTCCGGCCAGAGCGTTGGCCGGGAATCGAGGGCTTGAAGCCACTGGGTGAGCCTGAAGACATTGTGCCAAAAATTTTTGAGGCCGAATATGTTGATCAATGGGTTGATGTGTCGGCCGATGAAGCCAAAGGCTGTTGCCTGAAGTTAGCTCATTACGGCTACTTTGTCGGTCAATCTTCAGGCGCCTATCTTGCTGCTTGTAACAAAGTGGCGACACGACTGACAGAGGGAACGATCACCACACTGCTTTGTGATCTTGGTGAACGTTATTTTAGTGCGGGGCTTTGGGCACATGGCAATTCATGTTAGCGATAAAATTATCGCACAAATTATTGAGCAGGCCGAACACAGCTACCCGCATGAATGTTGTGGCTTCATTATTGGCACTGTTTTAAATGAATTGGAAGTAAAAGCTCAGAGCAAAGCAAGTTACTACCAGCCATGTTTGAATCAAAAATCAGATAACCGCGAGCGACGTTTTCTGATTGATCCTGTTTCGTATCAGGATGCTGAAGACAAAGCTGATAACGAAGGCTTATCTATTGTCAGCATTGTGCATTCGCATCCCGATCACCCAGATATTCCTTCAGAATTTGACCGTATTCATGCCTGGCCAGGACTCAGTTATATCATTGTATCCGTGCAAAATCGCAAAGCCACAGGTTATCGCTCATGGCGACTAACAGATGATCGTCAGTGTTTTGAACAGGAGCGGCTTTGTATCGAAAGGACGGAGACTTAGGCATTGTTATGAAAACCTTAATCAAGATCCCGTCACCTTTACGGCGTTTTACTCATCAGGCTAGCCAAGTTGAAGTTGAGGCTGAAACCGTCTCTGAAGCCATGACTCGACTTTGTGAACTACACCCTGATCTCCAGCTTCAGCTGTTTGATGAGCAAGGACAGTTAAGAAATTTTGTCAATATCTTTCACGACCGGGTAGATATCAAACAGCAACAAGGCTTGGCAACAGCACTGAACGATGGCTGTGAGCTTCGCATCGTTCCTGCCATTGCCGGAGGTATCGACCTGTTACCCCAACTCTCTCCCCAAGAAATCAGTCGCTATAGCCGTCATATCATGCTGCCGGAGCTGGGAATGGAAGGGCAACAAAAACTAAAAGCGGCCAAAGTCCTTATTGTCGGGGCGGGGGGGCTCGGATCACCGCTCTGCTTTTACCTTGTGGCTGCTGGGGTCGGCACGATTGGCTTGATAGACCACGACACCGTTGATGAAACCAATCTACAAAGGCAAATCCTGTTTACTCTCGATGATGTTGGCAAATCTAAAGTGAAGTGTGCCAAGGAACGTTTGCTGGCACTGAATACAGATTTGAATATTACATGTTATCCGGAGTTGCTATCCTCGGCGAATGCATTGGACATTATCAAAGACTATGACTTGGTGATTGACGGGACGGATAATTTCCCAACCCGTTATCTCGTGAATGATGCATGTGTGCTGCTTAACAAGCCCAACATTTATGGCAGCATTTTCCGCTTTGACGGACAGGCGACGGTATTTAATTATCAAGGCGGGCCTTGTTATCGCTGCCTTTATCCTGAGCCCCCGCCCCCGGGACTGGTGCCATCCTGTGCCGAGGGTGGGGTGCTGGGGGTACTGCCGGCTCTTGTTGCCAGTATCCAGGCCACTGAAGCGATAAAAATGATCACCGGCGCGGGGACAACGTTAAGCGGACGATTATTGACATATGATGCATTAGGACTCAGTTTTGAAGAGCTTAGCATCCAAAGAGACCCCCAATGTTGCCTGTGCGGAAGCTCACCAACTATTACTCAGTTGATTGATTA
The DNA here is from genome assembly GCF_026191635.1 of Photobacterium obscurum. Classification (GTDB taxonomy): domain Bacteria; phylum Pseudomonadota; class Gammaproteobacteria; order Enterobacterales; family Vibrionaceae; genus Photobacterium; species Photobacterium obscurum. The sequence continues at coordinate 70,521 of NZ_JAKRRW010000004.1, forward strand.
TCAACAGTTTTGTGGTATTCCCGCCACCCCAGCCGAGGTTCCCTTCAAAGAGATTACAGCCAGGGAGTTACAGCAACAGCTGACAAGTAAAGAGCCGCTTATTCTGATTGATGTCAGAGAGCCTTATGAGCGTGAAATTTGCAGTATTGCCGGAAGTCGCCATATGCCAATGAACTCAATCGCTGAGCATCTCGACGAATTTAGCCAGGAACAAACCTTGGTTTTTCACTGTAAGGTTGGCGGACGATCAGCGAAAGTATGCCAGTTATTTATTGATAACGGATTTACCAATGTTATTAATTTAAGAGGTGGGATACTAGCGTGGATAGAGGATGTTGATGCTACGCTGATGAAATACTAGCAAAGTGGAAATAATCATTTGTGCAATTTACAAACAAGGCGCGGTATATGCTGTTATGTTGAATAAGCCACGAACGATTGGCATTTATGGTTCTGATTAAAAAGCCCTACGGGTGTAGGGCTTTGACAATACACTTATTATCTACTTCGATGCTAAATCGATTTGATAATATGATTTACAGCACGATACCGGCAAATAGGAAACCAAACATAATACTGAAGACCATGCTCAGTAGGCCCGGGATCATGAAGCTGTGGTTAAAGATGAACTTACCAATATTCGTGGTACCTGTGCGGTCAAAGTCGATTGACGCGATAATTGGGCCATAGTTAGGAATAAAGAAGTAACCGTTAACCGCAACAAAGGTGGCAATAATTACTGTTGGCGGTAGGCCAAGCGCAATCGCAACAGGGATAAGAACCGCTGTAGTCGCGCCTTGGCTGTTTACCATGACTGATAGGGCAAATAGTGCAAAGGCAAATGTCCATGGTGCCACTTCTACCAAGCCGGCAACCGCTTCTTTAACCATTGGGCCATGACCACCGATGAAGGTGTCGCCAAGCCATGCAATACCGAAGATAGCAACGATAGCACGCATACCAGCATGGAATACTGAACCTTGAGTAATAGCGTAGCCATCTGGCTTACAGATTAGGATAATCAGAGCGGCAACAGAAAGCATCACGATTTCAATAGTGTGTGCCATACCCATGGCTACACCGTCAAAGCTAGGACGCAGTGATGGGAATGCACCCATAACCACAACCATCAAAGAACCAAACAAGAACAGTGAAACTGCTTTTTTGGCTTCTGGTTTGACAATCAGTTCTTCTACCTTCACTTCCTCTTCCATTTCCTTACGGAAAGCAGGATCTTTCATGCGGCGCTGGTATTCAGGATCGTCTTTTAGCTCTTTACCCAGCTTGTTCACGATGACACAAGCAGCGGTTAAGCCCAGGCTGGTACCAGGAATGGTAACCAGCAGCACATCGGCAAGAGTGATGCCTTGAGGTTCAAGGAAAGCAACCAAAGCAACAACGGCAGCGGCAATCGGGCTTGCCACAATAGCGAACTGAGAGGCAATAACAGCCATACTCATTGGACGTTCAGGACGGATACCGCTGCGGCGGCTTACTTCTGCAATAACAGGCAGAACGGAATAAGCAACGTGTCCTGTACCTGCCATCATGGTAAATACATAGGTCACTACCGGCGCGATAAAGGTAATATACTTAGGATTTTTGCGCAGGATATTTGTTGCAATCTTGATAAGAAAATCAAGACCACCAGCCGCTTGCATTGATGCTGCCGCTGCCACAACTGCCATGATCATTAACATAACGTTAATCGGTGGGCTAGTTGGCTGCATACCGAAGATAAAGCTTAAGACAGCTAGACCAACCCCCCCCATGACACCAAGACCAATACCCCCGATTCGGGCACCGATCAAAATACACACAAGCACAATCATAAATTCAATAAAAAACACATCAATCTCCCTGATGACAACGTTTAAAAGCATTATTTCTACTGGTTGCACATGGTAGTGATTTCACAATTTAAAAACCAAACATTCATCACACAAAAGGCAAATAACCACTTAATTACAGAGGTTATTTTGAGTGTAAAAAGAAAGTTGTTAATGCTGGGTGGGTGGTTGTTTTGTTTTAATTAAATCATTGTTTGTTATTGTTTTTAATTCATTTTTGCTGATTAACATATGTGAGATAAATAATGGCGTGTTTTTACGAATTGTTGACGACAAGTATTAGTTAGTTCCTCGGCCATTATGAGCCGGAATTAACCGCTGTATTTATTTCTGAGCATCCTGAAAACCGACATGGTTGTGCAAAGATTTCCCCCTGTTTATTTTGCTGAAGCTTAGCAACACAAAAGGTGAACTTTTTTTACACTTGGTTACATTTGATCTTGATCAATGTCTCGATAAATCTGCTGAGGTTATAAAGATGTAAACAAAAGGAACGATAAAAGTGCTGATCAAAGGGATCAGTAGAGGTGAAGCGCTGCATGAGTGGCGCAATAAAAGAGAGGTAAGTATATGGAATTATTACCGAACTGCTATACGGATCTTTGCGTGAATGGGAAGTGGTTTCACTATGACCATGGCGATACTTCTGTGTATATGCTCAACGGCGGTAGCCCTGTCACCTTTGAATTAGGTGGACAACCTACAACGGAATCTGAACTAGAAGAGTATCTGCGTACAATTTCCTCTTCGCTTTAATGAAACAGGCCAGGTTTAAATGGATGAATATCCCTCAAAAGCTTGGCCCGCATATTTTTATATCTTGATTAACCTTAACTAAATAAGAGAGCAAAGTTATTCTGCAGGTGTAACCTGAGTCTTTACGACCAGTTTATTGCGATTATCTCGGCTTTGGCGGATTAGCTCGTCGCCGAGGACGACATCACTCGACTTGGCCAGGCGGTCATACAGCAGTACATTGACTGTCGCGGCTAGGTTCATACAACCGACGGTTGGCACATAAACCACAGCATGGGCTCGATCGACAACATCTTGAGAAATCGTACCGTCTTCAGGACCAAACACATACATTGCAACATCCGGGTGCTCGAAGGCCGGCAGCGGTATTGCGCCCTCAGCCAGTTCAACGCAGACAATTTTGGTTTCTGCAGGCAGATCATCGAGCAATGACTCTACCCCTGTCAGCGGGATCTTGCGCGACATGCTTTTGGTATCTGTGTGAAATTTGGCTGCACGGTCATAACGCTCACCAGTATAGGAGACCGAGTCGACGCGATAACACCCTGCGGCACGCATAACGGCACCGACATTCGTAGGGCTTTTCGGGTTACTTAATCCAATACTGACTCGGCTGTTTTTCATCGATGTTATCCATTGACCTGATAATTGAGCGCGGCATTTTATCAGAGTGTCATACCAAGCGACAGCAAAGAGGAGCGGTTTAACTGGCCCTGCCGTTACAAAGTTATTGCTCATAAAACCAGCAAAAAACTGCCAACTTGCGTCGTTCCCCCCTAAACTGAAGCTAAGTCACTAAAATATAATAATTTACTGTCTACACTGATGGTATTACGTGTCATATAAGAGGGAACTATATGCCAATTAAACCTCTAAGCAGTGACAAGCTGTATCGAGCATCAGAATTAAATGGGCTGGCGGCTGACTGTAAGTCGACCAAGCACCTGACTCCGCTGGACGAGATCGTTGGGCAGGAAAGGGCACAGCAAGCTGTTGAGTTTGCAATGTCGATCAAAGAGAAGGGTTATAACATCTATGCTATCGGTCGTAACGGACTTGGTAAGCGTACGATGGTACTGCGTTATTTAAACCGTCATGATCCTAATGGAAACGGTGAGCCGTTGTACGACTGGTGCTATGTTGCGAATTTTGAAGAAACGCGAAGCCCGAAAGTTCTGAAGCTGCCAGCGGGAACGGGGCATCAGTTCAAGAAAGAGATCGAAAAGCTGATGCTACGGCTGGTGAAGGCGTTGCCGTTGGCCTTTGATAACGAAATGTATTTCAGTCGCTCTGAAACGTTAAAAAACCAGCTGTCGCAAAAACAGGAAAGCGCGTTGCTGACGTTGACCAATGAAGCAAAAGAGAAGAGCGTAAGCCTGTCGCTGACCACGCAGGGTGACTACCAGTTGGTCGCCCTAAATGGTGAGGAGCCTCATACTGAAGAGACATTTGCCAAGCTGACTGAGGAAGAGCAGCAGCAGTTTGAAGATACGATCAACGAGCTGGAGAAAAAGCTTCGTGGCATCGTTCGTCAGCTAACCGAGCTGGAAGAAGAGTTTTCCGACAAAATTCAGAAGCTGAACGAAGAAGTGGCGCTGGATGTCGTGGTGCACTTTATTAAGCCGATTAAAGAGGCTTACCGTAGTCAGTCCGAGGTGAAGGCCTATCTGACTGCAATGCAGAAAGATATTCTCGATAACCTGGATATTTTCCTCGAAGAGAGCGAAGAGCAGGTCGCACTGGCTTATGCCGCGCTGGACAAGAAAATGCCCCGTCGCTACCAGGTGAATGTCTTGGTTAATCAGCCCGATCAGAAGTTTCCGATCGTGGTTGAGGACAGCCCGAATTACCATTCCATTTTCGGCTATGTCGAGAACGCGACCTACAAGGGAACGGTGTTTACTGACTTCTCCCTGATCCGTCCGGGTAGCCTGCACCGTGCCAATGGCGGTGTCTTGCTGATGGATGCGGTGAAAGTGTTGGAGCGTCCTTTTGTCTGGGATGGACTGAAGCGCGCGCTTCGAGCCCGCAAGTTGAATGTCAGCTCGCTGGAACGGGAAGTGACGCTTTCCGGGACGATTTCATTGGAACCGGAAGATATCCCGCTGAATGTGAAGATCATTTTGTTTGGTGATTATCAGACCTACCAGCTGCTGCAGCATTATGATCCGGATTTCAGCGAGTTGTTCCGGGTAACTGCTGATTTTGAAGATGAGATGCCGCGTACCGACGAATCAGAAGTCCAGTATGCCCGTTTCATATCCAGCATCGTCAACGATAGTGGTATGCTGCACTGCGATCGGAAGGCGATTGCCAGGATCATTGAGTACAGCTCGAGACAAGCGGACGATCAGAACAAATTGTCACTGCACTCCGCAGATATTGCCAATCTGCTCCGCGAATCCAATTATGTGGCAAAGGCATCGAAAGCGACGATGATCCGTGCCAATCATGTAGAACAGGCGTTGCTGAGCCAGGAAAAAAGGGTCAGCCGATTAAGAGATCATGTGATGCATACTTTCACCAATGGCACGACACTGATTGATACCCAGGGTGAAGCGGTTGGTCAGATCAATGGACTGTCGGTGATTTCTACCTCCGATTACCAGTTTGGCTCACCGAACCGTATCACCGCGACAACGGCCTTTGGTGACGGGGAGGTGTTTGATATCGAACGCAAGGTCAAGCTGGGTGGCAGCATCCACTCGAAAGGGGTAATGATCCTGTCGGCCTATCTGGCTTCGATATTTGGTAAGACCAAGACCATCCCGTTGACCACGCATCTGACATTCGAACAGTCATACGGTGGGGTTGATGGCGACAGTGCATCAATGGCAGAGCTATGTGCGATTGTCTCGGCGTTCTCAAACAATCCGCTACGTCAGGATGTCGCGATCACCGGTTCAATGAACCAATTCGGTGAAGCGCAGCCTATCGGTGGGGTAAACGAGAAGATTGAAGGCTTCTTTGATGTCTGTGCCATTAAGGGGCGCCAGCCGACACAGGGGGTGATTATTCCTAAGTCCAATGCGCATAACCTGATGTTACGCAAAGATGTGGTAGAAGCCATTGAAAAGGGCGAGTTCCATATTTGGGTGATTGATCACGTGACGGAAGCGATTGAAATTTTAACCGGTAAGCCCGCCGGTTTATGGTCAGATGAAAGCGGATACCCGCTTGACTCTATCTTTGGCCAGGCCCAGGCGAAGCTGAACGGACTTCGTTAATCGTTCGTCATAGGGATGGGTGATGAGAAAGGAAAGCCAGCGGTTACGCTGGCTTTTTGTTTACTAGAGAGCCGATTATCAACGCGCCAGTTTGTGGTGGGCCCGTGAGAAATGGCCTGCGCAGAAAGCGCCGACTATCGATAGTTCTCCGGCAAGGCAAAGGGCGGCACAGACTTCGGCCAACGCCTGTGACTTGCCACTACCTGCCAATCCCATGATATCCAGGCTGGCCCTTTGGCTTGGTAGCGAAGTACCACCACCGACCGTACCGACCATTAGGTTGGGCAGGGTAACCGAGGCATACAGCCCTCCCGCCTTATTGACCTCGATACGGGTAATGCCGACGGATGATTCCGCGACGCAGGCAGCATCTTGACCGCAGGCAATATAGAACGCCGCCAGTGCATTGGCATAATGCGCGTTGATACCGATACTGCCGCTTAACGTACCACCAACCGTGGTCATACGGGTAAAATCAGCCATGCGTTGCGGGGTGGTATGCAGGTATTTCTCGACTAATTCTTTGGTGATATGAACCTCAGCCGTGACTTTTTTGCCCCGTACACTACGCAGGGTTTGCGCCGTGGCTTTTTTATCGCCTGATAGGTTGCCGTCGAGAAATGCGGATTCCGGTTCAATCGGGGTGTGGTGAAGAATATATTCAAATACCGCATTGGTTGAAATTGTTACCATGTTCTGGCCTGAGGCATCACCGGTCAGGTACTCAAACACCAAGTACACATGGTTGCCTTCGATATTGACACTGATGTCGGTTAACTTGCCATAGCGGGTTGTGGATTCGGCGATACGCCTGAATTCATCGTATTGCGTCACGACCCAGGCAACAAATTGTCCGGCTTGGGCTAAATCGAAAAAGGCAAAGCAGGGGGTACGGGTCACCCCTTCGTTGAGTAGCATGACACTGGTACCACCCGCTTGGGTGATCAGTTGTGAGCCGCGGTTATAAGAAGCCACCAGTGCCGCTTCAGTTGTAGCCAGCGGGACATGATAATCACCTTTGGCAAACAGTCCGTTGACCCGTAATGGTCCGGCAACTCCCACCGGAAGCTTGACGGTACCGATGAAGTTTTCGATGTTTTTTTGATAGTGCTCCATCTGCTCGTAGGTGACGGAGTCGAGAAGCTGGGCCTGAGCATCTGCGTTATTGAGTACCTGCCAGCGTTTTTCTACTGCTTTGGGTGTCAGGTATGGAGTTCTGGGCTGTTTGTGTTGTGGTGCGGAATGATCCGAACCGAGGCGCTGTTTAAGTTCTTCGGTAGACAGGTTTCCAACCAGCGACGTCATATAGTCACGGCGGTGCAGATTAAGCTTAGGCATAGCGGTACTTATTAGCTGATGTTAGGTGTGATTCTAACCTCAGTTAGTGAAATAACTACTCCTGCCAGATGCTTCGTCGTCTCAGTAGTCAGAAACTGTTAAGGTTCCTCTTTTTGAGCCACCGCGAGAAATGTTGCCATCCCACTGATATCTAAGTAACCATCATCCTTTTTATGGGTTCTGAGATACTGGTAGCCCGTCACAATTTTTAACAGATTTTCTGCCGCCGTTTCGTCGATTTTTTTGTTACTGACGTGTTCATAGGCGGCATTGAGTGCAGGTTTGTCGACAATCTCTGCCTGCCGGTACAGGTATCCGCATCCGGTTGCCAGCCATTCCAGCGAGCAGTTGGCCTTCATCGCGATTTGGTTGGCCTTGTTCAGGCTCGGCTCGCTGCCCTTGAGGTATTTGCGGAGCAGGGCTTCATTGATATCGACCCGACGGGCAAATCCGCTCACACTTTCTTCGCCGATTAATGATTTTAGCCGTAGTGCAAAAGACATTGTTCGTACTCCAGTTCGAGGCTTATTGGTTTTAGCATTGTACCTGCAGTGAAACAAGCCTAGGATGATTGCCAGTTTAAATTTGTAATTGATAAATGGAGTTTGACCCGAATGGTGGCAAAAGTTGAATTAATCCCACAAGGGCCGCAGTTCTCAGAGTTAGTCCAAGGATATTGGCGTCTGGCCGACTGGCAGATGAGCGCGGTGGAGCGCCTGAATTTTCTCAAGCAGCACATTGAGTTGGGTATCACTACCGTAGATCATGCCGATATTTATGGTGGTTATAGTTGCGAAGCATTGTTTGGTGAAGCGCTGGCGCTGGAGCCAAGCATTCGCGAACAAATTGAGATTGTCACCAAGTGCGATATCAAGCTGTGTTCTGAGCAGTTTCCAGAGCGTAAGATTAACCATTACGATACCAGTAAGTCGCACATCATCGAGTCGGTGAACAACTCATTGTTGCGTTTGCAAGTCGAAAATATTGATGTGTTGCTGATCCACCGCCCTGATGTACTAATGGATGCGGACGAAGTGGCCGAAGCCTTTGCCGAGCTAAAACAGCAGGGCAAGGTGAAACATTTTGGAGTATCGAATTTCTCGCCGACACAGTTTGATTTACTGCAGTCACGTTTGGATGCGCCGTTGGTCACTAATCAGGTCGAAATAAACCCGCTGAATTTTGAAGTGGCAGATGATGGCACGTTGGATCAGATGCAGATGAAGCGTACGAAGCCAATGGCGTGGTCATGCCTTGCGGGAGGGGAGATCTTCTCGGGTCAGATGGAACAGCAAGTACGAGTGCGCAACGAACTTGAACTGATCCGCGATGAAGTGGGAGCGAAAAGTATCGATCAGGTGATTTATGCTTGGGTTCGTCGTTTGCCATCAAATCCATTACCGATTATTGGCTCGGGTAAAATCGAGCGTGTTCAGACTGCGATTGATGCGTTGGATATCGAGCTAAGTCGCGAGCAGTGGTTCCGCGTGTGGGCCGCTTCTAAAGGCCATGGCGTGCCATAAACTTATTCTCCCTATGGTGTTATTTTCCGAGCGTGTGAAATACGTTTGGCTTAGGAAACCGAAACGCAAAGGCCTCATAAAGAGGCCTTTGCATTTTAGGAGAAAAAACGGTAGTTCCTGAGCTGGTGGTATTGTTTATTCCTCCAGTACAGGTGATTTGAATTCATCAGGTTTAAGTGTGATCACTGAGCATTGGATTCGGTCAAGCATAGATTCGGCGGTATTACCCATCAGAAAGCCGGCAATTCCCGTTCTGGATACCGTCCCCATTATCACCAGATCGATGTCATGGCTATTGACGTAGTCAGGTAATATTTTTTTGGGGATGCCCTCTAGCATCGTGATATGAATGGGGGTATCAGAGGACTCATAGGGTTTGGCGATAGCTTCTAGCCGAGCAGATCGATCATCTCGCATTTGCTTTGCTACTACGGCAATCTCTAAATCGGTACTTCGGTTCCATTCACGGAGATAGCCTTCGCTTTCTAATCGCCAGACATGGCTAGGGTAGAGGCTGGCCTGGTTTATTGACGCGAATTCATAGCTGTGCTGAAGAAGCTTTTCATTAAGCAGTGTCGAATCCTGATCTGTAACATCAATTGCCACTACAATTTTATTGATCTTCGGTTTCTTGTCCTCCGGTAAACGTATCGCCCATATCGGTGTGCTTGATTTTCGCATCAGGTGTCGTGTTGTTGTCCCAAATTGACAAGCCGTATCTTTATCGTCTCGGTGGGCATCAATGACTATTAGATCGGTAGAACTTGCGGCCGCCTCCTTGATGATTTCAATAAAAGGAATGCCGACACCGACTTTAAGCTCAAACGTAATATTGGGGTATTGATTTTTTAGTTCGGATAGATAGCCGCCCAGCTGAAGTTCACTTTGTTTCGTTGCTTCGTCCAGCAGGGTCAGGGTAGAGACTGAATACTTACTCAGCTCCTTCATTTCCGCCAGCTCGGCGATCACCGTGAAAAGGGTTACATGTGCCTTCACTTTATCGGCGAATTGAAATGCTTGATGGAAGGCGGCTCCCAGTTCTTGATTGGGAGCGATCGGTAATAGTAAACGTTGAAAAGTCATAGCGGCCCCTATTTGTCTGATGGTATTCCTTTTATTAAGTGTCGCTGAAAATGGCGCACTCTCAACATAGAATGGCGGTATTATCGAAAAAAATCTGTTTTTGCGGTAAATTGTGTGAAAGGAGTTGTTGTTATTTGGATGGAGAAGGGACAAAAAATCGCCTCAGCGATAGAATAAAGGAAAATATTCCCAAGCCCCCTGAAGTCACTTAGGTATATCAATTATCCGATTTATGTATTCGGTAATGGTAACTAACAACAACTAACCCTTGATATTCAATTTCCCCTGGGACTCTAGATAATTCCCGAACAGTAACGTAACTGGTGTCAATTTTAACGGATCTGACATCAAGCCGTGATGGTGGTACGCGCAATGTTCGGCTTAAATCATATGCCTCCTGGTTAGTGATTGTGGACATAATGCTATGTCCTTTTTGATAAGCGCTCTCCTTACTGTCTACAAACTCAGTTCTCAAGGTTGAAGTACCATTTTGAAATCTATAGTTTCCTACTGTTACAAAATGCTCGGCGACAGATAGAGAGCTAAAAAGCATTAAGGTAGAGATGGCTAGTATTTTCTTCATTACATTGTTCCTCTACGCTAAGTGTTTGGACAATATAACTTTAATATTTATGACAACTAAATATTGCCGTAAACATGATAAGAATGATGTTTTGTCAACGATAAATTATGTTTATTGTTAATTTTAATCCTGAAGTTAGGCTGGTGCAAATATCTGAGAAAGGCCGGATTTATAGTAGTAGATATTAATAATAGCTGTCTCTTAAGTTTTTGAAGTGGATGATGACTTTTTAATAATATATTAATTGTTGAATAGTAAATGATAGTTTAGTTTTAATTGCTTTTTTAGACATAACTGCCCTTTTTTAAGTGTTGTTGTCTAAAAAAATCCTTGTCAGTTGTATTCGTACATGTAGTTTTGGTAATTCATATCGTTCTAATTCTATAAAGTGCTAATGCTGTTTGGATATATACAACTTGGAGTCCTACCTCTTAAGTGTTTACCTCTATGATTCTTGATGAGAGAGCGCTCAAATTTCTCACACTCAAGCCCATAAAAATCATGTGGAAACTCAGCCTTAATCTAAGCTTTGATATGAAAATATCAAGTTACATACCGATACACTATGTAACATAACAAAGCAGTGTAAGCAGAAGAGGTTGGTTATGGACAATGAAAAATTGGCTGTACGATACTTGTATTGGATCTTTTCGGCGATGATTTTTTCAGTATTATTATCATGGTCGGTTACGGTAAAAGCTGAACCCAAGGCATTGATAATGAAGCCTTTTGCTCAGTTAAGTGACCAAAGCAAGGAATGTGCTGCCTGTCATAAAGAGAAAAACCCGTCTATTTATGCCCAATGGGGCCGATCAAAGCATTATGGTGCCAATGTAGGGTGCTATGAATGTCACCAGGCAGATCCTTCGGATAAAGATGCAATTAAACATGAGGGGTTTAATATTGCGGTGATTGTTTCGCCGAAAGACTGTGGCCAGTGCCACAATCAGGAGGTCGACCAGTTTGCAAAAAGCCATCACGCCAAAGCCGGGCAGATTATCGGCTCATTGGATAATTTCCTCGCAGAAGTGGTGGAAGGCGCATTAACTCTTAATGGTCAGTCTCCGGCGGCAGTCAACGGTTGCTGGCAGTGTCATGGTTCCGAGGTTAAGGTGCTGGAAAATGGCGATCTGGATCCGACGACCTGGCCGAATACCGGGATTGGACGGATCAATCCGGATGGTTCAATTGGTGCGTGTAGCGCCTGTCATCAACGTCATGAGTTCGATATGGTTCAGGCCCGTCGTCCTGAAGCCTGTGGTAAATGTCATTTAGGCCCGGATCATCCTCAAAAAGAGGTTTATGAAGAGTCGAAGCATGGGATTAATTTTTATGCTCATGTTGATCGGATGAATCTGGATTCGGCCAAATGGATTGTTGGTGAGGATTATGACGCAGCCCCTACCTGTGCCACCTGCCATATGTCCGCTACCCGTGAACTACCTGTTACCCATGATGTTGGCGACCGAATTTCCTGGACGTTGCGCCCTGCAATTTCTGAGAAAATCGATGCCAAAGATATTGCGCTGGGTAAAGATACCAAAACTTGGCAAGCGCGCCGTGCTGACATGCAAAATGTCTGTCAGGCCTGCCATACCAAATCGATGATCGATAATTTCTATATCCAGTTTGATTCTCTGGTCGAACTTTATAATGAGAAATTTGCCCGTCCGGGTAAAGCCCTGATGACGACACTCAGCAAAGAGGGCATGTTGACCGATATAGGTTTTGATGAAGAGATTGAATGGACATGGTTCTATCTCTGGCATCACGAAGGTCGACGAGCCCGTCACGGTGCAGCAATGCAGGCACCTGATTACGTTCAGTGGCATGGTATGTATGAAGTTGCTGAGCGTTTCTACATTGAAATGGTGCCTCAATATCTTGAGGTGGTTGAAAAAGCCGAGCATGACGGTAACAAGGAGGGGGCAGTACGAGCTCGCAAGGTACTGCAGGAAATTCTGGATAGGCCTGAACATGCCTGGTTTAGCGGTAAAGAGCCGGATTCGGTGAAAGAAGCCCGTAAGAAAGCACAGGCAGAATTCAAGGCCCGCTATTTAAGCGAAAGCAAGGAATAACTATCCGGGGAGGCCGGTTACGCCGGCCTGACTCCTAAGTGAGGAACGATGGGAGAAGAACTATCTCGGACGCAACGCTTGTGGCGCTGGCTGAAAAAACCGCTGCTATGGGGTATACCAATTGGTATTTTTTTAGCTGTCTTGGCAGTTGGAGCATTTCAAGGTGTTATGGTTGCGTCCAATCAAAATTCATTTTGTTTTAGCTGCCATCTCAGCATGGATACTATCGTCCAGGAATATAAAGCATCGTCACACTACAGAAGTGAGGATGAGGTGCTGGCGACGTGTGCCGATTGTCATGTGCCGCATGGTTTTATTGACAAGATGAAAGTGAAAATTGCGGCTACGGCCGATATTTATCATATGTTCAAGGGCACGATAACCAAAGAGAACTTTGAAGAGCACAGACCCAGGCTCGCGAAGATGGTATGGGAAGATATGCTGGCCAATGACTCGGAAGCCTGCCGTACCTGCCATGTTGGTGATAACTTTGACCTGAGCAAGCAACCGCAGCGAGCCAGACTGAACCATGAGATGATGGAAAGTCGTGGCGAGACCTGCATTAACTGCCATACCGGGATTGCCCACAAGCGGATAACGCTAGAATAGGAAGGGGATAATTGCTGGTGGTTATAAAGACTAAAGGCTGCGCATCATGCGCAGCCTTTTTACTTGGTAGGCCAAGAGTGTAGGGGGCTTACTTCAGGCGATGATTTTATATCTGAGCAGTCGCTAGGTACTTTTCCATTTCTGCCGCCGGTACCATCCCTCCGCCAGTCGCCCAGATCAGGTGGGTCGCATTCGCCCGTTTCTCCGGTGTTAATGCCATCCTATTTAGATAGTCGACATTTTGCTCGACATGGATCGGGCCGACCATTCCTGCTAGCGCTGACGGCTCCAGCTGAATGTCTTCGGCTTTGCTGAGCAGGCCAAGCAGGTTATACATTTCCTGATCTTCGATAGTGTAGTAGCCATCGAGCAGGCGCTCCATTGCCCGTCCGACGAAACCGGACGCGCGGCCAACGGCAAGGCCGTCAGCAGCAGTAATATTGTCGATGCCTAGATCCTGGACCGCAATGTTGTCGTGCAGGCCGGTATGTACACCTAGCAGCATGCAAGGGGAGTGGGTCGGTTCGGCAAACAGGCAGTGAACATTATCGCCAAACGCCAGTTTCAGCCCGAAAGCGACGCCACCAGGACCGCCACCGACACCGCACGGCAGATACACAAACAATGGGTGGTCGCTGTCTACGGTGATGTTCATATCGGCAAACTGCTGCTTGACCCGCTCGCCAGCAACCGAGTAGCCAAGAAATAGGTTCTTGGAGTTCTCGTCATCAATGAAAAAGCATTTAGGGTCATCGGCAGCCTCTTCGCGGCCCTTTTCGACAGCAACTCCGTAGTCCGACTGATACTCGACAACATTGACACCGTGAGAGCGAAGCTTGTTCTTTTTCCATTCACGCGCATCGGCTGACATATGAACGCTGACATTGAAGCCAAGCTTGGCACTCATGATACCAATCGACATCCCCAGATTTCCGGTTGAACCTACGGCAATGCTGTACTGGCTAAAGAACTGGGTAAACTCATCTGAGTAGAGCTTTTCGTAATTATCATCAACAGAGAGCAGACCAGCTTCAATTGCGAGTCCTTCGGCGTGTTTCAGCACCTCATAGATCCCGCCTCGAGCCTTGATCGAACCAGAAATCGGCAGGTGACTGTCTTTTTTCAGTAGCATCTTCCCTGTGATGTCGGTGTGATAGCGTGCGCTGAGTGCTTTTTGCATCGTAGGCACTGCCAGAACCTCTGATTCAATGATCCCGTTGGTTATCGCCGTCTCCGGAAAAGCTTTGCACAGGTAAGGGGCAAAACGCTTTAGGCGGTCACTGGCATCTTTGACATCATCCTGGTTCAGGCTGACATACGGCAGCCCCTCTTCTAATGAAGTGATATTAGGGTTAAACCATGCCAGTTCTTTAAGGTCGATGAGCTGTTGAACCAGCGGGAAATCAGAAACTAATTGGTTGACTTGTTGTTTATTCACGGTATTTCTCTTTCTTGTAATTAGATGATGTACGACAGCAGGAAGGTGCCGCCAAGCGCAACGACAGAGGCGATAGCGGTTGCTGTTGTATAGTATTTGAAGGTGTCATTAAGGCTTGCTCCCGAGTACTGCTTTACTAGCCAGAACAGTGAGTCAGTGACGATGGTACAGCCGATGGCGCCGGATCCGATGGCAAGGGTGATGATCTCCGGTGATACATCAGGGTATAGCGCCAACATCGGTGAAACAATCGCTGTAGAGCCCATCATGGCGACGGTGGCCGAGCCGACAGCTGCGTGCATGACCAGGGCAACTAACCATGCCAATAGAATAGGATGCATGTGCCAGCCTGCAAGAATGGTTGCCAGACCATCGCCCAGACCGCTGGCATTCAATACTCCGTTGAATGCGCCGCCCGCCCCGATGATCAGCAGGATATTGGCAATAGATGAAAAGCAGTTTTCTGTTTTATCCAGTAGCTGTGACATTCCCATATTTTGCTTTAGGCCAAGTAAATAGTAGGCATTTAAAGCGGCAATAAACATGGCGGTGATAGGGTTACCGATAAACTCAATAACAGTATAAAGTGTGGTCCCTTCTTCGAGGTTTAGCTCGGCTCCCGTTTTTAGCAGCATCAAAGCGATAGGTAGCAAAATGGTGAACAGGGTTGCACCTAGTGAGGGAAGATCTTTTTCATCTTTCTCTTCACTTGAAGCCAGTTCGCTGGGTACTTCTGTGAACGGCAGGCGATTGCCTACAACTTTAAGAAATAGCGGGCCACCAATTAACGCTGTCGGCAAGCCTAGAATAAAGCCATAAAGAATAACTGTACCGACATCGGCACCAAGTGCGTTGGTGACATATAACGCCGCAGGGTGAGGAGGCATGATACAGTGAACCGTCATGAGCGCGGTGCCCAGCGGAATAGCTAATTTAAGCAGTGAGGTGTTGGTTTTCTTGGCGATGGAGAAAGCCAGCGGGATCAATAGTACCACCCCGACTTCAACGAACAGGGTAATACCGCAAACCAGGCCAATCAGAACCATAACAACGTCGGCAGAAACATACGGCAAGCGTTGTAGTGCTAGCCCGATACGCTCTGCGGCACCGGAAATCTCCATCATTTTACCCAAGATGGTGCCAAGGCCGATAACGATGGCCAGAAATCCGAGTGTGCCGCCAACCCCGTTTTCGATCGCGCTGATCATCTCAACGGGATTCATCCCCATTACGCTTCCGACGAAGAAACTCGAAAAGAGTAATGCCAGAAACGGGTGAATCTTTAGTTTTATTATTGTGAACACAATTAATGCGATTGAGCATATTAATGTGCTGAATATCCACATGTCAGAATACATATCCTTGTCCTTGTCTTTATAAGATCTCTTGTTTCGGCGCACATTAAAGCTTTCACCGATTAGGCTGACAAACGATCAATATTCAGCATTAGGATGAGCTAGATTAAACCAAAATGGTGATTTCAATCAAAATGTGTGGTTTTGGGCTGGCTGTGTTCACATAAAGCAATATGAAACAACGACTAAATTTCCAGATCGTCGTATTGTAATCCTCCACGAGTCTTGAGTATTGTTAACACTATGTACGCGAAAAACCTGCCGTTAACAGGAAATATGCTGTTAAATGGCTACCAGTTATCTAAATTACATACCTTTGAGGTGGCAGCTCGGCATCTGTCTTTCTCGATGGCGGCGGAAGAACTTTCGCTCAGCCCCAGTGCGATCAGTCACCGGATGAACGGCCTGGAAGATGAACTCGGGTTTAAGCTGTTTGAGCGGTTTCATCGTAAGATAAAACTGACTAGCGAAGGTGAGCGGATATATACGGCACTTCAGTCGTCACTGGCGTTGATCAACCAAGAGGTTGCCGAGATCAGAAATAACGAGATTTCGGGCTCGCTGACGGTCTACTCCCGACCTTCTATTGCGCAGTGCTGGCTGGTGCCCAAGCTGGCTGATTTCCATCAACGATACCCTTCGATTAGCCTGGATATTCTTACCGGCAACGAATATATCAACTTCAATAACTACAATATCGACTTGGCTATCTATTACGATAATAAGCCGCCGGAAGGCTTGAACTGTGAGCACCTGATGAGTGAGTCGATAGTACCGGTCTGTACCCGAGAGTATGCGGAAAAGCATGACCTGTTTGATAATCCGTCTGGGCTGGAGCAGTGTACCCTGCTGCATGACAAGCAGGCATGGGATTATAAATCCGGTTCAGGAGAGTGGCACTTTTGGGCCAAGTCGTTTGGTCTGAAGGGCTTGGATTCCTGTCAGGCTATTGGGTTTGATCGCTCTGATCTGTCTATCGTCGCGGCAATGAACCATGCCGGTGTGGCGATGGGAAGGAATACGCTAGTCAACAAGCGTGTCCAAAGCGGCGAATTGGTAAAACCGTTTCCCGAGTTAGAGGTTGACTGCCTACACAATTACTACGTGGTGACACCAAACAGCGAGCATAATCCAAGGGTTAAGGTGTTTGTTGACTGGTTGATGTCGGAATAGCGGGCAAGACCATAACGGAGCCTTCGTGAATCCGTTATGGTTGGCTCTATTGCCTCAATACAAGGTCTCGCCAGAGACTGCTATTTTTTTAGTTATCCTGCCTATTTCGCCGCCAGCCAAGGCTCTGTCAGGCATACGGTTTCTTGGTCAAAATCAATGGTGATCTTGGTGCCGATCGGCATCGTCAGCATCGGATGGGTATGGCAGCTGTCAAAGCCATTGACGATTGGTACCTTGGTCTCGTTGAGTACCTCCTGCAACACATCAATCGGTTTGCGAAGCGTACCGCTATCTTTGAACAACTCATGTTTGCCGAGGATTATTGCGGCGACACGGTCGAATACTCCGGCTAACTTCAGTTGGGCTGTCGTGCGTTCGACGGTGGCGATATCGTGAAGGCTGTCTTCCAGTAGCAGAATATCTCCCTGCTTTATCTCTGGCTGGTATGGCGTTCCCCAGATTGCCATCATGGTATTTTGGTTTCCACCGATCAGCCGCCCTGAAACGGTGCCCGAACCGAGGAACTCGCAATTATTAGGATAGACCGGCTTGGCACTGTTCTGTTGGTTCCAGTCGATGAAAAAATCGGTCCAAAATTCGGGTTGGGTGTATTGATAGCGACTTTGTCCGGAGGCTCCGGTTATCGCAAGAAATGACTCGAATGTTTGGTCAACCAGCGGAGGAAACTCGCCAAACGAGGCCACCAGTGCCGGGCCATAAAAAGTCACTAGTCCAGTTTGTTGGTAGATGCCTAGCAGAAGTGCGGTTACATCAGAGTAGCCAATAATGAGCTTGGGATCTCTTTTCAATGCCTCGTAATCAATATATGGCAATAGGGAGTTGCTGTTCATCCCGCCAATCGTCGACATAATGCAGCGTACTTTCGGATCGCGAATTAGCGTATTGAGCTCTTCGACTCGTTCAGCAATGGAACCGGAACGATAGTGGTCACTTTTTCCGGTTAATGAGCCAGTGGCTAGCTTGAAACCTTTAGCTTGCAGGTAGGCTTTGGCTCTTTCGAAGCGCTGCGGGGCAAATACAGTTGCTGGGGCTGAAGGGGAGAAGAAACCTATTGTGTCTCCGGGCTTGAGTGCCGGAGGGAGAAGTGTTTGCATGGGATCCCTTTAAACTAGCGATATAGATATATGTTGAAGTTTAGCCTTGCATTCCGTGGCTATAGGTGAATTTTTTAACTTATTCTAATAGTCAAACATATCAGTTATTTAAATGATTTTATGTGAGTTTTATATCTATTCAATAGCTTTTTTTGTGTGACTTGCATGTTTGCTGCTTTCAAAAGTGCAAACCCGATAGGCTGTCGCAAATCAGCCTCTGTTCGCCGCAACCGGGCATTCTTTTCCCGTATTGGGCATTAGGCTTCATTAAAAGGGAGCGAGTCTGCGCTCTGGCATCCTAATGTTTTTGTCTGGGAAGGCGCTATCAATGAGTGAAAAGAAGAATCACTATTCGGGCTTTGGTCTGTTCAAGCATGCATTGAGTTTTCATGAGCATTGGCAGCGGGTGTGGCGAAATCCACAACCTAAGCCATTTTATGACGTTGTGATTATCGGCGGGGGCGGACATGGATTGGCCACGGCGTATTATCTGGCCAAAGTTCACGGTATCACCAATGTTGCTGTCGTGGAAAAGGGATATCTGGGCGGGGGTAATACCGCTCGTAATACCACGATTGTTCGATCCAACTATTTGTGGGATGAAGCTGCCCATCTCTACGAGCATTCACTGAAGCTGTGGGAGGGACTGTCACAGGATCTCAACTACAACCTGATGTTCAGTCAGCGGGGCGTTTTGAATCTTGGCCATACCTTGCAGGATATGCGGGATATTGCACGCCGGGTAAATGCCAACCGGCTAAATGGCATCGACGGGGAAGTGCTAGATACTGCTTCTGTTCAGGCTTTGGTGCCCATGCTGGATTGCTCTCCCAGTGCCCGTTATCCGGTGTTGGGCGCGAGTTGGCAGCCACGGGCAGGTACTGCACGGCATGATGCTGTTGCATGGGGATTTGCCCGCGCGGCTGACAAGCTGGGTGTGGATCTTATTCAGCAAAATGAAGTCACTGGGATTCGGGTGCGTGATGGCCGAGTGCAGGGTGTCGAGACCAAGAACGGCTTTATCGGTGCAGCCAAGGTGGGGTGCGTAGCCGCAGGCAATTCCGGCGAGATTGCCAAGATGGTCAACATGACCTTGCCAATCGAGTCACACCCGCTGCAGGCTATGGTATCTGAGTCTCTCAAGCCTTGTTTGGATACGGTGGTGATGTCCAACCATGTTCACGGCTATATCAGCCAGTCGGACAAAGGCGATATGGTGATTGGAGCCGGTATTGACAGCTATCTTGGATATGGTCAGCGAGGCTCCTTTCCGGTTATCGAGCATACCATTGCCGCCATTATTGAAATGTTTCCCTTCCTCAGCCGGGTTCGGCTCAATCGCCACTGGGGCGGTATTGTCGATATTTGCCCGGATGCCTGCCCGATCATCAGCCCGACAGCCATTGACGGATTGTATTTTAATTGCGGTTGGGGAACGGGCGGTTTCAAGGCAACCCCGGGCTCCGGCCATGTTTTTGCCGATACCATCGCCAACGACAGGCCGCATCCGTTGGCGCAGCCTTTTAGTCTCGACCGTTTTGTCAGCGGCTACCTGATCGATGAACACGGCGCAGCAGGTGTAGCGCATTAAGAGATATATCCAGCACCTTGATCCTTGAACCAGGGAGTCGTTTGGGTATATGCCCGAGGAGAGCCTTATGTTGAATATCTACTGTCCTTATTGCGAAGAGTACCGTGAGGAAGAAGAGTTTACCTATGCCGGAGAAGCTCATATTGTGCGTCCCCCTGATCCGGATAGTGTCAGTGACGAAGAGTGGGGGCGATACCTGTTTCATCGCAACAACATCAAGGGTAATCACAGAGAGATGTGGTTTCATGCCACTGGCTGCCGGCTATTTTTCAACGTGATCCGCAATACGGTGAGCTATGACATTGAGCAGGTATACAAACTGACAGATACGCCACCCGAGATCAGGGAGGACGAGCGCAAATGACCCAGCCCAATCGCTTGTTTGCCGGAGGGCGGATTGATCGTAGCAAATCGCTGACGCTCTCGTTTAATGGCAAAACTTATTCAGGCTATCAGGGAGACACCTTGGCCTCAGCGCTGATAGCCAACGGCATTGATGTGATAGGACGAAGCTATAAGTACAGTCGTCCGCGCGGCATACTTGGTGCAGGTGCCGAAGAGCCTAATGCAATCCTTCAGGTCGGTAATTCGCCTGCCACGACGATTCCTAATTTGCGCGCGACACAAGTTGAGTTATATGACGGACTGGTCGCCACCAGTGTCAATGGCTGGCCGGATATCGAGCGGGATATGAAATCAGCCTTAGGTAAAGTCGGCGGTGGCTTGATGCCGGTCGGGTTTTATTACAAAACCTTTATGTATCCCGAGTCGATGTGGATGACGTATGAAAAATATATCCGCAAGGCTGCCGGGCTGGGCAAGGTACCGCAGGCGCGGGATCCGGATCGTTACGACAAGATGCATCATCACTGCGATGTCATGATTGTCGGGGGCGGACCCGCTGGGCTGATGGCGGCAAGAAAGCTTGTCGGCAGTGGGCTCAGGGTATTGGTCGCCGATGAGCAACAGGAAATGGGCGGATGCCTGTTAGGCAGCAAGCAGTATATTGATGGGGCACCTGCTGAGATCTGGCTGTCGGAAACTCTGGGGCTGCTTGAGGGAGAGCCGGATATCACCTTGCTGCCACGCAGTACGGTATTTGGCTACTACGATCAGAACTTTCTTGGCATTGTCGAACGCCGAACTGACCATCTTGGCGAGTATCAGCCGGGGGCTCGTCAGCGTCTGCACCGGGTGCGAGCACGTGAAGTGCTGCTGGCAACCGGGGCTATCGAACGCCCGCTGGTGTTTGGCAACAATGATGTGCCAGGCTGTATGCTAGCATCTGCAGTATCGACGTATATCAATCGTTATGGAGTGATCCCGGGGCAAAAACTGGTTGTGATGACAGCCAATGACTCAGGCTATCAGGCCGCGCTGGACTGGCACGCCGCCGGTCGTGAGGTGGTTGCGATTGTTGATACGCGCTCAAATAGCTCAGGAAAATACTCTGAACGGGCTAAAGCCGCCGGGATAGATATATTCCACGGGCATGCCGTTATCAATGTGCGTGGTCATAAGCGGGTAAGTGCGGTTGAAATTGCGAAGCTTAAACACAATCGCAACCAAGTCAGTCGAATTGATACCTGTCTGCTGAGTTGCGATACGGTAGCCAGTTCGGGCGGATGGAGCCCGAGTCTGCACCTGTCCTGCCATACTGGCAGTCGTCCGGTGTGGCGAGATGACATTGCCGGTTTTGTTCCGGGCAATCCCGATTTGCTCTATGCAGGCGGGATCCAGGGACGTTATCAGTTATCGGAAGTGCTCGACGATGGATGCAAAGCCGCGCAAGCCGTCGCCGACCGTCTGCAGGTTTCGCTCATGTCGACGCCAGACCAGCCAGAGCTGCCGGAAGTCTCAGATCCCGACGAAACCGCGCCTATGGCTATTTACCATATTCCTCACCATTTTCCGACAAGTCGGGCACCCAAGCAGTTCGTCGATTTTCAAAATGATGTCACAGCCGCCGGTATTGAGTTGGCTGTTCGGGAAGGCTTCGAGTCTATCGAACATGTTAAGCGCTATACCGCGCTGGGCTTTGGTACCGATCAGGGTAAAACGGGGAATATCAACGGAATGGCAATTGCCGCCAAGGCTTTGGGCCAGTCGATACCCGAAACTGGCACGACGATATTTCGCCCTATGTATACGCCGGTAACCTTCGGGACGCTGGCCGGACGGGATGCCGGGCACTTGTTCGATCCGGTGCGTTTTACTGCTATGCATCGCTGGCACCTGGAACATGGTGCCGAGTTTGAGAATGTCGGGCAGTGGAAACGCCCTTGGTTCTACCGTCAGGGTAACGAGACACAGCAGGAGGCGCTGAACCGGGAGTGTCTGGCGACCCGTAACAGTGTCGGGATCCTCGATGCGTCGACGTTGGGCAAAATTGATATTCAGGGGCCGGATGCCCGCGAATTTCTTAATCGGATCTATACCAATAGCTGGAGTCAACTAGCACCGGGTTGCTGCCGCTATGGGGTGATGTGCAAAGAAGATGGGATGATTTTTGATGATGGTGTGACGTCCTGTATCGATGATAACCATTTTCTGATGACCACCACGACAGGCGGGGCTGCTGGTGTATTGCGCTGGCTGGAACTCTGGCACCAGACTGAATGGCCGGAGCTGGACCTGTATATGACCAGCGTGACAGATCACTGGGCCACCATAACGATAGGTGGGCCGAACAGTCGCTCTGTATTGCAGAAGCTGATGCCCGAAGCCGATCTCTCGGATGCTGCCTTTCCTTATATGACCTGGCAGTCGCATCAGATTGTTGGTATCGACGCGCGTATTTTCCGGATCAGTTTTACCGGTGAGCTGTCGTTTGAAGTCAATGTAAATGCCAATTATGGCCTGTATCTGTGGGAGCAGGTCATGGCTGCGGGGGAAGAGTTTGATATTACCCCCTATGGTACGGAAACCATGCATATCCTCCGTGCAGAAAAGGGCTTCATTATTGCCGGTCAGGATACTGATGGCTCGGCCACGCCACAGGATATGAATATGGCGTGGATCTGCGGCAAGAAAAAAACATTCAGCTTTATTGGTCGTCGTTCATGGCAACGTGAAGATACCCGCCGCTCTGATCGTAAACAGTTGGTCGGGCTGAAATGCACGGATCCTGATGTTGTGATCCCCGAAGGTGCACAGGCAGTGAATGATCCCAGTGAGCCTTTGCCGATGACAATGGTTGGTCATGTTAGCTCAAGCTATTACAGCGCCGCGTTGGGGCATTCTATTGCGCTGGGCTTGATCAAGGGCGGATTGAGCCGAATGGGCGAATCGGTTTTCTTTCCTCTGGCTGACGGCCGGGTACTGCAAGCCGAAATTACCGATGGGGTGTTTTACGACCCTGGCGGTAAGCGTCAGTCGGTTATCTCTACGTCAGCAACACAACCTTATCACCTGCCCGAAAAGCCACGTTATGAGTCTGCTCTGCATCATGTAGAGAGGTATTACACAAACACTGTTTCGCAGCCAAACGTAGTGTTGCATGAACGAAAAGGTCTGGCGCAGCATATTTTGCGGGGGGGAGGTTGCGAATTCGAAGAAGAGAGCAAGGCGTTCTATGACAACGTCGAAGCTGCTATCGGACTGCCTCTGCCGCGAAAGCCCTGCAGATCGATGGTTGGTGAAAACATGCAGATCTGGTGGTTATCGCCAAACGAGTGGCTGATAGTATCCCCGGAAGGTTTGCCTGTGGAGGCAAAACTAAGGCGTCAGTTATCTGGCCATTTCTCCGTTGTCGATGTCAGTGGCGGGCAGTGTGTCATTGAGCTTTCAGGGCAGCAGGCACAATCGGTACTGAGAAAGTCGACCTCTTATGATGTCGATGTTCGCTCACTGCCAGTTGGCAAATGTGTCGGTACCTTGCTTGCCAAAGCGCAGGTGGTGCTAAGACGCAGTGGTGACAATGAATTTGACGTAATTGTTCGGCGCAGCTTTGCCGATTATCTCTGGCTGTGGTTGCAGGATGCCAGCGAAGAGTATGGCCTGATTATCGAATAGCCCGCGACGTTTTTGGTTTCATCCATGTCGTAGATTGGAAATTCAAATTTTCAATAACAGTCACATTTAAGGGGTATACCACCGCTAAGGGGACGAGGGCAAAGCCATGACCAAGTATGATAATCGATTACTGCAAGCACGCGCCGGAGTAGCGCGTCATGAAACCAGCGTTGAACAGTCACATCGTCGCGTGCCGATCAATCTGCGTCAGTCGGGGCCGACGCCCGTAGAAATGCTGATATCGACCCGGGTAAGGAAGTCACCGTACTGGCACCTCTCGGTAGAAGCCGGATGCTGGCGGGCAACGGTTTATAACCGTATCTATCACCCTCGTGGTTATGTCCGCCCGGAAGACGGCGGTGCGATGGTGGAGTACGACTCACTGGTCAACGATGTCACGATGTGGAATGTCGCAGTAGAGCGCCAGATCCAAGTGAAGGGGCCGGATGCCGAAGCCTTTGTCAATTATGTGATCACCCGTGACGCCTCCAAGATCAAACCAATGCATGGCAAATACGTGATCTTGTGTAATGACGAGGGAGGAATTCTTAATGATCCAGTGTTGCTCCGCCTCGCCGAGGACGAGTTCTGGTTTTCCATTTCCGATA
The DNA here is from genome assembly GCF_026191635.1 of Photobacterium obscurum. Lineage (GTDB taxonomy): Bacteria > Pseudomonadota > Gammaproteobacteria > Enterobacterales > Vibrionaceae > Photobacterium > Photobacterium obscurum. Next base: position 94,862 of record NZ_JAKRRW010000004.1, read on the forward strand.
GCGATCTCGAGTTGTGGTTGCGGGGGATCAATATCGCCAAGCAATATGATGTTTCCATTGCCGAGATCGACGTGGCGCCGGTTCAGATCCAGGGACCGAAGTCAGAAGCGTTGATGGTGGATTTGTTTGGCGACGATATTAAAAATATTCCCTACTACGGTCTGATGGAAGCCGAAATTGCAGGGTGTGATGTGGTCATTTCGCAAACCGGTTTTACCGGCGAGAGGGGCTATGAGATCTACTGCCGCAATGTGACCGAGGATGCAGAGAAGCTGTGGTATACCGTACTGGAAGCCGGAAAAACTCATAAACTGCGGGTGATTGCGCCTGCCCACCATCGCCGTATTGCGGCCGGGATCCTCTCCTGGGGGCAGGATATAGATCAGGAAACCCTGCCGTTCCAGTGCAACCTTGCCTATCAGGTGCCACGAAACAAAGGCGCTGACTATGTCGGCAAAGTAGCCTTGGAAAGGGCGCGAGAGTTAATCGATGCCGGTAATCCGCCGTTTGATCTCGTTATGGTTGGGATCGTACTGGGCGGGGAGCCGATTACGGATTATGCCAATGACTTCTGGCTGGTACACGGGCCGGATGGTGGCGATGCTGTCGGGTACGTCTCTTCTCCCTGGTACTCGCCCGAGCTGCAGACCAATATTGCTTTGGCTCATGTTCCCTGGGCGCTGCGGGATATCGGCACCAAGCTGAGTGTGTCGCTGCCTTCCGAATATGGTGGCAATGTGGTTGATGCCGAGGTGGTAGAAGTGCCATTTCGTCCGTCGGTCAATCCCAACTCACGAGAAGTTGCTAAATCTCGCGGTAGCGATTTTGTTGATTAGCGGCTGGAATATGTTGGAGCACGGTATGAAGTGTAATGCCTACAATAGCTTGGGAGAGGAAGGGTTCCGCGAACCTGATATTGAACCACGGTTACATCAGTTGCTGATGGAGGCGTCGTTGGAGGCGACGCCCAAGCAGGTGTTGAAGCTTCATACAGTGCCTGATTGGCTGCCAGCGGGTAGTTGGGTTTATGTCCCGTTTTTGCCAAAAGGCCGATTTGAAGAAACATTTGAAGCATGTGAGCGATTGCTGGTCTGGGGAATGTTGCCGGTTCCCCATATTCCGGCTCGCTCGGTACCGAGCGAGGCTTGCCTGCATCAGTGGCTTTCGTCCCTGACCCATATTGGCGTCTACAACATCTTGCTGATTGCTGGAGAGAAAACTCCACCGGCGGGGCCTTTTGCCAATACCCTGGCATTGTTGGCGTCAGGAGTGTTGTCAAAGCATCCATTACACGGTATTGGTGTCGCAGGTCACCCCGAGGGACACCCGTTCGCAGCAAACCATGAACTTACTCGTGCGCTTGCCTTTAAGCGTGAATATGCCGAAAGGAATCAAATTAGAATGTGGGTGGTGACCCAGTTCTCTTTTGATGCTGAGATCTTTATTCAGTGGCTGGAGTGCTATCAGGAGTTGCTTGGCTCCTTGCCAGTATATCTTGGTATGCCGGGCCCCACCCAGCTTAAGAACTTACTCTTCTATGCCGCGCAATGCGGTGTGGTGGAGTCGGTTGCGGCGTTACGGCGTAACCTGAAAACCACCCAGTTGCTAAAACCTTGGACACCTGATTTGTTGGTACAGGAAGTGGCCCGTTATCAGACAATCAATCCCGACACACCTTTTCAAGGTATCCATTTGTATCCCTTCGGTGGATTGAAGCAGTCTGCCAAATGGTTGAGGGGGGCTCACTGACGATGAAAAATGAACTCAATGTTGCCTTAATTCCACCGGACAGCTTGCCGCCTCCGGGCTCCCCCGATATTGATATAGCCCGTGCAGTGACGCCGAGGCCGGTGATTGAAATCGCTGCCGAGCGATTGGGGCTGCTACCCCATGCCCTGATCCCCTATGGCCACTACAAGGCCAAAATAGATATGGCGCAACTCGATGTCAGCCATCAGCGTGGTCAGCTGGTACTGGTAACAGCAATGACACCGACAACGGCCGGTGAAGGCAAAACTACCACCAGCATTGGCTTGTCAGACGGGCTGAATGCCCTCGGTGTGCAGAGCACTGTTTGTCTGCGTGAGCCATCACTGGGTCCGTGTTTTGGTATGAAGGGGGGAGCGGCAGGGGGGGGACGATCGCAGGCGATCCCTATGGAGGATCTCAACCTGCATTTTAATGGTGATTTTCATGCGATCACGGTTGCCCATAACCTGCTTGTCTCTCTGATCGATAACCATATTCATTGGGGAAACGAACTGGGGCTGGATCCTCGCCGGATCTGTTGGCGGCGGGTAATGGATCTCAATGAGCGGGCTCTGCGCAATATTGTCTGCGGGCTGGGTGGTGTTGCCCATGGTGTTCCGCGTGAGTCAGGGTTTGATATTACTGTTGCCTCGGAGATCATGGCGGTACTGTGCCTGGCCGAAGGCCCGAAAGATCTGCAGTATCGCCTTGGCAAGATGATCATTGGACGGCGTCGTGATGGCAGTGTAGTGACGGTACGCAATTTAGGTGCAGACGGTGCGATGACGGTGCTGCTAAAAGAAGCCATGATGCCGAATCTTATCCAAAGTCTTGAGCATAATCCGGTACTGGTCCACGGTGGTCCCTTCGCCAATATCGCCCATGGCTGTAGTTCCCTGATGGCAACGCGAGCGGCATTGGCTCTTAGCGATGTTGTGGTGACAGAAGCGGGCTTTGGAGCTGATTTGGGCGCCGAAAAGTTTATCAACATTAAGTGTCGTTTGGCTGATTTGTCTCCGGATGCGGTGGTGCTCGTTTGTACCGTCAGGGCGTTAAAAATGCAGGGGGGAGTCGAAAAGTACGCTCTGGAACAGCCTGATGTAGCAGCAGTCGAAGCCGGTTCTGCTAATTTGCTTCGACACATTCAGAACATCCGGCAGTTCGGTCTGATACCGCTGGTGGCAATTAATCGCTTTCCCACTGATAGCGACGAAGAGCTGGCCGTGATCCAGCGCTGCTGCCTGGCATCGGGGGCCCGGGTAGTGTCTGCCGAACATTGGGCACGTGGCAGCGAAGGCGCTCTGGATATGGCTGCGGCTGTGATCGATCTGCTCCAGCAACCGCCGCCAAGTGTTACGTCGCTGTATTCGGATGATATGCCGTTGGATGAGAAAATTAATACGGTGGCAACCCGGATCTATGGTGCCAGTGAAGTACATTTTACGGCCACTGCCTTGTCGCAACTTAATGATATACACCAGCTTGGATTTGGTCATTTGCCTGTCTGTATTGCCAAAACACCTTACAGCTTTTCATCGGAGCCCGATGTATTGGGGGCGCCGGTCAATCATGCTCTGCCGGTCAGAGAGGTTCGCCTGATGGCCGGAGCGGGATTTGTCGTTGTGGTGTGCGGCGACATCATGACCATGCCCGGTCTGCCGCGCCATCCGGCGGCGCTGGATATCCGACTGGATGAGCACGGAGAAATTACCGGGTTGTTTTGACGGAAATACTTCATCGGATGTCGCTATTACACAGTCAGTCAGATGGTAATGACATATCGTTAATTGAAGTTACCACAATAAACGATTTGCCGAAGCTGCATGCAGGAGGGAAGACTATGTCGGATGCCGCGCAACTACACCAACAGTCAATCATTATTGATGGCCTGATCATCGCCAGATGGGATCGTGCCCTGTTCGAGGATATGGCAAAAGGGGGGCTCACGACCGCCAACTGCACGGTATCGGTGTGGGAGGGCTTTCAGGCAACCATGGACAATATTGTCGAGTTCAATGGGTTCTTCCATGATCACAGCGATCTGATCCGCCCGGTGCGATGTACCGAAGATATTTATCATGCCAAGGAAGAAGGCAAAACCGGGATCATACTGGGTTTTCAAAATGTACATGCGTTCGAAGATCAGATTGGTTATGTCGAGATCTTCAAAAAACTTGGGGTTGGTATAGCCCAGATGGCCTATAACACTCAGAACCTGGTTGGAACAGGGTGTTATGAACGGGACGGCGGGTTATCCGGTTTCGGCCATGAGGTAGTTGCCGAGATGAACCGGGTCGGCATGATGTGCGATCTTTCCCATGTCGGTGCGACAACCTCTCAGGAGGTGATCTTGGCATCAAAAAAACCAGTCTGTTACTCCCACTGCCTCCCGTTGGGGCTTAAGGAACATCCCCGCAATAAATCAGATGATGAGCTGAGGTTTATCGCCGATCATGGCGGCTTTATTGGGGTCACCATGTTCGCCCCTTTCCTGAAAAACGGTATCAATTCCACCATCGAAGACTATGTCGAAGCGATTGACTATATCGTCAATATTGTGGGTGAGGACTGTGTCGGGATCGGCACCGATTTTACCCAGGGCCATGATCAGGCTTTTTTTGAGTGGCTGACTCATGACAAGGGCTATGCCCGACGGCTGACCCGGTTTGGTGAGATCATCAATCCCAAGGGGATCCGGACTATTGGCGAGTTTCCAAATCTGACTCAGGCCCTGCTGGATCATGGCTGGCCGGAGAGCCGGGTGAAGAAAATCATGGGAGAGAACTGGGTAAGGACTCTCAAAGCAGTGTGGGACGAGTAAATGCCACTATCACCAGATTCAAAAATACACGCCCCGGAAGTGCCTATCGAGGTGGATAGCAATACTGGTGTCTGGAGTACCAATGGGCTCCCGATGCTGTATGTCCCAAGACATTTTTTTATCAATAACCACACGGCAGTGGAATCAGCGCTCGGGGCCGAAAAGTATGCTGAGATCCTCTATGACGCCGGTTACCAGTCGGCTTATTACTGGTGCGAAAAAGAATCAGAAACCCACGGCCTGCAAGGTTCGCAGGTGTTCGAGCATTATATGAAGCGCCTGTCGCAAAGGGGCTGGGGCCAATTTGTCATTGAGAATCTGGATATTTCTAAGGGACGGGCCAAAGTGCGGTTATACCATTCGGCTTTTGTTTATCACTACGGCAAGGTTGATCGCAAAGTGGATTACATGTTCACGGGCTGGTTTGCCGGTGCGATGGATCAGATCACCCGGGGGATAGGCCAGCCGATAGAGACGGTTGCCATCCAGCAACAGAGCGAGGCACAGACAGGTTGTGATTACGGCCTGTTTGAAGTGATGCCCAGGGACAATTGATAAGGAGTGGGGATGTCGCAGTTTGATGCTATTTTCCAGCCGCTGGCGATTAATCAGCTGATGATCCGTAACCGGATAGTCAGTACCGCCCATGCCGAAGTCTATGCCACCTTAAATGGAATGCCGACCGAGCGCTATATTCGTTATTACGAGGAAAAAGCCAAAGGCGGGATCGGGTTGTGTATTTGCGGCGGGTCGAGTCCAGTCTCTATAGACAGTCCGCAAGGATGGTGGAAGTCGGTGAACCTCTGTACCGATGACGTTATTCCTCACCTGCAGCAATTGGCTGAGGCGGTTCACCAGCATGGTGCCCATATCATGATTCAGATCACCCATATGGGACGCCGGTCGCGCTGGGACGGTGGGGACTGGCCGCATCTTCTCAGCCCAAGTGGTATTCGTGAACCGGTTCACCGGGCAACCTGCAAAATTATCGAGCCTGAAGAGATTGAGCGGATCATTGATGATTATGCTGCCGCCGCTCGGCGGGTAAAGGCGGGAGGGTTGGATGGTGTTGAGCTGTCGGCGGTTCACCAGCATCTGATTGACCAGTTTTGGAGCCCGAGAGTCAACAAGCGGGATGATGAGTGGGGAGGCAGCTTCGAAAACAGGATGCGCTTTGGCCTTAAGGTGCTGGAAGCGGTTCGCCGTGAAGTCGGTCCTGATTTTGCCGTCGGCATGCGAATTTGCGGTGATGAGTTCCATCCCGATGGTTTGACCCATGATGACATGAAGCAGATTGCGGCGTATTACGATGCGACTGGTCTGGTGGACTATTTTGGCGTCGTCGGCTCTGGGTGCGACACCCACAATACCCTTGCCAATGTGATCCCTAACATGAGCTATCCGCCCGAGCCGTTTTTGCATCTGGCGGCCGGTATCAAGCAGGTGGTTAATGTGCCGGTGATCCATGCCCAGAATATTAAGGATCCCACTCAGGCCGAACGCGTGCTGGAAGGGGGCTACGTAGATTTTGTCGGCATGACCCGGGCCCATATTGCCGATCCGCACCTGATTGCCAAGATCCGGTTGGGTAAGGTTGATCAGATCCGCCAGTGCGTCGGGGCCAACTATTGTATCGATCGTCAGTATCAGGGGCTGGATGTACTCTGCCTGCAAAATGCGGCGACCTCCCGGGAAGAGACGATGCCGCATGTTATCAAAAAAACTGACGGTCCTATTCGTAAGGTGGTGGTGGTGGGAGGTGGGCCTGCTGGTATGGAGGCGGCACGGGTGTGTGCCGAACGAGGCCATGATGTCACTTTGATCGAGAAATCCTCCCGGCTTGGCGGACAGATCACGCTGGCAGCCAAAGCCCCGCAGCGGGAGCAAATTACAGGGATCACCCGTTGGTTCGAGCTTGAGCTGGCGCGACTGGGCGTTAGTCTGGAAATGGACACCGAAGCGGACGCCGAGCGTGTGATGGCGTTGGCCCCTGATGTGGTGATTCTGGCAGTCGGTGGCCAGCCGTTTATTGATCAGTTTCCGGGCTGGGGAGCGCAGGACGGTCTGGTTGTCAGTAGCTGGGATATTCTGAGTGGCAGGGTAGCGCCGGGCAGCAATGTGCTGGTTTACGACACTATCTGTGAGTTTTCGGGGATGTCGGTTGCCGATTATTTGGCGGCGAAAGGTGCGTTGGTTGAATTGGTGACGGATGACTTGAAACCCGGAGTAGCTGTCGGTGGCACCACCTTCCCGACCTATTACCGCAGCCTTTACCAGCGAGAGGTGATCATGACGCCGGACTTTCGTCTGGAACAGGTATACCGGGAAGGCGAAAAAGTCATCGCCGTGCTGGAGAACGAGTATACCCAGCAACGAGAGGAGCGGGTGGTGGATCAGGTGGTTATAGAAAATGGTATCCGGCCTTGTGAAGCCCTTTATTACCAACTGAAGCTGGGATCGCTCAATAAAGGCCAGGTTGATCTGGCCGCATTGTACACGGCCAAACCGCAGCCTGAACTGGCTCATCATGCGGGCAATGGCCAGGATTACCTGTTATACCGGATTGGTGACTGTGCTTCACAGCGAAATATTCATGCTGCAATCTATGACGCCTTGCGTCTTTGCAAAGACTTTTGACGTAACACTTATCGCCTCACAACTCGCGCAGAAAGGGGATAACGATGTTGACACCTTTAGTTTCCGTGCTGTTATTGCTGGGATTGCTAATCACGTTGTTCGGTGCCGTTCGCCGAGTGAGGCTCTGGCGTCGGGGCAGACCTTTTGCGGTTAATGTCTGGGCCGGGTTATCGAGCATCCGGAGACGGTATCTGGTTGACCTTCACCATGTTGTCGCACGTGACAAAGCGACTGCTCATATGCATGTGGCAACCGCCGGGGGCTTTGCTGCCGCTATGGTGATGCTGTGCATTATTTACCTTCTTGGCATCAACAGCAAGGCAATGCATTTGCTGGCGCTTATTGCCTGTGCGGTGATGTTACTGGGGGCGCAGCTGGTGGCAAGACGACGTTGGCAGGCACTACCCCATTTATCGACAGGTCCCTGGATGAGATTGCCGAAAAGTCTCAATGTGTTTGCGGGCACATTTTTGCTGGTCAGTGCATTAGGCCTGTTCGGGATAGACTCCTTACCTTCGATACTACTTGTATTGCTGGGGATCGCAATGGCAGCGGGTATGGCGGAAATGCTGCTCGGGCTTACCTGGGGCGGCCCGATGAAACATGCCTTTGCCGGTGCGCTGCATTTGGCCTTTCACTCTCGCTCTGAGCGTTTTGGCGGCGGGCAATCAACAGGACTCAAACCGCTTGACTTAACCGAGCCGCATTTGGGGGTAGCAAAGCCGACAGACTTTCACTGGAATCAGCTGCTGGGCTTTGATGCCTGTGTGCAATGTGGCCGCTGTGAAAAGGTGTGTCCGGCTTTTGCTGCCGGTCAGCCGCTAAATCCCAAAAAGCTGATCCAAGATATGGTGGTTGGAATGACCGGCGGATCGACGGCAACTTATCATGGCAGCGCGCATCCGGGTCAGGAGCAACAACCTGGACAGCAAGCTAGAGAAAAAGGCGGTTGCGTCGGTCCTGAGCAGTCTTTGTTCGAGAGCCTGCTGAATCCGGAAACAATCTGGTCATGCACGACATGCAGGGCCTGCGTCGAGGAATGTCCGATGATGATCGAGCATGTGGATGCGATCGTCGATCTACGCCGTTATCTGACGCTAGAGCAGGGTGCAACACCGGGCAAAGGACCGGACATTCTCGAAAACCTTATAGCTACAGATAACCCCAATGGTAACCCTCCTCTGCAACGTCATAATTGGGCCGTAGATCTACACATTCCCTTGCTGTCCGAAGTGAAGCAGACAGATGTGCTGCTTTGGGCTGGTGACGGGGCGTTTGACATGCGTAATCAGCGTACGCTTCGGGCTCTGGTCGCCCTGCTTCGGCGGGCAAATGTTGATTTTGCCATGCTGGGCAATGAAGAGCTCGATTGCGGTGATCTGGCACGCCGTCTCGGTGACGAGGCAACCTTTCAGGGTCTTGCCAAAGCCAATGTGAAAACATTGAACCAGTATACGTTCAGGCGGATCGTGACGGCGGATCCGCATGCGTTCCACCTCCTGAAAAATGAGTACCCCGACTTTGCCGGCAATTATGATGTTTGGCACCATACTCAGTTGTTGGCAGAGCTGGTAGATCAAGGAAGCTTAAAGCTTGAACCCGTTCACGGGCAGTCGGTGACCTATCATGACCCTTGTTATCTGGGGCGCTATAACGGCGGTTATGAAGCATCTCGGTCTCTGTTACGAGCGATTGGGATTGAGATTAAGGAAATGGAGCGTTCGGGCTATCGTTCCCGTTGCTGCGGCGGCGGAGGCGGTGCCCCTGTTACCGATGTTGCAGGCCAGCGTCGTATACCGGATATGCGAATGGATGATGTGAGAGAAACGGGGGCTGAAATTGTTGTCGTTGCCTGTCCGCAGTGCAGCTTAATGCTAGAAGGGGTTATTGCGCCTCGCCCCGAAGTACAGGATATTGCCGAGTTGTTGCTGGAAGCACTTCCAAAGCAGGTTAAGCATTTTCAAGTCGGTGAAGTGGAGGCATCATGAGTAAAGTATCCCGCCGCGATCCTCGTCATGAGCGTATTCAGCGCAATCGCCTTCATCCTCAGCATCATATCCTGGCAGCTCAAGACCTTGTGAATCAGTCTCAGGCTAGTGTTGTCAGTTCTGGAGCTAATTCTGAAACTTCTCTTGAAACAAGCTCTGGCACAATGCCTGCAATCGAGCCTCAAGGTTGGAATGCTTCCCGGTTGCCCTTGCATCGAGTCGAACATCCCGAATTCTATATTGCTGTTGTACCTGAGATGAGTGGTGGCAGGCTAACCAGTGCCGACAGAGATATGTTGGGGCTGGCACAGCAGTTGGCGAACGGCGGTTTTACTCATGATTGTATGAACGGTCAGAAGATTAATGGATGCGGAGCCGTGCTGGCGGTGGTTTTTTGCTCTATCAAAGATGATCGTTTCGCCGATGCGGGGGTAGATCGGCTACTGGATCTCTCTTTGTTAGGTGAAGAAGGTTACCAACCTGAGTTCCAGCTCGCTTTGTTATTACAGGCTGACAAGCAGTTTTCTCCCCGTTATTGGTTGATTGGCGATCAGGCCATGAACAGTGCCGATCTCGGTCGCCGCTTGGCCGCCAGGCTGGACGAGCGAGCAGCTACCGGGGTGGTAGAAATTGATGACAGCTGGATATGGTGCCGTGCCGGGCAAAGTGCGAAAGAGTATCGCCGTCCACATGAGCGTATCTTGCTGGTGGCAGAGCAGATTGCCGAACCGGTTAGCAAATACCGCTATCAGGCGATTCCGGTTGAGCTGGATCCGGTTGCACTGGAAATGACGTCATTGGTAGCGTCTAAAATTGATGATTTGGGTTTGGTCGCTGTTGATCCCGGCTCTGTCTCTCTAGTGGAAGCTGAGTTTGTCTTTGCGGGTGGAAATGGTGTGACTGATTGGCCGTTGTTTCATCAAGCGGCTGCAGCGCTTGGGGCAACTGAGGGTGCAAGTCGTGTGGCAGTGGATGACGGTAATATGCCGCGTTCAACCCAGGTTGGCGCATCCGGCACCTTGGTTTCCGCCCGGGTTTACTTGGCGGTGGGGATCTCCGGGGCGATCCAGCACCTGCAGGGAATGGCCCATTGCAATACGGTGATCGCCATCAATCTTGATCCGGGATGCGCCATGGTTAGCCGGGCAGATCTTAGCGTGATCGGTGACAGCAGCGAGATCTTGCAGGCTCTGGTTAACAGTATTAAACGGGGTGAGAGTGAAAGTAGGGTTGGGGAACTGACGGGATTTGATCGTGAGCAGGCAAAGGAGAAGTGGGATGATGCTGTGTGAGCCGCTGCAAATCATGGTGCTGGTATCGACCGGTATGCATTCATTAACTGGGCGGCCATGCCGTGCTTCATTGGACGCTCAGGCAATTGAGCTGGCATTGCAACAGTCTGGCGCGGTGAATGAGGTTGTCCATGCCGGCCATGCAGATGAGTCGGAACAGTCGGCATTACGAGATTATCTGGGAATGGGTATCGGGCAGATAACTGTTCTTAAGCTGCCAGAGCTCTTCGATCCGGTATCGGCTCTGGCTCAGTATGTGAATGAAGCGGAGCCCGATTTGGTACTGTGCGGCGAACAGGCTGAATGGGGGGAGGCGTCAGGCTTGCTACCTTACCTGTTGGCAGATCAACTAGGCTGGGCGATTGTGCCGCATATTGCTGGTTTGGCGGGTGTTGCAGATGGACATATTGAATTGTTGCAGGCGCTACCTCGCGGTCAGCGCCGTAAAATACAGGTCAAGCAACCTGCGGTGGTGACAATTAATGGCGCGGCACCGCAGGCAAGACAAAGTGCATTCTCAAAAGCGCGTGATGGTATCATTAAGGTACTTGAATCAGAGCTTAAATCTGAGTTTGAACCTGCGGCAGATAGCGAACTGTCTCAGTGGCAGTTACAACCAGCAAAACCGCGACCCAAGCGTCTGAAGAGCATCACTGCGAACACTGCCGCTGAACGAATGAAAGCAGCAATAACAGTGACGCAGAGCCAAGCGGGAAAGGTGTTGCAAGATAGTTCCCCCCAACAGGCTGCCGAGGCTATTCTAGCCCTGCTTCGAGAAGAAGGAATTCTGAAGTAATGATATTTCAACTCCCTGAGCTCAAAGCTCTTAAGCTCCAGTACGGTGAAGAGACTAGCATGCCTCATTGGGCACAGTATTCGGATCGTCAAAACCTGCATCGAATAGGCTGTCATCATGCAGTCCAGTCACCTCGGTAAGTTCCGGTAATTCAGTCGCTGCAGGTTGTGATGGTGAAATCCCCAACCGCTCATGACGAGGTGGCATGCCAAAACAGTCGCGGTAGCATTTACTGAAGTGGGGGGTTGAAACAAACCCACAGGCCACGGAAACTTCGATAATCGACAGGTTAGTCTGTTTTAGTAGTTGCCTAGCCCGGCTTAGCCGTAATTGAAGGTAATAGCGCGAAGGCGAGCACTGGAGGTGTTTCTGGAACAGCCTTTCTAGCTGGCGCCGTGACAGGTCGACAAACCCTGCCAGTTCATCCATCCCAATAGGCTCTTCTAGGTTGGCTTCCATCAAAGAGACAATTTCGAGTAGTTTCGGCTGAGAGGTACCTACCAAGCTGCGTAGCGGCACTTTTTGTACATCTGTGCCATTGCGAATCCGTTCGCACATGAACATTTCCGATATAGCAGCACTAAGTTTGTTGCCATGTTGCTTTGCCACTAAAGTGAGCATCATGTCCATCGGCGCTGTACCGCCAGAACTGGTCATTCGCTTGTCGCTGAGCGTGAATAGCTTGTTGGTGATTTTAATTGAGGGGAACAATTCCTGAAGTCCTGCCAGATGCTCCCAGTGGATGGCGCAGTATTGGTTTACCATTACCCCCGCTTTTGCCAAAGCATAGCTGCCGGTGCAGATCCCGCCGAGTATTTTTTGTTGGCGATCGAGCTGGCAAAGCCAACTTGTCAGTTGTGATGTGCAGCTACGTTCAACCTGAACCCCCCCGCAGACAATAAGTAAATCAAGCGGTAGCTGAGACGGAATTCGATCATCGACCCTTACTTCAAGCGCATCACTGGCGGTAACAGGTTCGCCATTTTCACTGAGGGTAAACCATTGGTACAGCACTTCTCCCGAGAGCTGATTGGCCATGCGCAATACTTCGACGGCAGATGCCATCGCGATCATAGTGAAATTGTGAGTGAGATAAAAACCGATGCGCATGGGTTGTTGTGTTGTTATTGAGGTCATCGCCAGCTCCCCTAATTTGCCACATGATCGTGATGGTTCGATAGGTGTCAATTCACGCGAAATCCTTACAGTACACAGCGTTTTAAATACTAAGAAAAATCACCTTCTCTTTCTGTGTAATTCAGGGTTCATAAAAAGTAAATTTTTTTATCGAGAGTTAGCTCAATAAGGGAGATTAAAGGGGAGGAATTACCGTTCCAAGCATCACTAAATGGCCAAACAGGGGGAATCGCCTGAGTTTGCAATTTCTGTAAAGATTAGAACTCTAAACAAATCACAGACCCTATCTGGCATTACAAGTTGAGATCATGCATAGCTTCACGAGTAATGGCTTAAGTAATGGACTAGTTGTTGATGATATGAAGTCAGATGGCAGAGACTTGTTTTCGACACAAAACAATTAAATCAATCTGTATTTTTTGAATTTAATTTAGTTTATTTAAAATCAATCTCTTACGTTTGCTTTGCGCGGTGGGTAAGCCTTGGTATTCATTACGGCACGAAACATTTTTTTGACTTGTTGCTAATATTATGTAAATTTATTTTTAATTAAACGTTCAATTAAGAAACATTTGAGTAGCAACTATGCCGAAAGTAGGAATGCCTGAAATTCGCAGACCACAGCTTGTCGAGGCGACAATGGCCGTTATTGACGAGGTTGGACTCTCGGGAGCTAGTGTGGTCTTGATAAGCCGCAAGGCTGGCGTATCTCCAGGGATCATTAACCATTATTTCGGCGGTAAGCATGGATTGCTAGAGGAGACGATGCGTTCGGTACTCCGTCAATTGTCGGCGACATCCATTGAGTATCTCTGTGCTGTAGATAGAGATGATGTGACAGCTAGGATCAAGGCGATCGTTGCTGCGAATTTTGATGGTTACCAGGTTGAAAGCAAAGTGGTGAAAACATGGTTGGCATTCTGGGCGCAGTCGATGCACGATACCACCTTGCATCGACTCCAGCGTGTCAATGAACGCCGTTTGTTGTCTCACCTTCGCTATGAACTCAAGAAAGTCTTACCTTCTGAACAAGCCCTTTTCGTCGCACAGGGCGTTGCTGCGCTTATCGATGGGATCTGGCTGAGAGGAGCCCTGAACCCTGATGGGATTTGTCCGGAAAAAGCGCAACAGATCATCTCCGATTATTTGCAAAAACAACTCGCCCCGCATTTGAACTGACGAACTCATAATAAACATTAATTACCAAGGCATTTTGATGAAAATGAAGTCCCTTTATATCCATGGTCAGGCCATAGAAGCCTCATCAGGAGAAACGTTTGTAACTTACAATCCGGCAACGGGTGAGAAGCTGGCCGAGATCGGGCAGGCGTCAACCCTGGATGTTGACCGTGCCATTGCTTCGGCACAGGAAGGTTTCAAAGTGTGGTCAGCGATGAGTGGTATGGAAAGAGGTCGTATTTTGATGCGGGCGGTGGCGATTCTCCGTGAGCGCAACGATGAACTGGCGGAGCTGGAAGTCAAAGATACCGGAAAGCCGATCCAGGAGGCTATCGAGGTAGATATTGCCACTGGTGCGGATGTTATCGAGTACTACGCGGGGCTTGCTGCGGCCATTCAGGGTCAGCAACAAGATTTAGGTCATGGCCAGTTTTTCTATACCCGCCGTGAGCCACTCGGTGTTTGTGCTGGGATCGGAGCATGGAACTATCCAATACAGATCGCAATGTGGAAATCGGCACCGGCATTGGCTGCCGGTAATGCCATGGTATTCAAGCCGTCTGAAGAAACGCCACTTTCGGTATTGAAGCTGGCGGAGATCTTCACCGAGGCAGGTGTGCCAGACGGCGTGTTTAATGTTGTTCAGGGTGACTACCGTGTTGGCCAGATGCTTTCCCGCCACCCGGATATTGCCAAGGTTTCTTTTACCGGCGAATCCGGTACCGGTAAGAAAGTGATGGCTGATGCTGCCGGTACGCTTAAAGACATCACGATGGAGCTTGGTGGTAAATCCCCGCTGATCGTTTTTGATGATGCCAAATTAGACAATGCGGTTTCAGCTGCCATGCTGGCCAATTTTTACACCCAGGGCGAAGTCTGCACCAACGGCACCCGGGTTTTTGTCCATGATGCGATTTACGATGAGTTTATTGAGCAGCTTGCTTATCGTACCAACAAGCTAGTTGTCGGTGATCCTGCTGATATGTCGACCCAGATTGGTGCGCTGATTTCAGGCGAACATCTTGAAAAAGTGCTCGGGTTTATCCAGGCCGGAAAAGAGTCTGGTGCTCGCCTTATCTGCGGCGGCGAGCGTGTAACATGCAACGGTCTCGACAAGGGATATTTTGTCCAGCCTACCATCTTTGCCGACTGCACCGATGATATGCCCCAGGTTCAGGATGAAATTTTTGGTCCGGTGATGTCTATTTTGCGGTTTACCGATGAGGATGAGGTGATTCAGCGGGCGAACGCCACCCAGTATGGTCTTGCTGCTGGTTTATTTACCCAAAACCTTTCTCGTGCCCACCGGGTAATCGCCCAGATTGAAGCCGGTATTTGCTGGGTGAATACATGGGGCGGTTCGCCGGCAGAAATGCCGGTAGGGGGTTATAAACAATCAGGGATCGGACGGGAAAATGGAATCGAAACACTTAACCATTACACCCAGAACAAGAGTGTGATGATTGAGCTTGGTGATCTTGAGTGCCCTTATGATTAAGCCATCGATATCAGCGCTGGCGAGAGCTGCTGATAACAGCAGACTTTAATCTTCACAACAGAATGAAAGGGAAATCAAATGAGCAAAACCTACGATTACATTATTGTCGGAGCGGGATCTGCCGGCTGTGTACTGGCTGATCGTCTAACAGCATCGGGTGAGCATAGTGTGTTGCTGCTAGAGGCTGGTGGGAGTGACAGAAGTATCTTTATTCAAATGCCGACAGCCCTGTCTTACCCAATGAACAGCGATAAGTACGCATGGCAGTTTGAATCACAGTCTGAGGCCGGTATTGATAACCGCCGTCTGCATTGTCCGCGAGGGCGTGTACTGGGTGGTAGCTCGTCAATCAATGGCATGGTGTATGTGCGAGGCCATGCCTGCGACTTTGATGAGTGGGTTGAGCATGGCGCAGCAGGATGGAGCTATCAGGAGTGCCTGCCGTATTTCCGCCGTGCTGAATCATGGATTTGCGGTGAAGATGCCTACCGCGGTAGCGACGGTCCGTTGGCAACCTGTAATGGCAACAATATGACGCTGAATCCTTTGTATCAGGCGTTTATCGATGCCGGGCAGCAAGCCGGTTATCCGAAAACCGATGATTATAATGGCTATCAGCAGGAAGGCTTTGGCCCTATGCATATGACGGTTGATAAAGGTGTACGTGCCTCGACCTCGAATGCCTACTTGCGTCGAGCGATGAAGCGCAACAATCTGACTGTCAAAACGGGTGTCGTAAGCCGCAAGGTACTGCTTGAGAGTAAACAGGCCATCGGGGTTGAAATTGAAGTTGGCGGCCAGGTCGAATCTGTCTTTGCCACCAAGGAAGTGCTGTTGTCGGCGGGCTCTGTCGGCTCTGTACAGCTTCTTCAGCTGTCGGGGGTTGGTCCAAAAGCGGTACTGGAGCAAGCCGGAATTGCTGTAGAGCATGATTTACCGGGTGTCGGGGAGAACCTGCAAGACCATCTGGAAGTCTATTTCCAATATGAATGCCATCAGCCAATAACGCTAAACAGTAAGCTGGGGCTGATCAGCAAAGGGCTGATCGGAACGCGTTGGATATTACGCAGAGATGGCCTGGGGGCTACCAATCACTTTGAGTCGTGTGCTTTTATCCGTTCTCGAGCCGGTCTGAAATGGCCCAATATTCAGTATCATTTCTTGCCTGCGGCCATGCGCTATGACGGTCAGGCAGCCTTTGAAGGCCATGGATTTCAGGTGCACGTCGGTCCGAACAAACCGCAAAGCCGTGGCCGTATTTGGGTGGAATCTAGCGATCCGTACCAAAAGCCTAACATTGAATTTAACTACATCAGTACAGAGCAAGATAGACAGGATTGGCGTGACTGTATCCGCCTGACCCGTGAAATTTTGGCTCAGCCGGCCATGGATGAATATCGCGGCAAGGAAATCCAACCGGGCGCTGACGTTACCAGCGATGAAGCGATTGATGCCTGGGTTCGCCAAAATGTCGAGAGTGCCTATCATCCGTCATGTTCCTGCAAGATGGGAGCAGATAACGATCCCATGGCCGTGTTGAATGAGAATTGTCAGGTTAGGGGAATCGATTCTCTGCGAGTGGTCGACTCTTCGGTGTTCCCGACCATTCCAAACGGCAACCTCAATGCCCCGACAATCATGGTGGCAGAGAAAGTTGCTGATGCCATTTTGGGGCGAGCTCCCCTTGCGCCTTCAGATGCACAGACCTGGATCGCCCCAAACTGGGAAACCGAACAGCGCGTTGGCTCTGCCAAGCGTCCGGTGAGCGCCTGATAGACCCACACATTATTACTGAAAACGTAAGCAGCTTAATTACCAAAACAAGCAAACTGACTATTGAGAACAAGTCAGCCTTCTCGCCAGCTACGAGAAGAACCATTGCTTAACAAACATGGACAAAGGAAGAGTCATGAAGACAAAGAAAACAATTAAAAATGCAATCATGGGTAGCTCAGCACTATTACTCAGTTTTTCAGCGATCACTGCATTAGCTGCACAGTGCGATACCGTGCGTTTCTCTGACGTGGGCTGGACAGATATTACCGCAACAACGGCCATTACTAGCGAAGTGCTCAAAGGATTGGGCTATAAGACCTCAACCCAGCTGCTTTCGGTCCCCGTAACATATTCTTCTATGGCTAATCAGGACATTGATGTGTTCCTGGGTAACTGGATGCCAACCATGGAAGCGGATATTGCCAAATATCACCAGGACGGTTCGGTCGAGACCGTGCGAGCCAACCTGGAGGGGGCTAAGTATACCCTTGCTGTACCGAAATACGTGTATGACGCCGGTGTCCGCAGCTTTGCCGACTTAGCAAAATACAAAGATGAGTTTCGTGGCCGCATCTATGGCATCGAGCCGGGTAACGACGGCAATCGTTTAATCCAGGACATGATTGATAAAAACGCCTTCGACCTGAAAAGCTTCCGCCTGGTGGAGTCCAGTGAAGCTGGCATGATGTCGCAGGTCAAACGTGCGGTGAACCGCGAGCAGTGGATTGCTTTCCTTGGCTGGGCGCCGCATCCGATGAACAGCAATTTTGACATGGCCTACCTTGACGGTGGTGATGATTTCTTTGGCCCCAACTACGGCGGTGCAAGTGTTTATACCAATGTTCGCCAGGGCTACTTGAAAACGTGTCCGAATGTCGGCCAGCTATTGCAGAACTTGAGTTTCAGCCTCGAGATGGAAAATCAGTTGATGGGCGAGATCCTAAACAACAATGCCAAGCCTGATGCGGCGGCAAAAGCCTGGCTAAAAGCCAATCCGCAGGTATTGGATCAGTGGCTGAAAAAGGTAACGGCACAAGACGGTAGCAATGCAACCAACGCCGTGAAGTCATATCTGAAAATCTAATTGTCTATTGCGCGCCAAGTGCTGGCTGATTGTCGGTGCTGCTGCCACGGTAACAAGTGGCAGCAGGCCGGCGCAATAGACAAACACGGAACGACCCAATTTAAAAAATATGGACCATTAAGGAGTAACAGTGGACTTTATTACAGAGCATAAAATCCCGTTAGGTGATTGGATGGCAACCTTCGTGGATTGGCTGACCTACAATGCTGCAGGGTTTTTTGACTCGCTTTCCTATACCCTGGAATCACTGATCATGCTGTTGGTTGATCTGTTTAAGTGGTTTCCGCCTGCTGTACCGATTGTAATGACAGCTTTGCTGGCCTGGTTTCTTCACCGGAGCTTCTCGCTGGTCATTTTCGTTGTTGCGGCACTTCTGCTGATCATGAACCTGGGTTACTGGGAAGAAATGCTGGAAACCTTTGTTCTGGTATTAACAGCTACGATGATCTCGGTATTGGTCGGGGTGCCTGTTGGAATAGTGGCAGCACATAAGCCTTGGTTGTATACCATCATGCGCCCGATCCTTGATTTGATGCAGACTATACCGACATTTGTCTACCTGATCCCAACCTTGGTACTGTTCGGCCTGGGGGTGGTTCCCGGTCTTATTTCTACCATTATTTTTGCCATTGCCGCTCCAATCCGCCTGACCTATCTGGGTATTAGCCGAGTCCCTGAAGAGCTGGTCGAGGCGGGTAGAGCCTTCGGGGCCAATCGAATGAAGCTGTTGTTCAAAGTTGAACTTCCGGCGGCAATGCCAAACATTATGGCAGGGATAACACAGTGCATTATGTTGTCATTATCGATGGTGGTGATTTCCGCACTTGTGGGGGCTGACGGTTTGGGGAAACCGGTGATCCGTGCCCTCAATACGGTGAATATTTCTCAGGGGTTTGAAGCAGGTTTGGCCATTGTATTGGTCGCCATTATCTTGGATCGTCTATGTAAGACTCCGGCAAGCCAGAGCAAGGAGGGATAAGCATGAGTGCAATCAGTATTAAAAGCCTAGATGTGATTTTTGGTGAGCAGACAGCCAAATCCCTTGCATTGCTCGATGAGGGCAAAAACCGTCAGGAAATTATTGATGCCACCGGTGATGTAGTGGGTGTTCATGACGTCAGCCTCGACATTGAAGAGGGTGAAATTTGTGTCTTGATGGGGCTATCCGGCTCCGGTAAATCGAGTTTGCTACGTGCGATTAATGGTTTGAATACCATCAGTCGTGGTTCGCTTGAGGTGCAGGATGGCGAGCAGTCTATTGACCTTGCCAGCTGCGATAAAACGGCTCTGCGTCATTTGCGGACCAACCGAATATCCATGGTGTTCCAGAAGTTTGCTTTGATGCCTTGGCTGACCGTACTCGACAATGCCGCTTTTGGTCTGGAGATGCAGGGTATCGGCAAGGCAGAGCGTCGCCGTCGTGCAGAAGAAAAGCTCGAGATGGTAGGGCTTTCCGAGTGGAAGCACAAATTTCCTCATGAGCTATCGGGCGGCATGCAGCAGCGCGTCGGCTTGGCGCGGGCATTTACCATGGATAGCGATATCTTGCTGATGGATGAGCCATTCTCGGCTCTGGATCCGCTTATTCGCAGTCAGCTTCAAGATGAGCTGCTGGAGCTTCAGCGCCAGCTGAACAAGACGATTGTGTTTGTGAGCCATGATTTGGATGAGGCCCTCAAGATTGGTAATAACATTGCAATTATGGAGTCTGGTAGGCTGATCCAGCACGGTAAGCCAGAAGAGATTGTACTGAAGCCGAATTCACAATATGTGAAAGACTTTGTCGCGCATACGAATCCGCTTAATGTGCTGCGTGGACGTTCCCTGATGACAGAGGCCAGTGAGCTAGAGTCGTTGGGAGAAATGTTGATACTTAACCAACATGACAAGACTTGCGTCAGTACCACCGCGGAAGGTGAGATTATGACCGTGACCCGGCAGGATGAGTCTCTGGCATTGCAACAGTGGCAGGAAGGGGACAACCTTGAGACCCTTGAGCAGGATAAGGTCGTTTTGGCAACACCAGATATCTCGATGCGCGAAGCACTGGAAATCCGCTATCGCACCGGTCAGCCTGTTTTACTGGGAACAGAAAGGCGCCTGGAAGGGGTATTGTCAGATAATGACTTTTATCACGCCTTGTTAGGTAAGCATTTTTCTGCCAAGCTGGCTTAGGAAAGCGCTTAACTTTGAATGTGTATTCGCCACCCCTCACTGATGGCGAATACTACCAGTGAGATACATCAAAAGTAGCCCTTGTATGTTGTAGAAGGGCTACCTCTCACTCTTATTTTTCGAACCACCCCTCGATAGAGTCGCGTTTAGGCACACTGCCTTTGTGTACAACCTGTTCGTCAATGACCACGGCGGGGGTTGCCATGACACCGTATGCCATAATTTGAGCAAAATCTTCAACTTTCTCTATATCTATTTTGACCTTCAGTGCATCGGCGACTTCTTTGATTAATGCCGCGGTGGTTTTGCAATTCTTACAACCAGAGCCTAGAACTTTTACTTTTTTCATCGATATATCCTCATAACAAAGGAGAAGTGAGATTGAAGGTCCAACCTACAAGGGTAAAGGCCGTCAACAGAACAACAAATAAGGTGGCGAGCAGCCGCCATTGCATGACTTGCTTGAGTAAAATGAATTCGGGCAGACTGGCTGCTACCGTACTCATACAAAATGCCAGCGTAGTACCGATAGGAAGGCCATTGGTAATGAGGCTTTCCATGATGGGAATAACCCCTGTCGCATTGGAATAAAGAGGAATGCCAAGCAGCACCGCAGCAGGTACAGACCACCATTGCCGGTCACCCAGATAGGTCTCTATCCAACCGTCAGGGACGAAGCCATGGAGGGCAGCCCCTAGCCCTACACCAATAACGACCCATTTCCATACCCGGCCGAATATCTCGGTGGTTTCTCGCTTGGCAAACTGGTGGCGTTCAGCCAACGTTATTTTTTCGGTGGCTGTTTGATTAGCAGGCTGTTTGTTTACTTGCAGGTTTTGTTGGCCATGTTTCAAGGCATCGGCGGCAAAAGATTGTAGCCAGCGCTCAGCCCGGATGGTATCAAGAAATAGCCCGCCAACCATGCCGATCAACATGCCTACCGCAATATAGAGCAGGGTGAACTTCCAGCCGAGTAGGCTCATTAGCAATAATACTGCGACTTCGTTGATCAGTGGCGAGGTGATTAAAAAAGCCATCGTTATCCCCAGCGGGATCCCTGCTGAGGTAAATCCGAGAAACACCGGAATGCTGGAACAGGAGCAGAAAGGGGTAATCGCACCGAAAGTTGAACCCAAAAAATAACCGACGAATCGATTTTTGCCTGCCAGGTAATCACGGACACGTTCGACGTTCAAAGATGCTCGAATAATGGCAATGACATAAATCATGACCAGCAGCAGGGCAAAAATTTTAGTGGTGTCTTCAATGAAGAAGTGCAGGGCATCAGCCTGTTTGGTCGCTGGCGTTAAGCCCAATACCTCAAATACCAACCAGCTGGCAAAGTCGGTGAACACTTGAAACATTTCTCATCCTTATTAAGTTACTTGGGGATATACCTATAAAGACGGAGCTGCGGCTAAATGGATGCAGAAAAAATTACATTATTTTTATGTGCGGTATGTGTGGTGCGTGAGGGAGGTGGGGGAAAGTAGCTCAGACACTTTTATGCCATGCCTGAGCTATGAACTAGGGAGTTAGAGTCAGCAAGTCCTAATCGAACTGTTTACCGTAATTGATGATGCTTTCACGATACAGGGCTAGCAAGGCCTGATCATCGACAGCAATACCAACTTGTTGGGCTGGCATGTTTTTCCACTCATCAGTTTGATAGCCACGATCATCAAATTTCTGAAGTGTCAGGCCTTCTGCCGGACCGTCGGTAACAACACGGACTGGGCCTTCACGGAGTGTAAACAGCTCGGGGTTGATGACATAGGCGATAGCCGAAGGGTCATGGACATGACAGCCATGAAGCCCAAGCTTGTTGGCATAGAAGCGTAGGTAATAGCGGCTCACATCCCAAATGAATTCGCCAACTTTTCCTCCGGCTGATTTCAGTTCATCAATATAGTCTGACGAGAAGAAGCTTTCTTCCGTGACGTCTAACCCGATGATGACGACTGGCCAGTTTGCCGTAAAGACCTTATCGGCTGCATGCGGGTCATCGTGGATATTGGCCTCGGCAAAAGGAGTAACATTGCCACGGTGGTTATTCATACCAAAAGCACCGCCCATGATCACAACTTCTTTTACCAACGAGGTAATGGCCGGATCTGCCTCAAGTGCCAAGGCGAGGTTTGTGAGTGGGCCGACGGCAACCAGAGTGATTTCTCCGGGATTTGCTTTGATTGTATCAATAATGTATTGATACGCCGGACGGGGATCTGCACTGGCATGTGTTGGCTCACTGGAGTGTAAATCGCCAAATCCGGTTTCGCCATGAACGACAACTGTTGCTCCTACCGGTGGGCGTTGGAGAGGTTTTTCTGTTCCTTTGGCAATGTCACAGCGAAAGTTGAATTCCTCCTTCAGATAAAGCGCATTACGTGTGCCATTCTCGATAGTGGCATTACCATATACTGTTGTGATCCCGACGAGTTCGATATCTGGGTGGGCTTCAGCAAACAAAATGGCCATTGCATCATCGATGCCCGGATCGGTATCAAGAATAATTTTCTTACGCATAGAGAACTTGTCCAGATAAATTGAGAGACAACATCTTAGCGTCAATCTGCCCCATTCCCCGTGATAGCTCTCACACTGATTTGAAAGACCGATGTAAATTTGATTTCTACGATTAGTCTCTGGGGGTAAAACAGCAAACCTTTTGATTTTCATCGAGTATCACTTTGCAGGAGCTGGTTAGCTGTTGCCGTAGTTTGGTGCGGGCACGTTGCAAGCGAGATTTTACGGCCGGTAGTGAAAGCTCATGCTGGTTCGCATACTGTTGTTGGGTCATGCCATGAATATCGCATGCTTTCAGTATGTCACTGTCTTTCGGTTCAAGTTCATTAAGTACACGGGGCAGGCAGTTGGTGAGGTTGTCTACAGTTGTATCGCCAAGCTGTTTCTGTTCGATATCATCCATAGCGGGTAAAGCGAGCGTGGTGCGTTTACGTGCCTGATCGATGACCAGGTTTCCTGCCACCCGGAATAACCACGCTTTGGTATTGGTAATGTTACAGAAGCGTTCATCTTGATGCATTGCCCGGATAAAGACTTCGTGCAGTAGATCTTGGGCTAGGGGCTCGTCGTGAGTTTGGGCGCGGAGCCAATGCGCGAGTTGGTTCTCATGATGCTCCCACGCCTGCATCAGGCAAGGTCTGGCGTTATGTTCTCGCATTGTCATTTTTGTACCGTTGGAACTAGGATAATAGAGTTGATGAGTCATTTTCTCATGAGAGCCTGAGGCGCAATGTGACTTCAGCCAATATTTCGATACGCAGGCGAATGATAGTGTCTGCCTCCCCCGAAAGAGGTGAAAATAGTCAGTGGTCTTTATGGCTCGCTGAGGAGACACCCGAACCGGCCCCGGTCATTCCGGCAGTCAGTGTAAAGCGCATTGCTTCTTCAATTGTCATATCAAGAGGACGTATCGCGCTGCGGGGGATCAGGACAGCATAACCTCCGATCATATAGCTAAGGGGAAAGTAGACCAGAACACTGTCTTCATCTCGAAATGACTCGGGTAACCGCTCAGAGATTGGCTGTGTAACAAAGCCAATTACCTGCATGTCGGTCTCCCCCAGTGTTACTGCGACAACTTGTTCAAACTCTTTGCGAGTGGCAGGAGAGAAGTAGTCAAAAAAGTCGCGAATAGTCGGGTATACCGTTCTGAATAACGGCATGTGATAGAAAACTTGTTCACTCTTGGCAAACATCCGTTGTACGACATAGGCGTTCATCATAAGTCCGGCGATAAAAAAGACTAGCAGCCCGGCAGCTAGACCCATTCCCGGCCAATACCATTCATTGGGAAGAATCGTCTGAATGAGTTCACCGAGTATGGACTCTAATGAAACGGCAAACCAGTAGAGGAGGTAAAGTGTCAATACTATTGGCAATATAGTTACCAGCCCGGTAATGATATTTTTGCTGATAAAACCAAACATTGTGACGTTCTCCAAACTGGGTGCTGATATAAAGCATAGGCATCCTTCGACAGGTATACCCAAGTTACTTCAAGATGCAGGATTCAGAGTAACACCAGCCAGTTCAATTCAAGGAAAATGTGCGAAGGAATGACATGTCCTTTTGAGTACATTGGACACAGAAGTGGATTGGTTGGAGCACTCCCGAAAGGCGAGTTTTCCAGGCGCAAATGCTGCGTTGCTGATTCTTGATGTAGAGCGACTGTATCTTCAAATCAGCGCCTTGTTTTCGCTCCTGGAAATTCTCGCTGAAGCGAGCATCTTGAAGTAACTTGGGTATATACACTTTTTATATTGCTTATGATTGATATGAGTGCTGGATGGACACTCACTGAAGTAACGATCACTCAATAGGGAGGCTTTGCATTATGAGGGGGGAGTATGAGTGAACAAAGCTTTTATATTGCCCTTCTTACTGTGGAGCTGGTGATCCCTCATGCGCAATCGCTGAAGGAAAAACGCCGCGAGATCCACGGGTTGAAAGATCGAATTAGGCAGCGCTTCAACGTTTCAGTAGCCGAAGTTGGCTATCAGGATAAATGGCAGCGTAGTGTATTGGCCACTTGTCTTGTGGGCAGTGATAAACGCCTGTTGGAGTTAGAGCAGACCTGGATCCGCACTGTTTTTGAAGAGGCTGCCAATATTGAAATTACCGCAATAGCTCAGGAGTGGCTGTAGTTGTTAGATTGCGACGATAATTAACTGGGCCTGCGACATTTTCTACTCGAATATTTGTAAAGTCGGTATAATCCGCCCCAACAACAAATGTAGGTAATATCATGAAAGTAATGAAGATCGGTTGGGCAGATGTGTGTGGTTATGGCGACTGGCTTACTCCGGAGGCTGCGCTTAAATTTGCACAAGGTGGCTATACGCACGTTGAGTTTTCAGGCGAGTTGATGAAAAGTGAACTGAGCTATGCGGACGATGGCACGCCTTTGGTGGGGCTTGGTAAAGCGGATGAATTGGGCAATGAATAGGGAGAGTGAGTCAAACTTTAACCGTGTAAAGTTTGTCCCGCAAAAGTAAGACATGCCGTTTGGTTGGGGGGATATGCCCCAGCGATTGCTATTTCGTGAGTCGCTGAGGCGGTTATTGCTGTTGGTTACATTTTTCCCGTCCCGGTTTTGGCTTGTTTTTGAAGCTTGAAATATTCCTGAGTCAGTTTGAATACTACGGGACTTAGCAGAACCAAGGCGATCAGGTTAGGAACGGCCATCATTGCGTTTAGCGTATCGGCCAGCAGCCAAATAAACTCCAGTGAACTGGTTGCCCCAATAGGTACGGCAATTACCCACAGAACCCGAAACGGGACAATTGCCTTTACTCCAAATAGATACTGGATACATTTTTCGCTGTAAAAGCTCCATCCCAAGACAGTGGTAAATGCAAATATAGATAGGGCAATTGCCACAATATAGTTACCCAGGCCGGGAAGGGCCGTGGCAAAAGCGACAGATGTTAATGCTGCTCCAGTTTCTCCGCTTTGCCAAGCTCCGGATACCACAATCGCGAGGCCGGTGATGCTACAAACTACAATCGTATCGATAAAGGTACCTAACATCGCGACTAAGCCTTGTGCTACCGGATTTTTAGTCTGGGCTGCTGCGTGGGCGATGGGGGCACTGCCTAACCCCGCTTCATTAGAAAAGATCCCCCGTGCGACACCAAACCGAATTGCTGCCCAGACGGCGGCACCGGCAAAGCCTCCTTGCGCTGCGACTGGCGTAAAGGCACTGCTGATAATCAGACTGAAAGCGGTGGGAATTTCGGTGGCATTCATCCCCAGTACCAACAGACCCGAAGCAATATAGAACGCGGCCATAAGCGGAACCAATTTACCTGCCACATCGGCGATACGCTTAATCCCACCCATCAATACGAGACCAACCAGAATCATCATCACCAGACCGGATGCTATTGGTGGTATACCGAAATTGGCATCTACTGCTGCTGCAACAGAATTTGACTGCACGGTATTACCAATGCCAAAGCCTGCAACGGACCCAAAAATAGCAAAGGCCGTGCCCAGCCATGCCCATTTATGACTCAGGCCATTTTTGATGTAGTACATCGGTCCGCCGACATGGTTACCATTTTCATCGGTCTCACGATACTGAACCGCACACACTGCTTCGGCAAATTTTGTTGCCATGCCCACGAGAGCCGTACACCACATCCAAAACAGGGCTCCCGGTCCCCCTAGAAAGATTGCGGTTGCGACCCCTGCAATGTTACCGGTGCCAATAGTGGCTGAAAGGGAAGTCATTAGCGCGTTAAATGGACTGATTTCCCCCTGTATTTTTTTGTCTTTCTCCGGAATTCGGCCGGACCACAGTAATTTGAAGCCGGCACCGAGTTTGACAATAGGCATGAGCTTTAAGCCGACAGTGAGGAATATCCCAACCCCAAGGATCATTACCAGCATTGGGACGCCCCAAACCAAGCTGTTTATTGCCGCTATAAAGCTTGCTATTGACTCCATAAGGAACCCTCACTGTGTTTTTTCTAATATATGCAAAAACATAGGTCGCCTTGGGGATAAATACAAACGGCATAGAGGAAATGTGCGGAGAATGTTGTTATTGAGCGACATCAAATTGCCATGTAAAAGTATGGTGAGATGCAGTACAGGGAGTACACTTAAAGTGGCGTCAAGCTTTGCCTTTCGATTGCGCTCCGGGGAATTGAGTATTAGTGATCGTAGTCGAAGAAAGCTAACACTTTTGATATTGGATGGAGTAGTACCAGAAAACTGAAGAGTAAGGATCAAGTCATGCGTCACTGGAGCAGGAGAAATAAGCAACGGCTTTCTCAACAATTCAGAGTTGAGCATATGGCAGAAAAGGTTATCAATGACTTTTTGGCGAGAAGAGGCATAGGTAAAGAGGATACCTTGCATTAGGTAATTCTTGTGTCGCTTTTGGGTCAACCTGTTTAAATATTATCTTTGACGATCGCATCTTAGCGGTCGTTTTTATTTCCCCCACCCGCAGGACGTATGAGGTGGGGCGATTACGCCTTTCTTTCCTTTATTAATTATTGAGTTAAGAAATGCTGTGTGACTA
This sequence comes from Photobacterium obscurum, assembly GCF_026191635.1. Taxonomy (GTDB): domain Bacteria; phylum Pseudomonadota; class Gammaproteobacteria; order Enterobacterales; family Vibrionaceae; genus Photobacterium; species Photobacterium obscurum. Next base: position 122,054 of record NZ_JAKRRW010000004.1, read on the forward strand.
GCCTTTGCACATGGTTCGCATTGTGCGATATTCTATGCTGCGAAATGTATCAACAGCTGATACATGGAACTAACTTTTCAAATATGCATGGAATTTGGTATTGAATTTTAAGCATGCCCGTTTACGACGTAACAAAGAAGAGATATTGATTTGCTAGAGCTACTTAAAGAAGTATTAGGATGGACCTCTGTCGCGTTCTACATCTCCATCACTGTATTTAACAGTATGAAGTTCACACGTTTTGCGGCCTTTGGCTCTGCGGCGAACGATATTGTCTGGTCTATCTTGATGGGCTGGTGGCCGAAACTGATCCTTAATCTGTCTGTTGCTGCGATAAACACCTATCGATATGTTAAGGATTTCACCAAATCAGCTAAGGCCATCGTCAATTTGTTGGCAGCAATAATGGCTGCAGGTATTCTTTATATTGTATACGTAGCCGTGAGTGCCTTTATCGCCGAACCGACACTTCCGGTTGCTCTGCAGTTTATGGATTTGGGGGTTATTGTTACCGCGCTATATATGACCTCACTGAAGAAGTATCGAGTCTTAATGCTAGTTTCAGGCTTTGTCGGTATGGCTGCCTACTATGGCAACCCCCAGATGATGGTTATCAAAGCAATCGTGATCGGGATTATGACCTATAAACTGGTCTCGCCAAGCCAGCAGGAAAAAGAAGTGTTGGCAACAGAGAGTTAAGTATTACTCTGAGTTCCTTTGTTCTGATATAAAGCCGCACATTGTTGCGGCTTTATTGTATTACAGCACGTACGGTTGTTTAGCTGTACTTTCAATTTATGTGATTCTTTGACGGGCACTGAGCCCTTTTGCCCAGTAGTTACTTGCGTAGATATTTTCCCGTTCAAAACTTAGTTCATTTTGTAGATGCTGCTGGATCTGTTTAACCTGAGTTGCTTCAACGCCGATAAATACCTGGGTATCTTTCGGTAAGTTATGGCTAACTTGGTTAACATATTGGGCAAGTTCGCCTTGCTGTTCATCCTCAATAAACCAATCGACATGTGGGATATCTAACTTGACGATATCAGCTCGAGTTGGCACAGCAATAACGGCTGTAAGCGTTGACTCTTTGGGAACCTTGTTAGCAAATGCATTCACGGCGTTCAGCGAGGTAATATCACCCACCATTAAGTAGTGTTGCCATGAGAAGTCGCTCAACTTGGGCTTACCAGGACCAGCTACACCAACAAAGCTGCCAACTTTAGCTTGTTTAGCCCAGTCAGTCGCCGGTCCGCGGTGGCGGTTAACAACAAAATCGAGCGTTAGCTGGTTGCTGTCGGGATCGAAGCTTTTTATCGTGTATGAACGCATTGCGAGCTTGTTCGACAGACTAAGCATCGATTTATGTTGCTCCGGTTTGGGCACCACTACTTTTACGTGCGCGCCTTCCATGCCTGTCGGGAAATCAGCTAATGAGTCCCCGTGCAGGGTTAAGCGACGAAGATGAGGGGTTAGATCTTGTACCTTATGTACATGAACGAGGTGAAACTTTTTACTCATGGGGTTTCTCCGCACAGAGGTCTTGAGATTAACAGCCCGTGCGTCTTCTATAATGACAACACTGCTGTCTGCGCATGTTAGTTATCCCGCTTGATTTCGAGGCAATGTATCGAAAGCTCTTGACGGTTGAGAGTTACATAAGTGACGGGATTGAAGTATTAGTTTGCCATCTCAGGCAACCAGGCTAGGACACCTTGCTTAAAGCTAGGTCGTTGGATAATGGCATTTTTCCACTTTTCCAGATTTGGATAGTTCTCAAATGGATACTTGGCTACTTTCAGTATCACCAGTTGCGGTATCCAGGCGATATCAGCGAGGGAAAAGCCGTCTCCGGCAAGCCAGTCATTGTCTTTGAGGCGCTCATCCATGTGTTTGAAGCAGTTGTCGATCACTGCCGTAGCCTTATCCAACTCAGTTTTTGTAAAACCCTCGTTGGAATTAAAGCGCTCATGGAATTCGAGAAGGGCAGAATCAAAGGATTGATTCTTGCGATACTCATCCATCTCCTCAGATGTCTTCTTCATGTTTTGCAGAAAATCTACGTTGCCATACATGTAGGTTTTGATCGAAAGGTGGTTATTTCTGGCCAGATACATCCAGTCGTACATCACTTGCTCGTCTTCAGCGGAGACTGGGCGAAGCGAGCCGGGTGAAAACTGTTTATCCAAGTAATCGATGATGTCGGCAGAGTCGATAACAACCACACCGTCATTTACCAAGGTGGGTACGACAGCATTGGGGTTTATTCCCATATACACTTTGGTTAAGTTCTCACCTTTCAGAATATCAACAAGATGGCTGCTCCACTCCAGCTCCTTCTCTTCCAGCGCGATTCTTACCCGCATTGCGCAATTGGAAAAGCCTGTATGATACAGGTGAAGGCCCTTGAAGCTTTCCACTGATTTATTGGTTGGTTTGATAATCCCCATCTTCTTACCTCATAATATGAACATATGGTAGTAACTGAAATCGTTGAAGACATTCAGGTATTTATGCTTTCTTTGCGGCCTGCTGAATACCCGGCTTCATGTCATAACATTTGGTTGATAATATAAACTATATCGATATCGTTGATATTGTCAACTAATTGAGGTTTGAAAAAGATCGTCAATGGATAAATTAGCCAGTAAGTATTTGTTTACCCTGATACAGAAATATCGCTCGGAAATGCGTAGTGCGATTGATGCAAAGTCATTAAATATCAATGCAATGCATGTTCAGTGCTTGAGGTATGTTGCGGAGACACCTAGCTGCACAGCCAATAGTATCGTGCAGGGATTAGCTCGTGATAAATCACAAATATCAATCCTTATCAAAGATATGGTTAGCAAGGGATGGATTGAAAGAAAACCGAACCAGGTCGACAAACGCAGTAAACTACTGGTTTTGACAGACACTGGCCGTGAGTTGATTGACAAGGTGCGCCAGGAAGAAGCGGTGATCAGTGCTCGTATGCAGCAGGGATTGTCTGAGGAGGAGCTGGCTGCTTTTCAAACAATCATCCAGGCTATGATCAAAAACCTTAATTAAAGGTATTTTGAATCCTTAATAACGGCACTGCTCATCCTTGATTAGTGCCGCCAATCAAAAAAGATACTTGCCCCACAAGGGAGGCAATAACCTTATTATTTCGTTTCTTTTTTTTTGCGCGAGATTAACTACGAGTTACGCGAAATGGGTAAACAGTCATTTCGGATAGTGTTCCGGAAAAGTAAAATCATTAATTCTCATATTCTAAATGTGCTTTTTCCAAACCATCTATGTCACCACTACAGATCAAATCTTTAAGCGCTGTAAATTTTTCTTCGGCCCAGTTATAAATGTCCAGTGCCAACAGGCGATTTATCGTCTCCTGCGGAAAACGTAAGCGAATTGGTTTCGCTGGTGTTCCCCCTACAATGGTGTAAGGCGGCACATCTTTTGACACCACGCTATTTGCAGCAACAATTGCACCTTCCCCGACTGTTACCCCCGGCATGATCATCGAGCGCATCCCGAGCCAGCAACCGTCTTCTAGGCGAGTATCGCCTTTCGACTGATAGCTTTCTTCAAGCTTGTCCATGAACGGGTACAAGGAGAACCAGTCATATCGGTGGGTATGGTTGCCACCCATCAGGATAACGACCTCGGCTCCGATGCAGACATAATCACCAATATATAGCTTATCTACTTCCCAGGGTGGTTCCCTATGACAAGTCGCTTCATCACCGTGCAGATAACGGACAACTGATTTTTCAAAACCGTCATCATAGGCATCGCTGTAATAGCTATGTGTCCCCTTGATGGTGATATTTTTGTTTTTTACCGTTTCGTGGAGCATTTCCATTCGAGTCCAGTGTTTCACTCTTTCCATGTTATACCTCTATTTATCGAATAATATTGTTGAATTAAAAAATGCTTTATATCTTTTGAATAACAATAAATTGACAACAATCAGCGCCGGACTAAATCCCAGTATGATTATTTTTCAACATACCAGTTGAAACCCATGAAATGGCAATCCGATCTTTGCTATTTCTCACTGAAATAACAGTGTTCAATATTCATGAGACTCGCCAGGAAGCAGAAAAATAGAGATATACCCAATAACAAAACAAGGGATACCCTGTGGCGATTGCACACAGCACTATCAGCTTGATGATATTATTATGTTTAAATCTCTTAAACATAGGCAGCATAAAACCTCTTATATAAGAGTTATTGTTTGCCGCATATTGTGATTTCTTAGCGGCAGTGAATAAATTTATTGCTATTCACTGCCTTCGCTAAGCGATTTGGGGTTGCTTGACGTAAGCTACTTTGACAACAGAAGTGCACTCTGTTGTGCAGATTTTACAAACTGACATGTACACTCCTGAAAAAGAATTGAATTAGATTGATGTGGATTCTACTCTGTAAATTTGCTAGGTCAATAATAGATTTAATTTATTTTTGTAATGATGTCTTTCGACTAAAGTGAAGCTTTACCTACCCCTTTATATACAAAACCGATAGCGGTTTCTTATTGGTAATCTTAATTTACTGTGATGAGCATCCATAACCCTATAATTCCCCCAAACACTTAACTGCCTCAGTATGTGAAGGAACTATAGGGTATAATGATGCTTTGCTATTTTGGGGACATAATCAACTTGAAAAGTTATGGCTCTTTTCAATTATCGATTCCCGCCGCGCAGGGTGTGCAGGCGGCTGCCGCTACCACTATGGCCTTCGTACTTACCTTCATCAAAGTCTCTTAGATAGTGGTAGTTTAACAGGTGCCCTGCGCCTCCCTTAACGTAGACTTTTCCGGCAGTTTTACCGACGCTGTTGAGCACTCCAACCTCCGCAATGTAGTCATTGTCGTTTGCAAAGTGCTCAGTAAAAGGGACCTTTTGTTCATCTTTTACTGCCCAAGGAGAGGGGTATTCATCATGCGCAGACGCAAAGGTATAAACCTCCAGATGATCAAGCAAAGAGTTGCAGCTAGGATCTTGAATAAGCATTCTGACAACGTTTGAAATGATGACTCCTCCTTGGGAATGAGCGATCACTACGACCTTGTAAGTGCTTTTCACATCCTCGTCAGCGGATTCCAATTTTACCGCCATCTTTTTCAGCTCTCTTCGGATGTGATCTCGGGTCGTCTTGGCAATAGAAGTATTCTGATCGAAAGTTCTTCCTTTCATTACCTCAATTAAGTCATGCTTAAACCCATTAGTTGGATTGTGAAGAGGAGTGATAGGGCGCTTGAATATCTTACTGAGCATTTGTGCATTAACTTTTGCCATATCCTCATTGGTACCGATCCCGTTCAGGAAAAACCATGTTTCATTTGGGGTGGGGTTGTTGTTATGAAAACTTTCTGCAGGTAAAAGAGGGGTGATTTTAGTCTCTTTTATGAAAGGAGTAGGATCGATGAAAAAACTTCTAATTGCTTGTGAATAGTTTTTCTTGCTTGTGTAGTATCGTTCACTAAGCTCGCTGTTATCTGCACCAAATGGTTCAAGAGGTTTCTCGCCAAGCACCTTTTTTAGGGAGCCGATTTTTGCTAAGTCTGTAAGGAACTCATGGACAAACTGCTCAGGTTTCAGGAGCTTGGCATGAAATGTTGATGCCACTTTTTTTAATCCAGTCCACCACACAAGTCTTACAATTTTGTCCCCAGTGATTAATCCTAATGCCATAATAAAATTCCATTTAGGTTATGAAAATAAACGATGCCGTTTCGAATGTGCAATCGACATTTGCTTATGATGTGTTATAGGCAGCCAACAAAAACATATTGTTTCCTGTTTTTTCATTGTTCTTATCTTCCTAGCATACCGCATAGAAAATAGCTGAGATAAAAAGTAAGTTTAGTTTCATTATTAAGATTTGACTAAAATAACTGACAACTACGTCCATAAAGCTAAGGGGGGCTAATTCAATAAATTGGGACCACAACTCACAGGTTAAGTTGCAACTGGTCAGACCTGGTTTATAGTGCTATATGAATGTTACACATACATATTAAGTGGGGGATAGCAATGAGTCGCTTTTGCACTGATGAAGTAGAAATATTTTGTCAAGATGGCCATAAACTTGCTGCCACTGTTTATAAGCCAAATAATAAAGTAAAAGGCGCAGTTTTGGTCTGCCCGGCAACAGGGGTTAAAAGACAATGGCACCTGAAGGTTTGGCCATCACTTGAAATTGCATTAACCGCTATCTCCCTTAATGATAAATAAACGTCAATTATGCTCTGTACTATGGGTCGAAGCGCTCAATGGCCCAATTGACTCCTTTGATATCAGGTAGATGAAAGCCATCGTCTGTACCGACTTCACTATCGATCAAGCGATTGAGTTTATCGTTCATGGCGAGTAGAAGCGCCTGGTTTTGCTTGTTCAAAGCGAGATTGTTGAGTTCATACGGATCATTTTTAAGATCGAACAGCTCAACATCGTTGGCGTTAAAAATTTGCTCAATGCTGGTCGGGCGATTGTGCTCCCGTGAGCTAAAGTAACGGCTGTATTTATACCTTCCATCAAATACCGTTCTGATATTGGAGCGTTTTTTCATGTTCGGCTTGGGGATATTATCCAACGTTATCTGCTCACCGGCGCCTTTGGCTTTGGCAATGCTACCCAGCCAATTGACATCCATAAAGGCCCACATACTGAAGCAATACAAGGCGCCCTCACGGACGGCATCATAAGAGGCTTTTTCCGGGCTTGCCAGCAGCGGGGAGATGTCATGCCCTTTTAGCCTTGCATAGACTTCTTTCTCCTGTTTCTTGTCGGCACCCGTCATCGATAAAATGGTCGGCAGGATATCGTTGTGCGCCGTGACCGCTTTACATTTTTTGCCGCCCGACATGTCCGGATGATAAATAACGAAAGGTACATTGTTCTGTTCCCGGTAGGCCGTAGCTCCTTTACCAGACATCCCATGAGCCCCGGCAAGCTCACCATGATCGGAAGTCATTATGATGATGGTGTTGTCTAGCATGTCCAGGTTTTCAAGCTCAGTGAGAATGGTATCCACAGAGCGGTCATTATCGCTGATGCAGTTCAGGTAATAATCCTGCATTTTTTTCCAACGTTCGTCCTCGTTGGGAATTTTACCGCAGAGCATGCCCATAGACTCTTGGTAGTCATAATGGGCCATAGGGCGCCCCGGTTCGGTCAGAGATTGCTTGCGGCTTGGTGAGAGCGGTATGCCCCACTTTTTCTTATAGACTTCGTTGTCCGGATCGCCGGCGATTTCGAACATGGTATGCGTTGCGCCTTGAACCTTCTCGCCTGGTTTGTCGGTGTCATAGAACATAATGTCATGAGGATTAACCAAGCCAATTGTTTTGAACCATGGTTGGCCGGCATCATTCAATGCTTTGCCTTTCTGCCTTAACCAAGCCTGAGAGGTCGCGGTGACGTACTGGTCGGTGAGGTACCCGAATTGTGCTGCACCAACGATATAATTAATGCCGGTGAAGTCGGAGAATCCGTACTTGTCCATGATGTCATGGTCAACTGTCGGGTTGGGATTACCCGCATTGGCATGCTCGTGAATGAGTTGATGAAGGTGCCATTTCCCCTGATAGGCAGTGTAATAGCCAGCATCGCGCATCATGTGGCCGATAGTCGGGATGTTGAATGACATGTTGTCGACCCAGGGAAAATCCGTATTGTCGAACATTCTTGTATGCTGAACATGTTGCCCGGTGAAAATAACAGAACGCGAGGAGGTGCAGACCATTGAGCAAGCCTGATGGTTCTCAAAGGTTGTCCCCATTTGAGCAAGGCGATCTCTGCCTGGCCAATGCCCCTTTCTCGTCAACTCAGGAAAATAACGTTCCTGGTCGGTAACGATGAATAAGACATTGTAGCGTTTGGGTTTGAGCGGCGTACCAGGCTTTGATTTACCAACGTAAGGCTGCGCAGCTTGTGCCGTTGGCGGCATTGCTATGCCCCCCATCCCTATTGCCAGCGTCGTCAGACCTGCTGTCTCTAGAAAATCTCGACGGGTTAGGCCCGTTTTACCTTTATTATTGGATTCATCAAACTGACTCATAGCGCTCTTCCCAATTTTTGAACCAATTGAAATCAACCTGCCAATCAAGAATAGGCACACAAAAAGCAAGGTTACAGGCTGCTATACTGTAATGTATGATAAATTGAACGAAGATCATACTTTTAGGCTTGCAGTTAACTTATATAAGCTAATTGCAAGCCAAAGAAGAGGCTGTCTCTAATTGTGGTTGTTTTTACAATTTATGATATTAACGGCCTGCTCCATATCTGGCTGGCCACTGTTTTTATACCCCACATATCTCAAATTACAGGAATAACCCAAACTTAAACGGGATTATTCATGTCCTTACTTTTCGGCTCAATGAATTTTGCTGTGCCGCGAGCTAATAGTTGCTGTCCTTGGCTGATCAAGGCTTCTAATTGATAGATCCCTCTTCTCTGTCCGATCAAACGTGCGGTCACCATGATTAGCTGGCCGGTTTGAATCGGGGCAATAAATCGAACTGTCAGCTCGGCAGTCAGGGCCTGAATACCTTGAGTAAACAGGCAGTGAGTCATGGCGGCATCAAGAAGAGTACTGGTTAAACCGCCGTGCAACAGACCAGTGTACCCCTGGTGGCGGGAAGTAACCTGAAACGGAGCCGTTACTTTTCCGTCGGTGTCTTGGGTAAACGCTAACTGCAAGGTATCTGGATTGTTTTCATTGTTGCCACAAACTATACAGTGGGCGTGTGCTTGCTTGGTATCGTGATAAAGTTTCATTTTATGCTCATTAAGCGTGAGAATATTGTCGTTATCCTCACATAGATAGAATAGTCAGTTAGTCTTGTTAGCTAGTTTTTGACCGCGGTAATTATATAATTTCTATTGGTAATACCGAGATCGGTTCTTAAAATGAGAACGTTACTCAGGAGTACAAATCTTTCCTTTTCGTGCGGCTTGTATGGTGCGAAGTATTAACCAGAGCACGATCATTGATAATATTATGACTAATAGCCGTGCCAGCCAGGTTAACCAAGGCTGTTGGCTCAGTTCTGCCATCTTGATAGTGGCGAGGGACAGAGCGGCAAGCGGAAATGAGAAAGCCCAGGATGAAATGAAAAACGGTACTCGCCAAAAGCGCACTATATTGCTGGCCAGCAACATCATCAGAAAAAGTGCACAGTAATAGAACAATCTGGCTCCGTTATCTAAGCCACCAATCAATCCGGTATATGAGATAAAACCGACTGATGGGGGAGCAAGTAAAATGAAATATGTTGGCGTCAGGCGAAGTGGTAGTTGCTCATTAAATAAAAGGCGGTACATGACTATGGTCAGGAGTACCAGCCAGAATAGCAGTCCAATGCTGAAGAAGAACCAGCTGAGTTCCTCATAGCCGAAATACACTCCGTTGATTGGGACCACTATGTTGCCGACCACGGGAATGAACCAACCGGGATTGGCATGTTCAATAGTGAAGTGGCTGTGATTGAGCCAGCTACTCATTACGTAAAGTGTCAATATCAACTGCAACAACGTGCCGGCACTCCAAAGGGGCATAGCCAGCGCAGGGATTGATTGCCAGAAGACAGAGAGTAGCAGCATACCAATCGGAAGCGTCGGGAAGAAATTGAGACGCACCGGGTGATGTAATTCAGCACGGACTTCGTGTGGATAACGAATGATTTTCCAACCATACGCACCCAACAAGGAGATTAAGAGTGTCGAGGCCAAAATACCTATGGCGAGAGAGATCCCATGTGCGACTTGTGATGTCTGAAAACTTTTTTCCCAGACAATAGCCAATCCGGCTAACCCCATCACAATTGAAAAGAGCGTGATAGGCAAATAGGCCACTCTTTTGAGACCGTTACGGGATTGAGCCTCTGAGGGCGCCGTAATTACAGGTGAAGACATGATGGTTCCATTTGGGGGAAATACTAATGTTGAAGAGGCTCCCGGATTTTCTCAGGAGCCAAGCTATTATTGACGCAGTTAAGCCTCAGTCGTGTGATATTGATGCATTGCAACTAAAGAACTGCGTAGACAGCAATCAATTAAGCAGGAGTATTGCGACAACAGCGGTGACCCCTTGGCTTGGCATCACCACATCTACCATGGCCTCGACCATGACTATGACCATTCTGGCGATGACATTCATGGTAATCATGTTCTTGTACAGCATGACCATTAGTACGCTGCTGGCAACGACGTCCTTGTTTTGAAGTCGCCTCTTTATTGTGTCGACAGCCGCCTTCTTTTTCCTTTGCCTCATGATTAAGAGATGGTCGGCCCTGCTCGGCGCCAGTCAGAGAAACCAACCCTATAGCTTCCGGATTGGTTAGCTCCGCGGTGTTGCGGCGACCACAATGGGTTTGAAAAACAGCAAGCTGATGAGAGAGCAGTTTGCCTAACATCTGCCTACCAATATTACGTACGACGATGCGCTCAGCACGTTGCTGGATTAGCAGATTGAGCAAATCCTTTTTACTGGCACAATTGGCGCGCAATACCGGATTGGCATGGCGGCTAACTTCTTCACCTTGTTCATTGATAAACAAAATATTCTCAGCTTTGGTGAAATGATTGGCGATACGATCTTCATTCATCGGAATTGCAGTGATCATAATTTGTAGCTCCTTTTTCTTCCTCACAGTGCATGATGAGAGCCTTGCCCTGAGTAAGACAGTCCATCACTTTGAAACGGGCTGATTTCAGAATATTGGCCAGGGTTTGCCGGGAGACACCCATCTCTATAGCCGCTTCTTGTTGCTGCATTTTCAATAGATCAACCAGTCGTAACGCTTCAAACTCATCATTGGCAAGTTGCACTCGCTCAAGCTGACTCATTGGGATCCGGTTGGGTTTAAAGCAACTATCAGCGGGGTGACCACAAACGTTTCTTGGGATTTTGGGTCTTGGCATGAGGCCTCCTGTAATTGGCATATGCTATTTATACACCTAGTTTTTGGCATATGCCAGAAACTTTTGTGTGACAAGTACTGTCAATCATGCTTTAAGAGACGGTTTCACATGTTGGATGGCTGTTGTGAATGATGTAATAAAGGAGTAACTGGCTCTCCCAGTAGACAAAAGTTACCTGTCACATCAGACGCTGGATATGATGGGCATAAGCAAAGTCAAGAGACTGGTCAATAACGGCCTTCATGCATGCCATTTACGTTTTCCTGTCCAGAAAAAGTCTGGTAAATGACGGTGGACATCAAGAGCATTGAACTCACTGTAGCTTGGCATGTTGCCCCAGTAGATACCGCGGATATACTTTCTCCAGGCAAGAACCTGCATGGAGTGAAGTATCTTGCTGTTAAGTGCAAACGAAAGGTGAGAGTGATACAGTGTGGTGAGAAAAATTTAACGCCTGCACCATTGTAGGGCCTCTGCGAAACCGATTCGCTTACGTTTCCCGACCGGCAAGAGACGATGCATAGCCTGTTGGCACTGGACATTTATATTTGGGTTTTGATAAATTTTCAGCGCTTAAAGGCTTGATTTATAGTTGAGAGATAGGTGCGTTGGAGAAGGCTAATTGGGGATATGATTATCAATAGAAACTTTTCCAGAGCTGCAATTTGAAATAATAGCTTCTCTAGTTAATGTACCTCGTTTTATGTACCGATGGTAAAAGGTCTGCCACTGACAGACCTTTTTCTATATCCCGCTCAGAAAGTGAGATTATCAATCAGTTTATGTTTTCTATTTAATTAGTGACCAAATGATTGATTTGCTAGTTTATCTGGCTTATCAAATATTGCAAATTTACTAATCATCTGTTCTGAATCTTCATTCATTCCGATAATATCCACGATAGACCCATTGTTTATGAATTTGATAATAACTTTGTCGAGCGCACCAACAGCAGTTATATCCCAAAAGTGAGCATCAGATAAATCAATCGTGATGTATTTAGTTGGATTATTGAAGTTAAACATATCAATGAAGTTGTAAGCGGACGCAAAGAAAATCTGGCCATGAACTTTATGGATCGTGTGTTCATTGTGAATAACAACATCATCAGTTACTTTCATAATTTTACGACTATGGTTTGCATAGAAAAATGTTGAAATAACAACACCGACAACAACACCAATGGCAAGGTTATGAGTGAATACAACGGATAGAACCGTAGCGATCATAATGACATTAGAGTTAAAAGGATGATGTTTAATATCAATGATTGATTTCCAAGAGAATGTACTAATAGAAACCATAATCATTACAGCCACTAGAGCAGCCATAGGGATTTGTTTCAGGTAATCCCCAAGAAACACAACCATTATCATAAGGAACACGCCTGATGCTAATGTTGATAGTCGTGTTCGCCCCCCTGAACTCATATTAATCATTGATTGTCCAATCATTGCGCAACCAGCCATGCCACCGAATAGCGCAGATACCATGTTCGCGATACCCTGACCTTTACACTCATCATTGTTGTCACTCGGTGTATCGGTAATATCATCAATGATTTTTGCAGTCATCATTGATTCAAGAACCCCAACAACAGCCAATGCCAATGAATAAGGGAAGATAATCTGTATCGTTTCTATAGAAAACGGCACATTTGGAATCAGGAATACGGGTAATGAATCAGGTAATGACCCCATATCACCTACGGTACGTACATCAATTTTAAAGAGAACGCTAAATAAAGTTATTGCGATGATACATACGAGTGGGGAAGGTAATAACTTTCCGACTTTAGGTATGTAAGGGAACAGATAAATGATGCCAAGGCCACAAGCTGTTAAAGCATAAACATGCCATGTAACGTCCGTTAGTTCAGGAAGTTGAGCCATAAATATTAATATAGCTAAGGCATTAACAAAGCCTGTAACGATTGAACGCGATACAAATCGCATAAAATCACCAAGCTTAAGTAATCCAATAATGTATTGAAGTATGCCAGCGAAAAACGAAGCCGCTAAAAGGTATTCAAGACCATGATCTTTAACTAATGTTGTCATTAGTAATGCCATAGCACCTGTTGAGGCTGAAATCATGCCTGAGCGAGAGCCTGTGAAAGCAATAACGACACAGATTGAGAAAGAAGCGTAAAGACCAACTTTAGGGTCTAAGCCAGCGATGATTGAAAATGCAATAGCCTCTGGTATTAAGGCTAGGGCAACAACAATCCCAGATAATAAATCTCCCTTAATGTTGTTGAACCAGTTTTCTTTATAAAAATTAAGCATAATATCTCTTTCTAATAATTTTGTTTGATTTAGATGTAAAGAGATTCTGGGTTTAAGGCGGCGTAATAATTATTATATCCTCCGTACTAGAGTGTAATAAATAACAGGACTATAAAAGCGATGATAAGTAACACTAAATTGAAGTGACCAAAGTTAAGAAAATCATCGCTGATAACAAAATCAATATTGTCAATTGATTTATTTATTTGTTCATTATTATCGAAGTAATAATCGAGTTCATATTCATCATTTTTCAATTATTGATCCTTTTGTTAGATTACAAAATTATCTCAGGAAATGACCAATAGCACCTACAAGTAGATGGCTAGTTACTATCGGTGATTTCGTCAGTTAAATTTGAACCTGTAATATAGCTCTAGATCCTTATCAATTAATTTGAGCACTTTTTGAGCTAAGCCGGTAGGGTTTCGTCTACCTTGTTCCCAGCTTTTTATAGTTTCCAAGCTTAAACCAAGAGCTTCAGCAAATTCATGTTGATTAACTTTTAGTCTTAATCGGATAGCTTTGATATCTGGGCTTTCAGTATGATGTTCAATGTTCATAACTAACCTTTCTGATTGCGTGAGAGGGTACATTGTACTTCGTTGTAATTTTATTACAAGAAATAGTTTTAGAAAAAAATCAGTATGTGAGATTCCAAAAATTAACTGTTGAAATAAATTAATTTTGAATGGATTATATATTTAACCAGTTAAGGCGCTTAATAAAACAATATATTTAAAAGGTTTAAATAATATGGATTTTACGCATGTTACTGAAATTAAAGAACTAAGTGAAGAAGCTAAAGCATTTCTTGTGTATTTCGTGTCTCAAGATTTAACTAATATTGCTGACAATCTTTGCTTTTTACCGTGTAATATACCGTTTGGTAGCAAAACTATCAAATACAAAACGGCATTTAATAATGACCTGGATGGGCGATTAGAATACTGGATTGTGTTCGATAAAGATAAAGTTACTGGTGTCGCACAGAGGTTAACATACGAGGATAAGTTTGAAACATCTTTTATACATTTCAAGCTTAATCATGAAAGCGATACTTACTTGAAAGCGACAATATCTAAAATGCCAATGGTTATAATGGGTTAGTGTACATGATTAATGAAGTATTGATTGATTTGCGTACTTTCTTTCGTCTCAACCAAAGTGAATTGGCGAAGAATTTAGGTTGCAGCAAATCACATATTAGTGAAATAGAAACAGGTAAGAAGAAGGTCACAATAGACTTACTAAATAATTATTGTGAGTTTTTCAACCTTCCTTTGTCATCAATTGTTTCACTCTGTGAGAGACAACCGTTATCAATTAAACAAACTGATTTACTTAGAGCGTTTAAGTGTTGGCGGAGAATCAATGAAAAGTGAATTGCTTTGCTAATAACATTGCAACTAAAAAAAGTTAAACCATTTAGTCCGAAAGTTATTAGGCAACGACAAAGTAATTATTGTTGATAAAACAGGCTTTGATATTGGTTTGATTTATTATAGTTGTTGTGAATGTGTGGTGGTAAAAATACATGCTGGTGAATAGTTTAGATGAATATTAGCGGATACAAGATCAGGGCATTACGCCTACAACGAAAGATGCGAAGTGGTGAGTGCGCTATGCACCTGGACATTACAACCACGTACCTATCACTAATCGAAAATGGCAAAAACAAACCATCGAAGAAGGTTATTGATAAAGCTGTAAGCTTATTTGATGTTCCGCCTTCCTACTTCCTGGAAATTTCAAAAGAATTCGATGAAGTCATGGAAATGTCATTCAAGCTGAACGAAATAGAGAAGATAGTATTAAGTTCGATAATTAGTAAGCACTGAAAATGAAGTTAGTCCAATTTGAAAAGTTATATTTAAATCTGAGTTACAAGCCCAGAGTGAGATAGCAAACGATGTACGTTTTTTGACTAAATTCGGTGATTTTGACTTGTAATCGATTTATAATTTTATACTTCTATATTTGATAATTATAAGGTGATTTTCGAGCTTTTTCTTAGCATCTTGATGTTCTACCCGCGTCAGTCTGCGAAAATAAGTTCCCCTTTATTTGAAATTCTGTTTCCTGCTGTCTGTACGATGAACATTGGAGCTGTGAAGAGATTGAAAAAATCGGCTCTGTTGTAAATAATTTGATGAGAAATGTCTAGCCAGTGGTAGGGTTACTGGTAAACAACCTCAACAATGAAGTAGGGCGGGAGCATACTTTGTTAATTAATTCCTCAAAGAATACTTCCGCTCGATAATTATCATTCAAACTCATTTTTTCAATTTGTTCCGCTGACTCGCTGCCCCACAGTAATCTTCATTAAGCATTTTCATTACGAACCGCCGGAATAGACCATATTTTTAATTGTGCCTTCCATTTTGATGCGCGATGTATCTTGCTTTACTTCAGCAACAACACTATGCAGGATACGAGCGATGATGTGACGATGAGGAACTCCACTGTTAAAAGGCCGATGTTGCTTCAACCAATCAGTTTTGAATTACCGTAATTCTCAATATCTCGCCAGCCTTCAGCACCCGCCATGATTGCGCTGAATTTTGTAAGGACATAAAAAAAGGAAACCAATAAATGATTTCCGATTTTCTCTCATTAGAAGGGGCAGTCAACCGATCTTTAACTGATCAGCATTGCGGTTAAATACCGGGACTATGATTGATTTACGCAATAAACATAAATTACTTACTTAGCTTCAGGTTAATTCGGTTCCACTCAATCATTTTAACGGATCCATCTCCGTTAGAATGTTCAGATTCAGAGGTATAGTAACCCCCCTCATCATTTGGCAAGAATGGACGATCACTACTAAGGTAAGCAACAAACGGCACAGCCGCTTCCCAGTCGCCTTTGCCAAGTCGAGTATCATCAATGATGGTGTATTTCATAAACCTGTTGTTAGTTGTAACTACACAAAAGTTCAGAGAATCCATTGCAACAGGTGCAACTTTGTCAAGGGTTAAATCGTTAACGTCATCTTGACAGCCTACGTATCGCTGCGCATAGACTCTAATAATATTATGATTAAATACTTGCTCCGTGCCTACCTGCTTCATAAGCAAGAACAAATTCATACCTTCACCATACTTAGCCCGCTCTTCATCAGTGGGTGCTTTTACACCAGCAACCCCTGCAAAGTTCATTCGGGTACTATAGAGCCCCGTATAACGGGCATTACCATTCAAGCTACTATCGACAATCGTAAAGGTCGGATCCAACTCAATATCCTTGGTCGATTTACCAGCCTTAGGCGGGACTATCTTAATTTGTTTGGTTGGGGTGAATGAAGAATCCAGTGCCAGATGATTACGGCTTTCTTCTTCGGTAATGAAGATATTCAGCAAAGCCTCATCGCCATAACGGTCATAATTAAGCAGCGTTGTTTCACCATTGTTCGGATTCATCGATACATATTTGCGCTTGTCAACTCCAGCATGAGTATTCCTAACCGTAAAACTACGTTTTCCCAATGCTGAAGGAAGATCTAAAGTCACCTGCTTCATCGGAACGTACTCAAACGCCTCCAACTCAGTCACAATCCCAGGATGCTTGGCCTTATTAACTTTGCCTTCAGCAATTAACACTTTCGACTTGTAATTACGGCTGCTTTTAGCAACAACTTTGACCTTATACTCACCCGCAGAATGAATTTCTAACTGACCCGTATTCGCCGAAACCATTCCTACAACATCGTACGGTGAATACCCCAGGTAATAGTTAATCTCACCTTCACCATTTTCTACTGACGGCATAATAGCTTGGTCTCGCTGATACGAAGCTTCTGGGTATGTAACAGAAAGCGGGTTGTCTGCTTGGGTGATCCTTACTGAGAATGTAGTTATAGCTGGTTTATAACCATCACCACCGGAGTCACTTACTTCCACCGTTGTTGTACCTACATTAAGTATGGTCATCTCACCAGTATGACTATCCACCTCAACAACATCCGGATGGCGGGTTTCCGGAGAAAGACGATAGCTTAACTCACCTTTCTTTCCGTGCACGGTTGGTGGACTAATGGTTGGTTGTCCGCCAGAAAAAACAGCATTAACCCCTTTGTCCACAAAAAGCGTTGAATCCGCAGCTGCAATCACAAGAGACATCTCATGAGGTGCAGATTTCAAGAAATCATGACTTTCAAGGCTTATCACATCAAATTTTGCCGTGCCGTGTTTGTGTACCTTAAAACATTCTCGGTCAGTGTTGTATGTAGCAATAGCCTTATCACTATCGGCTTGAGGAGAGAGTGATAACGTTCCTTTGTTACCACTAATATTAGCATCAGCGACCGGAATACACAGATTCGGTGAGTATTCCGCTGCAATATCCTTCACTTCAAATTCTGGATGCTCACCTTTTGCAACATTGATTTTTAATGTTGCAGAGCTTGGCAGGTAATACAGCCCCCCATCATCGGTTGCTGTCAGTGTCGCCAGCCCTGCGTGCTCAATCGTCAACTGCTCTCCATGTACAGAAACAACATCAGAAGAACCTCTAAATGTCAGCTGACCTTTCTGTCCTTTCATAACAGGAGTCACAGTCTGTAGTTGTTCTTTTCCTGAAAAGGTACGGTTAATGGTTAGCTCAACGAGCTTAGGGCGACTAGCTTTCTGTACATCATATGTAAACCTTGCTGAAGACGGCTTATAGTTACCATTGCCATCATCGTTGGCAATCAAGGTCGCTGCACCTACGCCAATTATTTTTGGCAGGTGGGTATTTGAATCAATGGCAATAACATTATCACCTGACTCAACTCGATAGGTCACCTGACCCTTCATGTTATTGATCGCGGGTTGGATAATATGATTCGGTTGATAGACAAAGTTACTAGAGCTAACGGTCAGGTTAGGGCGATCAGCCTTTAGGATTTCCACCTTAAAATATGCCTTGCGCTCATCATCGGTATAACCTGAACCGAGCTCATTGGTCACTTCAATCACGACGCAGCCTGTTTTATGAATCGTCATATAACCAGTATGAGCATCCACGGCGAGCACATCACTATCTTTAGAACTTTCAGCAAGCTTGAAAGAAAATGTTCCCATGTCGTCGCCACTGATTTGCTTAGGTGACAAAGTCATATGCTCAGAATAGTCGCGTGAAAGATCATCGTATCCCAAAATATCAGGATTAACGGCTTTAATTACCACTTCAAACTCAACGGACTTCGGTTGATAGCGACGGTTACCGTTGTCGGTCACGATAACTCGAGCGGTACCAGGGATCCCATAATGAATGAACTCACCAGTCTGGCTGTTAATAGCTAGGAGGTTACTGCTTTCTGGCGCAAGCTCGAAAGTCAGGGAGCCTTGATTCCCCCGAACATAATAAGAAAGATTTTTTGCATCGGTATCAAGCGCTGAGATTGTCGTTCTCGATGCAGACAAATTATAGTTTGTGCCTTTCCCGACATGAACCGTAAAAGTTGCAGAAGAAGATTGATAAGTCGGGCTCGTATCTTCGACAATGATACGTACATCTCCCGGATTTAAAATAGTAAGCAACCCAGTATATTGTTCGACAGAAACAATATCCTTCGCTTCACCATCAGCTAGGCGATACGATAATGTTCCATAAACATTTAACACTGATGAATGGGATTTTGCTAAATTTGAGTATTCAATATCAATATCATTGGCCTTTAAAGGTTCACGATATACTTTTTCATTCTTAAACGGTTGAAGAGTTGTATCTGAAGGCGATGAATCGCCTCCTCCCCCACAACCAGATATACTTAGCATAATGCCAATTAACAATGTTGCGAATAAATATTTCATAGTTAGGCAGCCTTATAGCAAAAATTATCACATCATTTGAATAATGGATGTATAAAAGTTGCACCGTTATTGAGCGTTGTTTTATTTGGGGGTGATTATAAGACTCCAATAGGTTTTATATCAATTATATTTCTAACAAATCAAAATAGACTTATTTGAAAATATGGGAAAGCACTATCGTAACAAAATACAGTTGAAAACTAATTGTATGATATTTAAGGGGAATAAAATGCAACATAAGCTAATCCTCCCCTTTGGTAATCGTTTCGTAAATGATAGTTTCCATTATTGAGATTAAACATTGGTAATGGTAACTGCGAACAGATACTGAGATTATTTAAAACAATTAAAATTAAAATTAAAACTTAAACTGTTAATGTATATTTGCAATGCACATTAAATTCACCACTAAAATACTACGCTGTTCCAATTGTATTATATATGCGTGCACTTAATGGTATCTCGCGAGACATTTCTGGCGGTTATAGCTCGAAGTATAAATTTGACAGTGGAGCCAATGTAGTAACTGCGGATTCTTTCGGGTATCGCTCGATGAGCAGGACACTTCCAGAACAAAAAATGAACTAATTGTGTTTGCGAACGGAGTGGGATTCCAGATCGCCTGCTGATTCGAAGAAAATAAATCTAGTGTCCAGCTTCATTGGCCAGAATTTTTTGCAATACTCCCTAAAAGCGAATTTTATGAATTGGTTCACACTTCTTTGCATGTATGTGTGCAAGCATTGGCGCACGCATGTAATTGCAAGGTGGTAACATGGATCAAGCTAACGAATTACGAGAATATTTTATTGAAGAGAAGAGAGTGCAGGTTTTAGATATCCTGAAAAAACTTCGCAATTCAATTCTCAGAGGAGAAAGACATGAAGTTTCTGTACTTCTAATAGAGTTAAATCAAGCATATATGGCGTTTGAGGCGATTTACTTACCATAACACTCGAGTTTTGAATTATATTTTCATACGCACATCGTGTCTTCTTGTTATCAGCGAATTTTTATTTAGACTGAAAAGTTTAAAAGTTTAAAAGTTTAAAAGTTTAAAAGTTTAAAGGTTTAAAGGTTTAAAGGTTTAAAGGTTGGAAACCAATAGGGCTGATTTTTTTGGGGGGGGAGGCCGTGAAATATAGGTGGGTTATTCATCTCGCATGAGTTAAGGGTACGAAAATATGAGTGAATAATGAATGAATTAGCAATCGCTCCCAGCGATGGTTGTTTGTTCAGTTTCGGATAATTTTGAGCCTCTCTTTGAACTTGTTTTTATTGACCCTATTTTTTCATCGAAAGCGTCAGACGTTGCTTTCAGTATCATTTATATGTCTTTTATTTATTGTAACGATAGGAGGCTAAACCTATGAATATTAGCCTTTGAATGACGGGCTTGTTGTCGATAGAACAGAAGTAGAAAATAAATCTGAAGGAAGAATTGTACTCACACCCAATTAGTCAAGAAATCCAATCGCAGGAAAGCTATTGCCGTAGGCTTAGAGCTGCACAAGAGGGCACGAACGAGTCTCTATGGATGTAATAGTGGATGATATCGTAATTTTTAATGATGGCTATGGTGTTAAAACCAAAAAAGAGATGGTTTGGAGTATTTAATCCTTTCTGAATCCGATGTGTTAGCAATCGTTGAGTCATTGACTTTTAGTTGTTTTTTGAGGAGACAATCATGACAGAAAAAGAAGTTTTATTTGCTGATGAATCACGTCTAAGGATGCTTAAAGGTGTGAATTTACTGGCAGATGCGGTTAAAGTCACTTTGGGCCCTAAAGGGCGTAATGTGGTATTAGATAAGTCTTTTGGAGCCCCCACAATTACCAAAGATGGTGTATCCGTTGCGAAAGAAATCGAGCTGGAAGATGAATTCGAAAACATGGGGGCGCAAATGGTAAAACAGGTTGCATCAAAAGCTAACGCTGAAGCTGGTGACGGTACAACGACTGCAACCGTATTGGCGCAATCATTAATAAGTGAAGGGTTGAAAGCGGTCGCCATGGGGATGGACCCAATGAACCTTAAACATGGTATTGATAAAGCCACAGAAGCGGCTGTAGAAAAACTTCGAAAGATATCTCAGCCGTGTAGCGATAAAGAGTCCATCACTCAAGTCGGTAGTATTTCTGCTAACAGTGACAGAGGCATTGGGGAAATTATTGCGGAAGCAATGGAAAAAGTCGGTCGAAATGGTGTTATCACTGTAGAGGAAGGTCAAGGCCTTAATAACGAACTTGTTGTTGTCGAGGGTATGCAATTCGATAGAGGCTTCCTCTCTCCCTATTTTATCACTAACCAGGAAGCGGGAACTGTAGAGTTAGATAACCCATATATTCTACTGGCAGATAAGAAAATATCTAATATCAGAGAGTTGCTTCCTGTACTTGAAAGTGTTGTACAGCAATCTCGTTCGCTACTTATTGTTGCTGAAGATATCGAAGATGAAGCGCTTGCTACTTTGGTGGTGAATAATATACGTGGTATTGTCCGCGCATCGGCGGTAAAAGCGCCTGGCTTTGGTGACAACCGAAAAGCGCTGATGGAAGACATTGCAGTACTCACCGGTGGGTCACTCATTTCCGAAGAACTTGGTCATGAACTTGAAAAAGTAACATTGGAACAACTTGGTAGTGCGAAGAAAGTCACAATTACTAAGGGAGTGACCACCATCGTGGGCGGTATTGCAGAAGAAGATGTTATTAGGGAGCGTGCTACATCAATAGAGAAAAAGATCGAAGCTACGACCTCTCAATACGACAAAGATAAGCTGCAACAGCGCATCATCAAGCTTGCTGGTGGCGTTGCCGTGATAAAAATCGGTGCGGCGACGGAAGTTGAGATGAAAGAGAAAAAAGGTCGTGTTGATGATGCGTTACATGCTACACGTGCAGCGGTAGAAGAAGGTATCGTCGCAGGCGGTGGCGTCGCATTGGCAAAGATAGGCTATGAATTAGCAGATCTTAAAGATGACAATGACGATCGAAATGTGGGAATCCGTGTTGCGTTGCGTGCCATGGAAGAGCCACTTCGTCAAATTGTAACGAATGCCGGTTATGAGGCTTCTGTTGTGGCAAATGCCGTGAGATCCGGTGACGCCTACTTTGGCTTCAACGCGGCAACAGGCCAATATGGCAACATGATTGAGATGGGTATTCTTGATCCGACGAAGGTCACCAGCTCTGCACTTCAGCTTGCAGCCTCCTTCGCAGGCTTAATGATTACGACTGAAGCAATGATAGCAGATCTCGTGATAGAGGTGAGTTGAACGGCTAAGTCGTAGATATAATATAAGTGGGTAATCAATAACCCGCTTATATCTCACTGTTAATGCTTTCATAATCACTAGCAACAGTGGCTCCGATGTTCGACAGGTTCAGTGTACCGATAATATTAAGTCGGCTACGACTACCTATTGTTTCATGCATTTTATCTTGCCCTGTGCGTATCCAATCATGTGTTATTTTTGTCGCCTGCGTTGTGGATGAACAGTATTAATGAATAAAATCGACACATCCTCGCATTACTATTCAACTTGAGTTTATTGCTAGGAAAAAGGGCGCAGACATAATATTGCCTCTTTCACCATATGTCGTAAGCTTACAAAAGTATGGTATAGAAAAAGGCAATATCAAGTTATGGTTGTAGCCAGTGCTTACTCTTTACCGAACACGTTGTTTTCTTGTTCTTGAACGCGGATGAAAGTAGTGCGTTTAGTCAGCTCTTTAAGCTGCGCCGCACCAACGTAAGTGCAGGTTGAGCGTACGCCGCCCATGATATCCTGAATAGTGTTATCAACCGGGCCTCGGTAAGGCAATAGTACGGTTTTTCCTTCGGCTGCACGGTACTTGGCAACCCCACCAGAGTGCTTGTCCATCGCGCTCTGTGAAGACATTCCATAGAACTTCATGAACATTTTACCATCTTGCTCGATGATTTCGCCGTTGCTTTCTTCATGGCCTGCCAGCATACCGCCAAGCATGACAAAGTCTGCGCCGCCGCCGAATGCTTTAGAAACGTCTCCGGCACATGCACAGCCGCCGTCACCGATGATGCGACCACCCAGGCCGTGTGCAGCGTCAGCACATTCAATAATTGCAGAAAGCTGAGGGTAGCCAACACCGGTCTTAACACGGGTCGTACATACAGAACCCGGACCAATGCCTACTTTGACAATGTCAGCACCGGCAAGGATAAGCTCTTCAACCATATCGCCAGTAACCACGTTACCTGCACTGATCACTTTATCCGGGAATTCAGCACGTACTTTTTGTACATAATCAACAAGGTGCTCAGAGTAACCGTTTGCGATATCGATACAAATAAAGATCAGGTTATCGGTCAGGGCCATGATGTCTTTGGTCTTCTGGAAGTCAGCTTCAGATGTGCCGGTCGATACCATCGCATTTTTCAGAACGCTGGCGTCGTTATTCTTAATGAACTCAGCCCAGTCGGCAACGGTGTAGTGCTTGTGTACCGCAGTCATCACACCATGCTTGGCAAGTGACGCAGTCATCTCAAAGCTACCTACTGAATCCATATTAGCAGCAATAATAGGTACACCAGACCATTGACGACCGCTATGCTTGAATGTAAACTCGCGGGTTAATTCAACTTGAGAACGGCTTTTTAGGGTTGAACGTTTTGGACGAAACAGTACATCTTTAAAACCTAACTTCAAGTCTTGTTCGATACGCATGGGTATTTCCTTAATCTTATCGAATTTTGCTCACCGACTTTCGTGCTATTGGCAGATAGCCGATAGATCACCGGAGAGCAGGCACAAAAAAACCGGAGCGTTGGCAGACGCTCCGGTTTTCAGCATTATAGGCTCAGAAACTTAATTAACAAGTCTAATAATGCAAATTTTTTTATGGTATCCTCACAAAGATAGTAAGCTGAAAACCCCGCCTTTTTTGTCAAAATTTCCCTATTTCTTCGCTTATCTCTTCCATTCTTTCGTAATCATTGCATAATCCCTTTGTCTTGCTGGCTAAGTGGATAGGTTAACCTTGTTAAGCAAAAGAAAAATAAGAAATATATTCCCGCTCGACTTTTATGGCGAGGCGGGAAGTTGGCGTTTTATCATCAGGGCGGAACACCCCGGTGAAGTGCTAGATGCGATGTATTGGCGTGCATATATTTCATGCCATCGAAAAGAGTTCGATTTGCTTCATATGGCGACAGGTAAGTTTAACTACAAGTATAACTATTCGACAGCCGAAGCATCTGACATCCATTATGGTACCGGCGGCTCACCGCTAAGGATCAGTATGATGGGGCCTATTGTGCCAATTTCAGTAATATTGGCGAAAATGTCAGTTAATGGTTCTGATAAAGATACCAAGCCAGCGTAAAGCCTACTTTATGTTCGGAGAAAGGAGCTGAAGACAGCTCCTTTTTTTCGTCTTTTTTTGGGGGGAGCTTATACCAAACGGAACAATTATCTGATAGGCCCGATAATTATTTAGTTTGGAATTATTGGCAGCTGGAACTTGTTAAGTTATTGTTGTTTTAACTATGGTGATTAACCGGAGAGGCAGATGAATCGCTTGGTGAACGGATTTCTATTGGTGGCAGGTGCATTGCTGCCATGTGTCGCAGTATCATCGTCGTTGCCGGCAGTCAGTGGTAAGTGGCAATGTGTGCCGGAAAGCAGGCCTGCTCAGGAACAAACGTGGGTGACTTATGATTTTAAACCCGACGGGACGATGAGTTCACAAGAATGGGTTCGATACCAGGGAGAACAGCAGACTCAGTTGGAATTTAACCTGTTTATTGATTATCGCTATATTGCCAACGACGAAGATTACATGCTCAAACCTGTCAAGTTAAGCCGGGAGATCATCGTTGATCCCAACAATAGCAACCCCTTTGATTATGCCGCCCGCCGTGACCTGACAGGGTATCGTATTTTCTTTAAGCCCACATTGCAGGGGGATGATAAAGCCCAGTTTGATATGTGGTATCACATCACCCCGAACCAACATTTTACGATGCAGTGTAAGCGCCAGACTGTTGCCTAGAAATAGCCTAGCTTTGTCCCCGCTCTAACAGCTTGTCTTTATACTGCGACGGGGTGAGCCCACGCTGACGTTGAAAAGCCTTATTGAAGCTTTGAATATTGTTATAGCCAAGTACTTTGGCTATTTCGCTAATCGGTTTGTCTGCAAGCATGTAGGTAATGGCTTGATTACATAGTACATAGCTGGTGATGTTAGTGAAGGTCCAGCCAAAAGCATGGAGTCGGCGCTGCAGTTGTTGCCGAGAGAGAGCGAAACGTTCGGCAACAAAATCGAGGTTTGGATAGCCGTAATAGCGTGCGTAGTTGACCATCTCGTACATGATCTTGGCGGTGTCATGAGGCTGCGGCATGTTAACAAACTCATCGAGCTGTAAATTGGACACCAGCATAGGGCGTGATGAAGCAAAAGGCTTGTCGCTCCCGTGCTCTAGGATTGAAATGTCGAGCCAGACTTTGGTGCGTGGTGCGTTCCATTGCACTTCGCAGCCAAAAAAATTCTCCACTCGCCCGTCACCGCACCGTGGGCCGCTGATTTCGACATGCTTTGGCCGGTAATCATCTCCCATAAAATGCTTCAGTGTATTAGTAAACATCACGGCCATACGTAGGCTGTCATGTAACCGTCCCCGGCCCTTTGCAAAGTGATTGTCATAACACCATTTGATCAGCTTACCTGATTGCTCCCCATGAAATGATGCCCCCGATTGCAGGCAGGAAGTCCCATAGTTAATCCGCCGAAAGGCAAGTGCCAAATCCGGGCTTGATAAGAACCAGTCACCTAAATATCCCATATTATTGAATCTCAGATACGGTGCTATTTCTACTATGAAAGCGGGGTCGTTAACTCGAGCTTCAATGGATTCCAGCCAGAGATGGGCATCGATATAGGGAAGTAGCGACATGGGCTCTGCCAGAATGCGCTCAGGGATTTCGAATTCCGCAGGCGTAAGTTGATAGCGTTTTTCCAATCCCAATATCACGGGTTGCAAAAATATGGTTCGGATAAAAGAGATGTCTAGTAGGGCCATTGGGTGACTCATCGAATCTTGAAGCCATTGGTTGTAAGTGGGTGGCAGAATAAATCAAATATTGACCTATTTTAAGATCATCTATCCACAATGATTACCAAGATCACATTTTTCAGCACAATGCTTACAACAAAAAATCATATAACAAATTTTCGTTAGAGCGGAGTTGATTACGATGAGTCTCATCAGCATGCCTTTTGTCGATAGCGGTGTCGACACAGCCTTACATATAGTGGCTGCCGTCGTTTTGATAGGAACTGTGGCGGCAGCTATTTACGGTTTTTGGAGAATTCATGAGCTACCCATTCAAAAAGCCCATACCAAAGAACATCATCAGATAGGGCTGATCACTGCCCTCACCTGGATTGGATTTGTCTGGCACTGGGTATGGGTTGTTGCCGTCGCTATTGCATTTGTTGATGGCGAGCAGGCATTACGACGTATTCGTGATATTTGGAAAGGGGCTGACGAGGAGGCTCCTGTTTTATCAGCAGGACAGCAAAGTACTTCGGAGAACAAACTGTCAGGTACTGCAGTAAACCTAAATAAGGAGACTGAGCATGCTTGAGGGTCTAGCCGTATGGTCACTGTTCATCTACTTATTGCGCATGGTTGGTATGCCATGGAATAAGTTTACTAAGGGGTTTGCTTATTTAGGTGGTGCCGGATGGCTGTTGTTTGTCTGGGTTGGTTTGATTACCTTTGCACCGATGGATATGTCCGGAGGCTCATTGGTACAGTCACCGCATATCCAGTTGCGACCGGCTTCGAGCAGAATCAAAGGCCATGTTGAAGACATTTATGTGAAGCCCAATGAGCGTGTTACAGAAGGTCAACTGGTTTATACCCTAGACGACGAGCAGTACCAGATCGCACTCAACAAAGCAGAGACGAAATTAAACTCGGCCAAGGTCTCACTCTCGATAGCAGAAGAGGATGTCCATATTGCCGAACAATCCTATAACGCAGCACTGCAAGATATTGAGATCTCGAAAAACCAATTGGTTGCCGGTAAAGAAGATCTGAAGTGGAAACAGACAACGCTTAAGCGCTATACCGAGCAGAATAAAGTTGTTAAGCACACTATTACAGAAACGCAAATGGATGAGCAGAGTACTGCGGTTGAAGTCGCGAAAGCGAAGACTGTGACTCTTCAATCAGAGCTGGATAAGGCAAAACTGTCAGCCAGCAAAGCGAAACTGGCTTTTGAAAAATCTAAGTTGACTGTGAGCAGCCGCCAGGTTGATGTTGATAGCGAACAAGAAAATGTGGCCCAAGCACAATGGAATGTAGATCAGACCAAGGTATATGCACCAGCAGATGGCTACCTGACCAACTTCATTATGCGTGAAGGGCAGTATGTCGGGATAATGCCACGTATCCAGATGTACACCGATGAAAAGTATGTGCTGATGCGCGTCAATCACCAGGCGATCCGCAATGTAAAAGTTGGTCAGCGTGCAGAATTCACGTCGGCAGTGTACCCGGGCAAGATTTTCAATGCCGAGGTTGAAGGCATTATTGAAGCGACAGGTGAAGCGCAGGGTAGTCTGTTGGCACGTGACGATAACATTCGCCAGACCACAGGCCAGAATGCGATGAACAAGCACCACTTTGTCCGACTGAAGCTTGATGAGCACACAGGTTACGATATTCCTGTCGGCTCGGTTGGCCTGGCTTGGATCAGCGCCGAGAAACCAATTGCCTTCTTGGGCTTCCTCGATGTGATCCGCGGCATTATCATCCGAATGAAGTCTCAGATCTTCTTTATCTGGTCAATGTAACGATACCGCTCTCGGGTGGTCGCAATATCACCCGAACTTTTACTACGTAAATGCTGACCGTAGTTTGGCTGTAATCCCTTGAGGCTTGGGGTTACAGCTTTTTTTTGCCCGATTATTGATGTATTCGCCAACAAAAGGTACAACTGTGCAGAATTTGTGGTGTGGAGCTAGATGTGGCTTTTTCTCTCTTCGGTTCTAAGAATTGGTTGGCGGCAACAGCATTGCTGTTGACGGCCTGTATGTCATCTTCGTCAGCGAACGCCTCTGAACTGAGGTTGTTTGGTGATATCAGCCTGAACGATACGGCTGAATATGTAAGCTCGCTACCTGGCAGTTTTGAATGCTCAGCCCTGTATGACGATAAGCCCGCATTTTGCTTTGACCAGCTGCAGGTGCTTAATGTTGATGAAGGTATGCTATCGGTTTTTCTTGTTGATCAGAAAGTGCGTTATGTTGAATACAGCACCTCGCTGACCGCGGCCAATTACAGTGCGGTATTGGCGGGATTAAGGCGAAAGGGCTTAGTCTTTGCGCATCTTAGCGTCCATGGCGAGACCTTAGATGTGTTGGCGGGTATTCAGAATTTGGACCGAAAAACATTGGACGACCAGATGTTCGCGCTGGCCAACCGTTATGATTTCACGGCGCCGAGGCAATATCTGTTTCTCGATAAAGGGGCTTTTAATCATGCCTACCGCCGGGGTTATAAAAATGTCGATCACTGGCTGACGAGTGGTGCAACTGACGATATGGCAAAAGAGCAACATATGATGGTGAAGATGTCGGTCTCAGGCGAACAGATCATTTTATCTGTTGCTTATCCTTTTGCTAAAAACGATTAATGAAAAGTTAGTCTTGTCGCAGATTGTTGGCCATCGAGATTGGGGTCGGGTAGCGCCTGACGACCCAGTAGGTTGAAATAATAAACGTTGTCATGGTTGCCGTCTGAATAAATATGCTTGCTTCTTGGGAGAGCAGGTTGGCATTCATGGCGGCATAGCCGACTAAAAACGAAAATTCGCTGGCCTGGCTGAGCCTGGCACTTAACTCCCCGTCCATGGCCGTTTTTTCACTGGCCCAATGTAAAGCCTTAGAAAAACCCCAGGCTTTGATTACTACAAGCAGTGCGCCAAACAAGATACCAAGTAGGCTATAGAGATTACTGGCCGCCAGATCCATTCTTGCGCCAATAGCGAAGAAGAACAAGATCAAGAAGAACTCTCGTAGCGGTTTCAGGTGAACGGAAATGGCTTGGGAAACGCGGCTCACGGCGATAGAAATCCCAGCTATGAAGGCACCGCTTTCATAAGAGAGCCCCACCTGATGGCTAAGTTCGGCCCAAAAAAAGCACCAAGCCAGAGTTGTGACAAAGCTATACTCCTGAATCACATCAAAGCGCTGGAAAAGCGATAAAATCAGGTAGCGCACACCGAGGAATGCGAGGGTGCCAAACGCCGCGAATTTAAACAGCATCATCATAAATGCCACCAACATGGCATTACCACCGCCGATGTTGAGGAAAATAATTACACTGATTGCCAAGATATCCTGAACCAACAGGATACTGGTCATGATCTCCCCCATATGCTTATGGTGTAGGGTTGTGGTCGGAATTAGCTTCAAACCAATTACGGTGCTCGAAAACATCAGAGCTGCGCCGATGATCAGGGCATCTTGCAAAGAAAACTGAATAGCCAGGGCGAAGAGCAGAGCACTGAAAAAGAAGAAGCAGCAGGTGCCGATCGTGATTATTGAGCTTTCCTTAAATAACTGGATCAGCTTTTTGGGTTGAAGGTTTAGTCCGATGAGAAAGAGCAAAAGGATAACGCCGAGGTTGCCTATCTGGGTGATATGCTCTGAATTCGGTATCCATTGTAGACCGTTGGGGCCAATGAGCATACCGGCAGCTATATAGGCGAGGATAATTGGTTGGCGGGCATACAGGAAAAATGTGCCGAGGACGGCAGCACTGATCACTATGGCACATAGCTCAAAAATCAGGGGAGCTAAGTTGATCTGCATACACTTACTTCCTGTATATCAGATATATATCCAATGGAAAACTTTCTGGTGTAGCAGATAATTGTTCCGTCGGCTGATTTAAGGATAATACATCTCGATTGCCATACATTAGCAACCAGTAGCTATGCACCTTAGGTTATTAAGTTTATTTCTTGGTTGGAAGCGCATCTGGTGTGGCTAGGCTGTGCATTATGTCAGCCAGACGACAGATTTTCACATTGGAAAGCTGACGGTAGTCGAAGTATGGACACACTATTACTCGGTGCGTTTCGTCAACCGCAAATTCATTATCTAGCCAGTGCATTGGTGATGGGAGATAACCTTCTGCAATCAGCCGCTTAGCATAGGTTCGCCCCATAACGATATGAATGGTCGGGTGAGGGGGATGTAGCGATAGTGATTCTGTTTCGACCTCTGAGTCAACCTCTGCACCAAGGACTGGTGGAGTAAATATCAATGAGGTGTTACTCCCAGCTTGTAGCAGGAAGTGATCGCGGTAGTTTTGCCAGCTAGGTGCGCATTTCGAGTAGGGGAAAATGTCGGAATCCAGCTCGTAAAGGAGCTTTGCAAAAACATTGAATACTTTTCTCCAGCCATTGCCGCAGGCCTGCCCAATTTCATGGATCTCACCTTGTACGAGTGGTGTTATGTAGTTCAGTGATGCGTAGCTCATCATACCTGGACGGTTTTCAATATAGGCAGCAATAGAAAATTGTGGGCAGCCAAGGCCAACTGAGTCTGGCATTGTGAATGTTATCTCTTGTAGCAGAAGGCGTTTAGGCAATGTCAGGGAGTTTTGACACAAGCTTTACTCAGTACTGACATGCCAGTCAATGACAAATTTATCATAGCGGGAAATTAAATATATTAATAAAAGATAATATGAAACCTCTAATTTCTTGTTTTGTAGCACTTTCGTTAGCAGTCTTTCCACCTGCGGTATTGGCAAAAAAAGGTCATCACCACAAGCACCACCATAAGCATCATCATAAACACCACCACCATGATCACCACAGCCATCATCGTGATGTTGTCATCGTGAAAGAAGAGCACCACTCATACCATAAGTCTAGGCTGCCTGAGATCGCGACCTTTGCGGTGATCGCTGGCGTATCGTATGCAATTATTAACAATACATTCTACAAGAAGTCTGGCGATGAATATCGCTCTGTCGAAACACCTTCCTATCGATAAATCTATAGCCAGCAGTAAAAAATAATGCTGCTGGCTCTAGTCCTTATAACCGAGAAATACCCACCTGGTAATTTCAAAATTTGCGAATTTAATCACAAACAGAGTTTTATTCTGTGAATGTGGCTATTGCATCTCATCTTAAATGCTATAAAAAACACTTCAATATCAATGAATTATTCATGCCTTTGGCATGGCTGACTGCTTTGGGGTGATTAGGGGACAATAAATTGGTGTTTATGCCTGCTGTACGTCAACCATCTAGATTTATTGGTTGTTTTTCTTCTGCTTTGTGAAATTTTAATTGCCAGCGGTTGGCTTCTACAGTTTTTTGTTTAATTCTAAATGTAAATCAAATGTTGCGACTGTTGGTTGTGGTTGTAGCGGTAACCAGCAGAGTGAAATAGGAATTCAAAGCAAGGAACTAGGAGCAAATTGATGAATACTTTGTTAGAGCGCACACTGCAGCTGATTCAGCTGAGCGGACAAGCCATTAGTGATCTTTCGCCTTCTTTTGACCATTTGCCAACCACAGCTCATGCCGATGGCCAGTATCGCCTACGTCGCTACTCGGTCGTAAAGCTAAACCAGGGTAAGGTTGAGCACTTGCCTTCGCGTCAGTTTGTGCAGTCTGATGATATCAATACGTTCCAGGGGAATGTGAGCCGGAGCTTTGAAACGTTGGAAGCGTCTATCTTGCAAAGTGAAGGCTTACGTGAGATGTGCGAAGTATTTCAAAAAGCGAATGGCTTGGATGACGGGCATGAAATAGAAATTCATCAAATTCGTATCTCAGCTATTGAAGAGGAAACATTGGTTGCTCCTGAAGGCGTTCACCAAGACGGTTTTGATCACCTTGCAGTGATCGGTATCGGTCGCCATAACATTGAAGGTGGCGAGTTTCTGGTTTACCGGGAAAAGAAAGATCTTCCTTTTTTGAGTATGGCGCTGCAGCAGGGTGAAGTTGCTATTTTGGCTGACCGTCAGCTCTGGCATAATGCTCGTCCGATCCGAGCGGTGAAAAAAGATGAGCAAGGCTATTTGGATCTGTTTGTTCTGACTGCGAAGGAGCCTAGCTATGCCGTTCACGCCTGAAGCTGTACGCCAGAGTTTTCCTGCTCTTAACCAAACTGTTAATAATGAGCCCGTGTACTTTTTCGATGGACCGGGCGGCTCTCAGGTACCTTCAGCAGTACTTGAGAAGATGACGGCTTACTTAGGTCATTTTAACTCAAACTTAGGTGGTGCCTTTTTCTCGAGTGCCGAAACGGTCTCTGTTGTTGAGCAGGCAAGGGCATCCGCACAGGCATTACTTGGGGCACCGTCAGCCGATAACATTGTATTTGGCGCCAACATGACCTCGCTAACATTTCAGCTTAGCCGTGCAATTAGCAGAGACTGGCAAGCCGGCGATGAAATTATTGTTACGGCACTGGATCATTACTCGAATGTTTCAAGCTGGCAGCAAGCCGCTGAAGATAAAGGGGTGATTGTTCATCAAGTACGGGTTAACGAAGCAGACTGTACCTTGGACTATGAGCATTTATTCTCTCTACTGAGCAACAAAACTCGACTGGTAGCGGTGACATATGCGTCGAATACGACGGGGTCACTGGTTGGTGTTAAACGTATCATTGATGCGGCTCACCTGATGGGGGCCCAGGTGTATGTCGATGCAGTCCACTATGCTCCGCATGCATTGGTCGATGTTCAAGCGTTAGGTTGCGATTTTCTGGCGTGTTCTGCCTATAAGTTTTTTGGTCCCCATGTCGGCATCGCCTACGTTGCACCACAATGGCTACAGACGCTTCGGCCATACAAAGTTGAACCCGCCACCGAGCAGGGACCCGGACGCTTCGAAACCGGTACCCAGAGTTTTGAGGCCTTGGCAGGTTTGGTGGCAGCTGTTGAGTATTTGGCGCAATGGGGTGATAAGGGCGCTAGTTTGCGCCAGCGTTTGATACAAAGCTATGCACAATATCAGCAGCATGAAGCGGTACTTAGCCAGCACTTTTTGTATTGCCTGTCCCAGTACAGCAATATCAAATTATACGGTATTGATGAGCCATCCCGCATAAGTGAGCGCACGCCGACATTCGCAATTCGTATCGACGGCGTAACGCCCGGTGATGTGGCTAGCCATCTGGGACGGCTTAATATGTGTGTTTGGAATGGCCACTTTTATGCGCTGGGTTTATGCAAGCAACTTGGGGTGCTTGAAGAAGGTGGCGTGATTCGCATTGGACTGATGCATTACAACACGGTCGAAGAGATTGATCAGCTATTTGAAGCGTTAGGCCCTTTTTTGCAACGTTAGTGTATGCTGCCGGTTCAATCGCTCCTAACTGTCACAGGCTTGAACGGATGCACTATAAAAACGTGATGTGATCAATGTCACAGATGTCTTTACGGGGTGTTGTTCTGTATTTAAACGGAATGATATTCTCTATCTGGTAATGGTTCTCAGCAATATGGATGTTGCTTGATTAGGCTTTATTTTTGCAGCGGGCTGATGCTCGCTTTTTTTTTGCAATATTATTCTTCCTTAATATCTTCTGTTCGTCTTTTAATTTCTATCCATTATTTTCATTGAAAACAGATATATAAACCAATTTTGCTAGTAACGTTCCTTCTTTCTATTTTTGCTACTGCATCTGGTTAATCTGATGTGGGAAAGATACGTGATACAGACTGGTTGAAATTTAGAGCTATTACTCTAAAATCAGCACTTCCGGCCAACGACAATGGCTCAAAGGAAAGAATAATGAGAATAAAGCCTATTGCGGTAATGACGTGTTGCGCCGCTATGCTGACGATGCCTTTTGATGGTGTCATTTCTGGTGCTTATGCATCAGCCCCCCTTGATAACAGTGCCCTTTCTGCAACTGCAGAACGGCAACAAGCCGTTAGTTTTGCCGATGCCTGGCAGGCGGTAGTATTAGGTAATGATGACTTAGCGGCAGAGCGTGCCAATGTTGATCGTGCCAAGCACCTGCAGGATGCGGCTAGTGATCTGTATTTTCCGCAAATTTCAGCAACGGCGAACTACACCCGTTTGGATAAGCCGGTTGAAATTAAGCCTTCAGATCTGGTTGCCAGTATGCCAGCAGGAGACTCTATTGCCGGCTTGGCGCAAATGCTGGGTATAAACCCTGCCAGTCTAGACAAGATGTTTACCTCCCAACTGACTGAGCGCGATATTTTCACCAGTTCTATTCGTGCCGTATGGCCGATTTTTACCGGTGGCCGGATTATGGCGGCACAAGATATTGCTAAGGGCCAGAGTGAAGAGGCTCGCTATTTGTTGGCGATGAAACAGCAGGCAAAATTCGAAGATTTGGCCAAGTTCTATTTCGGCGTTGCAATGACCCAGCATGTACTGCAAACCCGTATCGATGTTGAGCAGGGGTTGAAGAAACACTTCGAGCATGCACAAAAGCTTGAAAAACAGGGACAAATCGCCAAGGTGGAGCGCCTGCAGGCTGAAGCCTCCTATGACAAGGCACGGGTAGAGCGACGGAAAGCCGAGCGAGATATGGAAATTGCCCAGGTGGCATTGACCAAGCTGCTCAAACTTGATCTGCCGGCGGTTCCATCTACGCCTTTGTTTACCAATACTTCTCTGCCTCCGATGAGTGCCTTCATCGAGAAAACGCTTGTTGATTACCCAGGGCTGAAGATCTTGGATGCTAAGAGGAAACAGGCGAGCGGCTTGATTGATGCCGAGAAGGGCAAGTATTACCCAGAGGTGTACCTGTACGGTAATTACAGCCTGCATGAAGACGATACGTTAGCGGCCAAAACGGCGCCGGATTGGGCTGTAGGCGTTGGGGTGAACATTCCGCTTCTGGATAATTCCGGCCGCTCTGGCAAGGTCAAGGCTGCGCACAGTGCTGTTACACAAGTGAATTACCTGCGCGCTCAGGCCGAGCAGGATCTGTCGGTATTGGTTGAGAAAACCTATCGTGAAGCAATGCAGGCCCTGGAGGAATATAACGGCCTGGCTTCTAGCTTGCAGTTGGCGCAAGAAAATGTGCGCTTGCGAGAGAAAGCTTTCAGCCAAGGGCTATCGACGTCATTGGATGTGGTTGATGCTGAGCTGTATCAGGCCAGTGTCAAAACCCAGCGCTCAGCCGCTGCATTTCAGTATGTGATCTCTTTGTCTCGCCTGTTGGCTGTTAGTGGTGAGATGAACAGTTTTAATCAATATCAGCAATATCAAGGTTTAGAGGTTAAGTCATGAGTAAGGTTAAGTCTTTAGTAGCAATCGTACCGGCTGCGGCGCTGGTTGGCTGGCTTGGCTACACTTTCTGGCAGGCTTATCAGCCTCAGCCTGAACGTATGCAGGGCCAGATCGAGGCGCAGCAATACAACGTTTCATCAAAAGTACCGGGTCGGATTGAGCAGGTCTTGGTCCGGAAAGGTGACAGGGTCGAACGCGGTGACTTGATTTTCACGCTGCTGAGCCCAGAGCTAGATGCCAAGCTTGAACAAGCTAAAGCGGGTCAGGAAGCCGCGGGGGCGATGGCTGAGCAGGCAAAAAAAGGTGCCCGTAGCCAGGAAATCGCAGCGGCAAAAGATCAGTGGCAGAAAGCCAAGGCGGCTGCAGAACTGATGGGCAAGACTTACCAACGTGTTGATAACCTTTATAAAGACGGTGTTGTGGCTGAGCAGAAACGCGATGAGGCCTATACCCAGTGGCAGGCAGCACGGTATACAGAGCGCGCGGCTTACCAGATGTTTGAAATGGCTAAAGAAGGTGCTCGTGACGAAACCAAGCGTGCGGCGGCAGAAAAGGCTCGAATGGCCGCGGGTGCCGTAGCCGAAGTGGAAGCCTATGCGGCAGATACGCAGGTTGAAAGCTGGCATGATGGTGAAGTTACCCAAATTTTGCTGCATGAAGGCGAGCTGGCACCACAGGGCTTTCCGGTCGTGAGTGTGGTTGATATTCGTGATGCATGGGCTGTTTTCCATGTGCGCGAAGACAAGCTGAAAGACTATAACCAAGGGGCTGAAATCGAAGCTTCGATCCCGGCACTTGGCAACGAGAAGTACAGCTTCAAAGTCAGCCATGTTGCTGTTATGGGGGATTTTGCAACCTGGCGTACCACGGATCCTGCTCAGGGCTTCGATATGCGCACTTTTGAGGTAGAGGCTCGTCCTACCCAGCCGATCGAAGGGCTGCGAGTAGGTATGAGTGTGATTGTTGAGTGATCAGCATGAGTTTTATTTCGCAGTTACGTCGTGAGTGGCAGTTACTGAGAGCCGATGGTTGGCTCAGGGCCTTGGTCTCGTGGCTTCCCCTCACGCTCTTTGTAACGATGTGGGCGATTTTTTCCTCGGGCATTGCACGTGATCTGCCCATTGGTGTGGTCGATTTCGATCACAGCCGGTTATCGCGGCAGGTCGTGCGCCAGTATGATGCCAGCCCTGCAATTGCAGTGACCGGGGCGTTCCAGTCGGTTGAGCAGGGTAGCAGGGCGTTGAGGGCCGGTGAGGTGTATGCCTTGGTGGTGATCCCGCATGATCTGGAGAAGAAGACGTTGCTGGGTCAGGCTCCTGATATCAAAGCGTTCTATAATAGCCAGTTTATTCTTATTGCCAAGCTGGTTAACTCGGCCATTGTTCAGGCCCAGGGGACGCTGAATGCCTCGGTAGATACCTTGCAAAATATGGCTGGGGGAACGGCCGTGCCTGCTCAGGCACTTGGTCAAGCTGTACCGCTTCGTTCGCAAATCACACCGCTCTATAACAGCAACAGCCATTATGGCCAGTTTCTTGTATCTGCGACTATTCCGGCAACGTGGCAGATCCTGATTGTGATCACCACCATTTTGGCGCTGGCAGCCGAGATACGGCAACAGGGGGTTAGGGCTTGGCTGCATGCTGCGCCGGCTCGTAACCTGCTGGCTAAACTCGTTCCTTACACTTTGCTGTTTTGGTTGCAGGGCATACTGTTTCTCTGGGGGCTATATGTACTCCTTGGCTGGCCAATGCACGGTAACTGGCTGATATTGATGCTGGCGCAGTTGCTTACCGTCATTGCCTGTCAGGGCATTGCGGCACTCTTCTTCTTGTTGCCGCTTGAACCGACCAAAGCCATGAGTTTTGCCGCCGGGTTTACGGCGCCTGCGTTTGCCTTCGTCGGCGTGACATTTCCGGCAACTGACATGCCAGCCTTCGCCCAGTTTTGGCGGGCAATGTTGCCGGTAACACATTACCTCGAGGTGCAAGTTCACCAGGTTAACCATGGTCAATCGTTCATTGATGCCTTACCGCAGCTGGCCATCTTGACGGCATTCATGCTGCCTTTACTGGTAGCCGTACTAAGAGCAAAGGGCTTGGTCGCAGGGAATCAAACCGCAGAGGTGAAGCTATGAGTTGGCGTTCGTTGTTTAAGTTTGAATTGAATGCAATTTTTACCAATCAATCCATACTTTTCACTGTTTTTGGTGGTGTGCTGATCTATTCATTTTTATATCCGCAGCCATACTCTCAGCAGCTGCCACGTAATCAGCAGGTTGTGGTGGTTAACCTTGATAACAGTCAGGTGAGCCGAGAGCTTGAACGCATGGTAGAGGCCACCCCCCAGGTTAAGTTAGCTGCGCGGGCATCAAGTGTCGATGAAGCCAAATCGATGATGAATAAGGGAAAGGTACAGGGGTTATTGGTTATCCCTGAACATTTCTCTCGTGACCTCCTACTGGGGAAAAGTCCGACTTTGGTTTATGCCGGCGATGCAGCTTACTTTTTGGTTTATGGTTCTGTGGTTGAAGGTTTAGCGACGGCTGGGGGAACCTTGGGAGCCAAGGCGAAAGTGTCGAGGATGGTGATGTCGGGAGACAACATTGCGTTGGCTGCCAAGCAATACTCGGCCATGAACCTGCAGATGCAGCCAGTGTTCAACCCAACAATGGGCTATATCAGCTACGTTGTTCCTGCTGTGTTTGTATTGATTCTGCACCAGACACTTTTGATTGCCGTTGCATTACTGGGAGGCGGTCAGAATGAGTATCATAAACAGGGAAAAGCGGGCTACTGGCTTCAGTACCCAGCCTGGAAAGTCATGCTGGTGCGGGGCTGCCTGTTTATGTTGCTCTATTTGCCTCTGGTGATGTATTACTTTGGTTTTAGTTTTGCCTATTATCAGATCAGTCGGCTGGCTTCTATTTCGGACTTGATGGCGGTTACATTGCCGTTTCTTCTTGCTGTGATCTTTATGGGCATGATTATCGGCCAATTGATCCCAAGACGTGAGCTGGCAACCGTTATGGTATTACTGAGTTCGATTCCGCTGATTTTCTCAGCCGGTTTTATATGGCCGACTTCAGCTATTCCTGCTCCAATTACGGCGCTGGTTCAGTTGGTTCCAGCTGTGCCTGCAATTCATGCCTTCTTAAGGCTGAATCAGATGGGGGCGGACTTTAGCCAGGTTGTGCTCCTGTGGGGGCAGTTATGGCTACAGGTATTTGCCTATGGCGGAATTGCGATGCTCTTAATCCTAAGAACGAAAAGACGGCAAAAGCCCTCAGTGACAAGCAGGAATGAGCAAGCATAAGGGACTGCCTATAAGAAAAAGCGCCAGGAATTGGCGCTTTTTTGTGGCTGGTATCTGCTCTGCCTTGATAGAAAAACAACGTAAAAAACCAACCCATATCTCATTCGGTAATTGGTTGTCGCTTTATACTCTGCAAAGAATGAATACAGTAATAGCCATTTATCAATGCACTCGCACGTATCTGGCAAATGAATTGGCTCCATATCATGATCAATAAGCAAAAAATCAAGTTCCGACACCCGGTTCCTTTTTCGGATCTGAGTGAGCGTTATCAATGTGAGC
This sequence comes from Photobacterium obscurum, assembly GCF_026191635.1. Classification (GTDB taxonomy): domain Bacteria; phylum Pseudomonadota; class Gammaproteobacteria; order Enterobacterales; family Vibrionaceae; genus Photobacterium; species Photobacterium obscurum. Next base: position 160,964 of record NZ_JAKRRW010000004.1, read on the forward strand.
GTGATTCCTGGCGACCTAGAATCATAGACACCAATTATTTTTACGATGGCGAGATTGGTGAGAATGAATTGGGGAGCACTTCTGACTGGATCGAAATAATATTTCATACTCTGACAAGCAGTGTGCTGGGCTTACATAAAAATCACAGGCGAAAGCATACTTTGCAGGAGTGGTTTGAGCGGATACGAATAGGTTCGCTCGATCCGACATATGGCAATGTACTGAAGGCGGCAAGTGGAACGCGGGAAAATGCCGACGATGCGCCACACGTGGGCTATGATTTCCCACCAGTACCAGTCGGCCCTGCTTTACCGGTGATGCATGCCGAAGGTTTGAGGGTTGAAGCTTGGCCGGAATATGACGGTTATGGGAATTTACGATCAAAACGTTTAGACCGTATGCTTGAAATTAGCGGGCAGCAGAGAGTATCAGGATACAGATATCAATTAAGTCCGTATCGAAATTTTCATGGCACAACGACCCGTATTTATCATTTACGTTACCAAGGTAAGCTGCCGTTAGATAACGTGGAGCAAGTTTACCAGCATATCAACAAGCTGGCTGATAGCTGCCTGGATGAGGTTTTGAATACCTATGTTGAGCCTGTGCGTGAGCAGAATATAAGAGGAGGCTATCAAATCAATCGTTCATCCTTGTTACCACTCTGCCAATGTATGCCGTCTATGCGGATCTGCAATCTGTATGTATTGGCTGAGGAGCGAGGACAGAAGGCGACGAGTCATTTTAACCAGGTGCTCGACCACAGGTTAAAAATCAACAACTGGGAATACTCTATAGAACAAGATTACAAGATGGATCATCAGGTTGTAGATAGTGACGGTAATCCTGAACAGCGTATAACCTGGCTCTACCGGATTAAATCCATTCAAAAAAAAGCTGACGATCCTGTCAATGAGGTGTATCTGTTTGTTCATTACCTGAAATTGCGCCAGTCACTCGACATTCTGGAGGCCGTGTTAGCCGAACACTTTCGAGACTTTCTGCCTGAAGCTCCAGACCAAGATGTCAAACTCCATAGAGACTACCGATATTTAAGACCTAAATTAGCTGGCGCTATTCAGGAAGTCAGAAAGCACCGCAGGGAGGCTGAGACCAGTGGGCTGACAGATTGGGGGAATGTGCTTTATCTCTTGGATAAAACTGAGCAAGAACTGCTCGCAGAAACAGAGAAGAACAACATTGCCCGACGAGGTGGCAAAGACTTCATATTAACCACGTGGAAACGCTTGCGTATACTTATCGAGAACGTGATACGGGCTGAGCAGTGCACGCCTCCACCTAGTGACTACGCCAGAGCCGATGCTGCGTTGACGGAGTTAGGTCGCGCGCTGGGCCGTGGGTATAGCTACTCCCTATTTAGGCCAGATGATAATGAGCCCCGGTTGGTGGCATCGACAGCGGCTTTGCTGCCTTTGGCTCTTGATGAGGCGGCAGTGTCAACCAAGATAGATCAAATTCTGGAGTGTTCTGAAGGGCGTGGATTTATCGATCTGGAAATAAGGCTTCGTCAGGGTGATAGTGAGATCAACTTGGTGGTCGAAGCTAAACGGGTACAAGGATCTCCGGATGATCCGGTATCCAAATGGTGTGACGTACTGAGTGCCAGTGCCCAGGCGGCCGAAGCTCAAAATCACTGCTACCTGTATCAGAGAGACGGAGTGCCTGTTGTACTCCTTTATGCCCAGGGATTGCCGATCAGTCAGGTTAAAACGGTGCTGCATGGTGTGGCCGAAAACGTATGCAGTCAGAGAGACGAGTTTGAGACTTCACGGATACGGCTACTTTATGAGATAGGCGAACGTTGGCACTGTGATGTGGCAGAAATTGATACGCCAAAAGGGATTCTCTATCTGATTGTGGTTCCGATTCCTTTACTTTCCCCCAGTCAGGAAGGGCAGAAGGTGAAGAAGGGAGGTAGACAGACACTAGTCTATCGATAAGGTAAGAAGTTGGATGTGATGACTCTTTTTTGATCAAGCTAAAGCATCGCCGAACTTTCAACGACGCTTTTTTGTGGTTGTTGGTTTGGATGAGGAGAGTGCACGATAGAGGAGCGGGCCTTACTGTTGTTTTGCTGCCTGCTCTTCTGCTATCAGTGCTGTCCAAGCCTCAGAACCATAAAGCGGTACTGTGGTGAGTGAGTGCTTGTAGCTGCCCTGGGTTTCTTTGGTTGAGTAAGACAGATACATCAGGGTTTTACTCTTGTCGTCGTAGATACGACGAATCTTTAGCGTTTTGAATAAGATACTTTTCGACGCTTTAAAGACCACCTCACCATTTTTCGAACGGTCAACATTGGCCATCATTTCTTTTGTTATTGGTCCAGTCTGGCGACAAGAAATTCCCATATCTGAAGGATCGGCAAAATCGAAATCGGCTTTGACATGGCTGATATGACAGGTTACCCCCGAAATCTCAGGATCGCTGAATGTCTGGATTTTAATGTCTTTGGTGGTGAATAACCCCAAGCTGACATCGCCTACTTCATCATCGGAACAGCCAACCAACAAGGCGGTGGCTGCGAGTAAGCCTGCAATTAACGGCATTTTTTTCATTGTTCTTCTCCATGTTGAAGGGCCTAGGCGGGGTAAATTGATTCTAGGTAGCCAAATACCCACACCATGATACCAACTTCGTTCAAGATACCAATGAAAAACAGTTATACAAAATCTACTAATTATCTGAATGCTTGGATAATTAATGGAATTGGTATTAATTGTCTGGACGCTATTGGTTTTATCTCTATTCCGCCGTTTGGCTTTTCCCCCCGATCTGCCAGAGTTTCTCTGCCTGTGAGCCAATTAACCAGAAACTCACCGCTAAGATGGCAAAGAATATTGTTTTATGGAATGACTCCCAGAAGTACTCAAAGAACCGGGTATAGAGGTTTATGAGTAGGAATGTGATACCAAAACTGCGGGTTAAGGCATCATCGGTTTTAATGCCTATGTAGATCGCAGCGATGCAAGCAATTCCTGCGGCAACTGACCAAGGGAGCAATTCCACCTGGCGGATTACAGACCATGCAGCCAAGTCTTCGTAGTTGCCAAAAATAGAGAGTAGCCACAAGGCTAGAAACAGATACAGCAAGCCAATAAATCGGGTTGGCTCCTTGAATCGTCCCAATTGCGGCTTTTTATCTACCACGATGCTTAGGCCAAGAATCGCTAAGCCGACAAATACAAAGCGAAGCGGGATATTCAAACCAAGGAAGTAACCACTCGAACCCGCTAGGTAAGTGGTTTGCGACAGTATCCAGGCCCCAAAACTGAATAAGGCAAACAGCCAAATCAACACGGATGAAAGATGTAAACCTAACACCGCATAGATTAAGGTGAGCAACAGTAGCAAAACTGCATCATGCGTGGCGCTGAACAGGGTGGTTTCACTGACAAAACCAAGTGAGACAGCCGTCATTAGTACCCCAAAAAAGAAGGTCGCTTCATTGCTGACATTTTTGGCTGGGTATTTGTTTCGTCGACGTACACCTGCGACCAAAAAGAGTGACGCAATGATGGCACTCGCTGTAGCGAGAAGGCTTGCCGGCGCGTCGATAATTTGTGCAAGAAGGTCGAGCAAATAGTCATCTGCCAGTAGAACCCCGACAGAAATAATGAAGCAAGTAATAGCTATCCAGAACGAATAAACTGCCAACAACTTCCAGTCAAAACCAACAATTTGATAGCTGCAACGGAGCTTATTGGCTTGCTCGTCAGAGATGAGCTGTTCATTTTCCCAATTATTGATGGCTGCATTCAGTACTTTTGCTTTTTGTTTGCTTAGTTTCATATTACCCATTGAGTTGGCGCTCAGGTGAATTCAAAAGGCGCCGATATACCCAAGTATGTTGAAATAAGCTGGGGATAAGCACCTTAAAATGTTAACCAATTCGACTTACTGAGGCGATTCTGGCTCTACAGTCCCTTGTGGCATAAACGTGAGAATATGCTGCTCGGATGTCAGTGTCAGTATATTGTTTTCGAGAGCTACATTGTTCCATTTCTGTAAAGATTTACTCATTAGGGATTCGAGCTCGGCCAAATCATCCTGAATACATGCCATTTTGGTTGAACCCATGGCTGTTACTCGAAACCTGTTGCCTTCGGAGACTTCAACCTGGCCGAAAAACTGATTGCAGCCGCTGAAACCAGACACCTTAAGATCGGCATCGATCGCCATGCCAGGAATGGTTATCGGCTCTTCAATATTGATATCTTTGCCATCAATTTTTGTCAGAACCCAGCTTTGCTGAAGTTGTTGGGCAGAAAAACCGGCCTTCACTTCAGGCTCACAACCAATCAGAAAGATAGGAGTAAGTAGACCGAACAGTAGCCATTTCTTCATCGTCATTATCTCCTGCTACTTTTGGTTTAATAGTAGCAGGTTAATATACCCAAGTGATTTCAAGCGGCTTGGGCATCTGTATTTAGTCAAAGAGGCTCTGTGGGGAGGGAATAGGAGCTTGGTCGGGGCCGTTAGCCAGTACCGCGACCAAAAAAGTTCACTTCGCCTTTGCGATAGCGAAAGCTTTTATCTTTTTCTGGTTTATAGGCCTGAAGAGCCTCCTGTGCCTCGCAGTAGCTTCCGTGTGCGCGGAAGGCTTCACGGCTAGTATCAATCGCTCGTTCTGCTGCTCGGCGTACATCAGGGGCAGCCTGATTATCACTAAAAATGACTTGCTGTTGCGCCAGCAGCTTTCCCATTGCCTGTTTGCACAGTATTTCATTGTCAGGGAGAACATTATAGGCAGGTTGGGAATAGGCAATGCCTGATGCAGTAACGAGAATAGAAATTAGGGGGAGACTTTTTAGCATCGGGCTCTTCGTGGCAATCTAGATAAACGACGATTATAAGTATTAGGTATTTGAATTCAACCAGATATGCAAAATTATTATATTTCTGGAAGCAAGCTATGATGGAAGGTCAACGGGCGCGGTTGATCCTCGCTTTTTCTCAGTTCAATAGCGGGAGTTTTGCCAAGCACTCTCGACATAGGCATTCTGGTGATTTTACCCCTGAAGTATCTCGCTTGGTTAGCTCAAAACACCAGCAGGTAGACTTTCCTGCACTGATATCACAATAAGCGGGCTTACCGCATTGGCTGCAAATATGTGTTGAACGCTCACCTTGGATTTCATCGATGGTATCGCTTTGTTTTACATCATTCATATGGCGCCACTCAGTGATCTCACTCATTGTTCGAAAACAACCGCCGCAGATCCCTTCGTTGTTTTTACATTTTGCTACGCAAGGTGTTTTCATTAGGGGATGTCTCTCAATGATGTTGTGCCCATCGCCATTTCGATTGCTCCCACGAATTTTGGACCAATAACGATGGTGCAAATAATTAAGGGATACACCCTAGGTTATGCTCAGTACTGCTCATTCGGGAGCAGTACAGTAGCATTAACTTAGCGGATAACCAAGTGAGTGACAAACCCCCCGTTGACTCTCAGCGCTTTCGCCAAATGGTCATCTCCGACAGGCTGTGCTGGAATTTGCGCTTGGTTTCCCGAATTACGAAGGGGAGCTCTTTAACTGCAATCAACTCAAAATGCGGGAATAACGTTTCGGTAAGGCCATCGAGGGTGGTGAAATTCTCTCCGTGTACTTTGATCCCCCCAAGCCAGTTGGCTTTGTCGGTATATTCTTCAAGCCAGGTATAGGGGGAAGTGATAACGAGGTACCCACCTTCATTGATCCGCTGGTGGATAGTGGAAAGGAATAATTTTGGATCGCCCAGCCTATCAATAAGGTTTGATGCATAAACCAGATCATAATCGCTATATTGAGTTTTAAGGTTACAGGCATCACCCTGTACAAAATTGACCTTGGCGATGACATCATCATAGTTTAACTGCGTTAGTGTAACGCTCTTAAATTCGACCAGATCACCTTCGGTACGAATCGTGTACCGCTTTTCTCCCTGCTCGATCAGGGAGTAGGCCTGCTGGATAAAACGCGCGGAAAAATCAATAGCATCCACATGATCAAACGTTTTTGCGAGTTCAAATGATGCCCGTCCGACCGAGCAACCAATATCCAATGCTTTGCATGAATGACTGAGTTGGATTTCGCGAAGACATAGATTAACACCGCTCACGCAGAAGTTGGGAACAGAGAAGTACTCTCCACCATAGTGAAACTCAAGATACTGGGAAATAAGCTCATCGGTTTCATAGATGTTCAATGAGGTCATACTATCTGGAGCCTGGTTTGATTCAACATAGCGAAATCCGGCATGCTGGTAAAAGTGACGACGAAAGGCATATCGCGATGCCAGTATCGACTCATTGCCGGTCGAAATCCAGGAGCCGCCTTTGATGAGGTTATGCTTGCCGTCAAAAGTCGGGGTAGAGAAGTCGTCGTATAAGGGGTGGACCTTGAAACCCTGAAAGCCATCAATACAAGTTTCTGTCCATTGCCAGACATTACCTACGATATCGCAAAACTCTTCATGCTCGAAACGGTCTACCGGACAGGGAGAGGCATAGTATTCCAGTTCGATATTGCCCGGAGCCTCATGCCAACCAGGGGAGTCTTCGGCAATGTAGCCACGCAATATGTACCATTCAGCTTCTGTTAGTAGGCGGATATTGGCTTGCTGTTGCTCGGATTTCCAGTTACAAAACGCTTTGGCTTCAAGTTGATTGACCTCGACAGGCCAGTTAAGTGGTAAAGGGATCTCATTAGTAAGGTTACGTTGTAACCAGTTACCATCCCTATATCGCCAAAAGCGGGGCATGGTAGCTTGGGTAAAGCTGAGCCATGCTTTGCCTTCATCATTCCAAAAGCGCGGCTTCTGGTAGCCGTCTTCTTGGACAAACGCCAAAAACTCTTGATTGGAAACTAGGTATTTGGAGGCTTTGAAGTCTTCAGCTGTAAAGGATTGTTGGCCGAACTCATTGTCCCAACCATAGGTGTCATCTTCAGGTTGTCTTCCTAGCGTTATGGTATCGCCGCATACCGACAGCAAACGGTTACATAACGGGGTACCTGTATCGGTGCAGGGCTGCCAGTTGGGGTGTGGACTGACATCCGTTAGTGGCAGTTGACGAATGATGACCGAAGAGGTTTCAAGATGAATTCGCTCATGTTCGATCCCCATTAAGATGACCCAGCCAGGATCTGAAGATGAAATTGGCAGTGATACAGACATGGAATCAATAACAGTGTTGACCAGCTGGCGGACTTTGTTTCGGTATATTTTGACATCTTCTACAGTAGGCCAGTCATAGTGTTGGTCGTCCATATCATCCCAGGACATTTCATCAACCCCGATGGCAAACATAGACTCAAATTTTTCATTAATTCGCTGGGAAATGTATTTGCCAAGTTTGAGTTTATTGATATAGAAGGTGGCAGTATGACCAAAGTAGAAAATCAGTGGGTGGCGTAGCGGCTCGGCTTTAGAATAAAAAGCGGAATCTTTATTGATAACCTCAAAGAGAGACTCGTACAGTTCCCATGTATCGTTGAAGGCATTCTTTAACTCTCGACGCTTGGCTTCTTCACAAGACCCAGAGAGTAAGATCGTACGTGTTGCTGTCTGTTTGCATGCCATACTGAGATATCCTTCTTAAAACCGTATGTCTATACCCAAGCATCTGAGGTAGTTTGGGTATAAATGTAGTCAGTAAAAAAAGGGATCACAAAGGGATCTTTTTCTATTCTCAGTAATAAGTCTTTTTTAGTCATGTAGTTGAAAATGGATGGCTAAATGATCGGTTGCGACCAATTTTTGCCATACTGATGAAGAGGTTGTTTTGGTAAACCGTGTATGGATGCAGTGTCTAAACCAGGATATATGTGCTTATGAGGACTTGGACAGTACCAACTTGGACATTAGTAGCAACAGGGCTGCTTCTCAATATTATCTCAGCCCTGATGACGAATTTTTTTATTGATGATGCGACACGCCAAGCCAATGATTTGATTAAGATGCAGCAAGATAATGACAAACTGATTAATCTTATTTGGCAGCAGGTTGAAACCGTGGAAAGGAAACGAGAACAGGTTTTAGACTTAGTTTCGGCGAGTGAAATGGCTAAAAGGCCAATTGCTAAAGAAGTGAGTGAACAGGTAATTGCCGACATTAATTATTGGCTGGATAATAAAATAGATAACCTAGCACTTAATAGCATCCCATTATTGATGAGTAATTTGAATAAAGTTCAGGTTGAACAGAGAGATAAAATAAACCAGCTTTATCTCGATAACTTGGATTTAATTGAAATACATTTGGCGAAGATGAAGTCAATTTCACAGCTGAGAAATTTAGCGCTATTTTTACAAATCATAGGGCTTGCTTTGGTATTAGCAAGAGACTTAAAGAAATATGAGTATCGAGATGAGAAAAATTAAAGGCCCTGCTAGAGGGCCTTTAAGGTATTCGTTACTTGTTAGTAGAGTGGAAAGCAAAGCGAGAGGATTCTCGACCTGACTCTGTTTTTGCTTTGTATTTAATAGAGCGTGAATTTTCCAGTGTTAGAGGAATGAACACACGTCCTTTCTCATCAGTTTTGTAAGATTGTTTTTGTTGCGGAACGTTAGCAACAGAAACAGATGCGTTTGCCGCAGGCTGACCGTTTTCTGTAACAGTAATCCATGCGCCGTTGTGTGTATCAGCAACACGGATATCAGCCAGTGCTGAAGATGACATTAGGATCACAGCAGTAGCAGTTATTACTTTCAAGCTAGACATAATCTTCACCTCATTAGTCTGTGGCATCAGCCATTTTGTTATATGTTCATAGTGTCCACATTCAAAATATAAGACCTGCCATCAATATGTTTCTTTCAATTAATTTCAGTGTTTTTTTATTTTTATTGATATAACAACAGGTTAGAATCTAACTATTGGTTGTGATTATGAACATTGTGTAAAATAAGTCACAATCATTAGGCCAATATAAGAGACATCCCTCTTTGTTACTCATCAATTTCAGTATAGTCCCAACAAAAAAAGATAGATTGGGTTTTTACAGAGGGCTTGTTTTAACATTTTGTTTATTCAGCTATTACCTTGTAAAATAACATTTTAAGAACCTTCTGTTAGAAGCCATCTGCTTTTAATGATAAAAAAGTCAGGTGATTCTTAGCCGTTATTAAGTGTTATAAAACAATTTGTAGCAGCTGTTTTTTTATAAAATAAATTTAGTCTGGAATGGAAAATAAGGCTTCTATGTATAACTTTACATTCAATAATAATATTCTGTTAATATACCAGTCATATTTATTTGCCTAAGTTATTCAGAATGCTTGTTTAAGCGAAGCAGACCACCCATGCTGATACATTTTTTTGCAGTCATGTTGATATCCTTCAGTGCTATGTATTTTGGTGCAATTTGAATATCGAATCGATAAGTATGCCCTCACGATTAGGATTGTAATTAGACGAATAAAAAACATAGATGTTATAACAAAAACCTATATATTAACTATTTGTTTTATCTTGAGTTTGTTGCTTTTACATGTGATGTTTATTGCTTGGAGTGTTAGCGGAGAGTGATAATGGAAGTTATTGTTAGGCATGTAGAAGACAAAGATATTGAAGCGATAAAAAATTTGTATGCAGGGAAAAATGCCTACAGTGGAACACTCCAACTTCCTTTCCCTTCCCTAAGGATGTGGGAAAAGCGGTTGTCTGATCTTCCAGATAATGTGTATAGCTTACTTGCTGAAAAGGGTGGCGAGGTTGTCGGGCAAGTAGGTATGGAAGTCTTAACAAGGCCACGGCGCAAGCATGTTGCCCAGTTTGGAATGGCGGTGAATGATAATTACCTCGGGCTGGGGGTTGGAAGTAAGCTGCTATCTACTATTATTGATCTCGCAGAAAATTGGCTAAATGTCAGTCGGATTGAATTGACGGTCTATACCGATAACGCGCCGGCAATTGCTTTGTATGAAAAGCACGGCTTTGTTATTGAGGGAGAAGCCAGAGACTATGCTTTTCGTAATGGTGAACATGTGAATGTATACCATATGGCGCGGGTGAAGAGCTAGAATCAGCTTTGCCATGTACTGACAGGGATCAGACCTCTGTCAGTGCCTTGAGCTCGTAATATTCAAGATCCTCTGTGATCATGTTTACCCGGGTTGCATCATTTTTGGTCATTACATGCTCCATACCGATCTTTTTCAGGATTTTACCCGGTGAAGGATCACGGCTGAGGTGTTGGCCATAGATCATGTCAAGCTCTAACCGTTTGAAGCCAAATTCCGTCAAACGCTTTGCCGCTTCTGTACAATACCCTTGGCCCCAAAATGGCACCCCGATCCAGTAACCCAACTGGGCTGTGCTATTGGTAATATTGTGTAGACCCACACAACCAACAAGCCGAAAATTAGACTTAAGAGTAATGGCGTAGATAGCTGACTGTTGACTCTGCCACCCTGCGAGATGCTTACCGATCCACTGTCCGGCAACACCATCCGTGTAAGGGTGGGGAATATTAATTGTTCCGTTGGCAATCAATTCATCGCCAGCAAGCCTCTGTACTTTCGTTGCATCTGATAGTTGGAAAGGTCTCAAAATCAGCCGCTCGGTTGTTAATAATGGTTGGTGTCCCATAGCCCTCTCCTTCTTTTATGAATAAGTTATCAAACATAATTTATTAAATAGTTTTCATAAAACATGTGCTATCGACTGGATCAAAAATGCGGCCAAATTTTGTACATCAGTATATAGGGAGGATTTGACACTAAACAGCACAGCTAACTAGTAGAGGAAGCTGACACCATTTATGCCGAATGTATGCTGTAGGTGCAGTTTATGAAGGGCTGGAAGCGTGCGCGATAGCAGCTTAATCGCGCTTCCATTCAGTTTCACCATATTGGGCAATACTGGACAGGGCTTTTTTTATGTCCTTTTCAAGAAGCAATTTAATCAGCCACCCTGTACCTCGTATCCGTGGTGAAAATTTAATTCGGTAATGGATCAGGCTTTGGTTGGCATTCAAACTCTTAAAGCGGATCCAGCCCCCGTGCTCGTCCACCGGACCACCTTGGATGACTTTATAATGGAGATGCTCATTTTCTTTGTAGTCAATTATTTGTTCCTGAAAGGTGAAGGGGCCAGCGATGACTTTTCTGACCGCGCCAATCCCATTGACATCGGGCTTTCCTTGCTTAACTAATGAATACTTGGCATCAAAGAACCGTCCAAGATTTTCATGGTCAGAAAGTAACTCAAATAGTACTTTCTTGGGTACAGCAGCGGTCTGTTCAAGAGTGATGGTGTGTATGCCCATATTCCTGACCCTTTGTCAAGTTGTAATTCGGATGTTAACAACATGTGTGTCAATGTCAATGGGTTGATGGGTATTATTCGCTTTGCTTATAGTAGGCGTTGGTTAGATTGCGGCAGGGGAGCGAAACTTTGTTTTCTGCATCCCACCTTGCTCTGTTGGTTTGTGTTGATGAGAAAGGGTCGTTGTGGGGTATAGGTTCTTTCTGTTGTTAGAAATCTTTCTTTATTAATTAGTTAGCAGCTAAGTGATGATAAGGCGAAGATAAGAAATCGCACAATAATGACTTTTGTCACAAAAATAATGCAAGATAGTGGTTGCAAAAGGAATCATTGGCTCTTATATTGAGTTTGTTGAGATAAATCGGACGGTGAAAAGTATTAAAGAAAGTGGATAGCCTTAATCCGTTAAATAAGGTCGCTTCTAGTATCACTTCTACGAAATATCACACAGTTCTTTAATCCCTGAGCCTTATGTTGTACTAAGCACTATTGAGTTGTTTTGTTTCAAGGCTAATTTTCAGGGCAAGGTGAAGCTTTATTTTTATCTAACTGTCATAAGGACGTAACGAACGGTTAGTTATAGTAAAGCGGATTAGATGAGTAAGAACGGTATTAATAATAGAGATATCAACCTTACTCGTTTTTGGAAAAAATGAGAGGTGTATTATGGCTAATAGAAACCGCAGACAATGGTTCTATCATCAGTCACAAACAACAAACGTAAAAGAAAAATCAAAGTAACAGCATAGGCGTTAAGAAACGCAATGTATTGATTTTAATGAAGTTGTTGTAAACAAAATGCCAGGAACACATTAATAATGAAAGTGTTTCTGGCTAATATTTTTTATTCATTATCCCCCCTTATAACGCAATCCCCGATTAATTTGAAATCTCACTCTAATCTATTTAAATATCAAGCAAACGATTGGTGTCTCTTTTTTGAGAGCTTAACTAGTACGACAATTCTAATTTCCTTTGTTAAGGAATTGCCCTCTGATAGTTGAGAGGTAATGAAAGGTTTTATGAAAAATGGTCTGCTTAAGGCTGAAGAGTTGTTATTGAAAAATTGAACCTCCAATTGTAACTTGTTCGGGTATTACGGTAATCGGAGTACCACCTAGGTAAATATTTCCCTGTACCACTAAAAATTTTGGTAGCTCTGTTATGCCTGTGTTTGCAAGGTATAGGTTTCCGCCGACATAGAGGTAAGGGGGAAGCTGCATGATTTTCGTACCCATAAGGCTCAGGTCGCCTTTTACTTGCAGCCCATTATTCAGATATGTGATCTGAGAATGCGCGAGGTTGATATAACCATGAACCACCAACTGTAGCGGTAAACGCGTAACAGAGCTGTAGGCGAGGTTAAGGTTACCTTCGACAGTGAGCTTACGAGGCAGCCGCTCAATTTTACTATGTTCTAGATTAAGGTTGCCTTTTACGGTCATAGGATCGGGTAATTCGAGGTTTTGAGCATTGCGCAACGATACATTACCGTATGAGTCGGTGTAGTTTAGCAGTTTCAGTTCAGATAGGTACTGGTTGGCAAAGCTGAGCGGTGAAGCAAGCGCAAAGGAAATCATTATGGCGAGGCGAACTCTCCGCTGCCGGGAATGGGAAAACATAAACCTCTGCTCTCGAGTATCTGCCATTATAACCAGCCTTAATCTGACTTTTTGGGGCATTATGCCTTGCTGCTGCCATTAGTCAATTTGACTTGCCGGTTAATGTGCACAGTTGCCGGCTCTATAACGAAAAACTGATTTTTCTTGTATTGGTAGAGGGTTATGGCATCGGCATTATGGTTGTTTGTACCTTCATTGTACTCAGCCAACCTTTCTGAATGAAGTTTTAACCAGCATCAATTCATTATGAAGTCTTATGAGTATTCAGCTTAAGTTCAGGAATAAAACATTGTTTTATATTTTAAGGTGAGGTTCAGTTAAACCCTGTAAATTAGTCAGCAACAGAACGAAGAACAGTAATTAACAATAAGAACTGGTTCTTCCTATAAAGACAATTAGGAGCTTTACTGATGAAAAAACTAACAATTATCTCAACTCTTGCTTTGGCCTCTGCTGCTGCTTCTCCAGTTTTTGCTGCTGATACTGAATGGTTTGTAGGTGCTGGTGCTGGTTATCAGGAAGACAGCATTAAGGGTGCTTCCGGCGGTGAAGATATGACTTATCAATTACGCGGTGGTGCAATTTTGAATGACCACCATCGTGTTATGGGTACTTATAGCTACATGGACAAGTCATCACAAAACATGTTCCTGGCTTCGTATGATTACCTACTACCTGTCGCACAAAACGTTAATCTATTTGCTGGTGTATCTGCTGGTGCTGCAGACAGTAAGATTGATGGCAAGAGCTCGACAGATTTTGTTTGGGGTGGCCAAGTCGGTGCGATGTATGAAATCAACGACAACTGGTCAACTGATCTGACATATCGCTACCTAGATCAAGACTATAGCGAAAATAACACCAAGATTGACTATTCTCAGCAAGTCGTACTATCTGTCGACTACAAGTTCTAGTCAGGTTTGCTGTACAAGACATAGAAAGAGGGCATTTAATGCCCTCTTTTTTTCGTATGAGGTTTCCGTTCAACCCCATCTGTTTTGATGTAAAGCATTGAGTAATGCCATGCTCGACAGCTCTTAAGTGATCTTATGCAACAATATGTCATCAAGCATCTGTTGGTATATTTAAATACACAATTGATTGCAATTGTTCGCTTTATGCTCGATTGAAGCTGGATCACAAAAAAAATCGGTCTAGGGGTTGTTAATGTGATCTATATCTCTATATACTCCGCATCCGGCCAGAACCATCGAGTTCAGCCACCTTAGTTACAAGCTGTCACCAGGGAAATGTGAACGACCCACGGAGTTGGACCGGCGTTACTTTAGCTTGTTATCAAGGTGACTTGTATGTTGTACATTTGGGCGGACAAAAACACATTTACTGAACTTACCGGTTCAGGACCCTCCTATTTCGCTTTCTCCCCGAAAGCAATTGTTCCCCTATTGCAGCAGGCAGTAACACCTTCATATTTCGACAATCCATTTATTAAAAGCAGCAGGACGAAATAATGCAGTTGTTAATTAGTTTGGCCGGTATTTTGGTGCTGGTAGTATGCGCTTGGGCGTTATCTGAAAACCGTAAAAAGATTAACTGGCGCACAGTCGGTGGCGCATTATTCTTACAGGCAAGTTTTGCCGCTTTGGTACTGTATGTACCGGTTGGGCAAATGATGCTGGGGGCCATGAGTAGTGGTGTTGCCAGCGTGTTGGGTTTTGCTGATGAAGGCATTAAGTTCCTATTCGGTGACCTAGCAACTTCCGGTTTTATTTTTGCCATCCGCGTTCTTCCCCTCGTTATTTTCATTAGTGCTCTGATTTCTCTTCTATATTACCTTGGCGTTATGCAGTGGGTTATTAAAGTGATCGGTGGCGGTATCCAGAAAGCATTGGGTACAAGTCGTGCGGAATCACTGGTAGCAACTGGTAATATCTTCCTTTCTCAGGGTGAGTCGCCACTGTTGGTCAAACCATTCTTGCCACAAATGACGCGTTCAGAGCTGTTCGCAGTCATGACCGGTGGTATGGCTTCGGTAGCCGGTAGTGTACTTGGCGGTTATGCTGGCCTGGGTGTTGATCTTAAATACCTTATCGCGGCAAGTTTTATGGCGGCACCTGGTAGTCTTATGATGGCTAAAATTCTGGTACCAGAACAAAGCATCGCGGTTGAGCAAACTGATATCGAGATGGCCAAGAGCGATCACAGCAATGCGATTGATGCCTTGGCTGCGGGTGCAATGAACGGTATGAAAGTCGCTGTTGCTATCGGTACTATGCTGATTGCGTTTGTAAGTGTTATCGCAATGGCAAATGCTGGTCTAGAAATGGTCGGTGAGTGGTTTGGTATGCAGAGCCTGACAATGCAGGGCATTCTAGGTTACATCTTTTCGCCACTTGCATTCATTATTGGTGTTCCTGCAAGCGAAATGCTTCAGGCGGGTGCATTCATTGGCCAGAAGCTGATTCTTAATGAGTTTGTTGCCTTCCTAGATTTTGTTGATGTAAAAGAAACGCTTTCTTCACAAAGCCAGGTGATCATTACCTTTGCACTGTGTGGCTTTGCTAACATTGGCTCTATCGCAATTCAGATTGGCTCGATTGGGGTGATGGCTCCGGAGCGCCGCGGTGACGTTGCAAGCCTAGGTATTAAAGCGGTACTGGCTGCAACGCTTGCTAACCTGATGAGTGCTGCGCTAGCGGGTATCTTTGTAAGCCTGTAAGCTAAGTCCTTGAAAACGAAAAGCCGCCATTGGAATGGCGGCTTTTTTTCATCTTTAGAAGGTATAAAACAATGTTTTATTGTGTTAAAGTCTTCCAAGTCGATGAATATGGGTAAATCAGGCATGCAAAACTTACTTAAAACCTTGGCCCTATGTCTGTTTGTGCTTCCAGTATCGCTACATGCCGAGACATTTTTGAATGATTCGGTTTTGATGGAACCGGTTCTATCGGATAGCTTGGCTGAATTAGGAGGAACAAAGGCTGTAGAAGTGATGCCTAATGAAGAGTACAAGATCAAAATTGAAGTGAATCCATTACCCAAACCACAGTATACTGATCCGGGCTTTACCCCTAGCCATGAAGTGATGCGCGAGACCGAGTCAAAGCGTGAAGCGGAGGAACGGTTATGGGAGGCAATTTTTTCTCAGTTCTAAATGCGCTAAGGTCAAAAAAGTTCATATATTCTTAATATTGAGACGAGCTAATAAGAATGTAGGCTAAGTGATTTAATTTAAAACTAAAGTTATTAGTATAAACTTTGCGATGCTCTCTATTTTCACCCTGCAAAGTGCTGATTTTTTAAGCTGTTAACCCCTTCGGCATTTCACCGATTTAACCTCGACTACACTTAGGAAAAATATAACTGTAGCAGAGGTAAAACGTGTCTAGATTTTTATTACAACAGCCGATAAATTTGCGATCTGTATTGTGCTTTTTTGCTCTCATTACTCCTTTTACTCTTAATGCTGAACCTAACTTTCATGCCGGGCAGGTAGTGGTACAAGCGACTCCGGACGAACTTGGCGACGCAAAAGTTCTGCGTTTCTACCCCAACTCGGGGATATCAGTTATACAAGTTGAGCTTGGTAAGGAAGCCAGCAAGTTAAATGCCTACCGGGCTAAAGGGAAGCGTGCCAGTAAAAATTTCATCGCCAGCCATTTTGCCAATGACCCATACTACAGTACCTATCAATGGCATTTTTCAAAGATTGAAGTCGAGAATGCCTGGGAAGTTAGTGATGGTTACGGGGTTACTGTTGCTGTACTAGATACCGGTCTTCGAATGGGAGGAAATGATGGCATTGGTTGCGTAGAAGGTGGGACGGATATTGCCTATGATGACAACGACCCAACTGATGGCGATGGTCACGGTACCCATGTATCAGGCACGATAGCTCAGGCTACAAATAACAGTACCGGTGTTGCAGGGTTAGCTTACAGTAGCTGTGTCATGCCGGTAAAAGTCTTGGATGATGGCGGGTCAGGCAGTTTTGCTGATATTGCCGATGGCATTTATTATGCCGTTAGCAATGGTGCGGGCGTGATAAACATGAGCTTGGGTGTGAGTGCCCGCTCTGGCTTAACCAATGACCCGATAATGGATGCGGCCCTTGATCATGCGGCAGCAAATGGCGTGGTCGTGGTTGCAGCCGCTGGCAATGATAGTTTTCGCAAGAATGTCAGTTACCCTGCTATCTATCCAAGTGTGATTGCTGTCGGGGCAACAGACTATAACAATGCGCTAGCCCCATATTCAAACCGGGGGAAAGGGCTAGATATTGTCGCGCCGGGAGGAAATACTGCTGCTGATGAAAATGGCGATGGCTTTGCTGATGGAGTACTCCAAGAAACGTTTGCTAGTGATGGTACGTGGGGATATTACTTCTTTCAGGGCACATCAATGGCTACACCTCATGTCAGCGCATTGGCGGCGATGTTACTTGCTAATGGAATTGAACCTGAGGACGTGAAGGAAGCTATGACGTCCACTGCGCAGGATTTGGGTAATCCAGGGTATGATAATAGTTTTGGTCATGGTCTGATCCAGCCTTCTCAAGCGCTAAACTGGTCTGCCGGTGGCTCATTACCTGAAGAGGGGGGTGGTGAAAATGAAGTGGTTTGCACCGATAACGATGGGGATGGTTATTGTGCAGAGGTTGATGACTGTGATGATACCAATGCCAATGTGAATCCGGGCAAGAATGAGAAAGGGCAGCGCAGAAAAGATGGTTTAGACAATAACTGTAATGGAGTTATTGATGCCTAGCTAACGAGGCTCACTGCGCGGTAAAGGCCAGCCTTACCGCATAGTGAGCCTTCACTTACTCTTTATCAAACTGCTTAATCAATACCGAGGTATCGGCACGGTTATAGCCGCGTTGTTGTAGCTCGGCGTATTTGTCATCCACCTGTTTTGCAAGCGGTAGCTCAACGCCCAGTTTATCAGCCGCGTCAAAACAGATCCCCAAGTCCTTGCGCATCCAATCGATGGCAAAGCCGAAATCAAACTTGTCCGCTGCCATCGTCATGGCGCGATTTTCCAGCTGCCATGATCCTGCGGCACCGTGTTTTAATACTTCGGTCATTTTTTCAATGTCGAGGCCGGCAGACTGTGCAAGGGTAATGGCTTCAGACAAACCTTGCAGGATCCCCGCGATGCAAATTTGATTGGCCATTTTGGTAACCTGGCCATAGCCAACATCGCCCATCAAGGTTGCGGCTTTGGCAAAGCTATCAATAACCGGCTTGGCTTTTTCGAATACATCGCTTTGCCCGCCAACCATGACCGTCAGGCAGCCATTCACGGCACCGGCTTCACCGCCAGATACTGGCGCATCGAGGAAATCAGCACTTTTTTCAGCGGCCGCTTTGGCTATTTCACGCGCAATTTCTGCCGATGCGGTAGTGTTATCGATAAGAATTGTTCCCGGCTTTACGCTGGACAGGATGCCAGCTTCACCGGTATACACCTGGCGGACATCTTCATCGTTTCCCACGCAGGTAAATACGAAGTCTGCGCCTTTAGCTGCAGCAGCTGGTGTCAGCGCGATTTCTCCCTGATATTCTTTGGCCCACTTTTCAGCTGTGGCAGTAGTACGGTTATACACAGTGACATGGTGGCCTGCATTTGCTAGGTGGCCAGCCATTGGGAAGCCCATAGTGCCGAGCCCGATAAACGCGATATTTTTAGTAGACATTGATTAGCTTCCCTGTAGAGCGATATGTGAATGAAATATAACGATCAAAATATTTACATTCAATGAAAATTCATCATATTTTCTATCAGGTTTTTGCGAAAAGGGGAGGAGTGAATAGTTAAGCTTTCAGTGATGATTGCTGTGGTGAAGGACGTTCAAACATAAAAGTGTGATCTAGTACAAATAATCACTTGTTAATTTACCCTTGTCGCCCTATGATGCCTTTGATTCGTATTGGTGATTTTGATTATATGCTGACAACTTTAGTTCGAGCTTTGATGTTTATTATCTGTTTAGGGGCAGCCTCGTTTGCTCACGCAGATACATATCAGCTTGATTCTGGTTTGACGCTGCCAGCCAACGTTACACAGCATATTGGTGAATCCGCTAAGTTTGACTCTCTTTTTGCTCAGACTCATACCGAATTAGCGAAAGTCCCCTCTGAAACTGCAGATGGATCACTGATCTGGGATTTTTCCAAATCACCCGATCCTCAACCTCTAGAAAAGCACTCTACACAGAGCCGTAGCTATGATCCGGCTTTGACAAGCTCTTCCCGTATGGCCAACCTGCTGCGTCATGATCCGGAAGAGGTGCAGCCGCTTTACCAACTGGCGATTGAATTGCCTATAGAGCCTGTTCCTTGTTTGACCAAAGGCTATAGTGTCGATTTATGTGAAAGCCTAAATTGGATGCTCAACACCAATCCGCCATCTAGCCGAGTCTCCGGCTGGAAAGAGAGCAACCTCACCTTTACTACTTACCAGCACCGCCTAATCCGCGCCTGAGAGAGCTATGGGCTTAACTGCTTGTAAGAGCAGCCAGAGCGCAGATGCTTTTGATTTCACTATCCAGATACGATAGCTGCCGTGATGGCCTGCAGACGTTATCTGGTTTCGACTGAGTTATGACAACAGCCAATCTACGGCATTGTAACGCTTGTATAAGCGCGATGTTGCGTGCTCAGAGAATGATTCCATCAACATCAGATATCCATGATCTGATGAGGAAAATGGCGCATTAACAATGAGAAAACCCAATAAGCAACGATTAATCAACCACTACCCGACTTGGAAATATGTGGTTTTGGTGATGTCTGTACTTATCATGCTGATGAGTGCAATACCAACTTGGTACGGAGAGGATGCAGCCGTCCAGATTGCTGCCAAAGGCGAGCCTGTTCCGACAGCGATAGCTCTCCAGCAGCACCTCACCGATAAAGGCATTGACGTAAAACGAATTGACCAGCAAGGCGATAAAACCGTTGTTGTGCTTCAGGATGACAGTCAGCAAACGGCGGCCAAAGCCGTGTTGGCCGATTTAATTAATGATAAAGCCAATAGCAAATCACAGCTGACATTGGCATTGGAACCGGCGGCGCCGCAGTGGCTGCAGACGATGGGATTTGCTCCAATCAAACTGGGATTGGATTTACGTGGTGGTGTGCAGTTCCTGCTTGATGTCGATGTTGATCAGGTGTTTAAGGCTCAGGGCGAACAGCTAGGCGATGAGCTAAGACAGCAATTTCGTGAGGATGGGATTCGAGGGGCACGGGTAGAAGCTTCTGGCGTCGATATGCTGAGCGTTCGTTTACCTGACTCTGAGGCCAACAGTGCAGTTCGTAAGTTTATTCGTAAAGAGTACCCACAGTGGCAGGTGACAAACGGTGCCGGATCCGGTGTGAAACTAACACTGAAAGAAGACGAAAAAAACGCATTGCGTAACCTGACTGTCCAGCAGAACCTGCAGACAATGCGTAGTCGAATCGAAGAGCTGGGCATTACTGAAGCGCTGGTTCAGCGTCAGGGAGAAAACCGTATTCGCATTGAACTGCCGGGGGTTCAGGATCCTGCCGCGGCGAAGAACGTAATTGGTGCAACTGCCAGCCTGGCTTTCTATGCAGTGAAAGAACCGGGAACGGGCAGCACAATGGAAATGAAAGACCAGAATGGTCGTTCGGTTCGGGTCTCTCATAAGCCTATCCTTGGTGGTGATCATATTGTCGATGCCCGTGCCAGTTTTGGTGAGATGGGGACGGCTGAAGTAAATATTACGCTGGATAATGCCGGCGGAAAGATTATGTCTGACTTCTCTCGTCAGAATATCGGCAAAGCGATGGCAACGTCATTCAGTGAATACAGCCGAGATAGTGAAGGCAATGCGAAGCAGAGTAGCGAGATCATCAGTGTCGCAACGATTCAGAGCCAGTTAGGTAATCGTTTTAGGATCACAGGGGCGGGTTCGATTCAGGATGCTCAGGAACTCGCTCTGCTACTACGTGCCGGTTCATTGACCGCGCCAGTAACCATTGTCGAAGAACGTACCATTGGCCCGACACTGGGGGCAGAGAATATCGAGAATGGTTTTGCCGCGCTGGGTTTGGGACTGGGTATGACCCTGCTATTTATGGCACTTTGGTATCGCCGTCTGGGTTGGGTCGCTAATGTTGCGCTGATCGCGAACATGATCATGCTATTTGGTTTGATGGCGCTGATCCCGGGGGCGGTACTGACCTTGCCGGGTATTGCCGGATTGGTTCTGACGGTCGGTATGGCGGTAGATACCAATGTGCTTATTTTCGAGCGGATCAAAGATAAACTGAAAGAAGGCCGTAGCTTTGCCCAGGCGATTGACCGAGGTTTCAGCAGTGCCTTTAGCACCATTTTCGATGCTAACTTCACCACAATGATCACCGCCGTGATTTTGTATGCCATCGGTAATGGCCCGATCCAGGGCTTTGCAATGACACTTGGGCTGGGGCTGTTAACCAGTATGTTTACCGGTATTTTTGCTTCTCGCGCCATCATTAACTTGGTGTGGGGACGTGATGCAAGTCGTGACGTGAGGATTTAAGGCCATGTTAATCAATATGAAAAATGCAACTAAATGGCGTCACTTTACCAGTGCTGTCTCTGTTCTGCTGATGGTTTTCTCCATCTTTATGATTGCCTCACGAGGCTTGAACTGGGGGTTAGATTTTACCGGTGGTGTGGTCAGCGAAGTACAGCTTGACCCGAAGATCACCAGTAGTGAAGTTGAGCCACTCTTAAATGCCGGACTTCATCAGGAAGTGAGCGTAGTCTCTGCCGGAGAGCCGGGACGTTGGGTATTACGTTACGCTGTGCCGGAAAGCACGGAGCAAGTTCAGTCGATTGATCAGCTACTAGCCCCGTTGGCAACCGAAGTTAATGTGCTTAATACCAGTATTGTCGGCCCGCAAGTCGGTCAGGAACTGGCGGAACAGGGCGGATTGGCATTGTTGGTCGCGGTGCTATGTATTATGGGCTATCTCAGCTATCGCTTTGAGTGGCGACTGGCCTCGGGCTCTTTGTTTGCGCTGGCTCATGACATTATTTTTGCCTTGGGCTTTTTTGCGGCCACTCAAATGGAGTTTAATTTGACAGTTCTGGCTGCTGTAATGGCGATTCTGGGCTATTCGCTCAATGACTCGATAATTATCGCAGATCGTATTCGCGAGATACTGATCGCCAAGCCCAATAAGCCGATTCACGAAATTAATAACGAAGCTATCGCAGCAACGATTTCTCGCACCCTGGTGACATCGGGTACCACGCTGTTGACTGTCAGTGCCCTGTGGTTATTGGGCGGAGGCCCTTTGGAAGGTTTCGCTATTGCCTTATTTATAGGCATTATTACCGGTACTTGGTCATCGATCTCTGTCGGTACTTCATTGCCGGAGCTGTTTGGATTGCGTGCCGAACACTACATGCCAAAACCTGTGACCGACGAGCCTTAATTAAACGCGCGTTGTCGTTATCAATCGAGGCCGCTTCATGCGGCCTTTTTCTTGGGACAGAGTTTTTTTTTGCAGTCTTAGTAAACTAATATGGTAGATATTTATGTTTGTCTCACTTTTTCAACAAGCAAAATGCGAATACTTTGTCGATAATTATTTGCATATTTATTCCCAAATTGAGAATTATGTCGCAAATATGCCTAGTATTACAGTAATGAGAGTGAGTATTGATAGGCATTAATGTTGCATTTATCAATAACTATAAACGAAGAGTGAACGTAACACACTGATAAACAAAAGGGCGACATTATGTATGATGCAGAAATGAAGCTAAACCATCAGATTGTTCAATTTGTAGAAACTCAATTACAAGCGCTATCACCGTTTCAAACCACGCAAAAAAATACGCAAGCATTACCCCCTCCACCCAATAATACTCAGCAAAATATGCCTGCCGCCATGCTGTCAATACTGGTGCAGTACCTTTCCGGTCTGAAAGCCATTAACTGCTTGCTGAATAAAGGCTTTGTTGCCCAAACTCGGGGGATTTTCCAGACCCTAGGCGACGATTACGAAGATATTATTTTTCTCAGCCTGCCAAGCCAGGATGGGCAGTTAACACCGCTTCACCAAGAGTATCTAAAGAGTGTTGCTGGCGATCAGTGCCATGGCTGCTATAGCCCGGTGTCTCGCTGTGAAATACGCAATATGATCAAGCGTGCCAAGAACATTAACCATAATGTGTTTCAGTTGTATCCAAAGAAGCAGGCGCTTCAGGTACTGCGGCCCCAAGGTGGGAAACCATGTTCGGTTGATGTGGCGATTGACCTCCATCGCCATTTTGCCTACAAGGCTATCTTACTTACGGTGCTGACTGCAAAAGTAGCGAAGAATGTCGATATTATGCGTGCATGCCTAAACTATCGAGCCCACTTAGAAATGATCGATCCTCGAACCGTTGAGTTTACCGTTCCGGTTTACCGTGAACATCATGACAAGGTGAGCGCCATTTCACGTTACGCTGCCGTGAGGTGATAAAATTGTGCGGCTACCCAAGACTGAATTAATTGTGTTAACTTCATAGACTCAAGCATTTTAAGGTCGTTTGGGTATAGCACGCAGTTGAAAAGGAAACTTGGGTAGATCATGGGAAAGAAAGAATTAGATACAAAGATTGTCACTGCCGGACGATCGAAAAAATGGACTCAACATCTGGTTAACCCGCCGGTAAGCCGGGCATCAACAATTGTTTTTGACTCTGTTGCAGAGATGAAGCATGCAACTGCCAATAGAGCCAACAAGGAATTGTTCTACGGGCGCCGAGGAACCAATACTCACTTTGCGTTTCAGGATGCAATGGTTGAACTGGAGGGTGGGGTAGGTTGTGCGCTCTATCCATGTGGCACTGCCGCGATTTCCAATGCGATTTTATCGTTTGTGAAAACCGGTGATCATATTTTGATGGTCGATGGTGCGTATGAGCCGACCCGAGATTTCTGCGACAAAATGCTGGATAAAATGGGGATTGAGACAACGTATTACGATCCGATGATTGGTGAAGGGATCCGGGATTTAATTCGTCCGAATACAACGGTACTTTTCCTTGAGTCGCCATGTTCTATCACCATGGAAGTCCAAGATGTTCCTACTCTGGCACGTATCGCCCATGAGCATGATTTAGTTGTCATGCTGGATAATACCTGGGCTTCGCCAATTAACTTTCAGCCGTTTGAGCATGGTGTAGATATCTCGATTCAGGCAGCGACGAAATATATTGTTGGCCACTCCGATGTGATGCTCGGTACTGCAACGGCGAACGAACGTTGCTGGGATCGGCTGCGTGAAAGTAGTTACTTGATGGGACAGTGCACATCCCCTGATGATGTTTATCTTGCGATGCGAGGTTTGCGAACTTTGGGGGTGCGGCTGAAACAGCATGAGCAAAATAGCCTGAAAGTGGCCAAATGGCTGGCTGAACGAGAAGAGGTAGACCATGTTCGTCACCCTGCACTCGAGAGCTGCGAAGGGCATGAGTTTTATAAGCGTGATTTCAATGGTTGTAATGGCCTGTTCTCATTAGTACTTAATCGAGGTAATACCGAAGCCTTAACAGCATTGCTTGATGGGATGGAACACTTCAGTATGGGTTACTCCTGGGGCGGCTTTGAAAGCTTGATTTTGGCCAATGAAAATATCAACTCACTGCGTACGGCCAAGAAGAAAGACTTTGCTGGGCCAATGCTGCGCTTACATATTGGCCTTGAAGACAGTGATGACCTTATTCGCGATTTGGAAAAGGGCTTTGAGCGTTTCAATGCGGTATTGAATAAGTAGAGCCGTTTTTAGTATTGTACTTAAAATGAAAAGGCCGTCATAACGGCCTTTTTCTGTTATATGCCCAGGCAGGCTTTAACTTTTTCCGATTTCATGACGCAGCTGTTCTAGAAAACCTTTCATGTAAGCTGTCCGTTGACGGGCCTCCCGCTTTGCGGCTGCCGTGTTCATTGTCTGTTCTAACTTGAAGAGCTTGCTATAGAAATGGTCAATACAGAACGCCTTGTCGTCATATTCACGAGCTTCGCCAAAAGGGTCAGTATCTGAATAGAGGCGGGCATTGAAGGAGCTGCTCACCTGAATACAACGGGCGATACCAATTGCCCCAAGGGCATCGATACGATCAGCATCTTGTACAATGGCGGCCTCAAGTGTTCTGACGGGGATCCCTGCGCTGTAGCTGTGGGCTTCAATCGCATGGCTTATATCGTCTAAATACTCCTCTGGGTAGCCAATTTCACGTAGAAAGCGAAGCGCTTCAGTTGCTGCCAGTCTAGAGCCTTCATGGCGTTTAGGATGGTTTTTGGCTAGTGATATACAATCGTGAAGCCAAGCGGCAGGAATAACGACTGCCAGTTTCCCATTTTCTTGGTGGGCAAATTGCTTTGCCGCCGCTACAACACGTTCAATATGACTGAGGTCATGGGCTGGATCGGTGATCTCCAGGCGAGTGACATAGGTTCGAAGCTGGTGTTCTAGCTGTTCTATCTGTAGTTCGGTCACGGTAATTATCTTAAATTAGTTAATGCGGATCCAAGTCTTTGTCTAGACTAATATTACATTTATTCCAAGTGCCCTGGTAATACATATACCCAAGCTATCTCAAATCAGCGTCTTGCCTACCACCTCAGTCATTCTCGCTGAAACGAGTATCTTGAAGTAGCTTGGGTAAAAGCATGAAGTTATTTCTATCTAGGCAGAGTGAAGGAGTCAGAATGAGCATGTTATTTCGACTGACAGCAGTTGCACTACTAACATCCGGCGCGATAGGTTGCAGTAGCTCTGATTATGAAAATTATCAGCTGTTTCCAGATGAATATGTTTACGAGGTAAAGTATGACAGTATTTATTATTATGGTTATAACCAAGGGTGTGAAAGTGCTTTGAATGCAAAAGGCCAGCCTGATATGGACTATCTGAAGGATGAAACGTTAGATAATAGCGACACGCGTTTTAATGAAGGATGGGACGCTGGTAATACGGCTTGTAAAGAAGGAGTACGAAAAATTATGCCTTCATTAATAATTACAGTGAACTCTTCTGCAACAACCTATTAAATATGCTTGTGGATAGTAACAACAATAGATCGTTCATATCACTGTATAGTCTTATATATCTAATTGAATTTAAGCAATAAAAAAACAGACCCACAGGGTCTGTTTTTAATTTTGCATTGCTCTATATTGTTATCGGCAATGGAAGAAATAAACCTAGCCGGATTCTTTTCTTAATCATTGTTTGTACCGATACCTATATTAAGCAATCTGATGCTTACGCAGCATTTGGTCTTGTCAGTGAGTGAACTTGACCTTCATGGAAGGCTACTGGTACAACCGCATGCACTTCAGGAAGCAGTAAAAACGCATCTTCATTTGCATCGTTATTCATTTCAACGACGATTTGAAGGTGCTGTTCTAGTGCCTTATAAAGGTTGGGAGCACGTAGCTTATTACCTTGATTGCCAAACTGACTGTAATGACCTTTACTGGAATATACCCAGATATTGAAAGGGTCTTTTCCCCTTTCAAGTTGCTCGATAAAATCGGCGATATGTCTCATAAAAGTCCTTTTTGTTATTATCAATATCTAAGTATTGATGTCCCTATTATGGAATGAAGACAGGGATTTTCAATTTAAATTCAGTAGCTTTCTTTAATTAATGTGATCTTTGTAGTGTTTTTTTGAGAATTTTATAAAACTCAATTATCGTATTTCATTTTTACAGTGATGAAGAGCAAATCAGATTTTCAGTTAATGTTACAAATAATAATAAAATAAAAGTTTAATTTAATATAAATATAAGATATTGAATGAATTGCATATTAATATTGGTGAATATTAGTTATGGCATTTACAGCTGCTTTATTTGATTGGGTATGCATTTATAACGATTTTTATATATGTGTGATTAATGTTTGACTAGATGAATGGCGCGCTAATGAATAGACATGATGCTTGCTGTTTGTTTGATATTATTCAGGTATCATAATTGCAAGTTTCGTAATGAGTTAGATAGATGTCACATTCACCGGTAAAAGTTATTCAGAAAGCGACATGGGTTGGCTCTATAGCAAACGTCGGCTTAGCCATATTAAAAATCACGGTAGGCAAACTAACAGGAAGCCAGGCTCTGGTGGCTGATGGGGTACACAGTTTTTCTGATTTGGTAACTGATACTGCGATTCTGATTGGCTCTCGGTATTGGACCGCACCTGCCGACAAAGGGCACCCGTACGGTCACGGCCGTTTTGAAACCCTAACCAACATCTTCATTGGGGTGCTCCTCGCCTTTGTCGGTATTGGTATTGGCTGGGATTCTGTTAACTCGATAGGCCACGACTCGACAGCCACACCGGGTATGCTGGCGTTTGTTGCAGCAATTGCTTCAATTTTGGTGAAGGAGTTTTTGTATCGCTGGACGGTAGTGAAAGCGAAAGAGATCAACAGCAGGGCATTGTATGCCAATGCGTGGCACCATCGTTCCGATGCTTTGAGTTCTCTGCCCGTTGCGGTGGCAGTTGTTGCCAATTACTTCCTGCCAGAGCTTCACTATTTGGATCAGGTCGCGGCACTAATTGTTACCGCGATGATTTTGAAAGCAGCGTTTGAAATTTTGTGGCCAGCTTTGCATGAACTGACCGAAGCAGAAGCTGATAGTGAGATAGAAGAGAAGATCCAAAGGTATGCGCATGATGATCCTGATATTCAAGAAGTACATGCCATACGCAGTCGCCGTACAGGCAGTACAATTTTATTGGACTTCCATTTGCTGGTTGAGCCGACAATGAGTGTTGAGCGGGCGCATACGATCAGTGAAAATTTTAAGTCTCATGTTCTTGAGCAAATTGATGAGGTTGTCGATGTGATCATTCACATCGAGCCTTATACGTGCGCTGAGAGAGTGGTTAATCCCTGCTGTGAAGACAAAAGCTGCGATTAATATCTGTATCTACCTGAACACAAAACACCTGCCGAAATGCAGGTGTTTTTTTATTTAAATAAGCTGGTACTTTTTTGCCTTTTTCTCAAAAGTGAGATAATTGTGCAGTGGCTATTTTCACTAGGCTAATAATTTAGCGACCTATCAATTACTCACCGAGTTAATTGTATAATTGTTTGCGTGAGTGGTGGTTTCGATGAGGAGGAGTTATGCCGTTAGTTCGAATCAAATCATTACCGTTTGAGCAAGAAGTTCAGATACCACAGGTTCTCAGTGTCTTGTCACAGGCTGTGTCTGATGCTGGCAACATTGAACAACACCACATTATGGTGACCTGGGAGTACCTATCTAAATCACATTATGCGCATAACGGCCAAGTGGCTGATAGTCAGCCAATTAATACGCATCCTTTGTTAGTTGATCTCATTGCCCCCAACTTCAATACCGAAAAGCAGATAGCGGCAATGCTGGAGTTGATTGCGAATACGATTGCCGAACAGGTACCGATTGCCAAAAATAATATCTTTATCAACTTCACTCCGGCTTACAGCGACGGTGTCTACGATGAGGGGCATGTGGTTGAGTGGGATATGTAATTGGTGCTCAGAGACCGGGATATAGCCTGGTGCCGGGGATTGTGATACCGCTTCCCTATAAGGACGTCTTACTTATTAGGAGATGGCGTTAGCTAGCCAGTTTTGCATGTCGTCGAGTTCATTGCTGTTGGTTGGGTATTGCAGGGCTAATTCCGCCAGCGTTTCGGTAAGCGCATTTGCTTTGTATACCCTTCCGACCAGTCTTTCAGCTAAAGCTTCCAGTGCTGTAGGATCTAAACTGTCGGTGAAAACCTTAGCATTTTTAATATAGGCTTTTTTAACGTCCAAGTGGATCTCGACGCCTCCCCAGGAAAATCGCTCAACCAGTGTATGCATAAACTCAGGAGAGTGGCCAAAGTTCCATTCCCAACTGCTTTGTTTTTTAAAGCTCTCGGAAAATCCGGGCAAATCAGGCATTGCTTCAGGGGAGATCAATTCAGGAGCAACGGTTTCACCGAAATGGGCGAAGAAGGCTTGTTGGATTTCCTGACAAATCGAGTCATGGTCTATTGCTGCATCAATGGCACTTAGGTTGGTTACACGAGAACGAACCGATGCAATGCCTTTTGCCTGCAGCTTTTTCTTATCGGGGTTGAGGTAGTTTGCTAGACGGCTTAAATCTGCATTGAGCAGTAAAGTGCCGTGGTGAAAACCTCTGTCGAGTGTCTCGCGGTAGGCTGAGCCAGAGAATTTGCGCTCCTCTCCATTATATTCGACGACGAGATCATTGCGGCCTGTCGCCTTACCCTGAATACCTAAGTTTCTGAGTGCATCAAGAATGATTTGGGTCGAGACAGATTTATCGTACCCAGGTTTACCGGCCATAAAGGTGAAATTAGTATTACCCAAGTCGTGGTAAACTGCACCACCACCGCTCTGTCGGCGAGCGAGCGTAATGCCGTCTTGTTCCATTTTCCGGGTATTACACTCCTTCCATGGGTTCTGAGCCCGTCCTACAACAACAGTATCCGCGTTACGCCATAGGAACAGAACTTTCTGATCAGTCGGCATGGCTCTAAAAATGGTGTCTTCAACTGCGAGGTTAAACCACGGGTTCGTTGATGTTGATAGCAAAACGCGGATAGATGCCATGGAGGGTAAGTGACCAAGTTTGTATGATAATTTAATGCTAGCCTACTGAAGATTCGCCATAGGGTAAAGAGCCATAGTCAAATGATAGAAACCCTTGCTTTTTAGTGGCAAATTGTTGTGAAATTATTATTTAAAATCAGTATGCTAGCGCGTCATGATGTCGATGAAGAGGGCGATATATGTTCCAGATGATTGCTGCACCACCTCCCATGATTGCACTGGCAATTGCTATTGTATGTGAGGTGATTGCAACATCAACCCTGCCAAAAACAGAGCAGTTTAGCCAACCTTTGCCAACCATTATTACCTTGGTGGGGTATGGGATCGCTTTCTTTTTTCTATCGGTCGCTGTTAAGACGGTGTCAATAGGCGTGGCTTACGCTATCTGGTGCGGCGCCGGTATCATACTTGTCGCTTTAATTAGCTGGCTTTGGCATGGCCAGCAACTGGATACAGCTGCCGTTCTAGGAATTACTTTGATTATGGCTGGTACGATCGTCATCAATGTATTTTCAAAATCTGTAAGCCATTAGGCCTGATCAGTAACACAGAATTTAAAAAAGTCAGCCTACAAAAGGCTGGCTTTTTTCGTTTGTGGAATGAGTAAATATGTATTTGGTTATCGCTTTCGACAGGGGGGTAAGAGTGCCGAGTCTATCTTTGCTGGTGGTGATATGTGAATAGTCATGCTCTAAATTAGTGTTTATATCTATTTCCTAATATTGGGCTGGCGTTTTGTGCCACTCTTGTTGTGTTTGTAAAAGTTTTGTTATCTTTGATGGGAGGTACACAAACATGGAATGTCTATGAAAGCAGTTGAAGCAAATTTTGATGGATTGGTAGGGCCAACCCATAACTACAGTGGATTGTCATTTGGTAATGTCGCTTCGGCGAAAAACCAGTCAGTGCCATCAAACCCTAAGCAGGCTGCCAAACAAGGGCTGGCGAAAATGAAAGCCCTTTCTGATATGGGCATGGTTCAGGGGGTACTGGCACCGCAGGAGCGGCCTGATGTAAAGACGTTACGTCAGCTCGGTTTTACCGGCAGTGATAAAGCGGTAATTGAACAAGCCGCTAAACAGGCTCCGAAGGTTTTGGCAGCTTGTTGTTCCGCATCGAGTATGTGGACGGCAAATGCGGCCACTGTATCCCCTTCGGCAGATACTGCTGATGGAAAAATCCATTTTACTCCGGCAAATCTAACTAATAAGTTCCATCGTTCTATTGAACACGAAGTGACGGGGCGGATCCTTAAAGCAACGTTTGCTGATTCAAGGTACTTTGTTCATCATCCCGCGTTACCGGCAGTGGAACACTTTGGTGATGAAGGGGCAGCAAACCATACACGCTTTTGTCATCAGTATGGGGAGCAAGGGATCGAGTTCTTTGTGTATGGCCGCCATGCCTTTGATAGCCGTTACCCGGCTCCGAAAAAGTTTCCGGCTCGCCATACCTTTGAAGCTTGTGAAGCAGTGGCCCGTTTGCATCAACTCGAAAATGACAGCCTGGTGATAGCGCAACAAAATCCTGATGTCATTGATCAGGGTGTATTCCACAATGATGTTATTGCCGTTGGTAACAAAGATATTCTATTTTGCCATGAACAGGCGTTTTTGAATCAGCGCGGCGTCTATGACGAACTGAATCTGAAAATGTCTGGTGAATTTAAGGTGATTGAAGTACCTACTAGTGCCGTGTCCGTCGAGGATGCAGTAACCAGTTACTTATTCAACTCACAACTACTTGCATTGCCTTCAGGTGAGACTTTGTTAGTGTTGCCGGAAGAGTGTCGCAATAACCCGAATGTCTGGGCTTATGTTCAGCAGATGCTGGCCGAAAAGCGGGGGATCGACAAGGTTCAGATTTTTGACCTGACACAGAGTATGGCCAACGGTGGCGGGCCGGCTTGCCTGCGCTTACGGGTGGTACTGAATGAACAGGAGCAGCAAGCGGTAAATCCTGCGACCCTGATGAGTGATAGGTTGTTTACGCGGCTTAATGATTGGGTCGATAGTCATTATCGAGATAGTTTGGTGGAATCAGATCTTGCGGATCCTCTTTTATTGGAAGAATCGAGATCTGCCCTGGACGAGCTGACGAAAATTCTTGATTTAGGCAACGCTTATCCTTTCCAGCGCTGAACCAACGGTTAAGCGGTACACCTGTGCCGCTTATCTTGCTTCCCCCCTTTCTACTGATATGTAAAGTGCCTGAAATTTATTCTTATCTGTCTGAAAAAGCAGATAAATTTTCATTTCTGAATCATTCAAAATGCTATTTTCCTTGCAAAATCAATACGGAATTGCAATCGACTATATTCTTATTGACTTAAGTTGTTGATTTTATACGTATGAGTTTGCTGGCATAAGATGTGATTCTCAATCTCCAGTTCTTATATAGGGGGTTGGGAATGAAATATACGTTTTTGATTGTTTTGTGCTGCATTTTGACAGGGTGTGGAGGTGATAGCGGTTCATCATCATCTGACTTACCCCAAGGTAATTCTCCACAAAGCTCTTTACTCAGTGATAATAAAGCGCCGTCTGATGCGCAATTTCAGCAATTTCGGGTTAGCCGGTTCGACCTTCAGCCAAGTGACTTCGATCTTGTTGGGGAAAGCCTGTTCCTAAAAGTGTACCTCTCGACCGGCAGTGTGCTGTACCTAGGGAAAATCGATAAGCATTCATCTTTTTCGCTTCCAGTGTCATTGCCGAATAATGAAAAAACGGTGAGGTTTGATCTGTTCAGCGATTTTGAAGGGGATCAAAGCATTTCAAGGGAGGTAGCGCTATGAACCGGATAATAGTAAGTGCACTGCTGTTTGCAGTGTCACTATCGCCGTTGGCTAATGCTGAGGTTGTGTCAGTGCAATTGAAAGACACCATCAAGCAGGGAGTTGGCAGTATTGATTTGTTCAGTGCCAAACAGAAGAAGAATGATTTATCTGCCGCTGATCTTGAAGCAATGCGTCTTGAAAATAGTGGTGCGCTGGTTTTCGCCGTTGATGTTAATGAGGCCGCAAATGGTACGGAGAAAGCCTCAAGCCAGGGGGTGGCCATTGAGGCTGCGGTATTGACCATTGTTATTGGAGGGACCACCTCGACCTTTAGTTCCTATTCTACCCCGACAGAGTCAATGCTGGCCAAGATAGGGACGACGGAGCGAAGTCGTTATTATACGTTAATTGGTCAAACAGGCTCTTCGCTTATCACGCCAAGTAGCAGTAGCGATTTAAATGGTACATCCTATGATGCTTTGATAACGATACCGGTGAATATCGCGCTAGATAGTGCTACCTCCGCTATGCTGGATATCACTTTGCTAGAGACTAACACTTCGTTGGGCGACCCGGAGGCCTTTTATGACTTTACCGCGGGCTTTGAGGATGTTGCGTTGGTAAGTGTGGAAGATTCCACCTATCTGGCAGCGTTGGTACCGGGGCAGGATGAAGCGCCATTGGTGATCACTCAGGGGCAGGTGCAAAATGGTACCGACTCTTGGGTTTATTACCCTTCGTCGGTAGAGTATTACATTGCCGCCTACGAGGATAACTATCCGGTCAAGAGTGACTATGATTTTAATGATTTGGTTGTAGCATATCGGGTTGGATATGGGATGGAAGGTGGCCTGGTCAGTTCTTTGATTGTCTATGGCTATATAATTGCACGGGGATCGGGCTATACCCATGACTGGTACTTGCATATTGGTTTACCGGATGATGCCTCTGGTACCGGGACTTTGAATTTGTTTAAGCCTGACTCAGTTGAGCAGGTGAGTGGATACCCGAAAAGTTTCAGTCAGTCAGGCAGCTTTGATCAGCGCTTTTTGAAGGGAACAAAGTCTTTGATGCAGATTCCAGGCCTTGAGTTTGCCAATACCGAGGCAAGTGAATCTTTGATCAAAGGGCACAAGTTTAGTGCCGCGTTCGATTTTGATAGCCCGCTGGATCTGACGGATATTGCTCAGCCCCCTTACGATCCTTATCTGCACGTCACCAATACCGGGTATGAGATCCACCTTCCCGAGCATGCATCAAGGCTGGGTGTATCCGTCAACAGTTCAGAAGGTGTTGGGGGATTTAAAAATGAACAAGGTTATCCGTTTGTTGTGATCATCCCTGAGGACTGGGAGCCACCGCTAGAACGTGTTGATCTGGGTGAAGCCTACAGTACTTTCCTTGGGTATGTTTCTAGCTCTGGTGAGCAAGATACGTCATGGTATCTGGCGCCTGCGACCAACAAAATTAAAGGGATTGGCAAGGCATTTTGGAAATGGGATTAATACGGTTAATAAGCGGCCCTTGTGGCCGCTTTTCGTTCGCGTTCCAGCAACACTGGGTTGACCTGTTTCTTTTTGCATAGCGATAATATTAAAATGTAATAAATCAGTCGGCATCATGCGGTAGCGCTTATTGCCGGTTGTTAACATTGTTCAATGAAACTGTGCCCGTGACGGAGTCAAAATGGCAAAGCTAACTTTACAAGAGCAGATGCTAAAAGCTGGTCTTATCGACAAAAAGAAAATGAAAAAGGCAGGGAAATCATCCAAAAAGTCTCGTACCCAGGCTAAAGAAGCGAAAGCGGCGGTTGAAGCAAACCGTGCTGCTCAAATTGCTCAGGATCAAGAACTAAATCGCCAGAAGCAGGCTGAAGCAGACAAAAAAGCCATTGCCTCACAAGTGAAGCAGCTTATTGAAATGAATAAAATTGACTGCAAGGACGGTGAGATTGGCTATAACTTCACCGACGGTACGCTAGTTAAGAAACTGTATGTCGATAAAGCTATTCAAGATCAACTGGTAAGCGGTCGTTTGGCGATTGCTCGCTATCTTGATAGTTACGCGATTGTTCCTGGTGTAGTTGCTGACAAAATAAGCCAGCGTGATGAAGAGAGCATCATCGTCAATAATACGGCTGATGAGCAGGAAATGGATGAAGATGATCCGTATGCAGACTTCAAGATCCCTGATGATCTGATGTGGTAATACTGCTTAAATTTTCTTGGAGTACGGCTGCCAACAGTAGCCGGACTCCAAATTTAACCATCTTTCTTGCACTACTCTCTTTCCAAAGCCGTAACTATCCTTTTTCTAACTTCTATCCTTCTCACGACGCTTTTACCGCATCCAAATCAGCTGTAAACCCCTTCAAAGTTGTTTGTTGCTGTTAATGCTTTCCCATATTGATACGACCTCAAAATTGTGGAGATCGGTATTCGCTCTATACTTCATTCATTAGGCCTGTTTTGTAGCAAATCGATTGTTGTTTAAGCAATTGGTGCTAGTTAAGGTAGGATGCACAAGAAAGTTAATGCGAATGAATATCATTTGCGGTAGGTTGTAAGTGTAATCAACGCCGAAGGAACATAAATAATGAAGACAGAAATCACTCGTTGGTTGGCGCGAGACCCTGATCCGAAAACACGTGAAGAGCTACAACACCTTATAAACTCGAACTCCGAACAGGAATTGCAAGAACGTTTTTCCGGTCGGTTGGCCTTTGGTACTGCTGGTCTGCGAGGTATCGTTGGAGCCGGGCCTAACCGGATGAATCGTTTGGTGATTCAGGAAACGGCTATGGGGCTAGGCAAGTACTTGCTTGCCACAGAGCAAGATGCTGCTGAGCGCGGTGTTATTATTGGCTTCGACGGCCGCCCCGATTCAAAGCGTTTTGCGCATGAAACAGCCTCTGCTTTGGCTGCGCAGGGGATTAAAGTCTATATGACGACGCACGAAGCACCGACTCCCATGGTGGCATTTGGCGTGAAGCATTTTGAAGCGGCTGCCGGAGTTGTTGTGACGGCAAGCCATAATCCGCCCGCTTACAACGGATTTAAAGTGTACTGGGGTAACGGTGCTCAAATTATCCCACCTCATGATTCTGGTATTGCTGCCCAGATAGATATCGCAACCAAGCAGGACATTGAACTGCTTGATTTGGAAGAAGCTAAACAGCAAGGCTTGCTGTTCTGGTTAAGTGAGTCGTTTTACAACACCTATCGACAGACGATGAAAAATAATAAGCTACTGTCGAATCACACCCAGCCTGATGGTATAAGCCTTGCCTATACGGCGATGCATGGTGTCGGGGCCAATATGGCCGAAGGGATGCTGGCCGATGCCGGATTTACCAAGGTTTACAGTGTGGCCGAGCAGCGTGATCCCGATGGAAGCTTTCCAACGGTAAACTTCCCCAACCCGGAGGAGCCTGGGGCAATGGACATGGTGATTGCCGAGGCTAAAAAACACAATGCAACGCTGGCGTGTGCCAACGACCCTGATGCCGATCGCTTTGCGGTAGCCGTAAGAACTGAGCAAGGTGAATATCAGATGCTAACGGGGGATCAGGTCGGTACTCTGTTTGGACATTATCTGCTAACGCATGCTGAGCCGGGGCAGAACTTGGTAGGGGCAACGATTGTGTCTTCCAGTCTGTTAGAAAAGGTGGCGAAATCTGTCGATGCAAATTACTACCAAACACTAACTGGCTTTAAGTGGCTAACAAATGTCGCGATGCAGCAGCAGACTGATGAAAGCCGCTTCTTATTCGCTTATGAGGAAGCGTTGGGTTATACCGTTGGTAGCGAGGTCTGGGACAAGGATGGTTTATCGGCACTTGTTGCGTTTGCCCAGCTGACAGCAGAGCTGGCGGCCAACGGAAAAACGATATGGGATCAGCTCGAAGCCATTTACCGCGAGCATGGCCTTTATTTGAATGCCCAGAAAAGTATTGCTCTACAGCCGGGCTCACCGCCTATTGGCGATCTGCTAAGACAGAATCCGCCTGAAACAATCGCTGGACGTCAGGTTGTTGTGACGGATGACTTGAAAATATCACAGAAAATATATGCCGATGGTAAGGCAGAGGCGATTGATCTACCTGCTAGTGACGTACTTATCTATCATCTTGATGATGATGCAAGAGTGGTTGTTCGTCCGTCGGGTACTGAGCCTAAGCTTAAGTGCTACTATGAAGTGGTTGAGGCCATGAGCCATGAAGACACCCTTGAGCATGCGCAGCAGCGAGCGGAAACCGCGATGGAAGATCTAATTAATCGCCATCAGAGCTCGCTGGCGGGCTAATACCAATCGGGATAAGTAAGTGTTCAGATAATTGCGCAGGGAAAATCACTTAAGACAAGGAAGGGTTTGCAGTAACTAGTGGTTCTAATTACAAAAAACCTAACGCAGTAATAGGTGATTTTAACCAGCAATAATGATCAAATACTTATGCTGATTGGTATAATTCGACTTTCAGATATAAAGATGCCGGATAGCTGACTATCCGGCATTTTTGTTATTAGGGCTGACTATTTCTATTGTGCTTTCTGCTCGCTAAGCTCTGCATATTTGTGCAGCAGCTCGGTAAGGACTTTGACCCAGCCAAATGCATCATCAGGTGACTTTTGAAGGATTTGCTCTACCTGTTCGCAGTGCTGCTCCAGTGAAATCGCTTCTTCAAGGGTGAAGGACATAGCATAAAAGTGCCATAGGATCAGGCGGATCATCCGCTCAGCATTCTGTTGTGCATTGTCGGATTCAGAGAAAGCGACTTTGACCTCACCCAGTGCGATTGCCGTCATACGAAGCATGGCATCGAATTGCGCCGACTTCATGCGCTCTTCGCTATCAACTTCTTCCTGTTCGAAGGTAAAAAGCTCCTGCATGACATCCTCAGGAACCATGCGGCCAATTACTCTGACGCTGAACTCTTCTAGTTCATGGCGGGGCATTGTGAGCAGGCAGTCAAGTTTGTAATCACGTTCCATTTTCTTTCTCAGCAGTAAGCATAAACAGGGCGCGTATTCTGCGTGATTTTGAAGGTAAATTCCAGATTAAATCTGTTGTACTCATCAGGCTTTGATTATAGTGCTTTGACAGTAGCATGACATCCAGACTGAACTTTTTGGGTATGGTCTGCGCCGAACTCATATCCGGGGGACATACAATTACCCAGTAATTGGCTGTACGAAATTAATGACAACGTCAGATAAGAAACCGCGACCAGACTCAGAGCAATATAAGTCGCCAACCAAACCTCACCCAGAAAGACAATCAACCACAGACTCTTCTGCATCACCTTCATCAATAACCATGTCCGAAAATACATCGGCTTCAAAGCGGAAGTGGTTGAGAAATAGCTGCATTGCGGGCGTACTGCTTGTCAGTGTGGGCTTAGCATGGATGGGGAATTCGCTTAATCAAACTGTGACTGAGAAATTCGAAGGGCAATTATGGCAGTTGCCTTCGGTGGTCTATGCGCGTGAGTTGACGCTTCAGCCGGGTGCTCTAATCCGGTATGAGGATCTGGTTAACGAACTGGAAGTACTGAAGTACCGTAAAGTTAATACGCCCCAAAAAATTGGGGAATACGCGACCAGTCGATTAAAAGTTGAGTTTATTCGTCGCCCGTTTGAGTTCAAAGACGGAGCCCAGGAAGAACGGCATGTAGTGGTTGAGTTTGACTACTCGAAGGTAAAGCGGATCTATGAATCCGGTACCAAGCGTGAATTTGGCATTTTAAGTGTCGAGCCCAAACTGCTTGGGATGTTGGAGGCCAGGGCTGAAGAACAGCGGATATACCTGCCGAAAGACGAGATGCCCCAACCTCTCATTGCTGCACTTATAGCAACCGAAGATAAAGACTTCTATCACCATGACGGCGTTTCTCCGGTGGCCATTGCCCGTGCCTTTGTTGCCAACCTAAAAGCGGGGCGTACGGTTCAGGGCGGGAGTACCCTAACTCAGCAGTTGGCTAAAAACCTGTTTTTGACCAGTGAACGTAGCTTGTGGCGTAAGTTCAAAGAAGCCTATATGGCATTAATCATTGACTATCGTTACAGCAAAGATCAGATCCTGGATGCTTACCTAAACCAGGTTTACCTTGCGCAAAGCGGGGCCGATGCTGTTCATGGTTTTGCCTTGGGTTCGCGTTTCTATTTTGGTTTGCCGTTGTCAGAGCTTCGGGTTGATCAGCAAGCATTGCTGGTGGGACTGGTAAAAGGTCCGTCATATTATAACCCGTGGCGTTACCCGGAACGTGCCAAGCGGCGCCGTGATTTAGTACTACGTCTGATGATGGATAATGGCGAACTTGAAGAGGTAGATTACCAGTTGGCAATTAAGCGACCATTGGACTTGCAGGAAAAAGGACAAATTGCTAATCGCCAGCCGGCTTACTTCGGTCAACTGCAGCGCGAACTTAAGGCCAATGTTGACAACTATCAACCAGGTCAGGGGTTACGTCTGTTTACAACCTTGGATCCGGACTCGCAAGCTAAGGCTGAGCAGGCCGTTCGACAGGTAATTCCGACACTGGAGAAAAAAGCCGGTAATGAGCTCGAAACCGCGGTGGTGATCGCTGATCGCATGAGCGGTGAAATCCGGGCGATGGTAGGGGGAAGTCGCCCAGGCTACGATGGCTTTAACCGTGCCATTGATGCCAAACGGCAAATTGGCTCGGTAGTGAAGCCAGCAATTTACTTGGCTGCCTTAGAACAACCGGGACGTTTTTCGTTGGCGACCAACCTCCAGGACCGCCCATTGACCCTGAAGGGGCAAAAGGGTGAAAACTGGACACCTCGTAACTATGACCGCCAGTACCGTGGTGAAGTACCGTTGTATCTGGCATTGGCGAAGTCATACAATATTCCGACTGTGAACCTCGGTATGGCGGTAGGACTCGATCAGGTTATCGATACCATGGAGAAGCTGGGGGTGGACCGTAACGAGATCCCCAAGTTGCCGTCGATGTTATTGGGGGCGTTTACCTTGACGCCGGTGGAAGTGACCCAGATGTACCAGACGATAGCAAGCGGTGGCCGAAAGAGTGAGCTGACAGCGCTCAGTGCGGTAGTTGATAATGACGGTAATGTGCTTTATCAAAATTGGCCGAAATCAGCCCCTGCAGTGTCTGAGCAAGCATCTTGGCTAACCCTATACGGTATGCAGAAGGTGGTAACACTGGGAACCGGGCGCTATTTGAATTCGCTTCTGCCGTCTTCACGCTTAGCGGGTAAAACCGGAACCTCAGATAAAGGACGTGACAGTTGGTATGTCGGCGTTGATGGCCGGGAAGTCGTTACAGTCTGGATGGGGCGTGATGATAATAAAAGCGTTAAGCTGACAGGATCATCGGGGCCTTTGCGACTGTATGCTGACTATATTCAGCGACGCGATCCTGAGCCTCTGCTTTTGCGTACACCGCCACAGGTTGTTGACTTCAACTATAATCAAGACCCACGCGGTCGGTTGGCACAAAGCTGCCTGGGCCAAACGCAGCTGCCTGTCTGGGACCCGAACGGTACGCTTAAAAAGGGGTGCGTGAAGAACGTGGAAACCTTCTTTAAGCGACTTTTTAAGTGGTAGTTAATACCATAGCGGTGGAAAGGTTAAAACTGGCATTCAGTCAGATTTCAGATAGAATGCACGGCTTGTTATTGTCCCCAAGTAGATGAACTGAGTCATGCGATTACTGAAGTCAACTGTGCACCCTGATATTGAAACGCTGGAAGGCCGTGTTTTTCACCGTAAAGCGGCTCGGGGGATTATTCTTGATGGTGAGAATATCCTAATGTTATACACCGTGCGTTATCATGACTATACCTTGCCTGGAGGCGGTATTGACGAAGGGGAGGATGCTATTCAGGGGCTGATCCGTGAGCTGGAGGAAGAAACCGGTGCACGTAATATCCGTGATATCTCTGCTTTTGGTATGTATGAAGAGTATCGCCCTTGGTATAAGCCAGAGCACGACATCATGCATATGGAATCGTATTGCTATGTTTGTACCATTGATGCCGAGCTGGGTGATACGCAGTTTGAAGACTACGAAATTAACAACGGCATGAAGCCTGTCTGGATGAACATTTATGATGCCATTGCTCATAATGAAGAAACTATTGCAAACAGTGATAAGAAAGGGATGTCGATTGAGCGCGAGACCTTCTTGTTAAAGCGTATTGCTGAAGAACTATTGCCCGCATTGTCTGCCCCAAAACGTTTCGTCGCCTGAACCAACGTTTTCAACTCTCCATTGAGCTAGCTTATGACGTCTCTTGATTACAACTCGTGATCAAGAGACAGAGCATAGATAGCACCTATTGATTCTCTGTTTTGTAAGTATATTGCTGCAAAATCAGTGTGTCTGATAGATCAATTTTGGCCGCTATCAACATTCACTTCTGTCCCCCCCCACATTAAATCGACCCAAATGGTATTTGTATCTATTTGTAAATACATGCAATTTTTTGATTGCACCATTCGGATGTTATGTTATGTTATAACGTAACCTTAAGCTATGTTATAACATAACAGTTAGGGTGGTAAAGTGAAAAGCAACATATCTCTATTAATGATCGGTGGCCTGTTATCTGTACCTGCATTAGCAAGTGATTCTGGGGTGATTTCTAATCCACAGATAGGCGTGGTATTGGATGCTTATTATCAAAATTCTGAGCGTGAACTTTCAGAAAGAGCTGAAGGCTTTGGCCTCGGTCATACCGAGCTCAATATGTCCGCTAACATTGATGATAAATTCTACGGTGCACTGACAACAGTATTGGAAAGCCATGGTGGTGAAACCGAGCTGGTGATTGAGGAAGCCTACATTGAAACCTTATCGTTACCAGCGGGCTTTAATGTACGTGCGGGAAGATTCTTGTCTGATTTTGGTTATCTCAACAACCAGCATATGCATACTGATCAGTTTGTAGAGCGTCCGGCGGCATATCGTTCCCTTCTAGGCTCGCATTACTTTGACGATGGCATACGTGCCAATGTGGTTCTACCAACGGATTTATATGTTCGTTTGGGTATTGAGGCGTTGGATGGCAGTAAGCTGAATGCCAATGAGACAGAAGATTCGACGGTTGGAGTTTATGGTTCAAACTTAAAACTGGGTGGTGATGTCAATGAGTCAAACAGTTGGCAATTTGGTCTGAGCTATCTTCACAATAGAAATGGCATTGTGAATAGTTTTGGTCATCATAGCCACGACCACGACCACGACCACGACCACAATCATGGACCGCATGTGACGGGTGAACATTTATACGGTACTGATTTTGTTTGGAAATGGGCGCCTGAAGGGAATTATAAATACCAAAACTTCACGTTGGCAGCCGAGTATTTATATCTATATAAGTTAATGGCAGACAAGTACGCCGTACTGGAAGGCGCACCTGATAGCCTGAAAGCTTACTATGTTTCTGGTGTCTATCAGTTCAGTCCGAGTTGGGCCGCAGGGATGCGTTATGGCGAAGCGGAAGGCTACCATGGTCATGTCCATGATTGTCATGACCATGCGCACGGTCATTTCCACGATGAAAAACTAAAAGAGTTCGAGGTGATGCTTGCCTGGAACTCATCGCATTTTGGTACGATTCGAGGCCAGTATACCCGTCAGGATGATGGCAAGCAGAAAGACGACATTTTCACATTACAATATGTCATGACTTTTGGAGCGCACGGTGCCCATGCGTTCTAAGTGCCTTATAAGATTAGTGGCTGCTTCGGCAGCCCTACTTTCATCCCCGGCGATGGCACTCAGTGTATTCGTGTGTGAACCTGAATGGAAAGCACTGATTGCAGCGCATGCGCCAGATGCCATGATTTATTCCGCGACAACAGCAAACCAAGATCCACACTATGTGCAAGCAAGGCCTTCTTTGATCGCTAAGTTTAGGCAGGCTGATATGGCGATGTGTTCTGGCGCGGAACTTGAAGTCGGCTGGTTGCCAATGTTGCAAGCTCGAAGTGGCAACCCGCTTGTTCAGGAAAGTGGCCCAAATATGATTTATGCGAGTAACCATGTACGAATGTTAGATACGCATAATCATGTGGATCGTGCAATGGGCGACATTCATGCCCATGGCAACCCGCACGTTCAGTTTGCCGTTCAGTCTATTCCTAAACTATCAAAAGTGATTACCACGAAGTTGCAGCAAATTGATCCGGATAATGCGTTGCAGTATCAGGTTAATGGGATGCGTTTTCGGAGGCATTGGAACACAAAAGTGTCTGAATGGAAGCAAAAGTCAGCCTCTTTGAGAGGAAAGCGTGTTGTCGGCTATCATGCAACGTATCGTTATTTGTTTGAGTGGCTGGGAGTATCACAAGTTGCGGATTTAGAACCGAAACCAGGTATATCACCGACAGCCTCGCATCTGCAGAGCCTAGTGCGGCTGGATTATGACGAGATTGACGCCATCGTGTATTCCACTTATCAAGACTCACGCCCGGCAAACTGGTTGCAAAAGCAGATAAATGTACCGGTTGTGGCTTTACCACTGACAGTTCGAAACGATGAAACGCTTGATAGCCTCATTGATAATATAATCGATTCGTTGCTCGTCAATACGGTGCTAGCGGAACACAGCGTTATCAAATAGCGGAGATTGTATGAGTCATTATACTTGGCTACTGCCTCCAGTGATTTGTGGCTTACTGGCGCTACTTGGTAATGTGGTATTAGGTCAACAAGTGCTTCGGCGAAATATTATTTTCATCGATCTTGCTGTGGCTCAAGTTGCTGCATTAGGCGCGGTGATCAGCGAATACTGGATAGGCAGCAGCCACTTATTTCGAGACTCTTGGTTCGGGCAAATGCTTGGGCCATGGGTATTATCCCTGATCTTCTGTGGCTGCATCGCATTGATGGAGAAACGCTATCATAAGCATCTAGAGCCCTTAATTGGGAGCTTTTTTGTTGTGTCTGCATCGTTAGCAATAATTGCAGTGAGCCAAGACCCACATGGGGCTGACTTTATACAAACAATCCTCAACGGTCAGTTGTTATGGGTTGGATGGAATGACGTCTGGCCTTTAGCGGCGGTCACGTTCATGATGCTGGGGCTTATTGTTAAGTTTCCAGCCATGATGGCAGGTAAAGGCTTTTATTTTGTTTTTGCGATATTAATGCCGATAACCGTCAAATTGACAGGGATTTACCTGGAGTTTGCACTGCTGGTCATTCCTGCTTTGTGTGTCGCCAACTTAAATGGAAAAGCATTTTTTCTTACCAGCCTCACTCTTGGCATATTTGGCATTGTTACGGGGCTGGCCGTCTCTGCCGGTTTTGATCTGCCGAGTGGCGCCAGCATCGTGCTGACATTATTTGTAACCGGAATGTGCTTTTATCCATTCTTCTCCGCTCAGGCCAAACCGCTAAGGGCATGAAAGCCGTGCTGGTAGTTGCT
Source organism: Photobacterium obscurum (assembly GCF_026191635.1). GTDB lineage: Bacteria > Pseudomonadota > Gammaproteobacteria > Enterobacterales > Vibrionaceae > Photobacterium > Photobacterium obscurum. Next base: position 204,652 of record NZ_JAKRRW010000004.1, read on the forward strand.
TAATTCTGAACCATTAAGAATTTTTTGATTCGTTGACGATCCTGTGATGGTACACAATACCCTCTTGCCCTTATGGTAAGAGGGTATGATTGCTCCCGTTCATCAGGCTCAATATAAAAAATAGCGCAAGTAAATTCTGTCCTATAGTGTTGTATTAAGAACATTAACAATAGGATGGATAAATGCGTTTGTGTTTTAGATTATTACTTGCCGGCCTACTGTTGCTGGGTGTCAATGCGAATGTGTTAGCCGACTGGAAACTGGACAGCAATCACTCTAATGTCAATTTCCTATCGGTCAAGAATGATTCAGTTATAGAGCAGCACTATTTTAGAAACATTAGTGGCTCAATCTCTGACAAAGGGGAAGTGAAGTTGGCTATCGACCTGACCAGTATTGATACCCAAATTTCTATTCGTGATGAGCGGATGAAAAAGGAGTTATTTGAAACCGAAGGCTTCCCTGTGACCACCCTAACGGCCGAGATTGATCCGGTAATGCTTAGTGATATGACTCCGGGGAAAACTCAGTCTCTTGAAGTCGAGTTTATGCTTGATCTCCATGGCGTTAAGCAGACATTAGCTGCAAAGTTGCAGGTGACAGGGTTAGAGAAGGGCGGGCTGTTGGTATCTACAATTTGGCCCGTAGAGATTAAATCCGAAGCATTTGGGCTGGATAAAGGGATCGCGGCACTGAAGGAAATCGCCAAGTTAAATTCAATCCTATTGAGTGTCCCTGTCAACGCACAGCTGGCTTTTATCAAATAATCTAGCTTGAGACTAACCAAGCTGGCTCTTGCCAGCTTTGCTTTATGTACTTGAAGTTATACCCTACATTCATTATCGATGCTCAATACTTAAAGGATAGCGATTTCAAAAGAGAACCTCTCTTCTATCAATCGCTATGCTTGAACTTGACTCCCTGTGGTGTTCTGAATGGTTAGATAATTGATGGAATTGGTATAAGTATGAATCACGTTAGTTTGAACAAAACCGCCGTTACTCCAAGTAAGATTGTCTGCATTGGCCGCAACTATGTGGCGCATGTACACGAGTTGGGTAATGAAATACCCGATGAGATGGTGATATTCGTTAAACCGAATTCGGCGATAGGCAATACGCTTTCGTCTTTACATCATGGTGATGAATTACACTACGAGAGTGAAATCGCCTATTTGTACCAAGGCGGTCGCTTTGTTGCGGCGGCATTGGGACTGGATTTAACCAAGCGTAGTGTTCAGAGCAAGCTAAAAGCGAAGTCATTGCCTTGGGAGAGAAGCAAGGCTTTTGATGGATCGGCAGTTTTTAGTGAGTTTGTACCCTTACCTGAAAGTGACTTCCCGTTAGGTTTGACCTTGCATATTGATGGTGAGTTAATCCAGCAGGGAGATACAAGGTTGATGATGTATAAACCGGAGCAAATCCTCAAGGAAATCCAAACCTTCATACGGCTCGACGACGGAGATATTGTTATGACAGGGACTCCCGCCGGAGTGGGGAAGGTGAATGAAGGCGCCGTGTTTGTCGGTGCCCTCGTCTGCAACGATCAGCAGTTGGTCAGCCATTGCTGGATAGCAAGCTAGGGGTCATGAGTATCGCTTGAATATGGCAGGATAATCGGCGATCCTCACGGCAGAGGAGAATGTCATGTTTCAAAAAGAACACTTAATCAAGCTTGCTAATGTCAAGATGCCGTTTGGTAAATACAGCGGCAGGGTATTAATCGACTTGCCGGAAGAGTATTTGCTGTGGTTTCAGAAAAAAGGCTTCCCGGAAGGGGAGCTAGGCACGCTGATGGCACTGGCGCTAGAGTTTAAGATTGAAGGGCTGGAGAGTGTTATCAGGCCTTTAAAGCGTGAGTGACTAATAACTTAAGCATTGAACAGTCCCCAAGTTTACCCTTAAGCCCACAGAGTAGTTGCTGTGGGCTTTTATGTTTGTCCGTTCGAAGAGAAAGCCTGCACCGTTTAAGGGCAGGCTTTATATTTTGAGCTTGTCTGAATGTAATTATGAATTATGCTTTACAAGCTGCTTTGATACGGATTTTGTTCGTCCAGTTGAGAAAGCTGTGATTTGTTAAGTATTCAATATTCACCAGTGATGTGCCGCTTGGACATTGGGTTAAAAGCTCTTGATAGGCTGCATCTACGTAGTCTGTATCATATGCAAACCCCATAATCACGTGCTGAGACTTCTCAATCTGCACTAAGTTTTGGCTACTTTCTGCAATGCTTTTATTTGTAGTGCCGCTTACTTGTGACATGTGAATGCTGCTCGTACATGCTCCAAGTAATAAAACGAGAGGTAAAACGAGGAGTTTTTTCATGATTAAGCCTCGTTACAGTACGCGGTTGCAACGATTTCACGTTTAAAAATTAGTGCGTAGGCTGTAGTTTGGTGTTTAGTGTATACGCCTTCAATCTTGCCGGTTGGGCACTGAGATTTTAAGTTCTCAACGGCCTCGTCAACAAAGGCATTATCAAAGTTGATGCCAATGAAATTCCAGCTTGATGATGTTGCTGTGATTTGGTGGTCTCTTTGTGCAGGAACCGGTGTTAGTGATACGGTATTTAGACCTACGCAGCCGGATAGTAATAGTGCGAAAAAAGGTACAATGATTTTTAATTTAAACATGCTGATTTCCTAAAAACTAATTTATGCAATAGCCATCGATACGGACCACTTCACCACTCACAGGGCCGACTGTTGTTGCTTCCCGTACGGACGTTAAGCCGGTAATTTTTTTACTCGGGCAGGCTCTTGTGACGTCATCAAGAATTTTGTCTGCATATGCGTCGTTATACACTGAATTACCTGTTACTGGCCCGGTGTTGCTGATAGCGATGATGAGACTGACAAGCTCTAGGTCTTCACTGTGAGATTCATTTTTTATTACATCCGAAGCAATTCCCGCGGTTTGCGCTGCGTCAAAACCGAGTTCGTTAACTTGAATTGAGAAAGGGCTTAGTGAACCTTGAGACTGGTCTATCTCTCCGATTTGAACATGATGGAGTTGGCTGCATCCGGCTAAAAATAGACAGCCTATTCCCACTAAGTTTTTCAATTTTATCGACATACAACTTGTACCTTGTAATTTTTGTGCAGCTTCAGTAAGTCTCTAACATGTATCGGTGAGGGTCTGGGCTTACACTCAATACCTATGTGCTTAACGATTAAATGTTGTTATTCAATTAGTCCTTTTCCGAAATGACTATTTGAGCGTTTTTGACTTAGAAAGCTGTATAGGCGGGGGAAGATAACTCACAATTGAATGCTGTTCAATTGTTTTGTGTGCTACAGGTGTTTTTTGGTTGTTTTTTGGCTAATAATACCAATCAGCATAAGTATTTGGTCATTCTTGCTGGTTAAAATCGCCTACTACTGCGTCAGGATTTTTGAAATTAGAACCACGAGTTACAGCAAATTCATTCTTGTATCAGGCGATTTTTCCTGCGCAATTATCTGAACACTGACTTATCCCGATTGGTATAAGAGGTGACGGTGAAACCGGAATTAATTGTTTTGCCAAATTTTCAGGAAGAGGGGGAAGCGGATGGTACTGGTGTTGGGAGTACTACGGTTCGCTGGCGAGCGGAAAAAGGGGAGGTCATCCCCCCCTTTCCTTGGTTGTTACTTGCTTAGGTAAGCATAGCCAGTGGTGAATGCTGCTTCCTGGAACTGACGAAGGCCAGTTGCACGGAAATCAATCGCCAGTGGGCTGCGCTTAAGCTTTTGCTTGATATCGCTGTTTGACATGAAATCAACGTGGATGTCATCGATTAACTGAATCGCTGCTTCCAGCTTGAAGCCAACTGAGCTACCAGCAAACTTACCACGCGTTTCGCGGGTACGGATAACCACACGGTCAACCTTGTAGTCATCAAGAAGTTTTTTAAATGCGAACTGGAAATCTTTCATCTCAACGCTATCGAGAGAATCTTTCATGATGAACTTTTGAGTTCGGCACTGAGGGATGTCAAATAACCCATTTGTTTGTGAAAGTAGGCAAATCACGGCCTCGTTGCTTCTTAACTCAACAGCACAAATTTTCATGTAAACACCTAAATTTTAAATTAGCGGTATATTGTAGGCTAAAATTTTGGCCTATGTCAGATTTTTAGCAAAAATCTTTCTTATCTGGCGAGTTGATGCTCAACTTTCAAAAGGTAGTTTTCAAGCGTTTCCACACAGAGTGGTTCACTGAGGTAGTGCCCTTGCGCCAGTACATTATCAAGGGATTTCAGCTTATTAAGCTGAAATTCATTTTCGATGCCTTCGATGACGATGTGTGCCTTTATCCTGTTTGCGAGAAAAGCAATCGAGGAGATGATCTCGAAATTATTATTCTCGCTATCCATTTCTAACACATATTGACGATCAATTTTGATCTGGCGGATAGGCAAATCACTTAGCATGGTAAAAGAGGTAAAACCTGCACCAAAATCATCAACACAAAGGGTGACTCCAAGTTTGTGCAAAGCTTTTATTGCCGTTTTGGCAGACTGAATGTCTGTCATCATCGCGCTTTCAGTGATTTCGATAATGATAAGTTGGGGATCAATATTGAAAAGCTCCAACTGGTCACTAAGGTAGTCGATGATTTCATTGCCTTGTAGGTCATGGGCTGAGAGGTTGATTTGCAACCGTGTATACAATTCACGTTCTTGCCAGCTGGCGAGTTGTCCGAGTGCTTTATTGATGACCTGTCTTGTGATTGCAGAAATTAATCCGGCTTTTTCTGCCGCAGGAATAAATAGCGATGGAGAAATGAAGCTGCCATCAGCCTGTTGCCAGCGCAGAAGTGCTTCTACGCTGTACACTGCGCGTGACCCTAGTGAAAAGATCGGCTGATAGTGGAGCGAGAATTCATCGTTATCTAATGCATTACGTATTTGATCAATGAGTTGTAAGTGTTGCTTGGTACTTTGCTGATAGCTAGACGAATAATAGCAAAAGCTAGATCTTCGTTCTTTCGCTTCATACATAGCGAGATCGGCGCACTTGATCAGTTCGGTAATGGAGCTCGACTGAGTCGGGTAGCAGGCAATGCCGATACTCATTTGTACATGTACAACAGTCCCCCGTACGAGAAACTCTTTTTTGATGCTTGACTGTAACTGTTTGATACAGGAGTTTATTTCTCGATACTGCTGATAAGGTAGGATCACAGCAAATTCATCGCCACCAAGGCGGATCAGATCGGTTCCATTAACAGTATGTGCCTGCATACGTGTGGCAATTGCCTTTAGCAGCGCATCACCTGCTAGGTGGCCAAAAGCATCGTTGATATGCTTGAAGTTATCGAGGTCAATCAGCATTAGCGCGAAGCTCTGGTCAGCTTGAATCTTCGCTTTCATACTGTTGAGCATAAATTGACGGTTTTTTAGGCCAGTTAACGCATCATGCAGGGCGTTGTATCGCTCACTGAGAGCTGCTTGATGATACTTATTAATGCTCTTGAGACTTAAGTTGGTCATAAGAAGAACATATAAACTGCCAAACAGTAAAATGGGAGAGATTAATAACTCGAGTATATTGAATGAGTTAGCAATCAGGAGAGAGCCATAAATGATATATAAGGTTATAAAAAAAATGATTAGAGCCGCGACAATACGCCAACCGATACGTTGATCTTTTTTGCAGATTAATAAGGCCGGTTTTACCGAAAGCAGCAATATACAAGTACCGATGAATATCAATAATGGCGCAATATAATTCATTTAAGTGTCTGTTTATTATAAATAAGTGTGTTTGTATTTGTTATTTGGAATATATCTGTCCAGCAAGTTCTAATTGAGTGAGAAATAGCCGCATGTCAAATTCAAGTTGATGATAGTCAGGCTCCATGTGGCAACATAACTGATAGAAAGCCTTGTTATGTTCTTTTTCCCTCAAGTGTGCTAGTTCATGCACGGCAATCATTCGTAAGAAAGGCAGGGGAGCTTGCTTGAAAACAGAAGAAATTCGTATTTCATGCTTGGCTTTAAGTTTGTTGCCCTGTACTCGGGAAACGAAGGAATGCAGGCCGAGTGCATGGTTGATCACATGGATTTTTCCGTCGTATAGCACTTTGCTGATTGGCGGTGACTTTTTAAGGTACTGATTCTTGATATCTTGAACAAAGTCATACAGGGCTTTTTCTGTTTTTATATCGTGGCAACGGGGATATTTTTTCAGTAAGAAAGCTTCAAGTTTCTGATTATCGATTAGTGTTCTGACCTGATCCGTTAATGATACAGGATAACCTTGAAGATATTTTAATTGTTGCATGATAAGGAATCACTAATTCTGATATGCAGATGAAAAGTAGAAAGATTTTATCGGGCTTATCAATCCATATCAATCTATTACTATTAACTGAACCCCACTCTTTATATTTCAGTACGATAAGTCTAGCTCTCCTGAGTGAAAGGCATTGCTAAAAGAAGAAATGCTCATCATGTTGCAATTGTTTGATTATGGGTGTTATACAATTTAAATAGTGTTTAGCGTAAGGATATGAAATATGTACCTGAAATTGCCCCCTCCGGTTGTATTGTTGGTGACACTCGGTGGTATGTATTTATTTTCATACTATTGGCCTATATGGACTTTTTCCTTTTTTGGCCAATCAATGCTTGTTTTATTGTGTTGTTTGTTCGGCACTCTTATTGGACTCGCCGGGATAGTCGCTTTTGCTAAAGCGCGAACAACCGTTGATCCAAGAAAGCCTGATAGAACCTCAAGGCTGGTGACGTCGGGGGTTTACCGCTTTTCCCGTAACCCAATGTATTTAGGCTTGGTTTTCCTGTTAGTTGCGGCATTTTTTTATTTTTCAGCGTTATCTAGTGTGATCATGATTCCTTTGTTTGTTTTCTACATGAATAATTTTCAAATAGGGCCTGAGGAAGATGTGCTTGAGGCGCTATTTGGCGATGAGTACCGCCAGTATTGTGAGCAAGTTAGGCGCTGGTGCTAGCTCTAGATAAGCCTATGCCGAAGGCGAACGGATTGGTATTGAATGTTGGCTGGCTTGCGACCAGTTTGTCGACCCGGATATTCCCATTAATGAAGAGCATTTACGCTCGCGTTTTCAAACTGTTAATGCAGAAGATTGGCGCTGCGGAAGCTGTTAGGATAATCAACCCTGGCGAAAGAGAAAAGATTTCTCCCCATTGGCAGTAATTTAGCAAATTTAGTAAAAAAATTCCCTTCAGACAGGTGTAGATTAACCCTATAAAAGAAAGGGCATTAAACCCAATACCTACACTCCACCTGTTTTCTGAAGGTAATACGAATGAATAAACACCTCTGGACCGGTTTCATCGAAACAGTAAAGAAAGAAGTTGTTCCGGCATTAGGTTGTACTGAGCCTGTTTCTGTTGCCCTTGCAGCAGCTATTGCAACCAGAAACCTTAAAGGTAAGCCTAACCGAATTGATGCGTTTGTTTCTCCCAACCTGATGAAAAATGGTATGGGTGTCGGTGTTCCTGGTACAGGTATGGTAGGGCTGCCAATTGCTGCCGCAGTGGGTGCATTGGCCGGTGAACCTGAAGCCGAACTTGAAGTGCTAAAAAATATTACCGAGGCGGACGTAGAGCAGGCGAAGCTGATGTTGGAGCAGCATCAGGTTTGTGTGGGTGTCGCCAAGGTGACAAATATTCTATTCGCTAAGGTTACTGTTAGCGACGGTACTGACGAAGCGACAGTAATTATTGCTGACGGCCATACACAAGTGGTTTCCATCGAAGTGAATGGCAAAGCGATTTTTATCGCTGATCCACAACCAGTCGCTTCAAATTCTGATCAGCCTAAGAATATTTTTTCTGAGGCGACGGCACACGATATTTACGAATTCGCTTTAAACGTACCAATTGAAGATATTCAGTTTATTGTTGAATCGCTGGAGTTGAATGATGCCTTGTCTCGCGAAGGTTTGACGGGGAAATATGGCCTGCAAATTGGAGCGACTTTCCAGCGAAATGTTGATCGTGGTTTGCTATCTGGTGGATTGCTGACTGACGTACTGCGTCGCACGTCTGCGGCGTCAGATGCGCGCATGGATGGTGCAATGAAACCAGCAATGAGCAATTCAGGATCGGGTAATCAGGGAATTGCTGCAACCATGCCGGTTGTTGTTGTCGCTGAGCATCTTAAGGCTGATGCCGATACCACTGCTCGTGCTCTGATGATGTCCCACCTTATGGCTATCTATATTAAAAGCTATCAGAATAAGTTATCGGCACTTTGTGGGGCGACAACTGCTTCGATGGGGGCTGTTGCTGGAATGACGTGGCTGTTAGGTGGCCGTTTTGAGCAGATAAGCGCAGCAATTTGCAGTATGATCGGTGATATTACCGGGATCATCTGTGACGGTGCCAAAACAAGCTGTGCAATGAAAGTTTCTTCGTCTGCAAGTGCCGCAGTCAAGGCTGCATTAATGGCACTTGATGGTATTCGAGTCACAGGCAGCGAAGGTATTGTTGCAGATGATGTTGACACTTCTATTCGTAACATGTCGGCGCTAGCAAATGGTGCCATGACTCAGACAGACGTACAGATCTTAGATATTATGGTTCACAAGTAACAGTACCTGCTGTTGTCAATACCAAAGAGCGCCATTGGCGCTCTTTGTGTATTTACGTAGATCGTCAGCAGTTAATGACTGAAAACCTAGCTCCGGGAGTGAGCGAAGACATACGCTCAATGAAGTCCAGCCTAATTTTTGTATATTGGTACTGGGTTTTGAATATGAGCCACTCAGACTTGTCTGGGTGGGTTTCTGTGGTGATACATTTGCCTTCAACTGAGCTGTCATCACGTAAGTCGAGCTTTACCCGATAATGGTAAACACAAGCCATTTCGAAACTGTCGTGAAGGGCGCAGTCTATTGGTTTATAGCGATGACTCATCGTTTAGGCCTCCTTGCGACTTGCTCATAAAAGGATAGTCAACAATCAGATTGCTGTCTTATTAATGAGCAATGTCGCAATATTGAGTTACAAAAAAGGCCGCGAGAGCGGCCCATATATGAGTGATGGAATTGCCTTTGTGTTAGCTTGCCAGTGCCTCTGGCTGCAAGTATTGCTGCCAAGCATCTTGATAAAGGTTTTTTGACACCGCTCTTAACTGGGCAATTTTTGCGGTCTCAAACTCTGTGAGTGGGCGGTTTTGCACTAACCCTTGGCGCTCAATACCCTGAATCTGCTCATAGATTTTATGTTCCTCGCCGTTCTTAACCGCTGATATGGCATCAAGGTGAATCTGAACTTCTGCAATTACCTGACTTTTTGGTAATTGAACCAGCATTTTCAAGTCGCGATAGCCTGAATCAGTTGGCGACTTAAAGCGGTTTTTTACCGCGACAACGGTTACTTCTTTATTCAATAACTCAAAGGCTTGAACCAGGCTTGGTATATCATCGGCAACCAGTGACGCTCGGGCTAAATCAGTAATTTGCTCTGTTCTACCTTGCAGTTCTGTTTCAATTTTTGTTTTCGCTCGCTGTTCTGACTTAATCCCTGGAATGATCGCTTGGGTATCGGTGATCAGACTGACTTCTCGGATAACGGTATCGAGTTCCTGTTGTGCTAAGGACGCTGCAAGATATAGTTGGTCAAACTCTGAGTATGGCTGGCTAATGCCGGCAGTTCTCCAGCTATCAATACTATAGAGGCCACTGAGGCTGCGCTGGAAGGATTTCTTACTTGCTTCTGATTGATTAGAAGGTATCTCGTAGTCTGATTCTGAATAGCTTGTAATAGGGGCGGCAACGGCTGGTCCACGGCCTAATACAAAAAGAAGGACAAAGCAGGTACGAAGTACAGATTTGATATCCATTAAACAACTCCTGTAATGCTGATTGGTATCGCCAGTTGGCTTCAGCAATATACGTAAAACGGTAGTCTTCAAACGATAAGTTTGACAAAAGTGACGTATCAGGTTGTTGAGTGTTTCTCTTTTACGGACTGTAGAATAGCAAAGTAATCTGAACGGAAGATGAATTTACTGAATATGAATGCTGGGCTTGAGTCAGCCCGAGAATAATTCCGTCCGGGCTGAACTATTTGGTTAGATTAGCTGGCTATGCTGTCTGGTTGTAGGTATTGATGCCAAGCAGACTGGTACATAGATAGTGACTGGTGACGTAAAGATTTGATTTTTGCTAACTCGATATCATTCAAGCTTCTGTTTTCAGCTTTAGCCTCGCGTTCTATCAGTTGAATTTGTTCATAAATGTCGTGCTCCGCACCGTTTTTGATCTCAGAGATTTCATCTAAGTGCAATTGGATTTCAGCAATATGCTGGCTATTGGGCAGGCGAACTAACATTTTAAGATCGCGGTAGCCTGATGGGGCCGGAGACTTAAAACGGTTCTTTACTTCTACGATGGTGAGTTTTTTATTTAGCAGCTCAAAAGACTGCACTAGGCTGCCTATGTCTTTAGAAACGAGAGAACCACGTGCTAAGTCGGTAAGCAACTCTGTTTGGCCACCAAGTTCTGTTGAAATCTTGTATTTGGCTCTCTGCTTCGACTTGAGGCCGGGTAATACAGCTTGGGTGGCTGATAGCATGCTGACTTGGTGAATTATCTGTTCCAATTCGGTTTGAGCCGATACAGCTTGAGTGTAGAGGTCATCGAAGTCTGAATGAGGTTGAGTCAGAGTTGGTGACCGGTAGTTAGGGATGGAGTAAAGACCACTGAGAGAACGTTGAAATGTTTTTTTAGATCCTTGTGTAGGTGAAGGGTGCTCTATATCAGAATTGTTGTATTCAGGTAGTGCGGCTGAAGCAACAGGACTTCGGCCAAGAACAAACATCAGAACAAAACATGTTCTTAATAGGGATTTTGCAACCATTAACTCTCCTTAGATTACCACCAAAGTAACGTGGTAACGGAACAACTTCTTATCCGCCCAGTTAAGATATCTGTCCTGCGGTTTGGCTTTCAAGGATGATGCTCGCAAAAATCAGTTGTGGGTTTCTGAGGTTGTGATTGGCTTCCCAATCTGACTCTTTTTTCTGTATCGTGAGGGGGGAGTGTGGGGCCAATATGTAACAAATGATAACGAGATTAGCCGGCCTACGAGCAGAGATGATAAACTGCAAGCGTGTTACGGATTACTGAATGGGTGTTCATTTTGCAACAAGATATATTAATTACATTTGCGATTGTATGGCTGGCATTGTCTGCGGGTAGCATTATGCTATTCCAGCGAGGATCTGATGTAGAACGCAAACGTAAATTGTGGCCGTATTACACGATATTTAGCAACGTGGTTATTGGCGCTATGATTATTTATATGCAACCACCGCTGCTGATGATGTTGGGTTTGCTGGGCTTTATGGTTCCTTTAACTTGGCTAACGATCCGCGCCACGAAATTTTGTGGAGCATGCGGGAATGCAACCCGAGCGCCTTTTTTTATGAAGCCGCCAGAAAAATGCACGCATTGTCAGAAATCGCTATAAGATAGTATGCCAAACCTGCCGAGGGGCTTTGCCCCTCATGCCCCGCTTAGCGTCACTTTTCTAATAATGCCTTGCCGGTGAATTGAATACCTTGCCAGCCGTACTTCATGAAGTTACGGATATTTTGATGATCGTCTCCATCAGGATTTTGTAAAACGTCTTCGCGATAGTAACGACCGAAACAAGCCAATGTTTCTGCTTCTGAGAGTTGCTGGAGTTGGGCGAAGGCAAAGATCCGGCAAGATCCTTCGTTGCTACCAGCAGCGTTAGCAAGGGTTTCATTTCCTAATCCATTGCAAAATGCCGTTGGAGTATAGCAATAGTGTCGGTTGATTGTTTCTATAACAGTTTCAAAACCAACTAGTTCGGGCTGTAGTTTGAGGCTCTTCAGTAGCGCTTCCATGGCGTGTTGTCTCCATCTTTATATAAAGGCAAATGAGAAGTCACTTGGGTATACACTGCAATTGACTATACCGTGGTTTAATGTTTGTGATAAAAGAAAGGGCTTAGTAGCCCTTTCTTTGAATTCCTTTTGTGCACAGGGTAACGGTGCGCTTTTATCGTTGATTCTGCTTACGAGCTTGCTGCTTAAGCTCAAAATCTAGCTCATCAGGGAAGACAACCAATCCATCTTCGTCCTGATTTGGGAAGATAACGACTGCTAGCTCATCATCTTCAAGGCCGTGAGTCCAACGACTATGCCACTTGTTTAGAGAAATGGCTTCTGCCTTACAGGACTCCCAATCACCAGTTGCCCAAGACTCGGCAAATTCTTTATTAGGCCACACAGGAACACAGTCTTCGTCGTCGGTGTTTAGCATGACGCAGCCATGTTCATCCGTAAGAATCCAGATTTCACGGTTAGAGACAACTTCCTTTACCAAGTACTTATATCGCTTTTCGGTATCATAGCTTTGGATTGTCTCGATCTGGCTCGAATCTAATGGGTTGGACATGTATTCATTCCTGTTACTACTTATTTTAAGGGTTATAGCATAGAGGAAAATTAGACTTTAGTCATTGAAACTGAACCCCATACGAGAATCGTTCGGGATCCAGTCAACCAGATGATGGTTTTAAGGTTTTAAGGTGTACGGTATACGCACGGTTAGCTGGAAGTCTGGCGCATCTGCAGTTAAGCCAGCCGAGGCTCCCACATTAATAGTGGTATTTCTGTCAATAGCATAGTTAGCGCCAAATGATAGCGAGTCAAGCTGCAAGACTTTCGCGTCATCAGATGCTGAACCGTTAATTTTGGATTTTAAAATGGTTTTATGGCTAAGCCCAAGGCTGAATGAAAACTTTGGGTTAACCGCAAAGCCCATACCTGCACCGAATGAAATGGTATCGCCAAGGTCGATGGTATTGACCTGAATATCCCTGTCCTCGGTCTCATCATCACCCGGTATGGTGACATCAACTTTTACATCATCCTTTATGTTCCAGATATAACTCAGGTTCATAAATATTACGGCGGGATCAATGGGCATGATCATGGTGACACCGGGCTCAATACTGGGAAAGCCGGACCCGGTTGGCAGTTCTTCGAAATCATTGAGCTCATTGATTTCAACATCATAGGGCGATTTCCCGGTGGTGCTCTTAAATCGGAGGCTACCAATCCAATAGGGGGGATCTTGCATGTTTATCTGATATTTAAAAGCTGCCTCGATATCACCAATGTCATTGCCATCGACGTTTCGTAAGGTGGCTTGATTAGAACCGCTATTTAGTTCGCGCTCAGAAATGGAATCTGAACGATAAACCCAGGGGATACGTGCTTCTACCTCTAGCCTGTTAGTGATCCCGTAACGACCAGTGAGACCAAAGGTTAATGTTGTTCGATCGATATCACTGGCGCGGATTAAGCCAACGATCAAAGAAGGTAGTACTGTATAACCGACCACCGATACAGAATTAGATGAGTTTTGGGTGTAAGAAAAAGATGTGTCGAGAACAAAGGAGCCTTTAGGTGTGAGCACTCCAGGTTGTTCAAGAATATCAGCAACAGTTTGCACGCGTTTAGGTTTTTGTGCTTTTTCTTGTGATGATTTGGACTCTTCTGCTACACAGGTTCCAGTGAACAAAGCAAGAGGTAAAAGATAGCCTATATTTCTGAAAATACTCACGATTTCCTCACTTACTTTACGCATGTATGCCCCAAATATTGAAGTTGCACTTGTATAGTTATGTGAACTTGTAGAAAAATATTAGTTCAGTTGTAAGATTTTTGTTACCAGTCCTGATTAAAAAAATGTCTTATGTCTGAGATGATAATAATATTTTATTGAGAATAAGACGGGGAAATATTATCTCAAATAATATTTTCACATTTTAATGGTTGAGAATTTTATTAATGATAAGGCAATATAATAATAAGGACTTAAGGTGCTGGGTTTATATTTAAATAAGGTTGTTTTTTATTAAAATTAATACAAGGACATGTCTTGCTAAAACTATTATTAAGTTATCTCGCGAATAGATGCGAGTGATTATAAAAAAGAACAACTCAACATGTTTGGAGTAGGATCATGCGTAAAACACATATCGCACTATTAGTAGCAGTTGTTAGCTCTCCTCTTGCATTTGCAGAAGGGTATTACTATCCAAGTTATGATGACGGAAAAGATATTACTGTAACCGATTCATTTAATAAAGATATTGATAAAACTTTGACAGTAAATTATGACAAAGATGTATCGGTAAAAGATAGCTTTAATTATGATGATGATTATCTATCTTTATATGATGTAGGTAATGTTGAAAAGCATAAGTATATAGACAATAGTACCCATGATTATAGCCAAGACTGGGATATTGACTTTGAAGCGAATTACTATGTTGCCTCCTCATACCTTGACGGTGCAGTTACATATAATGATGTGACTTACGGTGGAGGCTGTTGTAGTGGTGGATATGGCCATGGGTATGGTTACCCATCAGATCCATCATCTGTAACAGTAACACATACCAACACTATGAATGGGGCATATATGAATGCTGCAGGTGTGAATATTGCGGCTCAAAATGCAGGGAACAATTCTTTGGTACAGCAGAGTGCAAGTACCAACGCTATGTTATCTAACTAACACATAACTGAGGGCTGTATTACAGCCCTCAGGAGGATGTCATGAAATATTTAACACTGATAGCAGCGTCTCTTCTATCTTGTGGGGTTGTTGCAGATGAGTTGGATATTCTAGCAAATTCTGAAACCTTGAGTGATGATATGATGATACAGTCTCGTGGCGGTAACTATGAGCTGAGCATTGATAATATTCAGGCCACTTCAGATATGTATGGCGATGTTGCAGGTAATGGGGCTTATAATAATACCACGGGTAGTAATACGATTGATGCAGGATCATTCGGTGATGCCACAGGGGTAATACATGTAGTCCAAAACACTGGTAACAATGTGTTAATTCAGAATGCGACCGTGGTAAACCTGACATTGAAGTAAATTGTTAGTCTATCTAAGTTAGCATGGTTAAATATGCTAGCAATCAATCAAAATATAATAGCAGAAGTACATTTTGGTTTCGCAGGACAAGTGACAATACTTCTTTAGTTAAATGGGTGAATTATTGCCTTGAGTCACTAGACTAAGATTTAAGGCAATAATTTTAATGCCAGAGCTATAGGGATGTAGATAATAAGAATTTACAATATTTGGAGTAATATCATGCGTAAAACAAATCTTATGCTTATTGCAGCACTTGTGGCATCACCTTTTGCTCTAGCAGAAGGCTATGGTTACGATTACGATTATGGTTACGGCTCAGACATTGATGATGTTACTATTGATGGCAGTGGTAATCTTTATTATACAGCGGATGCTGAATTCAATAAAAATAAAACTGTCTATATTAGCAACGTTGGTAATAGCGACAATGATATTCTTAAACTAGATAATGTTGGTAATACCTACAAAAAATATGTTGAGGACAATTCAGTTCACGACTGGTCTGTTGATTTTGAACTAGATAAAGAAATCAACAATTATCTTGCAGAATCTAAGCTTCACGGTTATGTGATGGATAACACCGTAACTTATGGTGGGGCTTGCTGTAAGGGGCGTGGTGGTTCTTCAGTAGTAGAAGTTCACCATAGTAATGAAATGTTGGATTCATTCTCTGGTGCTGCTGGTATTAATGTATCAGCGCAGAACGTGGGTAATAACTCAATGGTTCAGCAGGCATCAAGTACAAATGCAGCGTTGGTTGCCGATAATAGTGGCGTAGGCTCAGGTTCTATGGGTAGTTACCCATAGGCTTTAATTGACAAAGGGCCTGAAAATGGCCCTTATAATTTGCCTAGAATATGAACCTTTCTTATTTGATAATCAGTGGGTTTATGATTTCGATGGAAGGGTTGATAAATGAATAGGCCTGTAACAAACGGTATAGATTATGAAAAAATCGACATTGTTTATTGTTGGCCTGTTGGTTAGCGAAAGTGTTAGTGCTTTAGACTACTTTCCTAGTCGGGGTAGCTACAACGTTAATGTAAAAACTTATCAAGAACAGCTTTTTGGTGATGTTTATCGTCAACAATATGATTTTAGCTGTGGGTCGGCGGCTGTCGCTTCTTTGCTTTCTTTTCATTATGGTATTGACGCATCTGAAAATACTATTTTTGAATATATGTTTAAAAATGGTGATAAGAACAAAATAGAAAAACAGGGTTTTTCTATGCTAGATATGAAAAAATATCTAAACTCGATAGGGTTACAAGCTGACGGATATAAGATCCCAATTGAAAAGTTTAGGAAGATCAGAATTCCTGGTATTACGATTGTTAACTTTGATGGTTATATGCACTTTGTTGTGATAAAGGGTATTAATAGTAAGGAGGTTATCCTTGGGGATCCATCCAGGGGAACCCTCGTCATGCCAATAGAAGAATTCAAGCCATATTATAAAAATGCAGTTTTGCTTGTAAAGAGTAGAGCAAAAGAAGGCCGTGAGAATTTTATCACGGCTGAAAACTATAATATTTATACGTCATCACCGTCATCAGAAGCAATAGCTAGAGATTCACTTGCAACGTTTAGTATTACACTGCCTGGTGCGAATGATTATTAGAGGCTAGTATGAAAAAATTTACTCGTATATTCGTCGCAACGACGATAGGAGGTGCTGCTATTGCAGCAAATGCTTCCATCTCGTTTCCTACTATTGATGAGATGGAGTTAGCTCCATTGTCAGATAATGAGATGTCTTTAATGCGAGGGGGTTTTGTTACGATCAATGACAGTGTTATAAATATTGGCCTTACCATGACTACAACCATTAACGGCGAGACTGTCTTATCCACTCATATTGCAGATTTCACCATCAATAATGGTTTGCTTGTAAGCCACTCAGGAACCGAAGTAATCGATGGTTATAATCCATTACAATATATATCCATTGGTGATAATAATATTAATAACGCATCACCTAGCTCGGAAAGTTCAGGTTTCATCATTCAAAATACCGAGGATGGAACCCGGATTTATAACCAGACAACGATGAATATTGAAGCTGATGTAAGTGCTTTTACGAAGCAGTCAATATACCGAAACCGGCTAGAAAATTCCATTCTATATACTGGCTACTAAACGAGTGGCATATTAATTTTTTGTTTTTTTAGTGTTTTTTTGTCTTTAAATAAGGTACAGCATTCATGCTGTACCTTTTTTGTTGTTAGTAATTTAATCTAATTCAAGAAGTTCAAATAATTATTGTAAAATGTTACTCTTACAAGCATTTGATTTATATTGACTATTTATTGTTTTTTTTATAGTTACTGATGTTACAAGACTATTCTTACATCTGATACCCTGCAAAGGTGCGGTTTATTGCCTATATTTTTTAAGACATCAACAATAATATGCACATTGATAGAAGGTGACTTCAATGGTGGCTCAATGTCAAAATAAATCAATTAATGGTCGATTGGTTGCAATTGGATGTAACTACGAACCTTGGATTGCGCTTCTTGAACAATCTGGTTGGAAAACCCACTGCTGCTATGACCTGCGTACGGCTGACTCAATACTGGAAGAGTACAGCCCATGTATTTGCATTGTTGATTTAAGCAATAATGATTTTAGCTTAAATAGCATTTCTTTAAGGGCAAACAAAACTAAACAAGTTAAGTGGATTGCGATAATAAAAAAAGAGCAGTTAAAAACAGATGCTATCTGTCAATTTATTAATAATTTTTGTGTGGACTTTTTTTCAGTTCCGATCCCCGGAAGTCAACTACTTGATACTGTAGGTCATCAACTGGGGATGCTTGAAATTGAGGCAAGTTCATGGGTTGAGATTACTTCTCAGCATGATATGGGGCTATTTGGCGAGTCAAAGTCGATCAAACAACTTCGTGATATGGTCCGTAGAGTTGCCTTAACAGAGGTAAATGTCTTTTTAACAGGTGAAAATGGTACTGGTAAAGAATTGATTGCTAAGTCAATTCATAATCTATCAAAGCGCAAGAATGCCCCTTTTATCACTGTTAACTGTGGTTCATTAACTCGGGATGACGAGAAAATATCATTCTTGGATGGCTCTTATACGCAAGAAGATGGTTCTTCGTTCAATGGCACTGTTTTATTGGATAATATTGAAGAACTCTCTAAAGAACTTCAGGATGAGCTCCTCACATTTTTACAAGTTCCAGCCGGGGATACGCTTGATGATGATTCCTCGTCTGATGTTCGTATAATCGCCTCTTCAAGCGCAGATCTTGAGTCGGCTGTGGCGAATGGTGAATTTAGTAAAGAACTATTCTACCGCTTAAATGTTTTCCACATTAAAGTTCCAACCCTACGTGAACGTGGTTCAGACATATTTTTGCTAGCGGAGACGTTCTTAACCAAATTTGCCAGAGAATACAGTACGATGGCGGCGACATTTTCGGAAGATTCAAAGCAATTGCTGTTACGTTATAGCTGGCCTGGAAATGTTAGGGAACTGATTAATCAAGTTAAGCGAGCCGCACTATTAGCGGAAGGTAACGAGGTTCGTGCCGAACACTTTGATCTGCCGAGCAAAGCCAATCTCAAGCAGAGTCTAAGAAATATTAAAGATGAAGCAGAGAAAGATGTATTGGTTGCCGTGCTTGAAACGCACCGAGGGCAGGTGGCATCGGCGGCGAAGGATCTTGGTGTTTCGCGTGCTACGATGTATCGGCTGTTGAACAAGCATAATATTGTGCCTGATGTCAGGCATTATAATAATGGCTACATACGAGAGTAAGCATAAAAAAGCCCGGTTATCCGGGCTTTTTTATGCTTGTTTAATACAATAAATTCTTTGATTAGAAGCTAGCTTACAACGATAACGTCGTTTGCAAGTTCATCATCACAGTCAACAGAAAGATAAAGCGTATCAGGTTGCTCAACCATGAGCTCATCTTCAGTTGGCGCGACAAACGTATACTGGTTTAAAGCGTCCATATTCATCCTATTTGATCTGTATGCTGAGTATTGTCTCTACTTTACCCAAGTGACTTCAACGTCCTTGAGTACATATCTATATGGCTTACAGTGCCAATATAAAATGACAATCATATTAAAGATTGAGCAAGATCTCATGAATCGAAATGGATTGGTTAAAAAATCACCGCTTCATGGTCGGGATATGAAGTACTAATGGACAGTGATCAGACAACTGGTAGCGTTCAATGAGATGGTTGCTGAACTGGTATTGATAGACCTGACCGTATTGACGAGTCTTCAGGCTTATCTGAACAGAACTCAGCGCATGATCAATTAGCGATTTGTAATAACGTATTTCTTTGGTTCCATCACGATTGGTATGGCGCACTTTGCACAAGGCAGTTAATCCATTGGTAAGGTTTGATACGGTTTGTGGCAGTGCATCATTGAGGGACGAGAGTAGCCACTGCTGCTTACTGTTTAGTTGGTGGTTGAAATCGCCCACTATAAGGAAGTCTTCATAGTTGCTTTGACGCTGCTGAATCCAGCTTGCCAGAATCGCACCTTGCTGCCTAAGTGTCCGACAAGACTGGCTGCCTTGCTTGTATTTTCTGCTGAAACAACCTGATTTTAGGTGAACATTGAGTAAGTGTAACTTTGTATCGGGAGCCGTGTGGATAATAAGATAGCTCCCATATCTGAGTTTTCTCGTCCTTTTACCATGAGACACATTGAGTGTTTCGAGATCGGGAGCATCGGTAACGCGAAGAGATCCCTTAACAGCAAAACCCGTAAATTGGTTCTGTTGCGGAAACTGCTCATTACGGTTTTTATGGCGGTCAGAGAGGAAGACTTTATAACCGGTACGAGGGAGTATAGCCTGGATTGCTTCAATACTATCAACCTCTTGAAATGCGAGGACATCAGGAGAGAGCTCAGAGATGATGTTAGCCAGGCGCCTGTAGTCTCCTGGGGTTCTTGGGATCGTGATACTTTTATCAGGCCAGGCGAGCCACTGCATGTTCCAGCTAACAATAATTAACGGTGAGGGGCTATCTTGGGGTAAGCGCTTGGTGGTCTGATGATTTGCCATAGTTTTGGCGTTGTTGTGTGCAGGAAAAGCCAAAATTAGGGCGAATAATAGCAACAATCGATGCATTAGGATTATTTTTGTAGTGACTGGTACGACTCTATTAGATCGTGAAACCTAGTGAGTTGAATAGGGGGGAGGCTGTAATTTCGGTAGATATTGGAATCGAGCTTGAAGTTTACGGGATCACTGAAGTTGTCAGTTACATGCAAGGGGGTGTCCCTCAATTATTTTTCGCCAATAACGATGGTGCAAAGAGTTAAGGGACAACCCCTAGCAACTACATGAGAGTTACCCATTCGTCAACTTGGCCTAATTGATAATCGTTATCCCATATGCACAACCCAGGCTAGCGCGTGATGATGATTTTCACAGGTTGTGATCTGCTTGTAGATATTGCGAGGTGTTACATTGCCTTGCTTAATTTGCAAGGAGTTTTTTGTGAAAAACTGGACTTAGAAGCAATTAAA
This sequence comes from Photobacterium obscurum, assembly GCF_026191635.1. GTDB lineage: Bacteria > Pseudomonadota > Gammaproteobacteria > Enterobacterales > Vibrionaceae > Photobacterium > Photobacterium obscurum. Next base: position 225,090 of record NZ_JAKRRW010000004.1, read on the forward strand.
ATTGTTGACAAAAAGACACAAAAAAAAGCGTACATTCAAATTTTAGCTCAGGTTCAAAATCATCGGTTGTTCCCTGTACTGTCCTTGCTAAAAAATGATTTAGATCAATGTTTGTTTTGCGGAATTCTCGCCTAATACACCACATCTTGTATTCCCTAGATCACTAAGCACTATATTTTGTGTTTATGTGACAGTGTCATTTTCGTAGGAGCCCCGTGTGAAACCTGTTGTGATTAAGCGTGATGGATGCCGATTACCGTTTAATACCAAGCGTATTAAAGAAGCGGTACTTAGCGCTGCAGAGTCAGTAGAAGCTATGGATGAAGCATACGCAGCATCAGTAGCTGACGGTGTGCTTTCTCAGTTTATGTCTGCAGAGGAAGTAGACATTCACGCTATTCAGGACGCGGTTGAAAATCACCTGATGGTAGGTCCGCATAAGAATGTCGCTCGTGCTTATATCGAATATCGTCATGACCGTGATATCGAGCGTGAAAAGAAAAGCGCATTGAGTGCGGAAATTTCAGGTTTGGTTGAACAGAGCAATGCCGATCTTCTTAATGAAAATGCGAACAAAGACTCGAAAGTGATCCCTACTCAGCGTGATCTGTTGGCAGGTATTGTTTCGAAACATTACGCGAAGAACCATATGTTGCCTCGCGATATTGTTCATGCCCACGAGACTGGTCAAATCCACTACCATGACTTGGACTATTCTCCATTCTTTCCAATGTTTAACTGCATGATCGTTGACTTGGAAAATATGCTAACCAAAGGTTTCCGAATGGGTAATGCGGAAATTGACACGCCAAAATCCATTCAAACCGCGACAGCCGTAACGGCACAGATTGTTGCTCAGGTTGCGAGCCACACCTACGGCGGTACAACGCTAAATCGTTTAGACGAGGTGCTTGCTCCGTATGTGACAGCTAGCTATAAGAAGCACTTGAAAACAGGCCAGCTTTGGGAGGTTCCTAATGCTGAAGATTACGCCAAGAAACTGACCGAGAAAGAAGTTTTTGATGCTTTCCAATCGCTTGAATACGAGATTAATACACTTTTCTCAAGCAATGGACAGACCCCATTTTTATCAATCGGTATTGGTCTAGGCACGTCGTGGGAATCTAAGCTGATTCAAAAAGCTATTTTTGAAAACCGTATCGCTGGCCTAGGAAAGAATAAAAAGACAGCGGTATTCCCTAAATTGCTGTTTGCAATTAAGGATGGTATTAACCACAAGCCAAGCGATCCTAACTACGATATCAAGCGGCTTGCTCTTGAATGCGCATCTAAGCGTATGTACCCAGATATTCTTAACTATGACAAGGTTGTTGAAGTAACGGGTTCATTTAAAGCACCAATGGGATGTCGTAGTTTCCTTGGCCAATACATTGATGAGAATGGCCAAGAGATCCATGAAGGTCGTAATAACCTTGGTGTTGTTAGTTTAAACTTACCGCGTATTGCTATCGAAGCTGATGGTGATGAAGCTAAGTTCTTTGAAATCCTTGATAAGCGAGTGCAGCTAGTTCGTAAAGCACTAGATACACGTATTGATCGCCTCCGTGGTGTAAAAGCTCGTGTAGCCCCAATCCTTTATACAGAAGGTGCACTTGGTATTCGTCTTAATCCAGATGATGAAGTACTAGACATCTTCAAAAATGGCCGTGCGTCTATTTCTATGGGTTACATTGGGATCCATGAAACCATCAATGCGCTGTATGCAGACAAAGGTGAGCACATTTACGATAGCGAAGAGCTTCGTGAAAAAGGTATCGCAATTGTTAAGCGCCTAAAAGATGCCGTTGATTCGTGGAAGCAAGAGACTGGCTGGGGCTACAGTTTATATAGTACTCCTTCAGAAAACTTATGTACTCGTTTCTGTTCATTAGATGCAAAAGCGTATGGTGTGATCGACAAAGTTACTGACAAAGGTTATTACACTAATAGCTTCCATCTCGATGTCGAAAAAACGGTAAACCCTTACGACAAGATTGACTTTGAAATGCCATATCCGGCACTCGCGAGCGGTGGTTTCATTTGTTACGGCGAGTACCCTAACATTCAGCATAACATTGAAGCGCTAGAGAACGTATGGGATTACTCATATTCACGCGTACCTTACTACGGCACGAATACTCCAATCGATGAGTGTTATGATTGTGGTTTCTCAGGTGAATTTGACTGTACGAGCAAAGGCTTTACATGTCCGAAGTGTGGTAACCATGATCCTAAGAAAGTCTCTGTGACGCGTCGTGTCTGTGGCTATCTTGGTTCTCCAGATGCTCGACCATTTAACTCAGGTAAGCAGGAAGAAGTTAAACGCCGTGTGAAACACATGTAAGCGTATTGCCACCTCTCTCGTAAAGTCGCTCTGCGGCCAATATATTTAGAAGTGCCTTAATGGCACTTCTTGCTTTTGGTGAAAGATTACTATGAATTACCATAACTATTACCCTGTTGATGTCGTAAATGGCCCCGGTACGCGATGTACATTGTTTGTGTCTGGGTGCGAGCACCAGTGCCGCGGTTGCTATAACCAAAATACCTGGCGACTAGATAGCGGACATTTGTTCTCACAGGAGATGGAAGATCAGGTTATTCAAGATCTGAACGACGAGCGGATTAAGCGACGTGGTTTATCTTTGTCGGGAGGTGATCCATTGCATCCTGCAAACCTTGAAGCTGTGCTTAAGTTACTCCGCAGGGTAAGACGTGAGTGCGTCGGTAAAGATATATGGCTATGGTCAGGGTATAAACGGGATGAACTCAGTGATGCTCAGCGCGAAGTTGTAGCAATGATCGATGTGCTCGTAGATGGGAAGTTTGTAAAAGAGCAGCACGATCCATCACTGCTGTGGCGGGGAAGTGCCAATCAAGTTATCCATTATTTCAATTCTAGCGAGCTTGATTGTTAAGCTATTGTGAACTATACGTGGTAAATTAGAAAGTTATCCACTGTTTCTGTGTATAACTTTGGGAAAAGGGTGTGTACTCAGGCGAGTCTGACTTGGCTCAGTATCAATGACTAGCTTCGTTTTACTGAGGGTTATTGAAGAGGGTAGCAAGGGAGGAAAATTGTTTTGTTTTTTACTCGAATTGCTTTGATGCTCTTCCATCCATTAGTCAGTTAAGGTAAATTCCCAACCTCTTTTTTGCTGTTGGAGGCGTTATGTCACGCACCATTATCTATACCTTTAAGAAACAAGAGAAACAACTGGCGTTCTCTTACGGTCAATACCATACTATCCACGAAGCAGTTGCGGCGGCAGAAGGCATTGATCTGACTGAGTTTCTGAAAATGGAACAGCAAGTCGCAGCAGTTGCTACGACAGCCAAGGCTGCTAAAGATTTTCGTGATAGCCATTTCCGAAAGTTGGGCTTTGGTAAAATTACCTTGGCCAAGAAAGAACACCGCGGTATTGGCGAAAAATAATATTGCAGGTGATTGCTGCAATCATATAACTGGGTGCCGGATAGGAAGTCAGCACTCAGGCCCTGTTATCTTTGAGCGCTTTTTGAAACCAAGATAAATTAAGTAGCCCCCAAACCCAGCAAGCAGATGCTTGATACTGTGGCCGCTTACCCCTCCTAATGCTGTATAAAGCGTATCGTCGTTTGATTCTGCCCATTTGGCAATAATGTATGCAAGCAGTGCGTACAGGTAATACCTCCCGTGGCTATATCGTGCCCGAAACAGGCCAATGATGATTGGTAAATGAATGATAGGGACGACCTGAACCAGTACGTAGGCGGACATATCACCACGGCTTGTAATAGTATCACTAATATACCAATAAACGACCGAGAGAGCGCCATAGAGCGTTACAGGGACGAATAGACGTTGCCCGACAGTTGGTGATATATATTCGCTGAGAACGATGCAGTATAGAGCAACGAAAGTTACACTGAGTGGAATGCGATCGAGCATTAAGGTAAAAGCATTTGGCTCAAGGTGGTAGTTGCTGGAGCCGAGAAAGGTAGCTATCAGGCCGCCAAAAAAAAATAGGTATAGTCTGTAGCAAGTTGGGTCAATGATAAAAGTAGTACGGGCCTTTAGCCGCCATATACCCAGGAGACCGACCACTAAAAAAGGGATATTAGAAGCCACATTCCAAAAGTGTGGAATACCCAGCAAAGTGCGTTGATCCGCATAATCATAGAAATTGCTGCTTTGCTTGATGGGCGCAAAGTAAAGGGCTAGGGCAGCCATAATGACGGTAATAGTAAGGAGCAGCCAGATCCGGTAATCATCTTTAATCCTTGTCATAACTACCTGCTTGATAACCCGTGATTGCCAATAACAACTGAATAGTGAAAACTCAGTAAGCGAGAGTCTATTTTGCTAAGTACAATAGTATTATGTGCAATTGAGCGTTATGCCAGATAATGGCTGTAGGTGTGAGCTTATTCGCTAGTATCCTGACATTCTTCTTTCATGATCGCGATTCCCTGTTTGAAGCACTCCCGCCATGCCTGTTCAACGTCATGGTTATAGTTTGGATCACAAAGACTAACGGTAGTTAGCAGACATTCAAGCCAGATATCATAATCTAACGGGGTAACCCCAACGCCATTAGGCCCATGGCGTTTACCAAAATACCTGATCGAATCTCTGGCTGCTTCTGAGGTCGATGCTAGCAAAATCATTACGATAGATGCTTTCAGCATCGTGATTTGCTTTGACATATCAGTGCCTGCAAACATTTGTCGAAACTTATCATCTTTATTGCAAAAAAAATCATAGAAAATGTCAAAGAAGCGCGGGTTTTGATTGCACCTGGCATAACTATCGTTAAAGACCTCATGAACATCCATTCTCAATACCTCTAACTTTAGTGGCCACTTCAACATTATATGCGCTTGATTTCTTATTTAATGAGTATGATTAAATTGCATCAATGGCAAGTATATTTTTGCCAACTGTGAAACAAGTAGTAAAAGGCGCAAGGGACACACCCTAGGCATAGGAAGGGAGCTCCCTATCTGTAAGGGTTATTAATAACCCCCTACAGTTCATTGTATTTTTTTGCGCTGCCGTAACATTTATCAGCAGGATACTTTTGCCTGTTCTTTGCTAGCTTTTGCTGGCATGCCTGCATGACATCGATATCACATTTATCGGCTAGCCTGAGCAAATACATTAATACATCCGCGACTTCCTCCTCAAGGTGTGCCTGTTTGCTAGCAGGTAATTGTTCACTTTGCTCGGGGGTTAGCCACTGGAAGATTTCAATTAATTCACCGACTTCGCCACTCAATGCCATGGCGAGGTTCTTAGGTGAATGAAACTGCTCCCAATTACGCTCTGCGGCAAACTGTGCTAGTTGATGTTGAAGTTGTTTGATTTCCGAAGTCATAAAGCTCTTACAGATGATGTGAATGGGAATCAAAAACACCGTATAAGGCACGGTGTTTTACTGAGTCATCGTATTTTGTTAAAAACCGGTATTTTCGGCTGGATATAACTTTTTCCGGTACACTCCGAGTAGTGCCTCAAGGGTACAAAGTAGCAGGCCTAGCCATATGAGGCTAAAACTTACGGCTTTGACCTCATCAAAGATCTCTCCAAATAAAAATACAGCCAGCAAGAATTGCAGCGTGGGTTCAATATACTGCATTAACCCGACCATTGTCAGGCTTGTACGACTGATAGCTAGGGCAAAGAATATTAACGGAGCCAGTGTAACAGGGGCTGAACCGATATATAGCAGCAGGGTAGTGAGATCTGATGATAGAGCTACGCTGTTTCCTGATAACCCTTGAACGGCGATGAAGGCTATCGCTACAGGGGCCAGAATAGCAGCCTCAAGCGTAACAGAAGTCAGGGCGTCATAACGAATAAATTTTTTGCATAGGCCATAAATGGCGAAAAAACTACCCATAATCAGCGAGATCCATGGTAGCTCACCATAGTGCCATACTTGGTAGCCGATACCGGCAATGGCAAGTACTACCGCAATAGATTGAGCTCGTGACAGCCGCTCTTTGAGGAAAATAACACCCAGCGCGATAGCAAATAAAGGATTGATGAAAAAACCAAGGCTTGCCGCTAACACTTGATCATGGGTGATCGCCCAAGTAAATGCATACCACGAGACGCACATGATCAATCCCGCGAGAGCCGTGAACATCAGTGAGCGTTTATCTGCCCATATAGCCCTTATTGAAGGGAAAGGCCGACGCAAAGCCCATATTGCAATGAGCATAAATGGAACCGAGAAAATAATCCGTGACGCCAAAAGCTCATTGATATCGGCCTGAGGCAGAAATTGGTAATACAGTGGCAAAATGCCCCAGAGTACGAATGAAAAAGCAGCCAAAGCATTTCCGGCACGATGAGATTGCATACGGGTGATCCAAGCTATAACGGTGGAAGAAAAGTGTATATACCCAAGCTTGAGGTGTTGCTGGATATAAAGGTATTTTGTCACTTTAAAGCGGCTGGATAAAGATATTTATATGACAAATAGGTAGGCTAAATATAATAAAGGATTTTGAGTGGTTGGAGTGATACGCAACAGTTTTTTATTTTTTCATCGCAATAATAGTGTGTACCATCCATGCCTTTTTTTGGCCTGTTATCTGTGCCGAAAGTTCCTGTTTCTCTTTCCATGACACAATGTAGTACGATGAAAAAAGTTGTTCGAGTTCACTTTTCGAGTGTGTTAACACCGGGAGGGGTTCATTATCGGCTATGTCGATTCGGCCGATGAAATGACCGCAGAAGATCCCTCCGCTGAACAAGCTTTGTTCTATTCCTGCCCAGAGTTGACGAAATTCATCATGCTCACAGAAGAACAAACAGGCACTGGCGTTGATGAGGTTGGCACGAGGAAAGCAATAGTCAGCAAAACTGCTAACCTGTACATCCAGATTGGGGTTGGAAGCGGCAAGAGGGTGTCCAGCTAGCATTTCAAGGCTCTTAATATCAATATCAAACGCATAGACTTGATACTCTTTTTCAAGAAGGTAAAGAGTATCTCGGCCTGCACCACAGCCACAGTCAACCGCTATACGACCTTTGGTCATGTTGCCCAAAAATTGATGTGCTTCGATGATATGAGCGCGTGGAAGTAATTGCTTAGGGTTACTCAGGTAATTCAGCCAATCAACAATTGCCATGTCGGTGTCCTCTTTACCTCTGATTGCGCTTAGTATAACGATAGTGAAGTGTCATAATTAATCAATTATTAAGTGTTTTGGCTTTAGCGCCCTGTATGTGCGGTCTGGATAAGATTTAAATCACGATTGAAGCCAGAAGTTTGGTATTATTAATTAACATCAGGTGGTTAACCTTTTGATAGGTTATGCACTTGTTGCGACTGAAAGCCGTTAGGCAAATGATAAGAGAGAATAGAATGACTAAGCTAACTGCAGATATTCAAGCGAACTGTGACCTGTTTGTTACCGAAACAAAAGAAACCCAAGTTGTATGGGGGCTATGTAACGAAGAGGGAGACTGGCTATCTGTTGCATCTAGTGAGTTTGAAGACTCTGAAGTAATGCCTTTTTGGTCGAACGAGCAGGATGCAAAACTTCAATGTGCTGATGAGTGGGAAGAGTTTACAGCAGTAATGATCCCGCTGGACGTATTTGTTGAAGACTGGATGATCACGCTGGCAGAAGATGGTGTTCTGGTTGGCCTTAACTGGAATGCAGAGCTTGAAGGGGCTGAACTAGAGCCTGCTAATGTAGCGAAACTATACCTGTAATACCTATCAGCATAAGTATCTTTTATTGTGTAGCAACAGCCTGCTCATAATGAAAATTGACAAGCCGTATCTAATTGATACGGCTTTGTTGTATATGGGGACCTTATACCAATCTAAATCAATATCGGATCATTTTTTATGGCTGAAATTACCAACTACAGTGTTGGCCATTTTGTAATTAGAACTACTGGTTACAGCAATTTCAGCCTTGTATTTGGCTATTTTTTCTCATGAAAAAGTAGATTATCTACTTATCCAGATTGGTAATGTTCAGTTTGGTATTAATGTATATGGAGGGATTTATCGACTATATTTACAGAGAGTCATCAAACATGAGGGAATGGTCATGGTACTTTCTGAATGTCGCCAGATGATGGCAGAGCATACGTTGGTAGAAGCTCGGGTTGTGCATGATTTTTTGAGTGCAGGATGGAGTATTAACTTTCGAGATGCAGATGGGAATGATTACCCGGTAACTGATACTTACGGCATTCCATGCAGCTTTGATTCGTTGAAACAAGCAGAAGATATGGTTCATCAGATTGGTGATTGTCCAATTACAATCGACAGCCTATTCCGCTTTGCTGAACGCTAAGGCTAGGCAGTAAACATAGGGGAGCGATTTTGACCGTATTGGCCGTACGTTGTAGTTGATAAATAAAAAGATTGCCTTTAAAAGTACGATCGTGCTAAAAATGCGTAGGTATTATCAATTGAGATGAAGAATGAGTAAGGGACGCATCACCCGCGAACATATTTTAAAAACTGCTTTTGATTTAGCCAGTAAAGATGGCTTAGACAGTTTGACAATCGGCCAGTTGGCCAAGGCGTCGGGGATGTCGAAAAGTGGCCTGTTTGCTCATTTTAATTCAAAGGAAAACCTGCAGATTGCGGTATTGGAATATACGGGTGAGTATTTTGCACATCGGGTGATCCAACCAGCACGTCTTTCTGAACCGGAGAACATCGAGAAGAAATTACGACTTTTGTTACAGAATTGGCTGGATTGGAATCAGTCTTTTCAGGGGAGTTGTATGTTTCTGGATGCTTGGAAGGATGGATGTGAGAGCAATGATCCAGTGCAGCAGGCATTGGTGAAGATGACACGTCGCTGGTTGGATTATTTATGCCGTCAGGTTGAAAAAGCGAAGCAAAATGGTGAGTTAAAACGGGATCTTGATAACTGGCAGTTCGTATATCGATTATATGGCGTTTATCTGAGCAGTCATCTGTTTCGTTCATTGTCGTTGGAAACGGCAGAGCACCAGCGCTTTTGGCTTGGCATTGATGAGTTACTGCATGAGTGGCGGGTGTAAGGCCTTGCCCTCTGTAGTTTAACGACTAGTTAGTTTCACACGATCAGTTATACCAATCTAAATAAATATCTGATTATTTTTCATGGTTAAAATTACCAACTACAGTGTTGGTAATTTTGTAATTAGAGCCTCTAGTTACTGCAATTTCCGCCTTGTATTTGGAAATTTTTCCTCATGAAAAGTAGACCATCTACTTATCCAGATTGGTATTATTATTTACAATAAAAAAGCACGACCGTACTTTTTGAGGTGGTTATGAGTAGTAAAATTTATTTTAAGCAGGGTAAGCGCTTTAACATACGTCGGGGGATGATTAACCTGACAACACGTTTACACCATACAGTCGCCCCCAACCACGCCCGGAAAGTAGCTCGAGATCTGCTATTGACGCCGGAGCGGGAGCAGCGTGCCGTTATTGAGCCGGAAGGGCTGATTCGACGTCATATTGAGACGGCTGAAGGGAAAATGATGACTTATCAACTAGGTACCGGGCCTACCTGGATCCTTGGTCATGGTTGGTCCGGTTCATCAAGCCAGTTCTACTCATTGATGGAACATATTGCCGCATGTGGCTATACCGCACTGGCGTTTGATAATCCGGCACACGGTGAGAGTGAGGGACAGCATGGTCATTTACCGGGTTTTGTAAAAGCGTTTGATGGGATACTTGATCAGCAGTCCAGCATTGCTGGTGTGGTTGCGCACAGCATGGGAGGCGCGATGGTACTAGAGAGTCGCCACCCTCTACTGCAGGATAAACCTATTTTGCTGGTGGCCCCGGTATTGAACTATACCGAGAATCTGGTTAATACCGTAAAACGTTCTGGTTACTCAATGAAATTGTTTGACGAAGTTGTCGGAGAAATTGCTGATACCTACCAGTATTCATTGGATTCGATTGATCCGCTCTCAAGATTAAAAGAACATCCTGCTGCGACTGTCATTGTACATGACAAGAATGACCGCTTTGCTTCATTTGAGTATTCTGAACAGGCCAGTGAATGTGAACATGTTCGTTTAGTTGCTACTGAAGGATTAGGACATGGGCGGATACTAAAGAGTGCACCGCTCCGTGATGCCTTTGATCTGCTGATCAACAGATAGAAAAAAGAGCATCAATTGATGCTCTTTCTGATTCGGCTAGTGAGTAGCAGGAAAAGCTCGATATTAGCTTGATCTTGCCTGCACTTGGGTTCGTTCTAATTCCAAGCGCTCGACTTCGGCATCTAATTCCGCAATCTTGTTTGCCATCAGCGTATGACAGTAATCTGCCAGTTGACGCGCATCGTTCATATCATATTGTGAAACATCGATAGGCTCGAGCATTTCAGTAATTACGATACCATTATCGCGGCGGTTGAGCGAAATCTTATTGTGGGTCGAACTAACACACATAGGCACGATCGGAACGCCAGCCTCAATAGCCATTCGGAATGCTCCAGTCTTGAATGGTAGCAGGCCGCGGCCTTTGCTTCGCGTACCTTCTGGGTACATCCATACCGACAGGTTACGCTTATGGATGGCTTCTGCCACCTGCTGTATGGTATTTCTCGCTTTTGATTTGTTCTCGCGATCAATCAAAATATTACCAGTGATCCAGTAAAGCTGCCCGAAGAAAGGGATCCACAGTAGGCTTTTTTTGCCGATTGAAACGGTTCGAGGCTCAAGCATGCCAGGCGATGTTACAAAATCGAAGACGTTTTGATGGTTCGAGATATACACACTGTTGCCAGTGTTAGTAACGTTATCTTGGCCCCGCTTAATGAGTTCAACGCCAACCAGTTTATGCAGCTGGTTAAACCAGCGACAGAAAAAGTGTACGTGTTTGGGATCTCGCGGGCTGAATAGACAGTAAACCAAGGCAAACAGCGTGGTAAACATAATAAATATCGCCGCTAATATCAGGCGGATAAAAGAAAGCACAGTCACTCCTTTGTATTACTCATACTCTATCTGAAGTCAACAGGTATACCTTCCTTAAGAGGTCAGATGAGCTGTAGGGCTATTTCACAAAAATACAACAAATCGCCCTAAAGATAAATAGAACCTAGAAAGCAATCAGAATACTGATACCAGGCTGAACAATTAACGGATCCAGTCAGGTATGAATACTAATCATCGCAGTAATCTATTCAGTTAGATCACTATGCTGATTGGTATTTCTTCATTATGAAATGATTTCACAATTAAGGCTAGTTGATGATGTTTTTTTGTCTGATTAATTTGTTGGTTCTGGTTGTTAATTGAGCTAACGCAAATCAAAGTTTGGATATAGCTACGCTTATGCCCCAAAAAGTCATATTTTGCATGTAAGCATGTGGTTTCATTGTGAAGTAAATCGCATGAGTTACTTTCAAACAAGAAAAATCTGGAAAACCTTTATAATTAAAGAGATAAAGAAGCATGAACTTAACACTGCAAGTGTGTTAAGTATCATCCCTTCTGTTGTGTGGAGTTTTAGAGGCGAGTGGATGCTCTGCCTCTTTTTTTAATCTTTATTTCTGCGGTTGAAGTACTTTCACCATGTTATAGCGTTCAAAAGGAATATTATTCCTGACGGAAACCTCCTCTTCGATTAACTCGAATCCCAGTTGCTCGAATAGGCTTTTCGATACTTTGCTTGCCGTTACGCTTATGGTGCTTTGGCTGTTGGCGATAGCAATGGCTTCGAGTGTCAAATAGATTTTCTTACCCAGACCTTGGCGAGAGTATTCAGGCAGCACATACAGTAAGGTTAGGTGGTTGCTTGGGTGGAGCTGACCAAAAGCAATTGGCTGATTGTTATTGTTAACAGCGACTAATGTATGGCTTTGATTGACTAAAGTTTCAAACTCGTCAGGGTACGAACGAGGGTAGTCGGCCCAGGTGGTGATTTGCTCTGGTGAGTAGAAATCTTTCCCTAATGTCGTTGCTGCACGGTGGTAGATATCGGCGACAGCATCGATGTCATCACTTATAAATGCCCGAAGTGGATATATATTCATTGATGTAAACCTTCCATGATTTGAGTTGGTGGTTTTTATAGCAAGTAATGTCAGGATTCGATAGAGCCGCTGTTCAAACCTGTGGATTGCTATACCCAAGTGACCTCAAGTAGCTTGAATCCTGCAACTTGAGGCCACTTGGGTATATACTCTTTAGTTAATACCAAAAAAGAGCTGAACCGTGTTGCCCCAAAGAGCTTTTTTCCTCTTACTTCACGGGTATTGGTCGATAACTAAGAATATTTGCGTGATGAATAACAATTCGTTTTTCTTGATTGTGGGCGTGTTAACCTTTGCACTTATGGGCTGCTCGACGGCACCTGGTAATGATGAGGTCTCAAAGTTAAATAATCCGGTGGTCGAGAGCAATCGGCGGCACAGTTCAATGGCAAAGCCGCTGCGGCAAAGCCCTGTTCCCTCTTTCAACTTGGTTTACAGCTCGTGGAAAGGTACACCTTACCGATTAGGCGGCAGCAGCAAGCGTGGTATCGACTGCTCGGCATTCGTGCAGGTGGGTTACTCGAGTGTCTTTAACCAGCGGCTCCCCAGGACAACTGGTGAACAGGCTAGGCTTGGAGAGTGGATTCCATTGGCGCAGGCTACGGAGGGGGATTTGGTTTTCTTTAAGACTGGGCGGACGATGAGACATGTTGGGATTTATCTTGGCAATTCTGAATTTCTTCATGCTTCAACGTCGCAAGGGGTAGTGATTTCAAGGCTGGATAATCCATACTGGCGACGAACATTCTGGCAAGCGCGCAGACTACACACCCAGTAGCCGTTGGTGTGTTCTCTTTACACATAGAAATCACTTTATAACCTCGCAAAAATGGCAAACCCCTCCCATACTTTTGCTGTAGGAATAATTATTCTGGAGGTGAACATGGCCATGGCACTAAAAGTAGGGCAATTCCTTAATAGTCACAACGTGGATTTTAGCCTTACTCAACACCGTCATACCGACACATCTTTCAGTTCAGCTATCTCTGCGCATGTTCCGACTTCGCAGGTAGCAAAAGCCGTCATGCTTAAGGATCAGAGTGGTGAATACCTTATGGCCGTGGTGCCGTCAAACCGACGGGTAATGATTGATAAAATCGGCCGGATGATGGGGAAACAGTACTTTTTGATCGGCGAACATGAATTACCGCAGATATTTCAGGATTGTGACCCTGGGGCGGTACCTTCTTTAGGGCAAGCTTATAAGATCAATATGCTGGTGGATGATCTGTTGCTTGATCAGGATGAGCTTTATATTGAATCAGGGGATCATGAAAATCTGATTCATTTAGATAATAAGCAGTTCCATAAAGTAATGCATGATATTCCGCATGAAAATATTAGCGGCTACCGCATGATGTTTTCACAAGAGCACGAAAATCGAAGAGGCTGGGACTGGGAGTAAAGTTTAGCCGGATTGAAAGAACACGTTATACGCTGTAGATAAGAAAACACCCGCGGGATTAACTATTCTCACGGGTGTTTGGTTTTTGGCGAATGGCTAGCTCATTAGCATCCTCAGCCATAAACCAGGCGGAGTGCTCACTCCTGTTGTAATTGAGCTGATAGTTCCATCTTTGATGATCACGATACTCGGTGTCGCCGTGATACCCCACTCGCGTCCCAATCGACCATTGTTATCGTTGATAACTCTAAACGAATAGTCTTGACTGTCCATATAGGCATTGAGGCGCCTATTGTCCCCGGATGTCATCGCTATTGTGACGACTTCGAAATGATCGCTCATCCAGTCAACAGTCGGGCTGACAAACTTGCAGGCTGGACACCATGTCGCCCAGAAGTAGAGCATCACTGGCTTTTTATGGCTCAGAGCGACCAAATCGATGTCTTCACCTTGAATTGTCTGGGATACCAGTGCAGGAACATTACCAGTCGGCATTTCTTGGCTGCGCCAATAGTCCATTGCTGTGCTAAAGAGTGTGAATAGGACAATGATCATCAGCCCTTCTCTGAGCCAGGATTTAGCTCCCCAGCGTTTTTTACCTGGGCTTCCAGCGTCTTGTTTTGGCTTTGATCTCGGTTCCTTCATCACTTACTCCTGCTTGCCAGCTGATTCGATGGCTTGAATAACCTCACTGCTAGTTAGAATAACCGGAAGTGGAATCCCTTGCGGTGCACTTGGTCCATAGACCATATTAAATGGTACGCCAAAACGTCCATTTGATTGGAGGTAACCGGTGACATAGTCAGATGGTTTGGTCCAGTCTCCTCGCATCAGAACAATATTTTCTTGCCCGAGCTTGGAATAGACGGGATCTTGCAGTAAGACACCAATCTTGTTGGCCTTGCAGGTAATACACCAGTCGGCAGTGACATCAACAAAGACTGTTTTTCCTTGTTCGACTGCAATTTGGATTTCATCCGTTTGCAGAGACTGCCACTGATGATCCTGAGGTAACGGTTTTGCCCATTGCTCAGCGGTAACGCTACCGACGATAAGCCCTCCCGCTGTACCTAATACCAAAAATGCACTGGTTAAGATTACAGGTTTTCGGCCTTTGACTTTTCCTAATCGCCACAACAGCGCGATGATTAATACCAGCCCTGTCGCGAAAACCAGTCCGGTGCTGAAAAAGCTCGTCATCAGGCTGAGTAGCCAGAGGCTGGTTGCCAGCATCATAAAACCGAAGAGGTTTTTAAGTTTGTTCATCCACAGCCCAGGCTTTGGCATTAGCCCGGCAAGTGCAGGGAAAGCAGCAATAAGCAACCAAGGGGCAGCCATACCGACAGCAAGCGCGGTAAAGATTGCGATAAGGGTGACGGTGTCTGCGCCTAGCGCAAATGCGACCGCTGTTCCGAGGAAAGGTGCGCTGCAAGGTGTCGCCAGTAAAGTAGCAAACATGCCCTGAACAAAGTGACCAACATGTGAGTTATCACCACGAGTCGCCAGCCAGGTGTTACTGTTGCTGGATAGACGAATTTCGAACAGACCAAACATATTGGCCGCAAACAGGCCGGTGATGATCACCATCGCACCGATGAAATAAGGACTCTGGAATTGAACTCCCCAGCCAAGTGCCTGGCCGGATAACTTAAGAACGATCAGGAATCCTGCCAGTAACCAAAACGAACATAGAATACCCGTTGCCGAGGCAAGGAACTGGGTGCGGATCTGGCGCCTTTGCAATCCTTCTGCGCTAATTACACTACTAAGCTTCATTCCCAGTACAGGCAGGACACAGGGCATCACGTTCAGGATAAGCCCGCCCAGCAAGGCGATGGCAATGATTTCGAGTAGACTAGAGCTCGTATCTACCGCAAGGGGGAGATCAGAAACGATTCCTGGCATTTCAACGGCCATATCGTTGTCGCTGAAAGTGATATTTAGCGTCTGATTAACTAAATCCGGAGTGCCAAACCAACTACTGACTTTCATCTGCGCCACAAGTTGATTGCCGTTTACATGAATGTCAGGTGTTAGAAAAGAGGAATCTTTAGCCTGCTGGGAGTTGCCGTCAACAAAGACATCGGGTTGCTGCCAACCAAGTTGGTTGGTTGCTACAACGGAGAGGGTTCGGTTGTTTTCATCCCAAGACAGTTGATCTACTGTTATGGCTGGTGACTGTTTGGGTACATTCGTCATCCCTTGATTGTAAAGATGCATGGCCTCCTGAGAGGGGAGCAGAGCCGATGGTTTGAAATCAAGGGAAAGTTCATAGTCGGTTAGTACGCAGATGTTCGTACATGAAGACATGGTTAATTTGCCAGAGAGAAAGACCGGCTTGCTCATGTCCTCAATATGCAGGCTCATTGGAAATACAATGTGCTTTTTATATCCTAGGGTTTCAACCCCCAGAAATTCGTAGCGTTTCGGCATAGGCCAGTGCCAGTCAACGTTGGCCAGGTTGTTTGATAGACTCCAATCGATACTCGGTGCGACACCCCCTTCACCCGGACTACGCCAGTAGGTTTTCCAACCGGTATCAAGCTTGACCTCTAGAAGGGCTTCAGCTGTTTTGGCATTAATGTCTTGCTGCCCGGTCAGCATGAATCTGACTTCGATAGGCGGGTGTTGCGGGTTTGTTATCCAACCCGTATGGTATTCAATGGCCTGAACCGAAAACGGTAATAAAGCGGTGGCCAGGGTGGTAAGCAAAGTGAAACACGCTAGCAAAGAGTTAAATCGTTTTTTCAAGGTATGTACTCCGTTAAATCTGTAACAAATCAAAGGCTGGTCTTATCCAGCAAGTTGAGTTGGTATGTCTTATTCTCGGAATACACATAGAGTCAGGTGGCGTCGCCGAGTCGGAGGGATCGGTTCCGTCAATACTGGTACTCGGTATGGATGACCGGTAAAGAGGGTGATTAACAGGAACAGAATACTGATACTGATGAGGGCGAGCTCGAAAGAGAGCTGGTGAAGTTGCAGCAGGTGATCTGTCAACTCACATTGCTTGTCGGCATCGGCGCTGTCAGTATCTCTTATCGTCTTAGATGATGAATCATTTGCAGATAGCTCAACGGTGCTGTGCGTATTTAGTGGGCACGACGGTACGATGCCGGTATTTTGTCCTGAGCAGACAAAAATGACCAGCATGACAAGTCCGAGGGACCATCTGGCAATATGGTGACGATTCACCTTTCGATTCATACTTGCATCCAAAATTATATAGAAAGGTATGACCGTGCTACACGATAATAGTTTCCACTTAGCGGCATTTTCTTTGTTTTGTAAGCTGTCTGCAAGTCGGAACAATATTTATGGTTAAGAAAGGGGGGCGGCAGTTTGGCTAACAAAGCGTGGCTGCCGCAATAGTAGGTACTTACTTGATACTTTGAAGCATAAAGTTGATGATTGGGTCGTTAGCGTCCTTGAGCATTAAAGCCTCTGGTAGGAAAGCCGGTTTATGCAATATGTCACGGGTGATCAACTCATCCAGCAAAGGCTTGAACTCGAAGCCGGTCTTCCCGACAAACAACGAGGTCAGGTCTTCACTCTGATAGCAATGAAGCGCATCTCTTAGCCCCTTTAGATAGAGATAATCTTTGGTAAAACCGCCACCTCGGTATGCACGAGCTGTTACGGTAAATGCGTCTTCATTGGTCAGGTTGTGTTCGTGTTTCAGTGAGTTGAATGTGTCACTAAAGCTGCGGCCACGAACCATGCTATCGACGGCAATTACGCGCAGTGCCAGTGTCTTCAGACGATGCAGCGGAAAGCTTCCCGCTAAGTGCTCGCATAAAATAGCCAGTCCTTCTTGGGTATGGGTATTCCCCGGCAACCCCAGCTTCAACACCTTCAGCGGTTGCTTATCCGCATTGACTGTGGTTACCACATGGACACCCAGCTCATGGTGGATAAGGGCGTTCAAGTCCCGAGGTAAAAACTGGCAGCCAAGGTTAACCTTGATATTGCGCCCGCTTACCATAGCCCTGGCAATCAACTTGTTCGTGCCTGACACTTTGCAAGCAATACCGTAGCGCTTGGCGGCATCCTTGAAGGCCTGAATTGCCTGTGAAGGTGTCAGTGTTTCTTCTTCTACCTCACGGTATTCACGGGCATGCAAAATGAAGTTGGCATTCGCAATATCTTGTTGTCCTGGCTGGCCATAATAGCGCAACGAGTTATACAAGAACTCGTCGTGCCCTATGCTAGTCAACAGGTCAATACGAACGGCGAGCTGATCAATTACTTTGCGGTACATCTTCTGAATATCGGCATCCCGAATGTCCTCGACGGAAAGGCGATATAAATTTTCTCGAAACTTGTAAGGATCGATATCCAGCTGCCGATAGGTAAACTTTGGCTGGTAATCATGCGGTCTGTGGAGAAATCGTCGCTTTTCCTGTTTCAAGTTTGTCGGGTTGATATAGCTCAGCGTATTCACACCACGTGCCAGCGAATATAGCTGGCGATCGAGCCTTAGCACTTCTCGCGGCAGCTTTGATGCAAGTACATGACTGCCCGTTAGCCGTTTTACCTTGGTACGACGCTGAATAGTTTCAGCCGCATGTTCCGTGATAACCGTCTTCATTGCCTCCTTTAGTTTCTCGATAACTAAAGGAAAGCTTTCACCTCTCATTTCATCCATATAGATTTTCTTCACCTCGATCGGCAAGATCAGGGTATTAGGAAAATGCTGGCGGATGAATGTTGCTTGATAGCCCATGCCTTTAAAAACATCGTTGATCTTTGCATCAACACGGATGTTTGGCAGCTCTATACCTTCCAATAGTTCAATTAGCCGTTTAGTCTCCTTGTGCCACTTACGTGTATTGATCTGTCCGGTACCAAGATTAAAAACAGGCGTGTCTCTTTCAATCCGCAGGTAGTTATAGGAGTGAATATCATATAACAAGCAAAGACCAAATTGGCTCTCTAGAGTGTCAATCAAACACCCTAGAATTCGGTAATAACAGGCATGCTTTTCACTAGATATTGCACGCTCAGCCTCGCTTAGTGGTTCTGACCAGACCGATTTACCCCATGCATCATCATAGATGCAGTTGTCGGGAGCTCGATTGAGGTCATATTCGTAGCGCGAGTCCTCCCCTTGAAGAACGATTGGCAATGATGAGATAAAGTCTCCCGTGAAGGGGTCTTCTTCAAAATAGCGTTCGTCTTCACCCAAGCTGCATTTGGGCATAAGCTCACCGCGCAGGCGGCGGCCGTTATGTATTGCCGTTGCAACATAGGGCTGATATTCGCTGATACGAATTGTCAGGCTCCCATCATTGAGTTGTGCTTCAAACGGGATAGAGTGCCGGATTTTATTCAGCACTTCAGCTTCAGTAAGTTGCAGCATCAGCGATCACCTGACGGTATTCGTTCTTGCGCGCGATACCCACTTCTTTTGCCACAACAACGCTTTCAACAAAATCAATTACATCACGCTGTAATTTGGTGCGGTTTAAGCGATTGATCCGGGTGATCCCGCCAGGGCTCAGTACGTTGACTTCAACCAGTTTTCCATTAATTACATCAAGGCCGACAAAATACAGCCCGTCCCGAACCAGCTTCGGGCCAATATGCTTGCACAGGCGAAGCTCTTGTTTGGTCAGGGTGTGTTTCACTTCCTTGCCGCCAGCATGAATATTCGAGCGTACGTCTCCAGATGCGGGTACCCGGCGCATCGCCCCGATTGGCTCGCCGTTGAGCATCATTATCCGTACATCACCGTCTTCGGCACCGTCGATATAGTCTTGCAAGATGACGTAGTTCTTATCATCGCCAATATAGAAATCCAGCAGTGACTTAGCGCTCGATTTGGCACTTTTCTCAACCAGGATCACCCCTTTGCCGCCATAGCCATTGAGCGGCTTCATGATCATCCGCTCGTTAGTGCTCTCTTCCAGTACCCGCTCTAGATATTCACGGTTTTTCGATACATGAGTCACCGGGATAAACTCGTTATTCGGATCGGGTAGCGAGGTGGTATACAGTTTATTGTTGGCTACGCGCAATCCATCAATGTCATTCAGGATGAAGGTGTCATCACGGACTGAGTCGAGGAAGTTGAGCGCCATCGTATCTAGTGGCGGGTTAGCGCGCATAAAGATAACGTCGAACCCCGCCAAAGGCAGTTGTGCCTTGCGGAATTCAGCCTTGCGGTAAAAGCTTGGAATATTGTTTGATACATCACCCCGTTTTAATACCTTACAAAACGCAATGGCGGTGCTGTGGCGCATTGTCAGATTGTTGGGCGTTGTAATTGCCACCGTGTGCTCGCGACTTGCCGCTTCGTGGATCAGGCGGAGAGTTGAATCTGTTTCGGCTTCAACTTTGTCCCACGGATACATAACAAAACAAATTTTCATACAAGTATTACCAAATAAACTGTCTTTTTTGACAGGCAATAAAGAACTAAGCCATCGCACTGTTGCGGATGGCTTCATCGGTATAATTTAATAAAACGGGCAATCGTTATGGGTTGCCCATAGCGTCAGTAATCTAGGTCGTTGTCACAGCCGCTTTCGTGATCATCTTCTTCGTAGGTATTAACCTGTCTGCGTTGTGATACACAAAGGGTATAGCTACGCACCTTGTTGGTGGTTTTATCTTTATACTTGAGCCAGCATTTAGCGAAATCGGACTGTACATCTAGCTGCCCGCAAACTTCGGCGAGAAATTGGTGTTCAGATTCACTGGTAGGTTCAAGTGTTCCATCTTGCAAGCCACGCATTATGCGGCCATATTTTTCTAACAACATGGCTTCACTGATCGTGAATACACCGGTTCGGTTGAAGCCGCGTGGGAAATTTTTATCGTCGTAAAATTTGCCTTCACTTCTCATTTAAAAGAGCTTCCTGATGAGATTTTCGCTGATATTCGTTCAGGAGGATGGTGTTGTAAAATGAATGTTTTTCGTCGTGACGATGAAAACTTTTTATTAATGAATCGTGGCGGTTCGGTTTATTATCGCCGTTTAGTTTCTTTGACTATTTGAGAGTGCTTGTGGATACCGAATTACTCAGAACGTTTCTTGAGGTAACCAAAACCCGCCATTTTGGACGGGCGGCTGATAACCTGTTTTTAACTCAGTCAGCCGTTAGTTTTCGTGTTAGACAATTGGAATCGCAATTGGGCAATGCGTTGTTTTCAAGGCAGCGGGGCAATGTACATCTCACCGCCGCCGGGGAGCGTTTGCAGCCCTATGCAGAGGCGATTTTACAGACTTGGGGGCGGGCAAGGCAGGACGTCGCATTGTCTGAGTCTTTGAGTAAGCAGGTGACTATCGGTGCCTCACCGATGTTTTGGGAGTTCGATGGTATTTCAGATTGGATAAACCGTATCTATAGTACGCTCGACGGGCTAGCTCTTCGTCTCGAGTCTGTTCCGCGACAGAGTATGGCCAAGCGTCTTCTTGACAAAAGTATCGATGTTTCGATAACCAGTGAGCCCCCTCGGATCGAGAACCTACAGGTATCAAAAGTTCGTGATTATCAATTGCAGATGGTGACACGGGAAAAGAGCTGTTCAGTTGAAAATATTAAAAGTTATCCGCTGGTTTATCTTGATTGGAGTACCCGTTTTTCTGTCGAGCATAGCCGGATTAGTGAATTGCAGAAAACACCGGTGATGCACACTCACTCAAGCCGGATGGCTCTGGAATACCTGTTAAATAATGGGGGGGTGGGTTACTTGCCTTCCCCTGTTATCGCCCAGAGTGTTGAGGAAGGTGATTTGCATGTTGTCCCTGATGCGCCGGTAATGGAGCAGTCTCTTTACTTGGTATGGCGTGAAGATAATGAGAAAGAGGCACTGCTAGAAGCAATGCTATCCGTTCCTTTTAACCACGTGACGGAGAGTGTCTGATATAAAAAATTGCTCGTTACAAGCGAAATAACTTGTTGTACATAGCAGGGCGCTTTTTTGTAACCTCTTTTACCATGAAGATAGGTATACAAGCCGATGTGTATTTCAAGCTTATTATTGATTGTGTTGGCGGGAACGTTTTTTTTCGCCGGACCGGTCTGCTTTAGCACTTTTGTCATAATCGACTATTATTATTCGATTAAAGTTGGTAGCGATGTACTGCTAATCAGCAGTATGGTTGCAAGTGTTCAATTAGTCAGTAGCAGTTATTTACTCTGGAAATATTTCAGGAAGCAAGCATGGCAAAGTTAGATCAAAAATTTAGTAAAGGGTCTAAGTCTAAACAAAAACTTGATTTTGAAGATGAACTTCAGGATTTCAACCAGCATTCAAGGAAGAAGAAACGACGTATTGCGCGGCATCGGGATGAATTTCCAGAGTATATTGATAGCTCTTACTAGACCTGTAATATTATTGAAACCGGAGTCAATTGGCGCCGGTTTTTTTATGAACACCCCAATGCGCATCCGGTTGCATTAAGTCGTGGTAGATAGTTCGAGGCGCGTTGCGTGTCCGTTAGGCTATACCCAAATAACTTCTAGATGTAGGGTCACTCTTGCTGAAACGAGCTCCTTTCAGTTGTTTGGATATAAGTGGTTTGTTTGATTTTCAATCGTTTAAGCTGATATGTGCTAGTCAGTATTCAGGATCAATATTTCTTGACGTGTTTGTTGTATACTGGGGCTAGTTTGTTTTTGAATAATGCAAGAGTTGTAACATGCTAGATAACTTAACTATACCTGAAGATATTGAAAAAGAGCCGGAACTAGCGATTCCGTCAATTGATGAGCAAAAGCGTATTGTTGCAGAGCTAAAGCGCTTGGAGGAAGCTGGAGAGCTGACGCCGGAAATTCTGGAAGAGTTTATGACTGGCAAGCGTAATCTGGAACAGAACGGCTAGTATATCCCGCTAAAAGAGTATGGTTATTGAGGCGGCATCTTTGCGAAAAGATGCCGCTTTTATTTTTTAGCGTTTTATTCGAGAACATACGTTTTATTACGGTGATTTAAAAAACATAGTGTAGATGTTAATGTTATCAACTGAGATGTTGGCTTTCAATATAACTCCATATATATCAATGTATTAAGTGAGGCTGGTTGAGTTGGTTCTTGTTTGTGTCAATGAGTTTAATATCATTTAAAATGATATGTGTGCCCAAAAATCACTTACCTTATAAATAAAAAGAATTCAGTTTGGTTATCCTACATGCCATTAATTTGACGATGTTGAGTGTTACTAATTGACAGTTAATTAGTAACGCTTATGTAGGAGCTTATATATGAAAGTATTAATAGATGTAAAAGGGATAAATAACCGATTTAAAGTCGTGAAAAAAAACGAATGTTATTATTTATACTCTAGAAGGTTTTATATTTTCTGGGTAAGTGACGGTAAAGTATATGAATCAAAACAAGATGCAATCTATTCTATGCCCTACTGAATATAAGCTGGAAATCGATACAAGGTGGCTCCCCACGTTACACTGTGGTGGGGAGCGCGAATTTTGACATTGAATTAAGCTTTGCTTACAACACGCAGTTGAATCTTAGTTTTTCCAGCTGATAGCAGCAGTAAAGCCAGGATCATGCAACAAGGGACTAACCAGCTCAGATGGTGGCTATAGAGGGGAAGCCACTGTAGGAGTGTTTGCTCAAGGTAACTATTGGTTAAACCCAATACTGAGAAGGTATCAATTCCGCCGAAGATAAATACGGCAAGAACGAGGTATTTTAGTTTGTTGCTACCTGTGAGTGATAGTGCCGCGGCCAACACAAGCGCAATCGCTATCGGGCATAAGACCAGGATCAGCGGTAAGCTAAATGTTATCAATTGCTCAAGTCCGATATTTGCGACAATCGCAGTGAGAATTGTTGTGATAGTGGCAGCTCGTGCGAAAGGGATCTGATAGGTTTTCTCAAAATACTCGGCATTAGCATTAGTCAGGCCAATAACGGTTGTCAGGCAAGCCGTAAGGGTAATGGCAGCCAGCAGGCTCTGGCCAATAGGACCTAAGATTGCAGCGGCGTATAACGTTAAGATCGTACCGCCATTGCTTGCATCTGCCGCAATCGCCGATGAGGTTGCGCCTAGGTACCCCATCGCCAGGTAACAAGTCGACATCAAAAGGATATAAATTCCAGCAACGATGTAGCTGTAGTAGCGGATGCCTGACTGCTTTGTTACTCCTTTAGCTTTGA
Organism: Photobacterium obscurum; assembly: GCF_026191635.1. Classification (GTDB taxonomy): domain Bacteria; phylum Pseudomonadota; class Gammaproteobacteria; order Enterobacterales; family Vibrionaceae; genus Photobacterium; species Photobacterium obscurum. The sequence continues at coordinate 248,641 of NZ_JAKRRW010000004.1, forward strand.
TTGCCTGGATGATGACCCAACCAAAAGCTACAGCAGCTATGGCATCCAGGGTCATGTATCCTTCCAGCAGGCCACTTACTAGCGGAGCCTGTTGATAGGCCTCGGTTGTCGGGGTGGGAGTACCCTGTGGGTTGAACATTGCCGTAATAACCAGCGCCGCAAGCATCACTATTAAAGCCGGTGTCATGAACTTGCCGATGATATCAACCAGTTTTCCGGGTCTAATTGCCAGCAGCAAACTAAGCGCGCAAAAGGCGGCAGAGAAAGGCAATAAATAATCATCTAAAGTGAAGGGCTTGATACCCATCTCATAGGCGACGGTGACAGCTCTAGGCAGGACAAAAGCGGGCCCTAATGTTGTGAATACCAGTAGCCAAAATGTTTTTTCCAACCAAGAAGGTAGTGAGCTGGTAAGTTTATTCACCGTGGATAGGCGACCTAGCACGATAATGGTAAGTGCGGGTAACCCTACAGCTGAAATTAAAAAACCTGCCATAGCGGTTAGCCAGTTATCGCCGGCCTGCTGAGCCATCATTGGCGGGAAAATAAGGTTACCAGCACCTAAGAATAGGGCAAAGGTCGTAAAGCCAATGGCTGTTATGTCTAGTTTTTTCAATGGTTCCACCTTTATCTAAGGTGTCAGCCGGTTGGATAGAAAAGAGAGGGGAGAGGCTCTGTTTTCGCCAGCCATGCTGACGAAAAACAAAGCCGTCAGCGTCAGGAAATGGCGACGACGACAGAGACAAGTGCGCAAAATGCGGTAGAAGCTAAAGCTTGCAGGCTTTCTGACAGATTTTCAGTTGCTCTATAATGCATACTTCACACACTGGGAATTAATTTAGTTGTCATTAACATAATGTGAGCAAGATTTACTGTAAAGCATTATTTTCCCCTGGATTTAAATAAAATCCCAAAATAACAATTCGTGACCATATTACGTTGGTAGTTAAGTACTTGATTATCAAGTTGAAGATGAACGCGCAGCAGAAGGACGGCAGCATTGTGTACTCTGCTGCCCCTCGTGTTAATTGGGCGCAAATTAATCAGCCGGTAATAACAGTTCGTTCAATTCACTGAGTGTTGCGACTTGGTAGTTAGGCTCGATTCCCTCAGGCACTTGCTGTCCGTAAGCATTTAACCAACACGTGTGGATCCCGGCATTCATTCCTCCAAGAATATCAGAATGGGGATTGTCTCCGACCATTAGGACTTCACGTCTATCTGGATGGCCCATTTGCGAGAAGGCGAAATCGAAAATCCCCCGATCTGGTTTGGCAACACCGACTTGCTCTGAAATGATCAGTGTCGAGAAATAATCCTGTAAACCCGTACGTTCGAGTCGAATTTGCTGAAGTTCAGTGAAACCATTAGTGATAATGCCGAGTTGGGCTCGATCTTTTAAATTGTGCAACAACTCTTTTGCACCCGGTAGTACTGCACAAATGTCGGCCATCGCGGTAAGGAATGCACTGTTTATTGCTTGTGTTGTCGTGTTCAGTTGCTCAGCCCAAGGTTGAAAGCGAATGGTCTGTAATTGTTCAGCACTGATCACGCCGTCCTGGTAGTCGACCCAGAGTGGCTTGTTTACTTTTTGGTATTCAGCAAAGTCTTGCTCGGTAAAAGTAATCCCAAACCGAGAAAACATTAAGTTAAGACCTTCGTATGCATCAAAGTGAAACAGCGTTTCGTCCGCATCAAACAGTATCCATTTATATTTCATTCATCATCATCCGGTGTTTAGAGAACACGCATTTTATCCTTGCTAATTAAGTAATTACCAGCTGAATTGTTACGGTCAATAGCACCGATGAGGGCTTCCGAAAGTAAGTGCACCGGAAAATTCACCCTGAGAGTCAGTATATCTACCCCCTTGGAAGTAAATATGCTCACCATGCATATAAATGTTGCTATTTTGTTAACTTAACTATACTTAATAGTATGAGGATATAGGCAAAGGCAACCCATTTAATCTGTAGTAGTTCCTATTCGTTGATGTCAAGGAGTGAGTTGAATGATTGATGAAATACAATTTTACGAACCAAATGAAAGCCACGGATTTTTATCAAACTTTGCATCCAGCCCTATTATCTTGAGTAATACTGTTTGGCCTACCAGCGAACATTATTATCAAGCCCAAAAGTTTACTGATCCCGATATACAGCAACAAATCTTAATGGCAAATACACCAGATGAAGCATTTAATTTAAGTCGCCAATATGCTGATAAGGTCAAAGAAGACTGGATGGATGTTCGTAGTGCGGTCATGCGTTTTATTGTGTTTGAGAAGTTTCGTCAAAACCCTCGATTAACGCACTTACTTGTTAGTACCGGTGATACTGTTCTCAAGGAGCATTCCCATAAGGACAACTTTTGGGGGGATGGGGGAGATGGTAGCGGTCGCAATGAGCTTGGCAAAATTTTGATGGAGGTGCGTGATTACTTTGCTGACAAGGAGCCATTTAACCTGGTGCACTTTGTTGATAGTGCAAAACTGCCAACTCAATGGGGGACATTTCAGATGTACGGCTTCATTGAGCAGGCAACAGGCAAGGAGCACTTGGCCTTGGTATACGGAGATCTTGACCCTGATTCTCCCCCTTTGATCCGTTTACATTCGGAATGTCTGACTGGCGATGCATTATTTAGTGCCCGCTGTGATTGCGGTTTTCAATTGTCTAGGGCGATGGAAAATATTGTTAACGCTGGAAGTGGTGTGCTGTTTTATTTGCGTCAGGAAGGACGGGGTATAGGCCTTATTAATAAAATTCGCGCTTACCATTTACAAGATGATGGTGCCGATACTGTTGAGGCGAATGAGCGCCTGGGATTTGCAGCAGATATGCGGGATTACTCCTTCTGCAGGGGGATGTTAAGTTTCTTGAATATCAAGTCTGTGAAACTAATGACAAATAATCCCAGAAAAGTAAAAGCTTTAACCAACGCAGGAATTAATATAGATCAAAGAGTGGCCTTGCAGGAAGGTAATAACCCACACAATGAAAATTATTTGAAAACCAAAGCGGCAAAGCTTGGGCATATGTTTGATTCAGAATTTATCAAATAGAATCAATTTGCAAATAATAAAAACGCAGCGTGATGCTGCGTTTTTATTCTAATGTTTGTTTAGTTTAAAAGTATTTTTTAACGATATGGTCGATTTGACCAGATGTTTTTAGTTCTTTAAGTCTGGAGTTTATAAATGCTTGCACATTTTTATCCATACTAGGATCAAAAGCAAGATAAATTGGATAGTCAGGAATAACCGAGTTAAAAGGCTGAATATTATAATTTGCTATGTCTTGATTCTGCTTTGATAAATTATATTTTACTCGAGATTCCATTTCTACAAAGGCGGTATCACCCGGTAGTTTTTTAATTACTCGAAATGCTGCACTATAATCTTTCACCCGTAATTCTTCCACATTACCTGTTTGAAAGAATGGGAGCAGTTGCGGATAGTCAAAGCCATGCAGAAGTACGACAACTCTGTCTGACATATCGTCCATTGAATTGAAGTCAAAGGCGTTTTTTTTGCTGCTCACCAGCACGTGCTTTACGTTGTAAATCGGCGTGTCAGATAAGTTTTCTGCCTGTACACTGCCCCAGCCAGGGCTACCATAAGTTATCCAATTGGGTTTTCCTCCGGCCTCTAGTAATGAGATCATTCTGTTGAAAGGATAGGTATGATAATCAATATCGTATTGGCTATCTTTGAAAATGGCTTTGACGATATCTGTTACAATACCGCTATGCTGATCTGCGCCATTTTCAATTTGAAAAGGTGATGCCTGTTTAGCAATCACATAATAGTTTATCGTCTCAGAATTTGCTGCAAAGCTTGAGCAAGCTAACGTTAATGTGGTCGAAATAGCTAATATTTTATTCATTTTGTGTCCTTACCTTACCTATCCTGATGAAGATACTACTATTATGTTAGTAGAAGAAGGATAAGATGCGAGTTTAAGGATGAATAAAACGTATCAGGAAATCAGACCAAATAGGAAAATGGGTATAGCAAAGCAACTAGTAATATCAATATTGTTAGTAAGCTCGCTATTTACCCTTTTTTCTACCTGCTTGAATTTATATCTCGACTACAAAGCCGATTTGGCAAGTATTGACGAGCGCTTTGTTCAGATTGAGGAAAGCTACTTATCAAGTTTAATTTCGAGTTTATGGGTTGAAGACAGAGAACAGTTGGCTGTTCAGGCTGAAGGAATTATGCACTTGCCTGGTGTTCATTATCTATCGATTAGTGATAATGAAGGAACTATCATAAGAATTGGTTCTGAACTCTCTAAACATGTCTATGAGAAGTCTTGGGACATGGAATATAAGCTTGGTGATAAAGAGTTCCATTTGGCGACTCTTACTGTTCAGTCAGACTTGTACCTTGTCTACCAGGGGTTAATAGACAAATTTATCATTCTGCTGATGACTCAGGCTGTCCAGACATTCCTTATTGCCATTTTCATTATACTCATTACTTATCGATTGGTTGTTCACCCTCTTACACAAATGTCGAAGCGTGTGACGGAGTTTGATTCTGAAAAGGTGCCGCTACCTATCCACCTTGAGAAGCGCTGGTGCGAGGATGAAATATCCATACTTACTTATCGCTATAACCATTCTGTGGGACAAATACGTGAACATTACTGTCAATTGGAAGAAGCAAGAGAGTATGCGGAAGAGGCCAATCGTAAGAAAAGTGAGTTTTTGGCTAATATGAGCCATGAAATTCGAACACCTATGAATGGTATTATCGGCCTGTCTTCACTTATGAAAGAGATGGAGATGTCAGAAGAGCAGAAAGAGTATGTGAATATGCTCAATACCTCTTCACTTTCGCTTCTTGATCTTATTAACGATATTTTGGACTTTTCAAAAATCGAAGCGGGTCGTCTTGAACTTGAGCATAACCTTTTGAACGTGTTCGAGCTGAACAAAGAAGTTGAATCTGTTTTTTTAGTCAGAGCAGCAGAGAAAAAATTACAGTTTCAGTGCATTATTGATCGAAGTATCAGCCCAATGCTGTTGGGAGATGCGACTAAAATACGTCAAGTACTTAATAACCTTGTCAGTAATGCCATTAAATTTACGAATAGCGGATATGTTCATCTCCATATTCAACGTGAAGCAGAGGATCACCGTTCAGTCACGCTGCGATTTGAGGTTACAGACAGTGGTATTGGTGTACCGCGCGAAATGCATGGCGCGATTTTTGATAAATTTCAGCAAGCAGACGGCAGTACAACGAGAAAATATGGTGGGACGGGTCTTGGTTTAGCGATATGTCGAGAAATTGTTGGCCTGATGGGCGGGGAGTTGCAGCTTGAAAGTGAACCAGGGAAGGGCAGCTCTTTCTTTTTTAGTATTTCTTTGAAAAAAAATATTCTTCCGATGGCCACAGGAGAAGATAAAAAGCTGCTATCTGACCTTTCTGTGCTACTAGTTGATGACAGTGTGCTTAATATGAGGATCACTTCGGCGCAGTTAAGTAATTTTGGTGCAAAATCTGTCTGTTGTGAAAATGCATCTAATGCCGCGGATTTTGTGTTGCAGGCGATTAGTAATAAAAAGCCGTTTGATCTTGTCGTTCTAGATAAGATTATGCCGGAGATAAATGGATTTGAATTGGCAAGGCAACTCAAAATACAGTTCGCAGAGCGCTGCCCTAAGATGATGATGATCTCTGCCGGGCCTGAAGCCGGAGATGAAGAAAGAGCCAAGCAGACTGGTATTCGGTCATATTTGGCAAGGCCTTATAAAGAAAGTAATTTGAAGTGGGCTGTTCAGCAGGTTATGCAAACAAGTGACCTTGATGTTGCTGGGAGAGTTGATGAGCCAGCTTCCACGACGACATTTGAAAACAATCAAATTTTGCCGAAACAGACAAAGCCTGAGGATTATTTTCAGTCGATAAAACAAACACCGTTTAAATCTCAATCATCGTTTGAATCGTGCGCTGTAGAAGAGCAGCAGAATGCTATTACTAAGGCCAGGATCCTGGTGGTTGAAGATACGCTTGTAAATCAGAAAGTCGCTCAAATGATGCTGGAGAAACTGGGGGCAACTGTTGCGATTGCAGAAAATGGCCAGATTGCAGTCTCCAAGTTTCAAGAGAGTCACTTTGACCTGATTTTCATGGATTGCCAAATGCCAGTTCTTGATGGCTTTGCTGCCACAGAGGCTATTCGAGATTTAGAGTCTGAAGGGCAGAGAACGCCAATCATTGCGCTAACAGCGAATGCTGTGAAAGATGAACAAGAGAAGTGCTATGCCTCAGGTATGGATGAGTTTGTTTCGAAACCTGTTAGCCAAAAAGTGTTGGCGAAAATAGTGGAGAAATACTTGTCGACATCTAACCGTTCAGTTACGAAGAACGTATAGGCTTGTACCCAAGCACCTTGAGGTCGCTTGGGTATTATGTACTGGCTCTACATGTGACTCTTACGCAGGGGCTTGCTCTAGAATAAAGCTTGGTCTTTGGTTATACAGATTAATGACGACAGTGAGGGTATCTGCGCGAGTATCTTCTGAAATATCCTGAATGACATAAAAATCATTGTTTTTGTTTTTCAGTGAACTATCAACGAGGCGCAGTAAACTGTCGTTAATATCACCATTGATTTCGACCGTCTCAATGAGCTCAAACTGCCCATACTGTATTTCAGATGGAGATATTAGCTCAGGTGATGCCATAGCGGACATTGAAGTGCCAAGGAGGAGAAGAATAGAGATAGCGCGCTTAATCATTGGAAGTCTATAAATATTATTGTCATGTCGTGATGTTACTTTGCCATGACATAATATTGTTTTGTCAGAGTACCGTAAAATTGCATCCACATTATCTATGATTTTCATAGAGTTTTTCTAATGCGATGGATAAACCGTTTTCAGTAACGATCCTGATGTGCGATTTGTTCAATTGCCTGACGTTGCTGAGGCCGCAGGAATGGGCAATAAGGCCGATACCATAATGTATGTATTTGTTATAGTTCGCAACTCGTTGCGTTTTGTCTTTTACGTTCAGTCCTTGTTGTAGCCGTTTATTGTGAGTGGTGATTCCTGTCGGGCAGGTGTCTTTATTGCATTGTAGTGCCTGGATGCATCCAAGTGCGAACATATGTCCTCTAGCAGATACCACAAAGTCTGCACCAAGGGCGATGGCCCAGGCCACTTTTGAAGGAGTAATAAGCTTCCCTGAAGCGATAATTTTGATGCGTTCTTTCAGCTGCCTTTCTTCCAGTAATCCGACTACTAGTGGCAAGCTTTCTTTGAGTGGTAACCCGACATAGTCCATAAGGGGTTGTGGAGCCGCACCTGTACCGCCATCGGCACTGTCGATAGTGATAAAGTCAGGCGCACTTTCTATGCCTCGACGTTCAATTTCGTTTAGCAGTTGCTGAAACCAGTTCAAGGAGCCAAATACAGCCTTGAACCCGACAGGTTTTCCTGTGATTTTGCGAATAAAGGCAATTTTGTCAAGGAGGGCACCAACAGTTCGAATGTCTTTGTGACCGTTTGGACTGATGGAATCCTGCCCTTGAGGTATACCTCGTATTTTAGCGATTTCGGCAGTGACTTTTTTACCCGGTAACATGCCTCCCTTGCCCGGCTTCGCGCCCTGGCTGATTTTAATTTCAAACATTTTTACTTCAGGGTAGGCAGCAATCTCTTTTAGTTTTTCTGCACTTAGTTCTCCATGTTCATCGCGAACCCCATATTTAGCCGTTCCAATTTGAAAAACCAGATCAGCTTTTCCCTCAAGGTGGTAGGGACTTAAACCGCCTTCACCGGTATTCAACCAGCAGCCGGCAAGGCGTGCTCCGTTTGAAAGTGCTCTGACTGCAGGTTTAGATATGGCGCCGAAACTCATCCCGGAAATATTGAAAATTGAGCTGGTGGTATAGGGATAGCGACAGTTTTCGCCGATAGTAACAGCCGCGGGAGTGACCGCATCTTCCTCTAACGTAGGGAAAGCACAATTCATAAACATAATTGTACCAGTCGGATCTAAGCTACGGGTTGAGCCAAACGCAATGGTACGATCCACATTTTTGGCGGCCTTATATACCCAGCTACGTTCGGCTCGGTTGAAAGGCATCTCCTCTCTGTCCATAGCAAAGAAGTACTGCCTGAAAAACTCCCCTTGTTTTTCAAGGATATAGCGAAACCTACCGATCACTGGGTAATTATGACGAATGGCTTGCTTGTGCTGTCTGATATCTACGATGTACATGTAGATGATTATTAGCACCCCGAGTCCGAGGATAAAGATGAATAACGCAGATAAAAAATCAAGAGTCAGTAGAATATAGTCACCCATGAGAGGCTTCCTTTGATGATTAAAAACATCCCATGAACATGCTCTGATCTAATATCTTGCGCTGATGTGGTTTCAGGCTCTGATAAAGCTTTAAAAGCGCCGTTGTATAACCTGTCATACTTGCGTATCGCTCTCCCATCATCTTCGTATGATGTTCAAGCCGAGCAGGAAGCGTTAGCGATTGGTTATTCTGAAAATATGTAAACATCTGCTGGTGGTGTTCAAGCATTGCCGTTGCATTATTTTCGACGACCGTTACAAACTTGTCCCATTGCGTTTGCTGTTGTTTATTGAGTTGTAGTTGGCTCTCTAGTGTTTGTAATTGCGTTTGCATTCCACTGATATTCCAGCCTCCTCCCGCCGCTCCACGACCATGCATCATGCCATGGTGCCTCTGACTCGGGGTTGTACCCATCATACAGCCGCCATACATCATCCCTGGGCCACCCATCATTCCCATGATGCCACCCTGCCAGTCGGTCTCAGCATATGCAAGTGTTGCTAAAAGAGCTAATGGCAATGTCATCGTTGTAGTTAACTTTTTCCTGCTTTTCATGTTGTCCCTTTTCTAAGTAGTTGTGATACGGAGAAAATGAAATCGACCATACAAATATAGTTCAGAACACATCATATTTATTGCTGATAGAGCCAGTTATGGAGACGAAGAGAGGGTAAAACAATATAGGGAAATTCGATCTTCGCCCACATTGCTTGTATTTGAGCTGATACTATTGATAGTAGTTGTTGGGGCGAGTTGGTGATGTATTTGAGGAGAAAGATAGCCCTTATTTCTGTATTGATGACGTACTGTTGATTACGATAAATAAATAACCCAAGGGATGAGTTATGGGAAAAAAACATCAACTAATTGCCATGGATATGGGCATCGATACCCATCAGGAGCCTGTCGTATACATGCGCAGCGACTGTCATATTTGTCGTGCCGAAGGTTTTACTGCAAATTCCCGCGTGACTGTTGAATTTGGTGGCCGGCAACTGATAGCAACGTTGAATGTCGTTGAGCAATATGTATTACCTCAGCATCATATCGGTTTTTCGTTTGTGGCATTTAAACGCCTAGGGGTTGCTACCGGCGATAGAGTGCGGATTAAGCATGTCCCCCTGATCTCATCAGTGAGTGCGGTACGGAAAAAGATTTACGGCCATGAACTTAGCGATGTTGAAATCAGATCCGTTATTGCTGATATCAATACCCACCGTTACAGCGATATCGAAATTGCCAGTTTTTTAAGTGTCTGCGTTGGGGATAGGCTGAGTTGCGATGAGGTTATTTCACTTACGAGGGCAATGGTTGATTGCGGCAAGCGCCTTAGCTGGCCGGGACATGAGCGGATTTTTGACAAGCATTGTATCGGAGGCTTGCCCGGTAACCGCACCACACCATTGGTGGTTGCGATTGTGAGTGCTGCTGGGCTGGTTATCCCCAAAACGTCTTCTCGTGCTATCACTTCGCCGGCAGGTACCGCCGATGTGATGGAAACACTCACCAATATTGATTTAAATCTGGATGAAATCCAAACGGTTGTTGCGAAAACCGGTGCCTGTCTGGCATGGGGAGGAGCCGTGAATCTCAGCCCTGTCGATGAGGTCTTGATCCGTGTCGAGCGAGCATTAGAGCTCGATGGTGAGGGACAGCTGATTGCCTCGGTGCTATCGAAAAAGATTGCTGCCGGATCAACCCATGTACTGATTGATATTCCGGTAGGAGATACCGCCAAAGTACGAACTCAGCAGGATGCAGAGCGTATTGCTGCTCTGTTCAACCGGGTTGGATGTGCGCTGGACATTGAGGTGCGCTGTATTATCAGCGATGGCAGCCGCCCTGTTGGTAGGGGGATTGGGCCCGTCGAGGAAATACGGGATGTATTGGCTGTTCTTAATTCACATGACGATGCCCCTAAAGATCTTCGCCAGCGGGCGTTGAATCTAGCTGCTCAGCTGTTGGACTTTGCCGGTGATCAAGGTATCAAAGAAGCGATGAGTACTGCGATTTACTTGCTTGATAGCGGAAAGGCCTGGCAGCAGTTCCAGCGCATTGTTGCCGAGCAAGGCGGATTCAAGCCTCTGCCAGTTGCCAAGCATCGTAGTATCCAATACGCCCAGCATAGCGGAACAATATGTAATATTGATAACCGACGATTGGCACGTTTGGCTAAGTTAGCAGGAGCACCGGGAGAGGCCTGTGCTGGACTTCGTTTACACGTTAATGTCGGTGACACAGTCAAACAGGCGGCACCTTTGTTTACGCTATATACCGAGAGCTTAGGTGAGCGCGATTACGCACTGTCTTATTACCGTGACAACGCCAATATGTTTGAGATCGGAGAGTGATCATGCACACTACCTTAGTAAGTACAGTTTTGTTTTCCCTCGAACCTCACCCACTTCACAACACTTTGTGTGAGAAACTGCCAGCAATACCCGGGCATCACAGCTATCGCCACTTTCCTGATGGCGAGTCCTATTTACGTATTGAGACCGACGTTCAGGGGCGCCACTGTATGGTGTTAGCCGATCTTTCGTACCCGGATAAAAAAATATTACCACTGCTTTTTCTGGTTGATACCTTGCGTGAGTTGGGGGCGGCTTCTGTTGGGCTCGTGGCTCCCTACTTGAGCTATATGCGTCAGGATAAGCGTTTTGCCGCTGGAGAAGCGGTGACTTCGAAGACATTTGCCTGTCTATTGTCGCAGTATGTCGACTGGCTAGTGACCGTTGATCCGCATCTCCATCGCTATCATGCTTTGAGTGAGATATATTCCATTCCATATAGGGTGATTCACGGGGCACCATTATTAGCCCAATGGCTGGAAGACCAATCGGAAATATTATTGGTTGGCCCTGATGCGGAAAGTCAACAGTGGGTGTCTCAAGTGGCAGAGCAAAGTGGGCACCCTTATGTTGTGGGAGAGAAACTGCGCCGAGGTGATCGTGATGTTGTGGTCTCTTTACCAGACTTGGCTGCGTGGAAAGCACGGACGGCAGTTATTGTTGATGATGTGATTTCTAGCGGACAAACGGTAATGAAATGTATCGACTCGCTTCAAAAGCAAGGTATCGAACAGATTTTGTGCGCTGCGATCCACGGAATCTTTGTTGAAGATGCTGAACAGCAACTTATGAAAAAAGGTATCTCTCAATTAATAACAGCGAACTCAATTCCTCACCCTTCAAATGGACTCGATCTGAGTGAACTATTACTTGCGCCGATCCTAGAGTGCCTAGAGACGGTCGATGACTTGAAGCGCTTTAATACCGACTGCCAAGAATGATCAAACACTTATGCTAATTGGTATAAGCCCACATAACTGTGGGCTTACAGGGGACTCTCTGGGGGGACTCGGGCTGATTGTCTGCCCAAATAAGGTTCTGCCTACGGTGTAGCTCTGTCAATCACACTCTCAATAGATATGATGAAATCAAGAGACTGTACTGATCTGTTCAGCACCTCGTAACATTGCATGGATCAATTCGTTAGCTTCAAACTTTGTTAGTGCCTCGTGCGCCCCAACCTGGTGAGCCTGGGAGACACTGATTTCACTTGAGAGTGAAGTGTGAAGAATGATATAGGCATGATTCATATTGCTGCTATTTTGGACTTCGAACGCCAATTCATAGCCATCGAGCCCCGGCATTTCAATATCACTGACCAGAATATCGAATGGAGAGCCAACGTCAGCAGCATGCTGGAGCATATTTAACGCATCATGGCCATTCGTCGCAATGAAATAGGGAATACTGATACTGTCGAGAGCCTGCGATAACTGGCGGCGGGCAACGGCGGAATCGTCGACCAGCAAAATTTTTAGCGGTCGAAGAATTTCACGTTGAACGTCTGTTAGCACGGGGTGCAGGCTATCCGGAGTATCCGGAAACACTTTTGATAGTAATAGTTCAACATCAAGTAATTGAACAAGTTTGTCTTCAACGGTCATGACTCCGGTGACAAAAACATTACTTCCCAGAGCGCTCGGTGGCGCATCAATGTTATGCCAGTTACATTCCGTAATTTTATTGATCCCACGGACTAAGAAACCGACAAGCTTACGTCTGCAATCGGTAATAATGATGTAGCAGTCTTTTAGCTCATCTTTGGTTAGTGGTGGGTAGCCAACCGCTTTCGCCATATCAATGATAGGTAACGTATCACCTCGGAGACTGGCTGCTCCTAACACTGTTGGGTGTGAATGCGGGATAGCTGTCAAAGGAGTATAAGGAACAATTTCTTTGACCTTCAGAGTACCAATTGCGAATGACTGAAGTGCTGTCAGTTGAAAAAGCAGCATGCCCTGAGATTGATTAGTTGCAGTTTTGATCATTATTCAATCCCTGTTTGCGCGTAATAAAAGACGTTAAGTACATATCCAATATAGTAACTTTTTGCCAGTTTAATAGGAATTGATGTTATTGACTTTATGATTATTTATTGATCTTGGTATAGGAAAATAACAACTTATCAGGTGAATCCTAATTTGTATGGGATTGATGTCTGTATACAGCCCGAATCTGGCGACTGAACACAACCTTCTGACTTATTTTCCCTATTGAATATTCTATGCTTTAATTCCTTCCAGGTTGTCTTTTTGACTGGTGAATTGGAATCAATCTTGGTTGTTTTTGCCGCTATTTACAAGTTTGTTACATGTTTTATTGAGATGTTTTTGAAGTTTTCCAAATATTTTCGCGAAACAAAAAAACATCACTAACACTTACCTCATACACATTGCGAAGGTATTTTTCAGGACTTAAATCTGTTGAATTTTATGTTAAGCGTTTGATGATTCATCAGGCCTTGAAAAACGCCGAAAACAATCGTGCTCTGGTGGTAACCACATAAATAAGTCGGTACCTCATTATTTCAAGAACCATGACGTGGAGTAAAACATGAAAAAGGGATTGAACCTTACCAAAATAGCTGGCGCTGTTGCTGCAATGCTAATGACAGGGATGGTAAGTACCGTCTATGCGGCCCCGACGCATGACAAAAATGTGATTGGCTATATCACTCAATGGGAAGCATGGAAAGGCTCGAATGCAGGCTTTAGCGTGAAAGGGGAAGCCACCCACCTTAACGTGAATATGGATATCTATTCTATTTTAAACTTCTCCTTTTTCGGGGTTGCCAAAGATGGAACGCTGCATAGTGGGGATTTGAGAAATAAGAGTATTTACCAACCGAATGCCGTTCAAGAGCCAGGCCCGCTGCTTCATCCGGATGTTTACTCAAGTTGGGATTTCCATATTTTATGGGGTGAGCTGGAATATATTCATCAGTTCCCTGGTACTGAACCTTGGGAAGCGGAAGCGCGTCGTAAAGTAGAAGAGCAAGGCTTTGCCAAATCAGGCAATGGCTGGGTTCATACCCCGACGGGTATTGAAGGACAGTTTCCTATTCCACTGAAAAAGGCAGGAGGCGCACCTGGTTTGATTGACTTGGCACACCAGAAGGGGGTGCAGGTCATGGCTTCTTTAGGTGGTTGGAGTATGTCTAAGCACTTCCCTGAAATGGCTGCAGATCCGGTTAAAAAGGCCCGATTCTTGGAAGATGTAGACAAGCTGATGGCATTGGGTTTTGACGGCATTGATATTGACTGGGAATACCCAGGGACTGGAGGCATGAACTTCCAGGGCAATCCAGAAGATTACGGCAATTTCGAGCAGTTGATGGAAGATATCCGTGAGCGTATTGGTCCGAACAAACTATTGACTGCAGCGTTCTCAGCATCGACAGCTAAGCTGGAAGGCTACAACTGGCCTCGTTTGGTAGCCTCAATGGATTACTTTAACATGATGACTTATGACCTGAATGGTGGTTGGTCGAATGTAGCAGGACATAATGCGCCGCTTTACCCATACCCAGAAGAAGAGTTTGCAGGCCTGAACCTTGACCATTTGAAGAGCTGGATGGCTGCGAAAGGTATTCCTTCCGATAAGATTAACTTTGGTGCGGCATTTTATGGCCGTGGTGTTCAAACGACCGAAGCGACTGCTTATGTTGGTGCTCCGACCGACAAGCGAACCGTAAACTTTAGTGTAGACGGTCCGACAGAGTCATCGGTTGATTTGGATAATTGGAAAGAATTTGAAGGCCAGCCAAACTATAACTACATCATGCAAACTCCGGGCTGGCAGCATATGTGGGATGCCAGTGCCGAGGCGCCTTACGCTGTGAAAGGCAAGTATTTCCTTAGCTATGATGACGTTCCTGCAATCGAGAAGAAAGCCCAGTACATCGTTGATAACCAACTTGGTGGTGTGATCGTTTGGCAGGTACACGGTGATATTAAGTGTGAGGGAACGTTCGTTAGTTACGGCAGTAAGCTTAAGCAATGTACTAAGTTGAGCTCACCTTTGGCTGAGGCGATTGATCGAGTATTCAGTGCCGATGTTGTACCGAATAATCCACCAGCACTGGCTGTTCCTTCTTCGCAGACCGCCGATGCCGGTCAAGTAATTAGCTTTGTGGTTTCCGCGACAGATCCTGATACAGATCCGCTATCGTTTAGTGTAACCAATGCGACAGTCGTCGATAACGGCGATGGTAGTGCGACAGTAACGTATCAGGCTCCAAATACAGCAACCGATCTGCAGGACGTTGTGACGGTAATGGTGAGTGATGGACGTAAGAGCGTAGCCAAAGATGTTGTTGTGAATGTAAAAGGTAGTGGCGTAGTGGACAATACGGCCCCAGAGCTAACTGCACCAACTACTGTCACCGTCGACAGCGGCCAGCCAGTTGTGATTGTGGTTTCTGCTGATGATGTTGATGGCGATACGCTATCGTATACAGCTTCTACTGGTAGCGTTGTGAATACACCGACAGGAGCTGATATCACGTTTACCGCCCCAACGGTTACCGTTGATACCGTAGTTGATGTTGTCGTGACAGTGTCAGATGGCCAGGCCACAGATTCGGCGACTGTAGTTGTAACGGTAAAAGCTGATACCGGCACGGGTGAAACGACCTGGGATCCAAATAAAGTTTATAACACTGGTGATTCAGTGACTTACAACGGTGTGAAGTATACTGCGAAGTGGTGGACTAAGGGCGAACAGCCTGGAAGTAGCTCTGTGTGGGCCGAGTTTGATGACGGCAGCGTCAAAGATTGGCGTGCAGAAAAAGTCTATAACGGCGGTGATCAGGCGACGCACAATGGGAATACTTACCGTGCGAAGTGGTGGAGCAAAGGTGACGAACCTGGCAAAGCGGGTGGTCATTGGGAACTAATCTAGTTTGAGGATGGTGGCCTACCAAGCTACCGCAATTTATAAGGTGTTCTGCTTGTAAATATCAGTGATGGCACAACATAATTGAGGGATACTCCCTAAGTAAACAGCCCTGTAATTTACAGGGCTGTTTTGATGTTAGGTAATTGCAAGACAAATATAAAAGCCAGCACTATATTTAAGGTGTCACTTGGATGTTTGGACATTTGATAGAGGTGGGCGGATATGGAATTACGTAATAAATCAGGAGAGATAGCCAAACTTGCTGATAACCTGACAATAAAAGAAATTGTTGATATGGGGTTTTCGCTAGACATTTGTGATGAGAGCTATGACCCGAATGAGCATTGGACAGTGAGTAATAAGGCGAAAAAGGGTGGTAAAGAGGGAGAGTACCCTACGGATAAGTCGAAATAAGTCTCGTTATTTAAACCAAAGCTGGCACTTAGCCAGCTTTGGTTTTTTAGCGCTTACCTCAAGTGAAATACATAGCTATGTGGTTGTTTGTTAAGCACCTATTGTACCTTTTTGTGAGGTGAGTCAGGTTTTGAAAATCAGTACTTTATTTCGGAAGTAAATCTGACATTATGAATACAGTTCGATGCAAGATGATTTGGTATCACTACCAGCCACCTCATTAAGCGGGCATCGTATAATGGCTATTACCTCAGCCTTCCAAGCTGATGATGCGGGTTCGATTCCCGCTGCCCGCTCCAAGCTTCCTCTCTTTATAATTCCCATTATCAGACAGCAAATGAAGCGCGTTTTGCTATTTGTTGCTTTTGTTAATAGTCCACCAATCTAAGCAAAGAAACATCAACTTCACCTTTATCCCCTCATAATCGCTTGAGAAGAGATGTTAAGTTTTGCAAAATAGCGAATATCGATAAAAAAAGGTAAAGAGCATGATTTCTAAGTGGGCTACGCGCTTTTTTCAAATGGCTGAGTTGGTAGGCTCCTGGAGTAAAGACCCATCAACACAAGTGGGTGCTGTGATCACGGAAGGTAATCGTATTGTTTCGGTTGGTTTTAATGGTTATCCGCACGGTATTTCCGACAGTGCTGATACCGATGATCGTGAGATGAAGCTGCTAAAAACCCTCCATGCTGAAGAGAATGCAATTTTATTCGCCAAACGTGACTTGGCGGGTTGTGATATCTGGGTAACACACTTCCCTTGCCCTAACTGCGCTGCGAAGATCATCCAAACGGGTATTTCGACAGTACATTGCCCTGAGCAAACAGAAGATTTTCTTTCTCGCTGGGGTGATAAGATTAAGGTTAGTCAGGACATGTTTATTCAGGCGGGTGTAACTGTTGATTGGTTGCCGCTTGATGAGTTATCTAAACAATAGATGCAGCTAATAATAAGGCCACTTAAAAGTGGCCTTGAACTTATCTTACTGAATTTGATGATTAGGCGTCGTCGCCGAAACCGAAATCATCGCCACCACCGAAGAAGCTGTCATCTCCACCAAAGCCTGTATCATCTGATGGAGCATTAGCAAAGCTGTCGTCGAAGCCACCGTCACCAAAACCAGCATCACCGAAACCGGAGTCGCCGAACCCGGCATCGCCAAAACCACCAGTGCTTTCGGTGTAATCAGAAGCAAAGCTTGATGAATCATCAAGGAAACCTCCAGCGCTTTCTTCAGCCGACGCTAAGCCTTCGTCGATAGCTGCATCTGGAGCTGTGTCAGCTGCAGCCATCGCATCAGCAGCAGGATCATCGTTGTTGAAAAGGGCATTACTGATCATGTTACCCGCAACCATACCGACGGCAACGCTAGCCGCAGTTTGCATAAAGCTACCAAATGCACTTGGCTGGTGGCTTGGTTGAGGCGGCTGGGGAGCCGGGCGGCTACCTCCCATCATTTTGCTCAAAGCACCGCGGTTGGCTTCTGATTTGTGGTGCTCTGCACACTTTTCGAGATATTCATTTTTTTGCTTCATCTCTTTAAGCGCCATTTCCTGTACCAGTACCGCCTGGGTCAGTTTATAAATAGCATCTTGTTGTGAACCGATCTCTTGACTGATCAGGTGTTCAGCATCCGTATCTTTCGCCTTGTTTGGGCTTTGTTTCAGTTTATCGGCGACGTTTTGGATCAGCTCTTTTTCTTGTGGTGTCATTCTTCTTTACCTTCTCAATAACGTAATTACCAGACTGTAATCACGCTCGTTATTATGACTGCCATCCTAGCGCATGGTTCATATTTCAATCTGTTAATATGCGTAACGAACTGTCGTGGTTGCCGTGATAATAATCAAAACTAAAAAATCCGGCATAAAGCCGGATCTTCAAGATCGTTTTTGGGGGGCGTGCTTACTGACGAATACCTTCTACATGAATCTCCAGATCAGCATAGCTCGCAGGACCCATAACTTGAATGCCGAAGTCTTTCAGTTCGATGCGCGTTGTACCGGTGAAACCTGCACGGTAGCCACCCCAAGGATCTTCTCCTTCGCCAATGAATTGGGCATCAATCGTAATCGGTTTTGTCTGGCCGTGAAGTGTCAGGTCGCCATTGATAGCCATTTCACCGTTGCCTTTTGGCGTAACTTTGGTGCTGGTAAATGTTGCCGTCGCGTATTTCTTCACATCAAGAAAATCTTCGCTGCGTACGTGTTTGTCACGCTCAGCATGGTTGGTATCGAAACTGCTGGTGTCGACGTTTACGTTTACTTTTGAGCTCGATAGGTTCATTGGATCATAGCTGAAGGAGCCCTCAAACGTATTGAAGCGTCCTTTGATCCAGCTATATCCCAGGTGGTTGATTTTCAGGTTGATAGAAGCGTGGGCTCCCTTAGTATCAATGGCATAGTCTGCTGCTGTAGCAATAGACGGTGCTGAAATTGCAGTTAACAGACCTAGAGCTAATAGATGTTTTTTCATGTTTACTTTACTCCCAACATTTTTTTTAACGTGTTGTCTTTATTTATAAAGTGATGTTTTAAAGCAGCAAGTGCGTGTAGAGCAGCCAGCCCGATAAGGCCGAATGCAAGGTAATAGTGAATTTCGCCGGCAATATCAGCTTGATTCGGGAAAATTTCCCCCAAAGCTGGTACCGAGAACCAGTTGAAGACTTCAATTGCACGTCCGTCGGCGGTTGAAATCAGATAGCCTGAAAAGAATAGCCCAAATAGCATGAGGTAAATCACTCCGTGAGCCAGTTTGGCGCTCATGACTTCCCAACGTGCACCTTCAATTGGTGGGTGGCCTTTTAAATGTTTCCAAAGCAGACGGAAAAGGGTTGCGAGGGCTAAACAAAGACCGACAGATTTATGCCAGTGTGGAACAGGCTTATACCACTGTGAGTAATAGTTCAGATCAACCATCCATAAGCCAATGGCAAATAAACCTACGACTACAACCGCAGACAGCCAGTGAAGCGTAATAGATAGCCAATCATAATTTTGGGGTGTATTTTTCATCGCTGATGTTCAATCTGTTTGAATTCTGAATAGCTTTCATTTTAGGTTTAATTTCACTAAACATAAGTCGCGGGAGTTGAACAACAACATCAAATTATTTGAATGAACTATTCAGTTTGGTATTCGTTGGTTGAAAAGCGGAGACTTACCTAAGTAGATATAAGATTAGTTCGAGTGTGGCCATAGTAGAAGTTCATGAAACAGTCTTACTTGAATCACAAATAGTAGGAAGAGCAGCTCTGGCAAGAGGGAAGTTGCATGAGAGCCGCTCTGTGGTATTAGTTATCGAGGTGTCTGGAAATTAGAGAACTATTTTCAATTGTTGATTAACAGCTTGTACCGAGACTGAGCTCATGTCTTGAACATAGGCTGTGATCTGAGGCTGAATATTGGTATGACCTGAGAACATGACTTGTACAACCTCCATGCCTGCCGCTTTGGCACTTTCGATTCCAGACTTTGCATCTTCAAATACTAGACATTGCGAAGGTTCAACTTCCAGTTTTTCCGCGCCAAGGAGGTAGGATTCAGGGTGTGGCTTTCCATTAATAACATCATCGGCAGTAATTAGAATATTTGGAATTGGCAAGCCGGTTTCTGCAAGTTTGGCTAGCGCTAATTCTTTGGAACTCATGGTAACAATTCCCCACGGCAAGCCATCTAAAGAATTTATCAGATCTTTAACTCCGGGAATAACCGAGACACTGCCAGCATGCATAATTTCCTGCTGTAATAACCGTTCATTTTCTGCATGAACATTTAGTTCAGGTTTAAATCTTGGGATAATTTCCATCCCTCTGCAGCCATGTACTTCGGATAGCAGTCTGTCCTTATCCACATTGTGTTTCTTCGCCCACGCGGTCCAGACTGCTTCGACACAAGGTGTTGAATCGATCAGGGTTCCATCGAGGTCGAATAAGATTGCTTGAATATCTAGCATAAAAACTCCAAAACCAGCAAAAAGCAGCATCCGCGAACTTGATTCATGCATGGTAGCGCACTATCGCGCACGTTTACAACTGGAAATTATGCGTAATTCCAGTAAAATCACGTAAAAACATGCAGAGAGCGGCAATATGTTACTGGAAGAACGGCAAAGTAGAATACTAGAGATGCTGCGAGCACAAGGACGAGTGTATGCAGCCGATTTGAGTCAGCAGCTTGAGGTGTCAGAAGATACGGTTAGGCGCGATTTGAATAGCCTGGCACAGCAGGGAAGGCTTCGCCGGGTGCATGGGGGAGCATTGCCGTGCCAGCATGACTTAATCGATTATCGGGATCGAAAAGATGAAGTAGAGCCAACAAAGCAAGCGATAGCCAACAAGGCGCTTTCATTTATCAAGCCGGGGCAAACGGTGTTGATTGATTCTGGCTCTACCTGCTTGCACATAGCGCAAAATTTGCCGAGTCATTTTCCGTTTACGGTAGTAACACCTAGTCCTCTGATTGCGACTCAGCTGATCTCACACGAAAATATTGAGCTTATTTTAGTGGGGGGGCGTGTCTTTAAGCCTGCGATTATGTCAGTCGGGGCGGCAACAAATGCGATGCTGCAGGAAATTAATTTTGACCTCTGCTTCCTTGGAATCTTTGCCTTACATACCAGTGGCGGTTTGATGATTAATAACCTAGAGGAAGCGCAAACACTCAAAGTGATGATTGCCCAGTCGGAAAAAGTCGTCGGCTTAGCGGATGCCAGCAAACTGGATAAGGTTGGTACTCATTTTATTGCATCTTGCGACAAATTATCGGCTTTGGTAACCAGTGAGGACGCCAACGAAGCGATTCTTGCCGAGCTTATGGAGCAGGGTGTAGAAATCGTTAAGGCATAAGGGATTAGTAACCAGCAAGCCTATTTTAGTGTTAAACCACCTAGAAAGGGGAGGCCTTTCTAGTGAATGGGGCTTGCTGATATCACTCAAAAGCCCATATTTTTGAGTCGATTGAGTATAGGCTTACTGGCTAGCGCAGAATATTATTTTCGTGACGCCAGTCCATGATAGTCCATTCCTGCATCTGAGCATGAAGCGCCAGAGCGGGATCCGGGTTGACGGCAAACGGGCGGTCTACTGCGTCGAGCATAGGCAGATCATTGATGGAGTCGCTGTAACCGTAACTGCCTTTAAACTGGGTATTTTGTTCTTCTAGCCATGCTTTCATTCTAACCACCTTTCCTTGTTGATAGCTGAGTGTGCCTGTTGTGTTTCCAGTGAATATGCCGTTGATCTGCTCTAAATTAATTGCAATGGCATCATCTGCACCAAGCATATTGGCAATAGGCTTTACCAAGTGCTCGCCCGTTGCTGAAATAATTAGAATTGTATCGCCACGTTGCTTGTGCCATTGGATTCTCGCTAGAGCGTCTGCGTAAAAGGCAGGCTTGATCTTTAGCTCTATGAATTCTTCAACTAGTTGGGAAAGCGTAATGCTATCCATGCCGGCGATAGGTTTGAGCGTTGCTTGCATATAAGCATTCATGTCCAGAGTGCCTTTCACATAGGCTTTCATCAGCTCCTGCTCTTCAGCCAGCAGCGAGTTGGAAGCAAGGCCTTTTTCGACAATGAATGCGCTCCATAGGCTTGCGGAGTCTGCCGCAATAAGGGTTTCGTCGAGATCGAAAATGGCGAGGTATGGAATATTGCTCATTGCCTGATTGTTATGTGCCAAACTACTTTTCCTTTAGTCATTTCTTTGATTATGCGGAGACAGCTTAGATAAGGTTTATGACGTTTTTTTTTCATTCTAGTGTACTTTTAGAGGCAGTTGATGCGGGCTGACATGCTGTATTGCTGCTTTTTAACGTACAGCTACTATGTCCTCAAATCAGCACCTTGCCTACGCGGCCCGATCTGCCCACCCAGTCATTATCGCTAAAACGAGCACCTTGAGGTAGTTTGGGTATAAATGTGGAGGAGATAAAATCAATATATTGTCTCAACCATGACACGCAGCGAAGTATGGTATTGCTGTATAGTGCGAAATGAATTTGTGAGCTGCTTTCTAACTTCTTAAATAGTGGCTGTGAAAGTGTTTGTGATTATTTATGTTTAACAATACCTCTTGTTAAACCTCAGTGAATATGGATAGTCAGTGGGAAAGATATTAAGGACAAGGAGCGAACTTGAACATCACCTAATTCCCTTAGGTGATGGAAGCTTTAATGCGACATACAACGGCTATATTATGAAAAGCGCATTTCAACCGATTGTTTGTTCATCGGGACAGCGATTTGGATATGAGGCGCTACTGCGTGTTTTTGATAAAAGAGGCACTCAGATAAGAACTGAGCCTTTTCTTACTTCCTGTATCATGAGTGACAGTGACCGAATTAATCTGGATCGTCTGGCGAGGGTGATTCATCTACGTAATTTTGCTCGGTTCCTGTCTGTAGGTTCACTATTCCTGAATATGGCCCCCATCGCTGCCCTAGATGCACATAGCCAGGTATTAACCCAGCATTCGTTGATTCCAAGAGTTAACGAGCTAGGGCTATCGATAGATCAGGTTTATTTTGAAATTCTTGAGCATCACTGCTCCAGTGATCAAATGCTCATTAATTCGCTGCAGAATATGCAATATCATGGGATCAGAATTGCTATTGATGACTATGGTATTGATGGCTCTTCGGAAACTCGGGCTCGCCAAGTAAATCCCGATATTATAAAAGTCGACAGAAGTTTGTTGGTTGAGTATATAGATGGGAAGCCTGATAGCTTGCATGATGCGATAAAATTAGCGCGAGAGTTAAATGCCAAAATATTGGTTGAAGGCGTAGAAGATGAGCGCTGCTATCAAGCGGCGAAGCGACTGGATGTCGACTATATGCAGGGCTATTATATCGGTCACCCGGAATTGGTTCATGACTTAACTTATCAACAGGAGCCGGCTTAGCTTCAAGTTCTTGCCTGTCGGATTTCAATTCTCACTCTCCGCTTGTGTAGTAAACAGAGAATGAGAAAAAGCAATCGAGTTCGTAGATTCGCCTCGGTATCTATTTAGTGGGCTACGCCTCCCTGGGTTAATTTTTCTGGGTTAAGCAACTTTTCCAACTCTGTACGGCTAAGTTCCGTTTCTTCTTCAGCGACATCGATAATAGGCCGTTGCTCTTTGTAGGCTTTTTTGGCTATTTCCGCGGCTTTTAAGTAACCGATAACCGGATTTAGTGCCGTGACTAGAATAGGGTTCTTGGCCAGTGCTAGCTGTAAGTTGTCTTCGCGTACCGTGAAGCTGGCAATAGCTTTGTCAGCCAGAAGTGATGATGAACTTGCCAGCAGTTCAATACTCTGGATGAGATTAAGGGCGATCACCGGCAGCATGACATTGAGCTGGAAGTTACCCGATTGGCCTCCGATAGTGATTGTCGTATCGTTGCCAATAACCTGAGCCGCAACCATGGCGGCGGCCTCGGGGATGACTGGGTTGACTTTCCCTGGCATGATGGATGAACCAGGCTGCAGAGCTTCCAGTTCAATTTCACCTAGTCCCGCGAGAGGCCCTGCATTCATCCAACGCAAATCATTCGCGATTTTCATGGTCGCGACAGCGGCGGTTTTTAGCTGGCCGGACAAGGCGACAATGGCATCTTGGCTGCTTAGGTTATAGAAAAAATTATCACTGGAGGAGAAACTGATTTCTGTTGATACAGAAATGTTATTGGCAAATATGGCGGCAAACTCCGGCTCAGCATTGATCCCTGTTCCAACGGCTGTCCCTCCTTGTGCCAGTGCTGTTACATTCTCCAGCGCATGAGTAATACCAAGCTGTGCCATTTCTAGCTGCATTTTCCAGCCCTGTAGCTCCTGGCCGAGTGTTACGGGCATTGCATCCATCAAATGGGTTCTACCTGTTTTCACGATGTGACCGACTTGCTCTGTCTTCTTATCAATCGTCTCTATTAGGTGGTTTAGCGCCGGAAATAACTTGAAGTGGCAGGCAAGGGCGGCGCTGACCTGAATGGTTGTCGGAATAACATCGTTACTACTTTGGCCCATATTGACATGATCATTTGGGCTGACGCTTTTACCGCATTTCGTTGAAGCTAAGGTCGCAATCACTTCATTGGCATTCATGTTCGAGCTGGTACCGGACCCCGTTTGGAATACATCAATCGGAAATTGCGCCAGATGCTGACCGTCAATGATTTCCTGGCAGCTGTCGATGATGGCGTGGGCTACATCATGATCGAGTAATTGCAGCTCTAAATTGCTACGTGCCGCAGCTTGTTTGACAAAAGCGAGCGCAATGATGAACTGAGTAGGCATGGTGATGCCGCTGACCGGGAAGTTGTCAACTGCGCGCTGAGTTTGTGCCTGATATAGAGCGTCTTCCGGGACGTGAACATCGCCCATGCTGTCTTTTTCAATGCGATAACGGGAGGTCATGGTTTTTATCCTCAGAGTCCAGAGCTGTAGTGAAGTTGCAAGAGGTTACGTTGTAATGACTGTAGCTGCTTGTCACCATGTGCGAAGTGGCTGTAATACTTTTTCAAGGCCAGCAACGGGTAGTGAATATGATCAATGCAGATTCGGCGGAAAATGCGCGAATGCCCTTTATGATTAATGGCGTCAACAAGATGAAAGAAAACGCGACGTAAAAAGAGTTCTTGTAAGATAGGGTTATAATTCGGTGAATGACGACAGTAGAAAGAAGCCAGGTTAAGCCCAGACTGAATAAAATCGATGATAATATCAGGCTCAAAACCGGGCACGACAGGATGGTTAAGATATCTATCTTCTGCTTTGAAATACGTATTGTAGAGCAGTGCTTGTTTTTCCATGGAGCTGTCCCTAACCCAAGGTGGCGTTAATGATAATTATTATCACTCGAGTGGGCGGAGTGCAAGTTCAGTTGGTCTAATTACTAAAGTTTATACTAACTTTTATCCTCTTCTCTTTATCGAGCTAGCTCATATGCTTAAATGGCTATCAGGGCTTAGCTGTTGTGGGATAGCGTCCAAAGTTGAGCGGTAGTTTCACTATAGGGAACATGCACTTGGTTTACTCATTTGTCGAGCCATTCTCGCTATGCTGTTTATTAGAAGCTTTATTGTACTTAGAAGCATATTACGTGATCGGATTCACAATCATCGCCGGAGCTAGGTGATAGATATGCTGGTTGCTCTGGTATGATGACGTATCAAGCATTTTGGGGTAGGAAGTTGTATGAAATTATTAATAGCTAATTCGCCTTGGTTTTTTCTGGTGAGTATATTGGCTGTAGCCCCGGCACAGGCAGATCCGGTTGAAGCAACGAGTTCAAATGCGTTGACGGTACCCAAGGCAATGAGAATGTTACAAAACCAGGGTTACCACGATTTTAGAAAGATCAAAATCGAACGGGATGAAAATGAACTAGAAGTTGAAGCCAGAGATAAAAGTGGTCACCAGGTCGAACTGGAAATTGATCTCTATACCGGCAAAATTCTTGATATTGAAACGGATTAGGTTGATAGCTGTTCACTATCAACCTAGTCGTATTCAATGAACTAGGGGGTGACTCTCAATTATGCTACATGGGGTCATCGCCCCTGCTATTTTCACCCTAGTCTTTGATTAACATGGCGCAGGATTTAGCAGGAAGCGAGAGCTGGTATGGACTAGCTGCTGGTTTGCCTTCACCACCGTTGTCTGCCACCAGAGTCACTTTTACTCCTTCCATTTCGAGTAGGTCGGAATATCTTCCCTCGGGCAATTGTATGCTTGTTTCTACTGATCCATTGTTGATAACAACAATGCCTTTATCGCCGCGACTGAACATCAAGTAGTCTTCACTGTGTTCAATACAATGCATCGGTTGGCCATGCATAAGGTTATGGAACTGGATCATTTTCACCAGTACTCGGTCTTGCCAGCTATCAAACCACCGTGGCTTGCCATTTTTATTGGTAATACCGCTGGTATCTAAATCGGAATAAACAAGGGGTACACCGCCATCCCGTCCGAACAGGTAACAATAGGCCAGCCTTTCATTCTCTTCTGACATCACTTGATCAAGAAATACATCATTGTTCGGAATATCATGAGTGGTGGCAAATGTGATTGCTCGATCAAAAGCGAGCGCTTGGCCAACAGAATAAGGGTTGACCAGCCCTTCCATGGAACTATTGTTTTCAAATACATCAAAGAGAGAATGAAATAGCGGGAAGTCATAGGCTCCGAGCTGAGTACCTTTTAGATAGGGCTTGAGAAAAACCTCGTATTCTTCCTTTGTTGCTCCGCCATCTGTGATGATTTCGCCAAATATATGTGTACCTTCGTTGATGCTCTTGGTCCATACCAGCTGAATATGTTCGAGAGTCATATGTTTTGCTGCATCAATCCGGAACCCCGTTATGCCTAAACGCTTTAGTGCAACGAGATATGCCTGTTGTTTTTTTACTACACTATCGGTGTATTTTAGTGTCGGTAAGCCAGCATCTTCACTGCTTCCACCGATACGACCATGCTGTACCTGCCATGGATCCGTCCAGTCTTTGATTGGAAATGCTTTAACAAAATCATGCTCGGTAAATAGCGGCTGTGATAATTCACCAAATAATTTTAATGAATCAAAATATTGTTCGTTCTCTTGGTAACTTTGAAGGATGGCAGAGTTGGGGTAGTTGAGATCGCTACGTAGGTCAGACTCATTGGCCATATGGTTGAATACGATATCGGCATAAGCATGTAATTCATGCGATTTTAATGCATCTGTCATCCGTTTGAAGTCTGCAGTATTGCCTAATTGATTATCAATCACCCGGTAATCTTGAGGCTGGTATCTCTGCCACCAAGGTGTACCGTTAGCTGTTTTATGTGACTTCATCGGAGGGGAAACCAATACCGCTTTGAAGCCAGCCTTGGCAATGGCTTCGGCGTTTTCAGTGATACGGCTGTAAGGCCAGTCAAAAGCATGAAGTATTACATTCGTTGCTTTTGGGGAATCATGAGTTGAAAAGCTCGTCGTCATCTTTTTTACATCCATAAATGAAACTATGGAAAGT
The DNA here is from genome assembly GCF_026191635.1 of Photobacterium obscurum. Classification (GTDB taxonomy): domain Bacteria; phylum Pseudomonadota; class Gammaproteobacteria; order Enterobacterales; family Vibrionaceae; genus Photobacterium; species Photobacterium obscurum. Next base: position 275,631 of record NZ_JAKRRW010000004.1, read on the forward strand.
CTACGGGTTAGCTGTGAAAAAGTATTCAGCTATTTCAGGGAAAAGGCGGTAGGAGGACAGGGGGAGTAGGCGCGGTTAGCTAGTAAATACGGGCGGTTGGGGGAACATGACAATTATATAAAATTTCGATTAATGCAATTTGTAGTACAAAGGAACGTTAAGTAAAGGCTGTATTGCTGTTGATAAAGTAATAAATGTAACGGAAAAACCTCTTTTTGTAATAAAGCTATATTTCTGAAAATTATTAATCATGATTCAGTGCAAAGGCATTCTCATTGGGTATGATTTCGTGTTATATATGTGTTTGATTGCTTACTAACAAGGAGGTACACCATGGCTGGTGTTTTAGGAATGATTTTGGCAGGTGGAGAAGGGTCTCGTTTACGCCCTCTAACAGATACACGTACTAAGCCTGCTGTGCCATTTGGTGGTAGTTACCGCCTGATTGATTTTGCATTGAATAACTTTCTTAATGCGGATCTAATGAAAATTTATGTGTTGACGCAGTTTAAGTCTCAGTCTCTTTACGTCCACATGAAAAAGGGCTGGAACGTATCGGGTATTACTGGGCGTTTCATTGATCCAATTCCAGCACAAATGCGAATGGGTAAGCGTTGGTATGATGGTACCGCTGATGCTATTTATCAGAACCTACGTTTTGTTGAATTAGAAGAGCCGGATCAGGTTTGTATTTTTGGTAGTGACCACATCTACAAAATGGATGTTAAGCAAATGCTTGATTTCCACTTGGAGAAGAAAGCCGATCTGACTGTCTCAGCGCTACGTATGCCGCTAAGCGAAGCCAGTGCATTTGGTGTTATCGAGGTCGATGAGAATGGTTGTATGGTCGGGTTTGAAGAAAAACCAGCCAACCCGAAATCGATCCCGGGCGATCCTGAGCACGCTCTTGTGTCTATGGGTAACTATATCTTTGAAACCAGCGTATTGTGTAAAGAGCTGGAAGAAGATGCGGTAAATGATCAGTCGAGCCATGACTTTGGCAAGGACGTCATCCCCAAACTGTTCCCTCAGGGCAAAGTCTTTGTCTATGACTTTACGACCAATATTATCCCTGGCGAGAAAACCACAGGTTACTGGCGTGATGTAGGTACGATTGAGTCTTACTGGCAGGCACATATGGATTTGTTGTCTGAAGATGCCCCTTTCTCGTTGTATAACCGCCAGTGGCAGCTACATACCTATTATCCACCATTACCGCCAGCGACATTGTTGGATAGCGATGACTGCAAAGTCGATACCAATAACTGTATGATTTCTGCGGGAAGCTACATTCGTGGTGCGAAAGTGTATAAATCAGTATTGGGCTTCCGTACGAATGTTGATCACTGTACAACAATCAGCGAGTCTATCATTTTGGGGGATGTAAAGATCGGTGCAAATTGCTCAATTCGCCGTGCTATCATCGATAAAAATGTTCAGATAGCACCTGGTACTGTCATTGGTGAAAACCTTGAAGAAGACAAGAAAAAGTACCATGTGTCAGACGAAGGAATTGTCGTTATCCCGAAAGGAGCAAAAATTGGTTACTAGTAAAAAATCTACATCAGGAAAGAAACTTAAAATATTGTTTGTTTCCTCTGAGGTAGAAGGGTTAGTCAAAACTGGGGGGTTGGCAGATGTCGCCAAATCGCTCCCCTCGGCACTGAAGGAAATGGGTCATGATGTCCGTATCGTGATGCCGTTTTATCAGAAAGTGGCATCTCAGCACCAGGTACCGTCGCTGATTGAAACAGAGCTTTTCGTTGAGTCACAACCGGCACCTGTTCGCTATAGTCTTAAACAACTTGAATCGGACAGTGTTCCTGTTTATGCGGTTGATGCTCCAGAATATTTTGACCGTCCTGAACTGTACGCTGAAAATAATCAGGCCTACGCCGATAATGGTGAACGATTTGCTTTCTTCAGTGCGGCGACGTTAGATCTTTGTGAAAAGGTTGGATTCCAACCGGATATTGTTCACTGTAATGACTGGCACACAGGTTTAGTACCGTTTCTTCTGCGTACCCGTTATGCCGAAAAAGCGTTTTTTGCCAACACCAAGAGTGTCATTACGATCCACAATGCCGTGTTTAAGGGCGTGTTCAACTACGATCAGTACAGCCTGATCCCTGAGTTGATCCAGCGTCGTTATCTCAATGCTGAAGTTGATCCTTCACACATCAGTATGCTGAAAGCGGGTGTCGCCTACGCTGATAAAGTAAGTGCAGTAAGTCCTAACTATGCCTCTGAGCTATTAACATATTTAGGTTCGCATGGGATGGATGCTGATTTTCAGAACCGTGCCAGCGATCTTTACGGCATTGTGAATGGCTGCGATTATAATGATTGGAATCCGGAAACAGATCAGTTTATCAAACAGAACTTTAAGGCCAATAAAGTTAGCCTGGTTCGCGGTAAAAAAGCTTGTAAGCGTGATTTACAGCAGCAGGTAGATTTACCGGTTGAGGATGTGCCTCTTTATGGGATGGTATGTCGTCTGACGGAGCAGAAAGGTATTCATTACCTGATCCCTGTACTGAAAGATTTTCTGGCTAATGAAGTTCAGGTTGTTGTTGTTGGAACCGGTGACCCGAAATTAGCCGCAGCATTACGTGAAATCAGTGAAGCCTATCCGGATAAGTTCGCATTTGTTGAAGCTTATAGTAATCCGCTGGCGCACTGTGTTGAGGCTGGTGCCGATTTCTTTATGATGCCATCGGAATTTGAACCATGTGGTTTGAATCAGATGTATAGCCTTGCTTATGGCACATTACCGATTGTCCGTGGGGTAGGTGGTCTGAAAGATACAGTGATTGACTACGATCAGACGCCGCAAGTCGCAACAGGTTTCATCTTTGATGCCCCGACTCCTGAAGCCTTGCTGATTAAGTTGCAGCGCAGCTTATTGCTTTACTGCCAAAAGCCACAAGAGTTTAAACGCCTGCAGCAGAATGCGATGGCGTGCAAGTTTGAGTGGAAAGAGTCTGCCGAGCTGTATGTCAGCATGTATTTGGGGCAGGAGCAGGGATTGGTTGTTCCGGCGACGCCTTCTGCATTATCGGCTTAAACTCGACGGCCTACAGCGATAATGCTGTGTGAGTACAACGTTTTTCTGCAATACCCTTTCTAAGCCCTCCTCTGAGGGCTTTATTAATCTTGCTGCATATTAAAGTTACTAATTTGTCCACATACGTCAAAAAAAGCACTTTTTTTATACGAATAATTCAACGAAAAAGTGTAATAATTCGAGCCTTGAAATAAAACACGTTAACGACTTTCGGAAATATTCACACTTTGAATGCCGAAACCTTGAATGCCAACATCTTGGTTATGGGTATTAGTGCTATAGCGTGTTTTGTTATCGCAACTCAAAAAATAAAAAGGTTACCCATGTTTAATCTGACACTCAGGCAGAAGCTGGCTTTCTCGGCCAGTATTGCCATTATTATTGGCGGTATGCTGGTTACAGCACTTTCTTTTATGTCTTCGCTCGGCCGTATGGATGAGGAGCTGAATGATCGACTACGAGGTGTCGCATCAGCATATAATAACTATGTTTCTGACTGGGTGGATGCAAAAGGCTCTTCGCTTTCGGCATTGCCGACCAATGTTACTGCGGAATCATTGCCAGAGCACTTGAAGCAGGTACGAGATTCAGCTGGGTTCGACAATGTTTTCCTTGCTTTTTCTGATGGTTCACAGGTCAATGCTAACAATGTTCAGCTGCCGCCAGGGAACGACGATCCTCGGCAGTGGGGCTGGTATAAAAATGCCATGCGTTTGAATGGAAAAGTGACAGTGGAAAACCCTACGGTTGCGGCGGCTACTGGCGCTAGTGTGGTCTCTATGGGTAAGGCCGTCACTATTTTCGGTCAGCAGGCTGTGTTGGGTGCAGATGTCGAAATCGTCAATATCATCAAGCAGCTTGAAGATGTTGTATTGCCGGGCCAAGGCTACATGTTTATTGCCAATGCCGAAGGGAATATTTTCGCCGATGCTGATACCTCGTTGCTGAATAAACCAGTTAGCGCAAAAGATCAAGACTTGACCGACAGCTTGCTTAAGCGTCTGGCGCGTGAAGGGCATATCGAAAAAGAAGTGATCAACGGCCGTGATAGTTTTGTCTTTGTTGCGCCGATTACCGGTAAGAGCCTGAACACCGTGATTGTGATTGACTATGAGTCGGTGGTGGCTCCACTTTATAGCACGCTATACGAGCAAATGATGACGACCTTGCTGGTGGTTGTTATCTGTGTCTTCCTGTTTAATCTGCTTTGTGTTTACTTGTTTAAACCGCTTCAGCAAGTATCTAACGCATTGGCTGTGATTGCCCAAGGGGGCGGTGACTTGACTCAGCGTATCGAGCTTGACAGCAACGACGAAGTCGGTGAACTAGCTCGTAACTTCAACCAGTTTGTCGCAAGTTTGCAGGTTCTCATCGGTCACATTCGTACTCAGGGTGTCGAGTTGAGCCAAGCCTCGAGTGAAAGCGAAGTTCGTGCGGATAAATCGGCTCGGGACCTGCAGCGTCAGCAAGATGAAATTGCTATGGTAGCAACCGCTGTGACGGAAATGGCTTCTGCCACCCAGGAAATTGCGTCACATGCTGAACAGACTGCACGAGCGGCTCAGGATTCGACATCGCATACCAACAATGGTCGCGAATTAGTTGTTCAGAGCAAAGCTTCGATCAATAACCTCGCGACAGAAGTGAACGAAGCGACAGGCGTGATCAGTGAGCTGAATGATCATGCGCAGGGAATTAACAGTATTCTCTCGACTATTCAGGGTATAGCTGAACAGACGAATTTGCTGGCTCTGAATGCAGCCATTGAGGCTGCACGTGCAGGTGAACAGGGGCGTGGTTTTGCCGTTGTCGCTGATGAAGTGCGGGTGCTGTCTCAGCGTACTCATACTTCGACGGAGGAGATCCAGAGTATGATTGCCACGCTACAACAGACAACAACCAAAGCGGTTGATCTGATGGGAACAAGCTCGCAGCTGGCCCAATGCTCTGTTGAAGATGCTGATCAGGCGACGATGGCGCTGGAACAGATTAATGACTCGGTTACCTTGATCAGTGATATGGCCACCCAAATTGCCACTGCGGCAGAGGAACAGACTCACGTAACCGACGAAATTACCCAAAACACAACGACGATTAAAGATGTGACCGATCAGCTGGCCGAGGATGCAAGAGGAGCCCGTCAACAGGCGGAAAGCCTCAGTACTCAGGCAGCTAGCCTAAATGAAAAAGTGGCCACATTTGTAGTGTAAAATTTAGCCTCTGCAATTTGGCGATAACAAAGGCCCATGTCTTCTATATTCAAAAAGGCATGGGCTTTTTGTTGCTATTGAGCTCTTATCTCTTTATCGCTCTTCTTATTACTCTATTTAAGTTATTTGACCGCTTAGCACTAGTTGCTGTTTGATATCGAGGACATGTTCTGCCAGAACCTCGTTCAAGTGGTAGATCCCGACGGTACCTGCCTGGCCCGCTTGATCGAGCGGCAGTGCAACAATATCTGATTTTGAAAAATAATCTGCCATGCTCATAGGGTAGGGCATGACTGCTGTAGTTGAAGTCAGGAGATCTACGCTGGCAGTCAGTGAGTTAATTTCGTAAACAATTCGTTCTGATACTTTTTTTCGTTCTCTTTCCAGCTGCTTAGGTTGTGGGTTTTCGATGAGGTGTTGGTATGCTTCTGAGTCAGGGGTCACTTGGAGCAAGGGGTAAAGCTCAGTATCAGAATCTTGCCGCTTGTTGACCAGCAGCGGATGTGATTGGTGAACAAACATGGCCTCTTTATCCTGCAACAGGGGAATGAAGCTGACATTGCATCGCCGTGATAGGCCAACTATCTCATGGCCGACAAACAAATCAATTTGGCCATGAACCAGCATATCCATTAATTTAAGGTGATTGCCAAACTCGAGCTGGATTGATATCGAAGGGTGTTCGCAACTGTATTGTTGCAGCGCCTGTTTGACGAAGACTTCCCACCAGGCATCGCCGGTCCCCATTCTGATTTTTTCCGTTCTCCTCTCTTTGAGATCGGCCATTTTATGCAGAAGTGAGTCGTGCCGACGTTGAAGTTCTAAGGCTTGCTCTTGCAAAAGCTTCCCGTACTCGGTGAGCTCCACCCCTTTGGATTTACGGATGAAGAGAGGGACACCAAAGTTTCCTTCCAACTTTTTCATATTGTTGGTGAGGGTGGGTTGGCTCAGCCCTAAATGGTGGGCAGCAAGGCTGATATTTCCCAGCTCGGCGACAACAAGAAACTGTTTGTAGTTTTTATCCATAAAACGACGGTGATCAGACAGAAAGAGATTGGCGACAAGTCTCACATTTATTGAAATTCCTGGAAATCCCAATTGGCTAAAAATTGTGATCTGGCTCTCTTAAAATGATGGTGATATAGGAAAAACCTATATCATTTGCGGGAGATGTTATTTTTAAACGGTAAAACAGAGGAATATGATATCGGTATTAAAGATATCACTGTTTACCTGAAGCTTGTTAAAGGGAGCCTCTGTCCATGAAAATGACACCCAAGTGGTGGCACGATGCTGTTGTCTACCAGATCTATCCTCGCAGTTTTTGTGATTCCAATAATGATGGCATGGGTGATCTGCAAGGTATTATCGGTAAGTTAGACTACCTCAAAACTCTAGGGGTTAATGTTGTCTGGTTATCACCGGTGTACCGCTCGCCGATGGATGACAATGGCTATGATATCTCTGATTATCAAGATATTGCTGCGGAATTCGGCACGATGGAAGACATGCAGCAATTACTTGCTGAGGCCAAGCAGCGTGATATCCGTATCATCATGGATCTTGTCGTCAACCATACGTCTGATGAGCACCCTTGGTTTGTTGAAGCGCGTAAGTCGAAAGATAATCCATATCGTGACTACTATATTTGGCGTCAGCCGAAAGAGGATGGTTCAGTACCTGATGATCAAGGCTCAGTGTTTGGAGGCGGAGCCTGGGAATTTGATGACACCACGGGTGAATATTATTACCACATTTTCTCTAAGAGACAGCCAGATTTGAATTGGGAGAACCCAAAAGTTCAAGAAGAAGTTCATAAGATGATGAACTGGTGGATCGATCAGGGTATTGGTGGATTCCGTCTTGATGTGATTGACCTGATTGGTAAAGAAATCGATAAGAAAATTACCGGCAATGGACCTCGTCTCCATAAGTTACTGCAAGAAATGAACAGGGCGACATTCGGTGATAAAGATCTGCTAACCGTAGGGGAAACATGGGATGCAACTCCTGAAATAGCAAAACTATATAGTAACCCTGCACGAGAAGAGTTCTCGATGGTGTTCCAGTTTGAACATATTTCACTGACTTGGAAGTACGGTGACAAATGGAACCCGATCGAGCTTGATCTGCCTAAATTCAAGCGTGCGTTAACTAAGTGGCAGGTTGAACTGGCTGAAGAAGGCTGGAATTCACTGTTTTGGAATAATCACGACTTGCCGCGTGTTGTATCCAAATATGGTGATGTAGGTAAATACCGTATTGAATCTGCCAAGATGCTGGCAACGACGCTGCACATGATGAAGGGCACACCGTATATTTACCAAGGTGAAGAAATCGGTATGACCAACGTTGCGTTTGATAGTATTGATGATTACCGCGATATTGAAACATTGAATTTCTATAAGGAACGTACCGAAAATGGTGTTGCTCCTGAAACAATGTTAGCAGCCATTCATGAAAATAGCCGTGACAATGCCCGTACACCAATGCATTGGAACAACAAGGAAAATGCCGGCTTCTCGCAGGCGCAACCATGGTTGAAGGTCAACCCTAACTTTCCTGAAATTAATGTTGAAGCGGCGCTGGAAGACCACGATTCGATTTTCTATCACTACCAAAAGCTGATTCAGTTACGTAAGTCCCTGCCGGTGATTGTATACGGTGCTTTTGAACCAGTATTTGAAGACCATGAACAGGTATTTGGCTATATTCGCTCTGATGAACAGCATCGTCTGTTTGTTCTGAGCAATTTTACCGGTGAAGAAGTTACTATCTCCATTCCTGAAGCATTACAGACCGATCAAGCTGAATGTATTATTTCTAACTATGAGTCACATCAAGCGTTGAGTAATACATTGATATTGAAGCCGTATGAGTCGTTCGCTGTACTGCTTTGAACATAAGTAAATATTAACTGTTATATAAAGTTAACTCTCTTCACTGTTTTGGCTCTGTTCAATAGTTGTTTGGACAGAGCCTTTTTTATGGCTAAAGAAGAATGATGCATTACAGGTATGAAAAAAATGATGTTGTCTTTGATGTACCGCTCTCGGGAAGTCAAATTTACCTAGTCGGAACATTTACCAACTGGAAAAAAAAGGATGAGTATAAATTCACGGTATCAGGTGAGAGGCTGCAATTACGGTTAACTCGTCAGGCAGTCAATAAAATTGGTAATTCTGGTTATATAGAATATTATTTTTGGGATGAAGAGCGCCAGCAGCCTATTCTATTCAATCCTGCTCATCCTGCGGGCTATTGTTTTAATAATCAATATAATGGTAGCTACAATTATTTACTGCTTCCAGATGATATCAGTGATGTCGAACTGAATAATATTATTCGGCAGAGTGAGAGCTCGTTTAGAATAAAAACAACTTCATCTGAATTTCACTCTGATTCGGAGCTTGCTAACTTCCGAGAAGTGCAGGGGGGCCAGTTGGCGAAACAAACGCTGTTTCGGTCTTATCACCCGGTTATTTCTTCAAGAAGTCACCATCCACAACTCAAAGATATTGAAACCGAGCGTCATTACGCAGCGATGCAGCTGCTTGAAGCTAACAAAGTTTGTACCGTAATTAACCTCTCAGAGACGAGCGAGGAACTCGCTGCTTACCTTGAAAGCGCTTCGCCAAGCTATTACAAGACTTTGTGGCAGGAAGAGCAGGTTGTGAATGTTCCCGTTGCTTATGAAACGGTGTATTTTATGTCAGATCGAGATGAAAGTTTCAATCCTGATGAGCAGGGTTTCCAAACTGGAATCAAAACGGTAATAGAGCATATTGCTAATAAACCCTCGCCCTATCATGTGCATTGTCGATTAGGCTCGGACCGAACGGGAGTGATCATCGCATTTCTGCAGTTGTTTATGGGAGCAGATAAAGCTCAGATTGAGAGCAATTATTTACAAACTAATAAACTGGCAATCGGAGAGTACCGAAGCTTTCGCTTGCTTGAGCATGCGCTAACCCAGGCGTTGGGGAAGGGATGCTTTGATAATAGTCATCAGGTTGTCACAGCGTATCTACTTTCATTAGGCTTAACGCGAGAAGTTATTGAAAGGGCATACCAACATTTGGCTGGTAGTGAAAGGCGGTAAAAATAAGCCCGGCGATGTGCTTGCCGGGCTTATTTGCTCTGAGAAGGCCGTTTCAGATTATTCTCGGCAGAGAATGGTAATAGATTTAGCACTCTGCATATATGTCGTCTGGGTTTGTCGGTTACTGACGTCTGACTCTGAGGTGTCGCAGACTACTGTCCATTTGCTGCCTGCTGGTAAGCGGTAGCGAGTTGGGATATCTGAACTGTTGATCAGGAACATCAGTTCTTTGCCGTTTTTGTATAGCCCAAGATATAGCGCAAAAGCTTCAAGCCCCTGCCAGTCTTCAGCAGTCATTATCTGGCCGTTGGAATGCAGCCAGTGGATACGGTGGTGACCACGTTCATGGCCACTAAAAGCACGAATAAACGGACTCATGATACGCTTTCTGGCCTCAACCATATCGGCTAACCAGTTTTTAAAATGGATGTCATCATGAGATAGATCCCAGTTAGCCCAACTGATTTCACTATCTTGGCAGTAGGCATTGTTATTACCGCCCTGGGTATGTGACAAGAGGTCAACAGCAAGCACGTGGGGAATACCGAAGCTGAACAGCAGGGTGGTCATCAAGTTGCGTTTTTGCCGTTCACGCTTATACAGTACAGATAGATTATCCGTTTCGCCTTCAACACCATGGTTATATGAGCGGTTATCGCCATGACCATCATGGTTGTTTTCACCATTAGCATGGTTATGTTTATGGTTGTAAGACACCAGATCACGCAAGGTAAAACCATCATGGTAGGAAACGAAATTGACTGGAAGCTTGTCTGGCCAACCACCGGCACTGAACAAGTCCCGCGAGCCCATCAGGCGGGTCGCAAATTCTTTGACGTTGTTTTTGTTACACAGCCAGTAGCTTTTGACGGTATCGCGGAATTTATCATTGCACTCGTTCCATCCGCGCGGGAAACATCCAAGTTGGTAACCATTAGGGCCGACATCCCAGGGCTCTGCGATTAGCTTCACTTTCTGCAAAACAGGATCCTGGGCGATCGCCTTGAAGAAGGCACTCTGGCGATCAAACTGATACCCATTACGCCCCAGAGTAGCGGCCAAATCAAAGCGGAAGCCATCTATTTGATATTGGGTTACCCAGTGTCGAAGCGTATCTAATACAAGATTCAGGCTTGGTTGGTAGGTAAGGTCGACGGTATTGCCACAACCCGTGTAGTTAAGGTAGTTCTTATTGGTATCGAGAAGGTAGTATTTTTTATCTAGGCATTTTAAATGGAATTTTGGACCGCCTTCTCCCCCTTCGGCTGTATGGTTAAACACGATATCCATAATGACTTCAATGCCGTGTTTATGTAGCTCCCTTACCATGGTTTTCATTTCGCTAACGGCATCGCTTGCCGCATAACGTGGTTCTGGGGCCATAAAGCATAGGCTGTTGTAGCCCCAGAAATTGACTTTATCCATCTTGAGCAAGTGCGGTTCAGACATGCAAGATGTGACAGGGAGCAGCTGTAGAGTGGTTATGCCTTGCTCTTTATAGAATTCAATCGCTTTGGGATGGCAGAGGCCGAGGTAGGTTCCCTGATATTGCTCTTCTATAGCAGGGTGAAGCTTAGTGAAACCCTTTACGTGAGTTTCGCACAAGATAGTTTCTTCATAAGGAACTTGCGGAGCTGCCGTATTTTGCCAGTCAAACTGATGGTCAATAACGACGGATTTGGCAAACTCCCAGCTTTTTTCTGCACTGAATGGTTCTATGTAGAAAGGCGTTTTACTGAGTGCCTGAGCATATGGGTCGAGAACTAATCGTTCTTCGCCTTTGTCATTTATTTGGTAGCCATATTCTTGGCCAGCTTTGATACCGGGAACAAACGTGTAATGTCGCCCCATGTATTGCTGGTCTAAGTCAATGATTGTTTTCTTATTGTCATCATTGAACAGGACTAATTTAATTTCTTTGTTCTCTGGGCAGTAAATAGAAAAATTACAACCTTGATCACATAATGTAGCCCCTAAAGGAAAAGGTTGAGCTAATTTAGCGAACATTTTCTATATCTCTTTGCTTATTTTACGTGTTTATACCTGCTATTAAATCGGGAAAAATTCACCAGTCAAGAAATGTTTTTTTTTGATTTTTTTTTAAATTTAATTCAGTAACTGAATATTTCATTATTATTTAAAATAAGTGACTGGCCTCTTGTTTTTTATTTACCTCCTGTACTTTTCTTACAGTTTTACGCCTAATCTTCGTGAGGCGTATCACGAAACACATCTCCACCCTAATTACTACGCCCCTCTACTCCTCCCTACTCCCCCTGGTATTAGGAGGATGTGTAGAACTGTACGAAAGCTGAATATAAGTCCCGAAAAGGTTGCTTGATGACAACCAGCACAATAATTAAAAGGGACATTCCTATGAAACACAAGTTAGTACCTGTAGCAGCGGCTTTACTAACCGCTCTTGCTTCTGCCAACGTAGCAGCTGAATCTGGAACAGACGTAATTACCGACGGCTGGGAAGTACATGGTTATGGCTCTATGAACTACCGTATGGTAGAAGGCGAAACAGTTGATACAGAATACGGTAAGCCTGACTACAAAACTGCTGGTACGCACGGTAAGAGCACTAACCAGGTTGAGTTTGTAGTTAAGAAGCACACAGAGCATCAAAACGGTGTATGGTCTGACTTTGTAGTACGTTCTGAATTCGGTAACGGTAACTCTTACGCTTATTCTTCACCTGGTAGCCAGAAAGACAATACTCAAGCACAGTTTGAAGTGAAAGAGACTTTTGTCGAGATTGGTGGTATTTCTTTCTTGGGTGAAGATACATCTATCTGGGGTGGTCAGCGTTACTTTAACCGTGCTGCAGGCCTATTATCAGGTGAATTTTGGAAGCAGTCTTCAGGTGTTGGTGCGGGTATCCAGACCAAGCTAGCGGGCAATACTGCAGGTATCGCTGTTGTTTCTGCTGATGCTGATAAGTTCCCAAGTGGTATCGATCTATTACCGGAAGGTGAGCGTAAGACACTTACTTCAATTGATTTATACTACTATGGCGTAAAAGCTCTAGGTGGAAGCTTTGATTTTGACCTGAAAGTTATGTCTCAGGCAAATCAAGACTCAAGCTCAGATAGTGGCTTTGGCGCGGCAATCACTTATAACCGCGATTACTATGGTCTAGACGGCTGGACACAAACAGCGATTGCATACGGTGAAGGTGTTGCTCAGAACCGTGGCGTAAACTTTGGTAGCTGGTCTGGTGGTAATGACGATGCGCAGTCTATCTTCTTGACATCATACGGTGTACTAAATATTTCTGATAACTGGCAAATGGGCTCTGAATTGACATATATCGGAGCTCTGGATCAACTATTTGGTGCTGAAGATCTTAAGCGCTACATCGTTGCTGTTCGCCCATCTTACAAGGTGAACGATAATCTACGCCTAGAAATGACTGCATCTTACGGTCATGAAGAAGGTAAAGATGGCTACTGGGGCCGCACTGGTGATGCGGTTGAAAGCGACATCTACAACATCGAGCTAGCATCTGCATTCACTGTTAATGCTGACTACTTTGGCCGTCCACAAATCAAACCTTACGTAAGCTACATTAAAGCTGATGATGAAGCGAGTGCTGAAATCATTGGTATCCGTAGCGGCGACGACGAAGTAGTTGTTGGTGTACACACTGAAATCTGGTTCTAAGCCAATTAGTGTTAAAGGCAGCCCAAGGGCTGCCTTTTTGAGTATATATCTATTGGTTTCTGCTGTAGATTTAACCGGAAGGTAATAGATATATACCCAATAAAGTCATAGGGGTATGGGAGATCAAAAATGAAAATAATTAAAACCACACTGGCTGCACTATTGGCGGCAAGTTTGATTGGCTGCGCGGCAACCCCATCGACAGAGGTCGTAAAAGACGTATCGGTAACGACTCCGGTTTGTTGTAACACATACAGTGAATTCTCCTGGATCCCGATGCAAGGGGATGAGATTGACTTTGCCATTGATGATTACTCTCAAGTCGGTCAGTTTCCTGAAGGTAAAAGCTATTTTGCTGCATTTGTTTTGCCTAGGAATGTTGAGCGAATGCGCGTTGAGCTTAATAGCTGGATGAGGTCATCCGGGGTATTTGCGCCAAAGGTTGTTCTGCTGGATCCACAGTTTCAACCAGTGAAAACTATCGCGCTCGATGAGTTTGAGGTTATGCCATCTAATATATTCAGCCTGTCGAGTTATAAGCACCGTTTTGTGATGGAGCAGAGTAAGACGCCATACATGGTGGTTTACTCACCATTAGAGTACCGTGAAGGAAAAATTCAGATCCCGCACCCTGAGCGTATTAGAGCAGAGGAGCTTGGTCTGGCCCGCCCGATGGTGACAGATCCGGTGATCCATCATCAGAAATTTGGCTCGCTAGAACTAGATCTGAAACCACTAAACCTTCGTTCATACCGTGCAGATGAGGTTGTTGCCACTGCACCCGTTTCTCCAGCAGCAACGGCTGTTGTTGCTCCAGTCCCTGTGGCGGCAGCAACGTCGACACAAGCGGCAGCGACGAAGGGCACAAATAGTGCGAAAATGCTACCGGAATCCGAGGCTTTCTATAATGCCCAAATCAAAGCTGCCGTTGAGAAGAATGACATGCACAAAGCGCTTCAGCTACTAGAAGAGGCTAAGCGTGCAGGCTCAACGTCTGCTGAAGCGACATTTGTTCAACTAATCAAAAAGTAAACACTATACCCGGTGATTCCAAGGTGCTGAACTGGCACCTTCAGTAAGCTGGGAATATACGGGCAGGTACTCATCTGCCCGTTCTTATCTCTTTCTATTTCCTGTTATAACGCCTTCTGAGTTCATTATTTATGACTGAATTATCGAAAACAAATGCACCTGAAAAGCATGTTGTCTATCAGGTCTTTACCCGCTTGTTTGGTAACACGAATGCAACCAATAAGCCTTGGGGTACATTGGAAGAAAATGGTATCGGCAAGTTTAACGATTTTACTGATAAGGCATTAAGTGAAATTAAACAGCTGGGTGTAAGCCATATTTGGTATACCGGTGTGCCGCATCATGCATTAGTCAGGGACTATAGTGAGTTCGGGATCGCTTCGGATCATCCTAGTGTGGTGAAGGGGCGAGCCGGATCGCCTTACGCAGTGAAAGATTACTATAACGTCAATCCTGATCTGGCCGTTGATCCTGCTAACCGATTGGAGGAGTTTAAAGCCCTTATCGAGCGGAGTCATCGCAATGGCTTGAGGGTTATTATTGATATTGTACCGAACCACGTTGCTCGCCGTTATCAGGGACTGACTAATCCAGAAGGCGTAGAGGATTTCGGTGCTTCTGATGATGTCTCTATCGAGTACCATCGTGATAATAACTTCTACTATATTCCAGACGAGGCATTCAAAGTGCCAGAGGCTGAGAATGGGTATCTGCCTCTTGGTGGAGAAGCTCACCCTAATCTTGAAAGTCCTTATGAAGAGTTTCCGGCAAAATGGACGGGCAATGGTTCGCGTTTGGCACAGCCGCAGTTTGATGACTGGTATGAAACGGTCAAGGTGAACTACGGTGTAAGGCCTGACGGCAGCAAAGATTTTGATGAACTTCCAGCAGGATTTGAGCGGAGAGATCACACGGCGCACTTTGAGTTCTGGCAAGGTAAATCGGTACCTGACTCTTGGGTGAAGTTTCGTGATATAGCCCTTTACTGGCTTGAGTTAGGTGTTGACGGCTTCCGCTATGATATGGCCGAGATGGTGCCTGTCGAGTTCTGGAGCTATATGAACTCATCCATCAAACAGGTAAATCCTGATGCATTCTTGATGGCAGAAGTCTATCAGCCAGACTTATATCGCGATTATATCCATTTGGGAAAAATGGATTATCTGTACGATAAAGTTGACCTGTACGATACGTTGAAACTGGTTATGCAGGGGAGCGGCTCGACTGATGCCATCGTGGCAGTCCAACAGCAGTTGATGGACATTGAACATCATATGCTGCACTTTCTTGATAACCATGACGAACAACGGCTGGCTAGCCCTGAGTTTGCAGGAAATGCCAACAAAGGCAAACCTGCGATGCTGGTATCAACGACGCTTAGTAGCTCACCAACGATGGTTTACTTTGGTCAGGAAGTCGGCGAGGCTGGCAAAGATGATGCAGGGTTTGGCCTGAACTCTCGAACCACTATCTTTGATTATTTCGGGGTGCCAAGCCACCAACGCTGGATGAATGGCGGTGAGTTTGATGGCGGCCTGCTGGCAGACCCGGAACGAGATCTTCGCGATTTTTACCAGCGATTACTGACCTTCTCATTGAACAGCCCTGCTATGTTGGGGGAATACCAAGAAATCCATGGCTATAACCGTGAGCACAGTGATAGCTACAATGATCAGCTGTTCTGCTTTAGCCGTTTTGATGAACAACAAAAGCTGCTGATAGTGGCAAATTTTGCCGATAAAGATCAGGGTAGGGTTCAGGTTAAGTTACCTGCTACGTTAGTTGATCACTGGCAGTTGACTGATGGTGAGTATTTGCTTACTGAGCAATTATATGGACAAGAAACCATAAAGCTTTCGGTTTCAAATGGGGAAGGGGAAATACA
Organism: Photobacterium obscurum; assembly: GCF_026191635.1. Lineage (GTDB taxonomy): Bacteria > Pseudomonadota > Gammaproteobacteria > Enterobacterales > Vibrionaceae > Photobacterium > Photobacterium obscurum. The sequence continues at coordinate 291,596 of NZ_JAKRRW010000004.1, forward strand.
CCTGATGCTTCTGCCATTAGCCGCCATGATTTTTCTGCTGGATTAAAGCTGCCGGGCAGATAAAGATACCTCCAAACCACTTGTTACAGCGAGAGTGGTTGGGTAAAGAATAAAGCCGCTTATTAAGCGGCTTTATTGCATCCTCAGACTGCTCAGTACTGAGATTACTTTTTGGATGGATAAGGATCACTAGTCGGAAAATATGGCGTACACCATCCTCGGTCTTCAATGTACCAAGTGCAGTGCCCCGAAGCCATCGCAACGTTGGCAAAGAATAAGCTGACGGCAATAAGTAGAGCTTTCAACTTCATCATTCTTCTCCTGGTCAAAGTGAACTTTGCATACATATAGAACACATTCTTTTGTGATTTATTGCACAAAAGTCTTCCGATTGGATTTAATTTTAGTCGTAAAATATTTTTTCTGATGGCGTATTTCTGATTTTCTATAAACTGTAAAGGTCTTTGTTGATAAAACGCCTCTGCCTTACCCCATATGACATCCTAGGTTTTTTGGTGATTTTGTTAGCTTTCCGATTCAATTTGATTTTTATTTACAAATTGTTTCCATAAGCCTTGTTCTGTTTGACTGTGTTGGTGGCAAAATATTACAGTTTGATGGTATATAAAGGTTTAATGATTGGATTTTATTGTTGTTTTTGCCGAGCTTGCCTTCCAGTTGGTTTAAGTTCGGTTTTTATTGCAGTTAGTTCTGTTTTTTACTTATCTATTCACCCGCTCAAGTTTTGTAACTGAGCACAACGTGAAAACTAGGGGTTGTGTATTGAATAGTGAATTAATCATGCTAGGTATGGCCGTCTTGGTTGCGGTAGGTATTTTGCTTCACCAGCCGTCGAAGACACTAGGGTTGCCTTCGTTGTTAATATTCATGGGTGTCGGTTTGATGTTCGGTAATGGTGAGTTTGATTTTGTTTATGACGATCTCGAACTGACATCATTTATTGGCTCGATGGCATTGAATGTTATTGTCTTTGTTGGCGGTTTAAATACGTCAAGGTCTAGCATTGCCATCGCGTATAAAGAGGGAGGGATGTTATCGACTTTTGGTGTATTACTAACAACGGGTATTTTAGGGGGAATTTTATACTTCCTTCTCGATTTTGACCTTCTAACCTGTATGTTATTTGCCGCGGTCGTGTCGTCAACAGATGCCGCTGCTGTCTTTTCAATATTAGAATCTAAAAAGCTTAAGTTAAAAGAAAGTACAGATACCGTTCTTGAGTTTGAATCGGCGACTAACGATCCCGTGGCATTGCTGCTGGTGGTGATCATTACCGGAATGCTGGTGAGTAGCGCAGAGCCAATGGGGGCCGCTGAGATTGGACTAGAACTGGTACAACAAATTGCCGTAGGGCTGTTGTTTGGTTATTTAGTGGGTATTAGTGGCGTTACGCTGTTGAATCGTATCAAGCTCGAAGAATATGGCTTGATCCCCGTGTTTATTCTGGCCTGCTTCATGATTGCCGCTTATGGCAGTGACTTATTAGGCGGTAATATCCTGATTGCCTCTTACGTATCGGGTGTTGTGATTGGCAATGGGCTACTGCGTGGAAAGGAAGTAAGTAAACACTTTTTCAATAGTTTATCGTGGTTAGCGCAGGCTGTGATGTTTATTATTCTTGGCCTGCAGTTCTTTCCCAAGGCGTTGCTTGATGATGCGTGGATTGCGATTATTCCTGCTCTGGTGCTGATTTTTGTTGCCCGGCCGTTGGCAGTCTTTATCACCTACCTGCCATTTAGAGGGGTGAGTACCAAGAAGAAGCTATTCATTTCGGCGATTGGTTTGAAAGGCGCGACACCGATTGTCTTTGCATTGATCCCGGCTGCGGCTGGTGTGCCTGGTGCGCAGTTGATGATGCATATGGTTTTTTTCATCGTATTAATTTCTGTGATAGCCCAAGGCTGGGCGATTGAACCACTATCAAATAAATTGGGTTTGAACCAGAAAGATTAGCTTTCAATGTAAACAAACTTGAAACGCCAATATGGCTAAGAACGGCGAAGGTTTTTCCTTCGCCGTTTTTGTTTTTGGCCAACATAATGTGTTCAGTTTCACATAGTTGAGCAAAACAGGCTGGGGGCGTAGGGAGGGGGATGATGCTCATCATACTCAGGGGGAGGAGAATGCACCCGTTCATAAAAATAACAACGGAAATCGACTATGAAACGTGTTCTGAAAACTCTGACCCTTTGTTCTCTGACAACTGCGCTTGCATTCCCGATGGCGGCCTCTGCGATGCAGGAAGGTGAAATTCTGATTTGGATTAACGGCGATAAAGGCTATGAAGGCCTTGCGGAAGTCGGTCGTCAGTTTGAAGAAGAAACAGGCGTTAAGGTAAATGTTCAGTACCCTGAATCTTTGGAAGCGAAATTCCAGCAAGTTGCAGCAACCGGTGGCGGTCCTGATATTATTTTCTGGGCACATGACCGATTTGGTGGTTACGCAAAAGCTGGCCTGCTGACCGAAGTGAATCCTTCTGAAGAGTTCAAGCAAAAACTGGTTGATTTCAGTTGGGATGCCGTTACTTATGAGGGTAAGTTAGTCGGTTACCCTGTTGCGGTTGAATCGCCATCGCTGATCTATAACAAGGATCTATTGCCAGAAGCGCCTAAAACATGGGAAGAGCTGTATGCCATCGAGAAGCAAATGAAGGCAAAAGGCAAGAAGGCTATCATGTGGGATGTGAAGAATGCTTACTTCACATGGCCAATGATCTCGGCGAACGGTGGTTATGCATTTAAGAAAACAGAAACAGGTTTCGATGCCAAACAAATTGGCGTTAACAGCGAAGCAGGCATTGCGGGCTTGAGCTTCCTGGTTGATCTGGCGAAGAAAGATGTGATCAACCCAGATATGGACTATGCCGTGTCTGAGTCTGAGTTTAACAAAGGCAATGTTGCGATGACCATTAACGGTCCATGGTCATGGGGCAACCTGGAAAAATCAAACATTAACTACGGTGTAGCGGTACTGCCGACATTAAACGGTGGTGCATCAAACCCATTTGTTGGTGTTCTAAGTGCAGGTATTAACTCTGCAAGCCCGAATCAAGATCTTGCTGTTGAGTTCCTTGAGAACTACCTAATCACCAATGAAGGCCTGAAGATGGTCAACGACGATAAGCCGTTGGGTGCAGTTACTCTAAAATCATTCCAGAATATCTTGGCTAAAGACAGCCGAATTGCGGCAACCATGACCAACGCTGAGAATGGTGAAATCATGCCGAATATTCCTCAGATGACCGCCTACTGGTTTGCTGAGGGCGCAGCGATTGAAAATGCACTGCTAGGTCGTCAAACAGTTAAAGAAGCGCTTGATACAGCGGCTTCTCAAATTAACAAATAAGTAAGCCATACATTTGCTGGCTATAAAAATCAATGCGCAGGCCTGGTCTGCGCATTGTGCTTTCTGAATGACCTATTTTGGCGTTGAATATAACGCAGATTGCTATATCTCTTACTGATAAGGAACACAAGTGAACGGGTTAGCGCAGGCTCCATATAATGAGCAGTTGTACGTTAAAGGTACTTTTAATGGATGGGGAGATGACACCCCAATGGCTTATCTGGGTAAAGGGGAATATCAGGCAGTTGTTTGCCTCTCTGCCGACCAGCATAGCTTTAAGATCTCTGATCAGCAGGGTAGCGAACATCTGACATTTTCTGCAGACAAGTACAAAGCGGTATCGTGCGCGGTGGGTCAGGCTCTGCCTCTGATGACTGCAAAAGGGATTGGTAATGATCTGACCTTCTTGGCTCCGGAAACTGGGTTGTATACGATTTCATTGACTGTTGTTGACGCTGTACCATCGTTAATGATCGCCCTTGGAGGAGAGAACTCTGAGTCTGAGCCTAGTCGAGAGCTTGTTCAGGCTGAATTTGATATCCAGCCGGTAGCTTGTCAGCTTCGCGCAAAACCAGAGCCCGTACTTGCACCGAAGGCTTTATTTGAGCAACTTGCGATCAACGTTATCGAGAGTGCCCCGTTTGTATTTGGCGATAACGTCGATGGCTACTATGAAGGTGTCACGCACGGCTATGTTGCTGCCGGCAAATATCGCCATAAGCAGGGCTGGTACCTCGGAACATTTGCTTCGTTTGTCGACGGAGAGATCAATAACAGAAATAATGCGCCCGACGCAGATATTCTGCCATATGGCGTAACACACAATTATGCCAGCCGCTCGACAGATACATTGATGCTATTTTCTCAGCAGCGTGCGGCGGCATTATCCGTGACATCGGAACAGGCTGAAGTACTGGCGATTGCGCCTCAGCTTAACCTGGCAATCAACGCTTCGACGCTAACGACCTTTGACAGAGGCGTGGTATATGCGCTTGACCCGTCATTGCGACAGGATAATACGCCGTCATTCATTGCCCTTTGTGCCAATAAGCCATTCCGTATCAAGGAAACAACTTTTGCTGAGCAACCGGCACTGAAAGATGTCGTGCATCTTAGCGGTAACCACGTTAAACCGGTGATCGAAACCCTTCATTCGGAATCCAACTTCACAGTGTATCTGGCTTTTGCCGAGACTGAAGCCGAAGCCATCGAGCAAGCAAAACAACTGCTGGATACTGACGGCTTTACACAGCATCAGCAGCAAACCTACGATATGCTGACTCAGTCCTATCTTTGGACGTCTGATTTGGAGTATAACCGGGCGCTGATGTGGGCAAAGGTGTCGGGCAAGGTATTTGTTTCCAATGAATTCGGCAAGGGGATTTGGGCTGGGCTGCCTTGGTTCAAAGACTGCTGGGGGCGTGATTCATTTATTGCATTGCCGGGGATTACGCTGGTTAATGGTGACTTCGCGGATGCCAAAACCATCATTGACAACTTTGCATCAATGCAGTTGACAGACAAGCAGAGCATTAATTATGGCCGCATCCCGAATCGGGTCACCAGCCTGACTAATATCATCTATAACACCACCGATGGTACACCTTGGATGGTGAGAGAAGTGTGGGACTATCTGCGATATAGCGGTGATCTTGAATACGCAAAATCCATTTATCCAGTAGTACAGACATACATTGACGGTATCGAGAAAAACTATTTGGATCAGTATGGGCTGATGACTCACCGCGATCCCGATACCTGGATGGATGCCAAACTTGAAGGGAAACTACCGTGGTCTGCCCGGGGCAACCGCGCCAATGATATTCAGGCATTATGGTACACAAGTTTGAAAGTGGCGGTTGAGCTGGCTCGGCTTAATGGTGACGAGAATGGCGAACAACACTATCAGTCTCTGGCCGATAACGTTCAGTCGAGTTTTCAGTCGTTATTTTGGGATGAGCAGCAAGAGCTGTTGGCTGATCGCCTACATCAAGATAACAGCCGGGACTTACAAGTACGCCCCAACCAGCTGATGACACTGACCGTTCCTTTTGACAACGGATTGGTTGAGGCCGAAATTGGCGCCAAAGTGGTACAGAAAGCCGTCAGCGAGTTGTTGTTCCCATGGGGGATCACATCCCTATCGCAATATGATCCGGATTTTCATCCTTATCATGCCAACCGGGAGGAGTACCACAAGGATGCGGCTTACCATAACGGTACTATCTGGGGCTGGAATGCAGGCTTTACCGTGTCCAGTTTGATCCAATATGGCTACGCCGATTTTGCCTACAAGCTGACCAAGAACTTGTCGGAGCAAATCTTATCTATCGGCCACCGCGGTGCAATGAGTGAAAACCTTGATGCGTTCCTCAATACCGATGGCAAACTGACAACTACGGGCACCTACGCACAGGCATGGTCAGTGTCTGAGTTTACCCGTAACGGCTATCAGGATTATCTCGGTTTCGCGCCTAATCTTCTGGCCGGAAAAGTGACGCTTGCCCCTTGTTTGCCCGCGCAGTGGCAGTCATTCCATGCGGTACTGCGTTTTGGTCAAACCAATGCACTCAATGTGTCTTTTGAAGGTCATCTCGATGGACATGAGGTTTACCACTTAGCATATCAGCAACCAGCTGAGGAAACCCTTGAACTGGTTCTGACTGCTAACGACAAAGCCAAGTACTTGGTTGAGATTGAAGCGGGAATGTTGTCTGCAGTAGTGAAATTTAACCCATTGTGCGCCGAGGCAGAAATAAATGGCAAGAGTGTTGCCTTGGCCTGTATTCAGCGCAGCTATCAGCCTCAGATTGGCCATCTGGCGTTTGCCATGCCCGATACTGATATCGATTTTCCGGTATTGCAGGCAAACCATGTGCTGCAGCAGCAAGTCGAGGCGAGTGATTTAGCCAAGGCTGTGGATTAAACTGAGCTATAAAAACCTTAGAGATATAATAAAACGCTGCTCGATGAGCAGCGTTTTTGGATCTTGATAAGCAATTATTATGTATATGCGAGGTCTATAGCAGACCTTTGCTGTTAGCTTTGAACGCCAAATGGTGTATCGGCTTACTGTTTATTCATCGGTGAAAATTTTACCTTCTATCGAGTAGGGCTCGTTGTCGTCATAGAGATGGCTTTCTTTTTTGAGCTTTTGAACTTTAGCTTCAAGCTCTTTGGCCTCTTGATAGTTACCTTCTTGATAAGCCAAGTAGATTTGTTGTTCAATATCTTCGATTCTGTCGTAGCTGCTCATGTCATGATCCTCCATCAAAGATACGCTTATACTCAAAACTACCTCAAGATGCTCGTTTCAGAGAGAATGACGTTGATATGGAGCCACCATTCCTGCCGTCATTTTCCTTGAACTAGACATGCTGATATCACTCTGAATTCTGCATCTTGAGGTAGCTTGGGTATAGAACTCTTACCGGGTGATTATCTGATTTAACTACGCCATTGACGGTGTCAATCATCCCCTGCCTGTTTAAGTTTAGGTGGGATGATGGTGTGCCTCCACATTATTACGCTGTAACTGCGCCATTATGACGCATTGGCCCCGTAAAACTGCAAGACCATTTCTGGATAACGCCTTGCCCAGGCACTTTCACTATGCACGGCTTTATTATCAATCAACAAGCTGCAGTTAATTTGAGTACTTTTACTTTGTAGCTGGCGGTGCAAACGCTTGGCACCTTCAAGGTAGAGGGATGGAAAGCTTGTGATTGACTGATCACTGGTTTCAGCGGTACCGATATCCATGTAGATGTTAAGTGGGTACGAAATTGCAGTCTGGTTAAGGAAGTCACACATTCGGGCTTCGGCGAACCAGAAGGCAGGGGAGAATACTCCGGCATTACCAAATATTGCCTGATAGCGCAGGGCTATATACAAGCTTATTAGGCCGCCCATTGAACTGCCGGCAACAGTGGTATATTCGCGCTCGGGGCGAGTTCGATAATGCTGATCGATAAACGGCTTTAGCGTATCTGCAATAAATGCACTGTAGGCTTCCCCTTCACCGCCCATGCTCTGTTTTATGTCACTCCAGCCACTTAGCTCGGGGATTGGGTTATAGTGCCATGGTGAGTACTCATTCATCCGTCCTAGGCCGTTATGTAATGGGCTATTATCTACCGTGACGAGAATAATGCCGCCAGTTTGGCCCTGCGTCTGAATCTGGTCGAGATGTTCGCCAGCTTGCCAGCTCATCCCCGAAATACAGAGTGCAGGTTCGAAAACATTCTGGCCGTCGTGCATATAAATAACCGGGTAATGTTTGTTGCTGGAGTGGTAGTCAATGGGAAGGTAGATCCTAATCAGGCGCTGGCGATTTAATTGGGGGATTTCAAAATCCGGTATCAGGATCATTCGGTCCGGATCATAGTTCTTAATGCGGGCATCCAGTGTCATATTGGGCTCCAGGGCGGGTCTCAGGGATAGGGCAAATTCAAAGATAAAAAAAGCGCTGCCAGGTAAATGAGCAGCGCTTTGTTATAGGGGGAGAGTAGGAGACCGGCTTATACACCAGGCTCTTTATACAGGCGGCGGCAAGCACGGCCGTCGCTGTGGAACAGGTGACAACGGTGAGCAGGAAGGCCAACTTTAAAGCTATCACCCGCTTCAATATCTAGCGTATCAGGGCGACGATAGATGAAGTCTGCGTCCATGTGTTCTAGGTGAAGGTATGCCTGAGTCTCGTAGCCTAGCTTCTCGATAACCTGGACCTTACCTTCAACACATGCATCCCCTTCTTCGCAAGGCACTAGGTGCTCTGGGCGGATACCCAGTGACATGCGATCGCCTTTTGTCACGGTGCTGCCGTCAACAGGGATCCAGAATGCATTACCGTCAGCCATTTGTACCATTACGCGCTCATCTTCAACTTGCTCGATGAATACGCTCATGAAGTTCATTTTCGGCGAGCCGATAAAGCCAGCAACAAAACGGTTTTGAGGGTAGTGATATAGCTCTAGAGGCTTACCAACCTGAGAAACATAACCGCCATCTAGGACAACAATTTTCTCAGCCATTGTCATTGCTTCTACCTGATCATGCGTTACGTAGATCATGGTACAGCCAAGTTGCTTGTGCAGTTTAGCAATCTCGATACGCATCTGAACACGAAGTGCAGCATCTAGGTTAGACAGCGGTTCATCAAGCAGGAATACGTCTGGCTGCGATACCAGCGTACGACCGATAGCAACACGCTGACGCTGACCACCAGAAAGTGCTTTTGGCTGGCGATCTAGTAGGTGACCAAGCTGAAGGATATCGGCGGCGTGATCAACACGCTTTTTGATTTCGTTCTTGTCAGCTTTCGCCAGTTTCATGCCGAAAGACATGTTGTCGAACAGATTTAGGTGCGGGTAAAGAGCATAAGACTGGAACACCATACCGACACCACGCTGAGAAGGTGGAACGTCGTTCATACGGTCTTCGCCGATGTACAGGTCGCCTGATGTGATATCTTCCAAACCAGCGATACAACGAAGAAGGGTCGATTTACCACAGCCTGATGGCCCTACAAATACAACGAATTCGCCTTCAGCAATATCGAGATCAACGTTCTTGGAAATCAGGTTATCTCCATATGCTTTACATACATTTCGTAAAGTGACACTCGCCATCGAGCCTATTCCTCTAAGTTTGTTGTTGCCTGCAAGGCTAAAACTACAGGCATCATATTCGTGCCTAGCCTCACGGGTAAAGAATTTTTAGGTGTAGAGAAGAAAAAAATGGGTAGCGTGAGTTTCACTCAGGCAGTGGAATGAATGGCTACCCTGACCAAATCCACATTACTTACTTCCCCAAGAAGTAACGTGGTGCTGTCGTTTCCAATAAAAGTGGTTACTGCGAAATCCAAACCTGCATTGTGCAGAACAGTAAAAGCATCTTCATCTACCCCATTGGGTATGTTGCTTATCTTACGCCGCTGTCACCGCAAAACATCCTCCTTGAAGATAATTTAAAAGGGGGATGAGGGGGGGAGGAGTGTTTGGATCACACTTTGCTATTCCTGTTGCTGATGTGGGTATTTAATCGCAGTACTATGTGCGTTGTATCACAATCAGGTGTCGTTTTTAGATCTGCATCACTAACTGAAACGACGGAGATCACGCTTTTAAATCTTAGGGCTAGGGGGCGTAGGTCTCAGGATGATGCCGAGTGCTCATTCCTGATGGATGATACAGACTGCAAATTGTGCTGCAGAGGAATTTCTGTAGCACGACATATAACAATCATGAAGGATGTTAAAAATGAAGAAAGTCCTCAGCACTGTAGCTTTTTGTACCCTTGCCGCTCTTGGCTCAGTAAACGCACACGCCGCGATTGAAGAAGGTCAACTTACTATCTGGATCAACGGCGATAAGGGCTATAACGGCCTGGCTGAAGTAGGTAAGCAGTTTGAAGAAGATACAGGTGTTAAAGTTACCGTTGCTTTCCCTGATGGCCTGTCTGAGAAGTTCCCTCAGGTAGCAGCAGCTGGTGATGGTCCGGACATCGTATTCTGGGCTCACGACCGTTTTGGTGGCTACGCTAAATCAGGTTTGTTGGCTGAAGTTAAGCCATCTAAAGAGCTTAAAGACAAAATCATCGACTTTACCTGGGATGCGGTGCAGTACGACGGCAAGTACATCGGTTACCCGGTTGCAGTTGAAGCACTTTCTCTGATTTATAACAAGGATCTTGTTCCAAACCCACCTAAGAACTGGGAAGACGTTGAAGCTCTGGACAAGAAGCTTCAGAAAGATGGCAAGAAAGCGATCATGTGGAACCTGAAAGAACCGTACTTCACATGGCCACTGCTTTCTGCTGACGGTGGTTACGCGTTCAAGTTCACTGCTGAAGGCTACGATGTGAAAGATGTTGGTGTGAACAGCGCTGGTGCTAAGCGCGGCATGAACTTCATCAAGACACTGGTTGACAAGAAAGTAATTTCTGCCGATATGGACTACAGCATCTCTGAAGCTGAGTTCAACAAAGGTAACGTAGCAATGACAATCAACGGTCCATGGTCTTGGGGCAACGTTGAGAAGTCTGGCATTAACTACGGCGTTACTGTTCTGCCTAAACTGAACGGTAGCCCATCTAAGCCATTCGTTGGTATTTTGACTGCAGGTATAAGCTCTGCTTCACCAAACCAGGATCTAGCGGTTGAGTTCATCGAAAACTACCTACTGACTGACGAAGGTCTGGGCAAAGTTAATGCTGATAAGCCACTAGGCGCAGTAGCTCTGAAATCATTCCAGAAGAAGCTAGATAAAGATTCACGCATTGCGGCCACTATGGATAACGCAATGAACGGTGAAATCATGCCAAACGTTCCACAGATGGCAGCATTCTGGTATGCACAGGGTAATGCAATCAAGAACGTTGTTGATGGCCGCCAGGATATCGATGGTGCGCTAGATGAAGCCGCTGGTCACATGCTTAAGTAATTGTTTTTGCGGGGAGGGGTAACTCTCCCCATTTTATTGTCATTTTTTTGCTAGCAAGGAGCTGAGATGCAGTCAGTTCAAGGTGCAGGACTTTTGGAACCACAACAGGAAAGTCCTAAATTAAATTATCGCAAGTGGCTGAAATGGTCACTACTTGGCATGATCGGCGTTGTTAATGGTTATGCTACCGTATTGATGTATGCACAGGGTGAAATACCTTTTGCGCTTCTTACCGTTGTTCTAACAGCTCTTGCTCTTTATATTTTCGGAAGCAACAGAACATATGCTCATCGCTACATCTTCCCAGGTGTCGCGGGGATGCTCATTTTCATTATTTTCCCATTGGTATATACCGTAGGGTTGGCGTTTACCAACTACAGTGCGTCTAACCAATTATCTCTTGATAGAACGCAGTCTGTCTTACAGCAGCGCAGTTTCCAGTCTGGCGAAAGTTACCGTTTTGACCTTTATAAAGTTGAGAACGGGCACCAGCTGATCATCAACGCGAATGGTGACTTGCTGGCTTCAGACGTCTTTGATATTGCCAACACCACATCGGATGCGATGAGCCTTCGTAAAGTTGACAGTGTCCAGGGTGAAAAAGAGAAGATCAAAACCATCGTTCAGAATCGTTCTAATTTGACAAAAGTTGAGTTGGTGATGCCTGGTGGCCACGAGATTCGAATGAGCGGCCTGCGCAAGTTTGCCGCCGATACTCCTCTGTTTACGCTTCAGGAAGATGGCCTGGGCATGCTGAATAACCAGACTCAGCAACTGTATATGCCGAATATGGAAATCGGTTTCTACCAGCCTGTTGACGCAGACGGTAACTTTATCGATAAGCCTATCTCTCCAGGGTTTGTTGTTACCGTTGGTGGTGCGAACTTTGAACGTGTTATGACTGATGATGGTATCAAAGAACCGTTTATTGGCATTTTTGTTTGGACAGTTGTCTTTGCCTTCTTGGCGGTAGCACTAACGCTTGCCCTAGGTATGATATTGGCATGTGTTGTTCAGTGGGAGCCTCTGCAATTCAGCGGCATCTACCGAGTACTATTAATTTTGCCTTACGCGGTACCATCGTTTATCTCAATTCTGATTTTCAAGGGTTTGTTTAACCAGAGCTTTGGTGAAATCAACATGCTGTTGGACGCCATTTTCGGTATCAAGCCATCATGGTTCTCAGATCCAATCATGGCGCGAGTGATGGTTGTTTTGGTGAACACCTGGCTTGGCTTCCCATACATGATGATTCTGTGCATGGGCCTGTTGAAGTCGATTCCTGAAGATTTATATGAAGCCTCTGCAATTGATGGTGCGGGACCAATCCAGAATTTCTTCACGATTACAATTCCAATGCTAATTAAGCCGTTAACGCCACTACTTATTGCTAGTTTTGCATTCAACTTCAATAACTTTGTGATGATTCAGCTATTGACAGCTGGTGGTCCTAACATGGTGGGCACGTCAGAGCCTGCGGGTTACACCGACTTGTTGGTAAGTTATACCTACCGTATCGCCTTCGAGGGTGGCGGTGGCCAGGACTTCGGTTTGGCTGGTGCAATTGCAACAATTATCTTCCTCTTGGTTGGTGGTCTGGCACTACTTAACTTGAAATTCACTAAGACGACCCTAGAGCAGGATTAAGGAGAAACGTCATGCCAATGGTACAACCGAAATCATTGAAATACCGGGTATGGGCGACACACATTGGACTGTGCCTGTTCCTAGCTGCAACTATTTTCCCGCTGCTGATGATTATTGCAATCTCGCTACGTGAAGGTAACTTCGCAGGCGGTGAGTTGATTCCAAGCAACCCGACACTTGATCACTGGCGTTTGGCTTTAGGCTTCTCGGTAACGAACAGTGACGGTACGGTAACACCACCACCTTTCCCTGTTCTGCTATGGCTGTGGAACACAGTTAAAGTGGCTGGTATTACGTCGATTATCATCGTTGCTCTTTCTACAACCAGTGCCTACGCATTTGCCCGTATGCGTTTCAGAGGCAAGAGCACAATCCTGAAAGGGATGATGATTTTCCAGATGTTCCCAGCGGTGCTGGCTCTGGTTGCTCTTTACGCATTGTTTGACCGTCTGGGACAGTACATTCCGTTCCTGGGTCTGAATACTCACGGTGGTTTGATTTTCTCTTACCTTGGTGGTATTGCACTGCACGTCTGGACAATCAAAGGTTACTTCGAAACCATCGATGGTTCACTGGAAGAAGCGGCTGCACTTGATGGTGCAACACCTTGGCAGGCATTCCGCTTGGTATTGCTACCACTGTCAGTGCCTATTCTGGCGGTCGTGTTCATCCTGTCATTCATCGGGGTGGTTACAGAGGTACCGGTTGCATCGCTACTATTGACTGATGTGAACAACTACACGCTAGCGGTTGGTATGCAGCAGTATCTATACCCTCAAAACTACCTATGGGGCGACTTCGCAGCGGCTGCGGTACTGTCAGCAATCCCTATTACCACTGTATTCCTGCTTGCACAGAAATTCCTGGTCGGTGGTTTGACAGCTGGTGGTGTGAAAGGTTAAAGATCACGCCTAGTGAATTGAGAGGCTTGCCGTTAAGGCAAGCCTTTTTTTTATCTCTAAACAGTTTGTTCTCGCCCTTCGGGAGGGACACCCCCTAGCTAGTTTCTGTCAAATGTCGTAAGGAAGGGCACCACTATTCCTGTCGTCATTTTCCTCTTTGAACCCTGCATTTTGTAGTAGTTTGGGGATATATAATTGGTTTATGGTTTTGCTGGTCGGGCAATGTCTGACCAATATTCTCTGCGGTTGTGAAGAGTATAAAATATTCTTCTATCAATAGTTTTTTTAGGTTTTAATGCGACGCTATGACTGCTAGTATGATTCTTATAGGGTATTAGTTTTACAACGATATGTTTTTTAGTGTCAGTCAAGAGTACTCTTGGTGACTTGAATCTAGCAAGAAATGGGGTGATCAGGCTCTGTTTATTGCTCACAGACACAATAATAACAAAGGCTTGTTTTCACTTATGATAAGCCGCCTCCGAGTACAGACCTTAACGCTGGTTTGGCCGCCGATCTGTTAGGGCACCTGTGCTTACCCTTATATTGGCGTTGCTGCATAGCTGGGCTTATTTTTTGCTAAGATAGCGAAGATAAGTTTTATTGGTAACCAAAACCCGATGATTTCATCGGGTTTTTTGTATCAATTTCTGTTGGCATTAGTGGCTTAATCGATTTCGGCCTGCCTTTTTGGCTTTGTACAGAGCTTCATCCGCCGCTTTTAGGACATTGGTTGGGTTATGATCGGGGAAGCTATCTGCAATACCGATGCTGACCGTGATTTTTACTGCTTTTTCATGAGGTATGTCCTTACGCATTTCCGCACCGATAAGGTTACTCTTGGGGCGTTGCTCATGCTCGCGGATCACCATCTCGTAATTTGCAATTCCTTTCCTTAGTTGCTCTAGGTGCTCGATACACTGATTACTTTCCTTGCCCTTAAACAAGATAGTGAATTCTTCACCACCATAGCGGAAGACTTCGGCACCACCTCTTACTTGCTGCATAAATTGCGCAACCAATTTTAAAACGTCATCGCCCGTTTTATGCCCGTACTTATCGTTAAATTTTTTGAAATGATCAATATCTAGCATTGCCAAGGTGTAGGTTCTGCCAAGGTATTTTAGCTCAGTCTCTAGGGCTCGTCGTCCCGGGATACCGGTTAACTGATCGACATAAGCTAACTCATGGCTGCACGTAATCAGGTTGAGTAACAGTAGTACGGCAGCAATTGAAAATGCGGCGCTGGAAATAAAAATATGGTGAAAAGCAGAGAAGGTTACACCAGCAAAAAGCAGGCAGATAAATACGGCCTGATCATAACCTTGGTTACGTTTTAGAATAGCGGATGCACTTGCCAATCCGATCGACAGATAGAGCAAAATCAGCACGACGGGTAAGGGGGAAAAGGCCGGAATTGTATAGAGGTAGGTGTCCCAAATGTGATCAAGGTTCTTGCCTGCAAAGTGGTTGACGACCAAGATCCCCCAAGCAAGCTGAGACAGGACAAACACTAAATATCCCGTTCCGAAACGGGAGAACAGTCGTCGTTCCGGGAGAAGATGAATTTGTAACAGGTTTAGTGGCAGCAATGTGGCCAGTAAGACATATGTTATTCGGGTATTATTATCAGAAAGCGGCGATTGGAGATGACTCTGGATAATGTAGAAAGCGATGATCATCAGCAAAGCGGTAAGTGCCGTCTTTCCCTGGTTGAACGGCTGGCTGAGCATTATAACAGTAGTTAACAAGACGTAAGGTAATACCAGAAAGAGCCCTTGGTAAGGTGCCAAAGTCGGCAAAGCTGACTCCAATGACAGCATCATCAGAACAGCGAATAACAGTGGTAATCCGAAGCGAACTCCTGCGCTTCTGAATATTGCAAATGAAATTAGTGGCATTACAACTTGTTTCTCTACTTGCGGCGCATCACTATGAATTTAGTACATCTACCAGCGTTTTGGCTAGACCATCCTTGTCTATGGATCACATTAAGGTACAAATACTCTTTAACTCAAGGGAATTGCTATCTATTTCCTTGAATATATTTATCGTTACTTAGGCGGATTACTTGATAAGAAATGGAAATAATTTCTTAACTTGCTCCGGTGACAAATTTTCGACGCAGTCGATATTTCTTTCCGGAATACCCTCAGGATCAGGGTAGTGTTTTAATACCTTTTCCATACTTGCTTCACGGATCAGGTGAAAGATCGGAAAAGGTGAGCGGTTAGTGAGGTTCTCTGCATCATCAGGGTCTGTGCCGTAGAAGCAGTAATCAGGGTGGAAGCTTGCAACTTGGTATGTCCCTTCCTTGCCGGTTTGAATGATAAGGCCATCGACAAGATCAAGAAACTGATTGTAGTCATCAAACTCACTAAACAGATATGGGGCTACAACCAGCGTTGTTTCCAGCTCCTCAGCTGGCGTCTCATCCAATAGCTGTATTTCCCGGTAGATCTCTTCCAACAGTTGTTCTTCGGCTGTTGATTCGCATACGTGGATTTTAATCTGCTTGTTACGGTTTGGCTTGGCAGCGAACGGGCATAGGTTAAGCCCGATAACGACATCTTCCAACCATTGTTGAACTTGTTGAATAGCGTCTGGTTTACTCACTTTTGACATTGCTGACTCGTTGTATTGCTTGAAATAATTATGGCACTAAGGGTAACAATATTGAGCAACTTACCCAAGCAGCTTGGGTATATATCTAAATAGCAAACTGTATTTTTCAGATTAACAGACGTTCTTGAATCGCGGTAATGGCGGGAATTGTAGCGGTACGGTGATTTCGATAGGTTAGCCAGAGGCGAATAAAAAAAAGGGCCAGAAGAATCTGGCCCTTTGTCTTTGCTATCTTGTCACGTCAGTACCCAGTTACGCTTTTTCTTCGCTAGGCAGGATTTCAGCTGCTTCACTACCTGCTTTCTCTTCAGATACAGGGGCCGGAAACTCTCTCACCGGCTTAGCTACGAGTTGGCGCGTGGCAGAACGAATTTCCGCAAGCTTCACCTCAAATGAATCGCCAAGCTGATACTCTTTGACTTTATCAATATTAACGATGCCTAGATCACCGTTACATTCGATGCGCTGTTTATTATCCAGGATCAATGGGCCCGGAATAAAGGCCGCAGCCCCGTTTTCCAACAGGCGTACACGCATTCCTGCACGGTTGATGTCGAAGATTTCTGCGGTAAAGATGGTTTCATCTTTGACGGCATCTTTCAGTAAGCGAACGTATAGCCAATCAGAAACATCGCGCTCTGCCATACGGTGGTGGCGGCGGTGGTTGGCGATTTCTTCACCGACCGTGTCATCTGGAGTCTGTGTTGGCTCATTACCAGAAATAAGCGCTTTCAGTAGGCGGTGGTTAATCATGTCACCGTATTTACGGATTGGTGATGTCCATGTCGCGTAAACGTCAAGGCCCATCGCGTAATGCGGTGCAGGCGTATTGCCGACTTCACTGTATGCTTGGAACTTGCGCAGGCGATTATCAAGGTAAGTACTATCTTGAGCGTTCAACCAACGTCGTAAAGAACTGAACCCTTCCAGAGATGCTAGCTGTTCTTTTTCGAACGGTGCTTCTGCATTGGTTAGGAACTCCATTGCGGTATCCAGTTTTTCAGGATTGAAGCCGTTGTGGTAGTTGAATACACCCATGCCAAACTTGTTCTGCAGGACGCGGCCAGCACAGATATTCGCTGTGATCATTGCTTCTTCGATCATACGGTTCGCGGTACGGCGAGGATCAGTATGAATAGCAAGAACGTCGTTATCTTCGCTAAGCTCGAAGCGGTAGTCAGGACGATCTGGGAACACAACCGCATTGTTGGCACGCCAGTCGCTGCGTGCGTTGGCAAAACCTAGCAGTGCTTGAATTTGTTCAGCGATGATATCGTTTGGTGCCCAACCTTCGCATTGGCCATGTTCAAGGAGATCTGAAACATTATCATATGCCAAGCGAGCTTGTGATTTGATCCAAGCGGCAAAGAAATTGATGTCATCTTGAATAACACCTTCTGCATCAACGGTTACGCGGCAGCAGATCGCTGGGCGCTTCTCGTTCTCGATAAGTGAACAGAGCTCGTCGCTCAGCTCTCGAGGGAGCATAGGGATATTGCGACCTGGAAGGTAGATGGTAAAGCCGCGCTGACGTGCTTCATCATCCATTTGGTCGCCAACAGCAATATATGATGTCGGATCGGCGATAGCGATAGTGATCTCAAAACTGCCGTCGTCTTTTTTGACGGTATAGATGGCATCATCCATATCTTTGGTTGATTCACCATCGATAGTAATGAAAGGCAGATCAGTAAGATCCTGGCGCTCAAGCCCTTCGTCCAGCATGGTCCAACTATCTTGTGGGGCCGGCTCAGCATTCGGAAGTTCATGACGGGCTAATGTCACCCACCATGGTGCAATTTTGTCATTACTGTCTGTGATTTTTTCTTTGATTTCGCAGAAGAATGTTTTGTTGTCACCAACTAATGGGTGACGAGTCATGTTCGCAACAACCCAATCACCTTCTTTCAGGTGCTCTGGGTTAAGGCCTTTAATGGCGCGAGCTTTAATCGCATCTTTAAGTTGCGGGTGATCCGGAACGACATGCAGACGATCACGGATCAGTTTTACACGACCAATGAAGCGATTAACGAACTGTTCAACCAGTTCCTGAGGCTCAGCAACTTCACGCTCTTTCTCTGTACGAATAACCGCAATAACACGGTCACCGTGCATTACTTTTTTCATATAGCTAGGCGGAATGAAGAAGCTTTCTTTGTTGTCGGTTTCCAGAAAACCAAAGCCACGGTCTGTCGCTTTAATATTGCCTTCCTTCTTTGGAAGGGTTTCCTGAATTTGTTTTTTAAGCTGTGCTAATAATGGATTGTCTTGAAACATTATGCCCGGTCTCAGATTGTGAACCGACACACTATAAGGCCTTCATGACTTAAAACCAAGCATAGAACAGCAACACCCCCGCAAAGATTAATGTATTACTGCATGTATATTTACGCGTGCCCTTGCCACAAGGGGACTGACGCCGTGAAATGGATTAACGCAAAGAAAAGTGCGATGAAGCTAACAAGTTGAATTTTGAGACAAAGTTGACAGCTTTGCAGTGAGCATCTTGCAAAAATGCTGAACCTTAAAAGGTTCGTCATGTTTTAGGCAGAAAGCGGTCACACTATTGGAAATAGCGGTTACTTAAGCGCTATGTTTCTGGTAAATAAGGTAAACATATGAATTAAAAGGGTATATTTGCAGTCAATAAGATGTGCTCAAGCATACATTGCAATGATAAACAGATGGGCTGATTGGTTGGTTAGGGATGGATATGGTGGATAGCCTGAAAAATGGATTTAATGAGCTGGTGGATTTGTTGGCACGCCAAGCCAATATGGAGCGGTGGTGTCACTGTTTATTATCGACTTTAAGAAAAGAGTTAAAACTCAGTTATATCACTTTGATGGTTGAACAAAACCACGAGAGCAGGGTGCTATCAAGCTGGGTGGATAATGATTTTAAGTATTATAGTACGCCACTAACACTTGATGACTATAACGGCGTGCCAACGGGGTTGTTTCAGCAAGCTAAAAACAGTGGCCAGTATGTTAGGGCATATGTCGATAAGCCGTATAAGGCCATTTGGAACGAAGATGTAAATGCTTGGTGTCAGTTACTACTGCCAATAAAAATGCACTCATGTAATGTTGGCTTTATTTATGCCGAAACAAAAGATCCTGCTGTATTTGAATCATGTATTGATTCAGTTGAAAATCTGCTGCTGTTAGTCGCTTCAGATATTAGTGCGCGAGTATTAAGACAGGAAGTTATCGATCATCATCTTACTCGACGAAGTGTTGAGGCTGAACTGGAAATCCGTAACCACTCGATAAACGAGTACCTTTCGTTACTGAGAAACCTCCACGAAGTCACCCTCAGTTTGTCAAAAGCGACAGAGCTTGACCAACTATACCGTAACGCCGTCTATCTTGGGCGAACACACCTCGGGATTGATCGGATGGCTATCTTCCTAACCGATTTTAGTAAAAATGAAATGCAGGGGACTTACGGAACGGACCCTGAAGGAAACTTAGTGCCACGTTCACACTTTACCAGCCCAATACCTGACCATCCGCTGGTTCATGAAGCGCTAAGCCGGAAAGATCATGTCGTGGTTAAAGAAAATGCCCCGCTATATTACGGTACAAGTCAGGTTGGTACCGGATGGAATGCGATGATTGCGATGTGGAACGGCAATGACTGTATTGGCTGGTTGGCTGCTGACAACTTGATCAACCAACGTATGCTGACTGAACATCAAAAGGAAATCCTTAAATTGTTTGGTGCTGCGCTAGGGCAACAAATTGTGATCAAGCGTAATCATGAGCAACTGAGTCAACTAAACGCGGAGCTTGAAGAACGTGTGCAGCAACGCACTCAGGAACTCCAGGCAACAAATCGTGCACTTGGGGAAGCTAATCAGCGCTTGGAGCTATGGTCAATGCAGGATGGTTTGACTGGTGTCGCTAACCGGCGCTTTTTTGATCAGACATTGCAGCGCTACTGGTATAAGGCACAAAAGAGGCAGGTTCCACTCAGCCTTATTATGATCGATGTGGATTACTTTAAAGCATTCAATGACACGTATGGTCATCTGGAAGGCGATAATTGCCTAAAAAAAGTTGCCACAACACTGGCAAAAATTACCCGGTTATACAAAAAGTCTATTTTTACCCGTTACGGCGGGGAGGAGTTCGCTTGCCTTCTACCAAAAGTAGATGCCCAAGATACGGCGATTATTGCTAATGAAATGTTAGCTGCGGTATTGGAGCTAGAGCTCGCCCATAAGGCTACTGATATTGGTAGGCTAACGATAAGTGTTGGATGCTATACGATGATACCCAATGAGGGAATAAGGTTAGAAAAGTTAATAGATGGAGCAGATCGCGCACTTTACGCAGCGAAGCAACATGGAAGAAATCAATACTTTCAATGGGATGATTAAATTCACGGGGTAAAAAATGTGTAACATGTTTAACGGGCAAGCTTATTGTTCAATAAATAGGTATTTGAAAGTTAATTTGTGACAACGCTCAATTTTTTCTGGCATTTTATCGAGTAATAGCGCACAATGCGCGCCTCAAATCGTCGAGGCCCATGCTTGTGGTTGCTGTTGCAGAACCGTTTAAAGCCAAAGGGGCCCCGTTTTACGTTAGATTATATATTGGGATCCCAATGCAAGAATCTGTTACAGAATTTCGTCAGTTAGAACTGGCCGACACACTACTATCCGCACTTGACTCAATGGGCTTCGTTGCGCCGACTCCTATTCAGGCGGCGTCAATTCCTCTTCTTCTAACTGGTACTGATGCGCTAGGTAAAGCACAGACAGGTACTGGTAAAACAGCAGCGTTCTCTCTACCGCTACTGAACAAGCTTGACCTTGGTCAGCATAAGCCACAAGCAATCGTTATGGCTCCTACTCGCGAGCTGGCGATCCAGGTTGCAGCAGAAATTAAAACTCTAGGTCAGAACATCAAGGGCCTAAAAGTACTAGAGATCTACGGTGGTGCTTCTATCGTTGATCAAATGCGTGCACTAAAAAATGGTGCTCACATCGTTGTTGGTACTCCTGGTCGTGTAAAAGACCTTATCACTCGTGACCGTCTACACCTTGATGAAGTACATACATTTGTACTTGATGAAGCTGATGAAATGCTAAAAATGGGTTTCGTTGACGACGTTACTTGGATCATGGAGCAAGCTCCAGAGTCTGCACAGCGCGTTCTGTTCTCTGCAACTATGCCTCCAATGGTTAAAGAGATCGTTGACCGTTTCCTACGTGATCCTGCGCGCATCGACGTTGCTGGCGAAAACCGTACTGTTTCTCAGGTAGAGCAGCAGTTCTGGGTAGTGAAGGGTGTAGAGAAAGACGAAGCGATGATGCGTCTTCTTGAAACTGAAGACACTGATGCGTCAATCGTATTCGTACGTACTCGTCAAGATACTGAGCGCCTAGCTGACTGGCTATCTGCACGCGGCTTTAAAGCAGCTGCACTGCACGGTGATATTCCTCAGTCTCTACGTGAGCGTACTGTTGATCACATCAAAAAAGGTGTTATCGATATTCTAGTTGCTACTGACGTTGTTGCTCGTGGTCTTGACGTGCCACGTATCACGCACGTATTCAACTACGATATCCCGTTCGATGTAGAATCATACATCCACCGTATCGGTCGTACAGGTCGTGCTGGTCGTGCAGGTAAAGCGATTCTTCTAGTTCGCACTAACCAAATCCGTATGCTTCGTACGATTGAGCGCGTAACTAAGTCTCGCATGGAAGAAATCCAACTTCCTCTACGTGATCTAGTTGCTGCTGCTCGTCTGAACCGTCTAGGTCAAGAGCTAGCAACTCAGAAAGAGCAGGTAAATGTTGAAGCGTTCGTAGAACTTGTAGAAAAACTGCAAGAAACTATCGAAGTCGATGCTGCAACACTAGCGGCAATGCTTCTTCAGCGCCAGCAGGGTAACCGTCCTCTGTTCTACAAAGGTCCGGACCCGATGATTGCTGCGATCGAGCGTGACAAGCAGCGTCGTGAGCGTCGTCGTGATGATCGCGGCGGTGAGCGTGGCGAGCGTCGTGAGCGTCGTTCATACAACAATGCTGACTGGGATACTTACCAGCTTCAGGTTGGCCGTGAGCAAGGTGTTCAGGTTAAAGATATCGTTGGCGCAATTGCAAACGAACTAGGCCTAAGCAAAGAGTTCATCGGTGCAATTAAACTAGCTCCTGAGCACACTTATGTTCAGCTTCCTAAGAAGATGACTGCGGAAGTATCTGCTCAGCTTAAGAAGCTACGCATCCGTCAGAACGAAGTGAAAGCTGTTGTTGTTGAAGGTGAGGTACTTCGTGAGCACCGTCGTGGTGGTCGTGATGGAAACCGCGATGGTAACCGTGGCGGTTACCGTGGAAACCGCGATGGTAACCGTGAAGGTGGTCGTGGCCGTCGTGATGGCGAGCGTCGTTTTGACCGCAACCGTGGTGGCGACAATCGTGGCAGCTACCGTGGCGAACGTAACCATGGTTCAGACCGTCCACGTCGTGACCGTAAGCCTCGTCAAGAAGCTTAATCAAACGATTTAAAAAAGCCGGGCATTAGCCCGGCTTTTTTGTATCCAAATTATGGATATAAGCACTGTTGATACTCTTCTCGCCAATATTAAAGTGCTGTTTGTTTTGTCTAGTGATATGAATCACCATAGATAATGTTAATTTCTGGAAATTATTTTTTATCGGAAGTAGCGATAACGACATAGTGGCAAAACGGATACTAATATTAGTAGCACGCAAAACATACAACTTCATCTCAAAGTGAATATATACCTATATGCACTAACGTTCGACGAAATATTACAATATTACTTCTTTTCTCGCTGAAAATTCGCCATAAAAATGACACTATCTTGTAGCCGAATAATGCAAACGCATTGAAAATAGGAAGGCTATTACATCTAGCCTATTATCTTAATCTGTTGTTTTATCATATATATTAAGAGCAAAGTTGTTGGTATATATTTGTATTATATTTCAGTTCGATATGATAGTCGTTGATTATTAGTCTCTTTGTTTCAAATTAAAAAATGTTTATAGCTTTCAGCGTTGCAATTCAAGGCATATATACAGATATGATAAACAATAAATAATAATGAAATATCATTGAAACCTATTTAGTTAATTGCTATTAATGTCGCCTATAACTCTTATGAGGTAATTCGCTCATATTTTCCTAATTATAACAATTCAAACACGACATGGAGTTTGGTCTAAATGTCATTCCTAAATAATATTTCCATTCGGTTTCAGGTTACGATTCCGGTTGTTCTGGCATCTATGCTTTTATTGGTTGCGCTCTTTTTCAGCCGGATTGGGCTAGAAGGCGCCATGTTTGAGATGAATACGACGACACAGCAGGCGATAAGATCAAAAGACAATATCGCGACACTTATTAATAGCACCTACGCGATGCGTGTTAGCGCTATTTACGCACTGTATGACGAAACTCAACTGTCTCGCTTGGAGAATAGCCTAAAGAAAACTCAGCAAGAGAATACAGTTGTGATTTCTCAGTTGCAGTCTGTTTCTGGTGTTGAGGCCGAACTCCGTGCATTTACTCAGGCAATGGATGATTATATTAACTACAGTCAAAATACTATGTTGCCGGTATTGGCTAAGCACCATCAAGATCAAATCAGCGATCAGGAGTACGACGGCTATATTGTTCGTTACCGAACGCTGGGTGATGATATGACTACGTCAATTGATGCGCTGTCTAAGAAGCTTAACAATGTTGCCGGAGAGCTTGTTGATACTCAGGTTCAGGCGCATAATTCAACACTGAACAGTGCTTCTCTATTGACGCTGATGGCGCTACTTGCTGCGTTGGGATGCGGTTGGCTTCTGTCTGGTTATATTGTTCGTCCAATTCGTGTGCTACAGCAGACAATGCAGCGGATCTCTAAAGGTGAACTGAGTATTGACGTAAATACGAACGGCAAGAACGAAGTTAGTCAACTGGCGATGGACATTGCTCAGATGGTGGGCCAGTTACGGCGTACTGTTAACGATCTGATGGAAATCAGTAATAGCGTCGCGTCTTCTTCGACCGAACTGGCATCAGTAATGAAAGAGTCTGAAGAGAATGCCAGTCAGCAGAGTACTGAGATTGAGCAAGTAGCAACCGCTGTCGAAGAATTATCGTCAGCTGCTGATAATGTTAATCAAACCGCTATTAATGCTGACAAGAATGCACGAAGTGCAAGCGGCTTGGCTTCTGAGGGGGCGAGTATTTTCGAGGAAAGCACGCAAGCAAGTCAGGAAATGTCGCGTCGCTTGAATGAAACTGCCGAAGTCGTGAGTCAGTTACAGCAGCAGTCTGTTCAGATCAGCCAGGTTATAGAGGTTATTCAGGGGATCTCTGAGCAAACGAATTTACTTGCATTGAACGCGGCGATTGAAGCAGCTCGGGCCGGTGAAAGTGGTCGCGGTTTTGCTGTTGTTGCCGATGAAGTTCGTCAGTTAGCTGCACGTACCCAGGATTCGACCAAGCAAATTCAGTCGATCATTGAACAGCTGCAATCTCAGTCGGCGAATGCGAACGATAGTATGCAATCAGCACGTACTATGTTGGAAAATAATCAACTACTTGCACAGAAAGCCAATGATGCTTTGGTAGGTATTAATGATGCGGTACAAATGATCAGTGATATGAATACTCAAGTATCAACTGCTGCTGAAGAGCAGTCTCAGGTGACAGGTAATATAAATACCAATATTACCAATATTCACCAGATTGTAAGCTTAAATGCCGCAGGAGTTAGCCAGTGTGCTGCCGCGAGCTCTGAACTTTCGCTATTAGCAGAGAAACAGAAGCTTCACCTGTCGTATTTCAAGGTGTAGTCTTTAGAAATACACGCAAAAAGGGATAAGGGTCCGTTGGGTCCTTATCCCTTTTTTTATTCTCGTTATTAGCGGAGCTCTTTTAATCTGGATTATAGAGGGGGCGGATTATTAATAAACTGAGAGATAGCGATGTAAGTATGGTGGCACTCATGCTTTGCTAAATCTTCGAGGTTCAGGTATGCGTGAAGCATATTTTCCATGTGTAGATGCAAGCAGGATATATGCTCTGATTCAAGGCGTTGTTGATAGCGAATACCATCATCTTTTATAGGGCAGTACCCTGCTGTAATGATTAAGGTTTCGGGGTGGGTTTCCGGTATCGTACCAAATAGCGGGGAAACCTGCGCTCTGTCTTCCTGGTGCTGTAAGTACTGATTGAAGTACCACTCTATTTTTTTTGTTTCCAGTAAGTAACCTTTGCCGTTATCAATGAGTGAGTCTGCAGAAAAAGTGTAATCGAGGCTAGGGTAGATAAGAACCAGCTTGTCTATTTTGGGCTGACGAGGCGAGCGAGTCTGAATAATCGTTGTGGCCAGTGCAGCGCCTGCTGAATCGCCAACTAAGGTAATATTTTTTTTATGGCAAACTCCGAGTTTATCTAGTGTCTGGTACAGGTTATCAAGGCTGTTGCTAGCATCTTGGATACCGGCGGGGTAAGGATGTTCAGGGGCAAGGCGGTAATCAATGCTGACGACAATACATCGGCAGTTAGCGGCTAGCTTTTTGCTTATTGGATCATAAACGTCAATATTTCCACACATATGCCCCCCTCCGTGAATGAATAAGATGACGGGGAGCGGAGTATTGCTATCAGGGTGATAGATACGGCAAGGAATCGTTGTATGACAGATCTCGGCATCTATCACATGGTTTATTGGCGGTATATCGGTTACACACTGTTCTGTGATGTTGGCCAGTCCCATGCGAGCCAGCTCTGGGGTTGGTTGTATTCCGTCGCGCTCGGACTGGGCCAGTATGTGGTTAAATTGGGTTAGCCATAATTGAAGTTTGGGAGGTAGCACCGGCATTATTGTTTCCTTGTCGTTTGAACGCTTCAATCTCGGAGACTCGTTTGATGAGGTAATCCTTAAAGTTGGCGCAACGGGCAGGCATATACTTACGAGGCTTGAAGTATAGATTTAGTTCGAACTCGCTACTGACATAATTTTTTAAGACGGGAACTAGCTTTCCTTTGCCAATTTCTGAACCTATCAGGCTATAAGGCAGATAGGCAACCCCACCGCCTGCGAGCGCAATATTTTTGAGGATCTCACTGTCGTCAGCTTCAACTGTCTGCGCTATTTCCACTGAATTATATTCACCGTTAAGCTCAAATATCCACTTGTTACCGCCGACGAGCGTGGTGGCGTAGAGGCAGAGGTGCTGCTTGAGATCATCGGGAATGATTGGCTCTCCATAGCGTTCGATGTAGTCAGGTGAGCAGCAAACAGTAAGAGGTTCTCGAAGCAAGGAGCGCTTGACGAGTAAACTGTCCTTATCTTGAAAACCTCGATAGGTTGCATTGGCTCTGATGGCAAAATCGACGTCATGCACATGATCAACTTCAAACGCAGTTTCAATGACAACAAAATTAATTGATGAGTGCTCTTTAAGGTATTCTCCGATGATCTGGCTTAGGTAGTGTTTGGCAAATAAAGGGGTACTGGCAATTTTAATTGTGCCCCGATCTTCGCTGCTCATGTTCTGAACTTCATTGAACACATCATCGATTTCTGTATGAATACGGCTGAAACGGTCGTAAAGCCGTTGTCCGGCCTGGGTTGGGCTAATTTTCCTCGTGGTCCGTTTTAGTAAGCTCACGCCCATGCTTTCTTCCAGCTCGTTGAGCCAGCGGCTAGCTGCAGAGGCTGATATACCATTCTGCTTGGCAGCTTCACTGATTGAGCCTGAGCGTACAACACGAAGAAAAAAGACAACCTTGTCTAACATTTTTTTCCCTGAACAATTAATAGCCACTTCCAATTTATAGCAAACAACATCCTTATAAACCAATGAAATAGCGTTACTCATGGCATAGAAGCTTTCTTCTTAATTCGCAAATGTGATTTGCAACAATGTGGGTAATTTTTTTGTGTAGTTCATCTAAGATATGAAGACATAAAGCGAGCTAGTGAAGATTTGTGTTCCCGGCTCACTACTCGTGGTTCGCTTTTTGGTATTTATACCGTTAATTGGTATTAATAATGGGGAATATGATGTTAAAAAATCAAATATGCATAGTAACTGGTGGCGCTCAGGGAATAGGGCGCTGTATTGTTGAAACTTTTGCAACTAATGAAGCCAAAATAGTGTTTGCCTGCGATTTGAATGCAGGGGGAATGAGTGAGCTGGAATCCCAGTTCAGTAATGTACGTGCCGTTGAGCTTAATGTTTGTGACCGCTTAGCGGTTGCCAATCTTATTGAGCAGATTAAAGCGGAATTCGGTCAGGTTGATGTATTGGTTAACAATGCAGGTATTACGCGTGATAACCTGATCGAAAAGATGACCGAAGACGAATGGGACATGGTGTCTGACGTTAACCTTAAAGGGGTGTTTAACATGACCCAGGCAGTTGCGCCGATAATGATGGAAAGTGGTACGGGATCCATTATAAGCATGTCTTCTGTGGTCGGTACCGACGGCAATATCGGGCAAAGCAATTACGCTGCCACAAAGGGGGGAGTTATTGCTATGACCAAAGGGTGGTCTAAGGAATTTTCTCGCAAGGGGGCCAAAGTCCGTGTCAACTGTATTGCTCCTGGCTTTATCGAAACTCCGATGACCAAAGACTTGCCAGAAAAGGTACTCGACTATATGAAGAACAAAACTCCATTGCAGCGTATGGGTAAACCTCAAGACATTGCCCAAGGTGCCTTATTCCTTGCAAGTGAGCAATCGTCATTTATCACCGGACAGACACTGAAAATAGACGGTGGTTTGGTCATTTAACAGCGAAATACGACGTTTATTGCCTTGAAGAGCCATCAGCCGAACTGTCTGGTGGCTTTATTACATGATGATCGAAATCACCATTTCATAATCGGGGCAGGATGAAATGGGTCTTTTTTTATCTGTTGCCATGTGAGTTTGAGCAAACGCTTGTGAAAACCGGCATTGGGCAATGCATCTTTGGCTTCCATAATGAATGATTTTGGGACGCCCTTTCGAATAAAACCGAGAGAAAAGTCGACTAAATCGGCACACCGGAAATACTCCACCAACGGATATTGGTGGTTTTTTCACCTGCCGGACTTTGTGGTGTTCGCTAATAATAAGCTCTATCTCTTCGGCCCAACTTTCTAGTCCATTATTACTGAGATACTTTCGAGCTTGTAGTATAGAGGGCGGCAGGTAATCGACCGTATTGTCGCTCCAAATTCCAATATCGTGAAAAGCTGCGTTGATAATGAGTTTTTGACGTTCTTCCTGGCTTGGGATTGCTAATAAAAAGCAAAATTGAGCATTCGGGTTACATGGTTCTTATACCCCACGAAGTCATCGCCGATGATATCCTCCCAAGGTTCTAATATCTCATCGAGCAAAGGGATGTGTATTTCGACTGACATAAGGCTGCTTTTAATTTTAAGTCTGTTGGTATTGAAGTGCTTATTATTGGTTATAGTATGGACTATCTTAGAAAGTCGCTGAAAGTTTGCTGAGGAAATAAGGTGATAAGGATAGCAAAGAGAACGGACTACGCTGAGCTAGTTTCCCTATTTATTGAAGAGAATATACACAACCATAAGATTGCTCCTGACAGGGTAGCACAGACAAGCGATGTACTGTCGCTGAAGGAGCTGGATGAAATCCTTAGTGATCCGTCTTCGTATCTTGGCGTCTGTGAATATGAAGGTAAGGTTGTCGGTTTGGTATTGGGGACATTTCATTTGAAACGGCCTAATCGGTGGAATCCAGGTCGAAATTTTGCTTATTTGGAAGAACTGATCGTTACAGAAAGTATGCGTGGAAAGAGTATTGCCTTTGGGCTTGTTTCTGCTTTTAAGGTATGGGCTAAAGCACAAGGTGCGAGTTGTATTGATTTGAACGTGTGGCACAGTAATGAAGTTGCGATAGCGTTTTATAGGCAGGTAGGTTTTACCGATAAACAGCGGCTCATGTCTTTGCCAGTTGATGGTTGATAAAGCAAAAAAATACTTATAGAGATGAGTAAGATGGATGCTAGGTGTCTATGGTTTGTGCAGTATAGAGGGTTAGCTTTTTTCGCCTTTTGGCAATTTGAAATAAATGATAAAAAGACTATACAAACCAGTAAATACTGGTAGTATTGTCCTCGGCCTGTAATCAGACCTATTTATATGAAATACAATATTATGCTATTAGAACGCTTCGCTACATCTGCTTTACCAGTTAGTGTCAATGAAGTTTTTCCATTCATAATTATTCCTCACATAAGTAATTCTTTTCCCGGCTACACAACGCATTATGCGAATTATTTGTAAAAAAAATTAGGATATAATCATGTCTAAATCAACTGGTATCGTTAAGTGGTTCAACGAAGAGAAAGGTTTCGGTTTCATCACTCAAGACAACGGCGGTGCTGACGTATTCGTTCACTTCCGTGCTATCGCTTCTGAAGGTTTCAAGACTCTTGCAGAAGGTCAAAAAGTTTCTTTCGAAACTGAGCAAGGCCAGAAAGGTCTTCAGGCTGCAAACGTTGTAGCTCTATAATTTAAAGATTTAATCTTTGAATTAGAAAAATGCTGGCCAAGGCCAGCATTTTTTGTATCTATAGTATGCCTCTAGGCTCACCTATTTTATCTCCAATACTGTATTCAGCCATTCAGTGATTTCATCCCATGAAGTGGACCTGCCATCCATTAGGCGCCTTAGCATTCCTCCTTGCAATAAATGATAAACCTGCTTGCCTTACCTACATAACAAGCGATGAGCTCTAATTCATCCGCAATCGTTGCTCGATTAATCGTATGGCGAAATTAGATCCTGATAACAAGTTTTATAGACAGATTGATTGTGATGGGAAAAGACATGGTAGCTCCTCAATATGGCCGACATACTCTGAAAGAACACTTCAGCACCTTGAAAGGTAAATATTTATAATGCTGAACAGTCTTAATCACTAATGAATGGTGTGGGGGGAGAGCAAAATTCCGGACTGAAGCCCGGAATTTGTTTTCGATGTATAACCAATGTTTATCGTAGCGATTTTACGCTGTCACGCTCGACCAGTGTTGGCTCAAGCTGAATAACATGGTTGGTCTCACGTTTGCTTTGAATCTTGTCTAGCAGTGTATCAACGGCTTGCTGGCCGAGACGGTGTTTTGATTGATGTATCGTTGTTAGCGATGGCGTAATGTACTTGGCCAGTTTAATGTCATCATAGCCAACAATTGATAGATCATCGGGAACAGAGATCCCTTTCTTGTGAGCTGTATTGATAACTCCCATTGCCATCATGTCGTTACAGACAAAAAGGGCGGTAGGCAATTCGCCTCGTTCATATACTTCATTAAAGGCAATTTCACCGCCTTCACATTCAAAGTTGCCGGATGCTATCCACTGCTTATTGATTTCCAGCCCAGCTTCTTCCATTGCCTGTACAAAGCCAGAAAGACGTTGCTGTGCCGGCAGTTTGTCCAGTGGTCCTGTCAGGCAGCCGATTTTGGTATGCCCCTGTGCTATCAAGTGACGGGTTGCTAGGTAGCCGCCGTGATGGGAGTTATCTTGAATTTTATCACTTGGGAAATCAATCGGTCCCCAGTCCATGACGACTGTTGGAACAGGCTGGTGGCGGGTGAATAAGTCGAACTCTTTATCTTCTACTTCACTGCACATAAGCAGTAGGCCATCTACGCGTTTTTGCAGCAAGGTATCAAGATTCGAGTGCATACGTTCAACATCGCCTTCGGTATTGCACAAGATCAGGTTATAACCCTGTTCGTAGCATCGACGCTCGACTCCTTTAACCACCTCACCAAAGAAAGGGTTTGTCGATGTGGTTACCAACATACCAAAAGTACGGGTGTGATTGACCTTAAGGCTGCGGGCAAGGGCTGATGGAGCGTAGTTAAGCTCTTCAACAGCTGCCATTACCCGAACTGAAATATCTTCACTCACAAAGCGTGTTTTATTCAGTACGTGGCTGACCGTGGAGGTTGATACCCCGGCATGTTTTGCAACATCTTTAATTGTCGCCATTGAGTTCTCCCTGACACATACCAGGTAGCCGGTATACGCCTATAATGCTTCTCGCGATATAGGCGATGCATACCAACCTGGTTAGAATCGAGTTTGGCCTATATTAATTGTGCTCCATTAGAAAGCGTTCCACCTCTCTACGATGTGGAATAGAGGTCTGAGCACCCATACGTGTAACTGAAATGGCAGCGGCGGCGTGGGCAAAACGGATTGCGTCATCGATGGCACGGCCTTCCTGCAAGCTGGTTAACAAGGCCCCGTTAAACGTATCGCCCGCAGCCGTGGTATCCTTGGCATCAACACGGAAACCGGGAACTTGTTGGCCCTTGCCGTTCTCGCTGATCCAGACGCCTTGGCTACCAAGGGTGATCATTACCTGCTTGATGCCTTTGGCGTGCAGAACGTCTGCCGCTTTTTGCGCCGACGTTACATCGTCAACCTTCACACCCGTCAGAAGCTCCGCCTCTGTCTCATTGGGTGTAATCATATCAACAAGTTGCAATAAGTCATCTGATAATGTTTGTGCTGGAGCTGGATTGAGTACAACACGTGTACCAGACTGTTTCGCAACTTTCGCAGCGGCCTCTATTGTTTCGATCGGGGTTTCCAGTTGCATCAGCAGTGTATCGGCAGCCTCAATCAGGTGGTAATGAGGCTTGATACGTGCGGCAGTCAGGCAGCCATTGGCTTCTGCTGAAATACAGATGCTGTTTTCACCCGTTGCTGCAACCTGGATCATTGCGATGCCTGTTGGCATGTTTTCTTCAATCATTACCGCTTCAGTGTTCATACCTTCTTGGGCGAATGCATCGCGCATTTCGTGGCCGAAGCTGTCATCACCCACACTGGCAATAAAGGCGATGTCGGCCCCAAGCCGTGCAGCTGCTACAGCCTGATTTGCCCCTTTACCACCTGGAATAACGCAATAGCTGTGGCCATGTAACGTTTCCCCTGGACGCGGGAAAGAGGCTACTTGCAAGACATGGTCAGCATTGACGCTACCAAGAACAACTAATTTATTCATATCGGGACCTTATTATGTTATCTGGCCAAAATGTATGGGTTAGCATTGCCGGTTGGTGGTGGTGCTAAACGATGCATTTTGAATAAGAAGACTAGCGCCTAGAATCTAGTTCCTAGAGGTTGGTTTCTAGGAACTAGATACAGGTACTCGGAGCGATTACTTAGTAATAACTTTTAGTGGCACTGGAATGCTTGCTTCAACTTTTTCGCCTTTCAGCATTTTGTCTGCGGTTTCAACACCTAGCGCACCAATCAGGTCAGGCTGTTGGGCGATAGTTGCGCCTAGTTTACCGCGCTTAACCGCTGCGATACCATCGTCTGTACCATCAAAACCTACGATTAGTACATCTTTACCGGAAGCCTGAACTGCGCGAAGGGCACCAAGTGCCATTTCATCATTCTGGGCAAACACCGCTTGTACATCTGGGTTGGCAGCAAGCATGTTTTCCATTACGTTCAGACCTTTGGTGCGATCGAAGTCAGCAGGCTGACTAGCCAGTAGATCCATGTCGTTAGCTTTAACAGCGTTCATGAAGCCCTTACCACGCTCACGTGCTGCCGATGTACCAGCGATACCTTCAAGTTGGATAACGCGAGCTTTCTCACCAACTTTCTCCATGATGTATTTACCCGCCATTTCACCACCGGCAACGTTGTCTGATGCAATGTGGCTGACGACTTCACCACGGCTTGCACCACGGTCAAGAGTTAGGACTGGAATATTAGAGCGGTTAGCCATGCGGATAGCATTAGATACTGCATCAGAATCAGTAGGGTTGATTAGAATCGCCTTTACGCCACGAACCGTCAGATCTTCAATGTTAGAAAGCTCTTTGCTAGGGTCGTTCTGTGAATCAAGAACAATTAACTTATAGCCTAGCTCTTGTGCTTTTGCCTCTGCACCTTCCTTCATGGTGACGAAAAATGGGTTATTTAGCGTAGATACAACCATTGCCATGGTGTCTTGCGCGGCAGCCGTAGTGCTGAAAGAAGCGGACAGTACAGCGGCAGAGATTAGGGTTGCTAGCTTTTTCATTCTGTTTTCCTTTCTACATATGTCGGGTTGGTTGCGGGTAGGGGGAACTACCCGCGTTGCTAGTATTTCTCTAGCTACAGAGGGTTACTTATTTTTGTTATCTACTAAGACTGCAAGCAAGATTACCACTGCTTTTGCAATCATTTGGTAGTAGGAAGATACATCTAACAGGTTTAGAGCGTTGTTTAGGAAGCCGATAATCAGCGCACCAATCAAGGTACCCATGATTCGACCCTTACCACCGGCCAGGCTGGTGCCGCCAAGTACGACCGCGGCAATCGCATCCAACTCGTATCCCATACCAGCAGTAGGCTGAGCCGAAGAAAGACGAGAGGTGACGATAATACCTGC
The DNA here is from genome assembly GCF_026191635.1 of Photobacterium obscurum. Taxonomy (GTDB): domain Bacteria; phylum Pseudomonadota; class Gammaproteobacteria; order Enterobacterales; family Vibrionaceae; genus Photobacterium; species Photobacterium obscurum. Next base: position 325,009 of record NZ_JAKRRW010000004.1, read on the forward strand.
CAGTGCTGCTAACAGGCCGCAGATTGCGTAGACGCCAATCTTGACGCGATCCACGTTGATGCCCGAAAGACGAGTTGCTGATTCGTTACCGCCTAGTGCATAGATATAGCGACCGAAGCGAGTATGGTTCAGTAAGTACCAGATTGCCGCGAAAACGATAACCATCAGCCAGATAGGAACCGGAATACCCATTGCGTAGCCAGTACCAAACCAGGCAAAGCTGTCTGCTACGTCAGTAAAACCGGTAGAAATTGGGCGACCATCGGTGTAAACCATGGTGACACCGCGAAGCAGGGTCATGGTAACTAAGGTCGCAATAAAGGCCTGAACTTTACCTTTGGCGATAATTACCCCGCTGATAGCACCCAGCGCGGCACCTGCCAGCAATGCTGTCGGGACAGCTACGAGTACAGGGATTTCCATGCCAATCATAGTGGCTGCAAAGGCACCGCACAGAGCAAGTACCGAGCCGACACTTAGGTCAATACCGGCTGTCAGGATAACCAGTGTCATCCCTACTGCGATAATGGCATTTACCGAGGTCTGACGGAGGATGTTCAAGATGTTATCGACGGTAAAGAAGTTAGGGTTAAGGAAAGACACCACCACGATCAGGAAGACCAGCGCGATCAGTGACTTCTGTTCAATTAACCATTCTTTGCTAAATAGCTTGTTGCTACCGGATTCTAGTGTTTTGGTCATTGCGTTGCTGCTCATGCTGCTACCTCGTTAATTTGTTTACCCACAGCGCAGGCTAGTAATTTTTCTTGATCGGCTTCAGCTGCCATAAATTCGCCGCTGATTTGTCCTTCATGCATGACCATAATACGGTCACTCATGCCAAGTACTTCAGGCATCTCCGAAGAGACAAGGATGATACTCATGCCCTCGGCTTTGAATTGGTTGATAAGTTGATAGATTTCTTTCTTTGCACCGACATCGACACCCCGGGTTGGTTCATCGAGGATTAGTACTTTCGGCTTGGTCATCAGGCCTTTGGCAATGGCGACTTTTTGCTGATTACCGCCTGATAGGTTACCGATAATCTGGTTGCGGCTTGGGGTTTTGATGTTGAACAGGCGAATAAAGTCTTCGACAGCAGTAACTTCATCATAGTGATTGAGCTGAACGCCTTTGGACAGTTGGTCAAGCGAACAGATAGACATGTTCTCTTTCACTGACAGTCCCAGGATCAGGCCGTCACCTTTACGGTCTTCAGAAATATAGGCAATGCCGTTAGCCAGTCCGTCCTGAGGGCTGATTGGGTTGATGGTTTTACCGTCAAGAATCACATCACCAGAATCTCGGGTAAGGGCGCCATATATCACTTTCATTAGCTCGGTACGCCCAGCTCCCATCAGGCCGGAGACACCGAGGATTTCACCGCGATCCAGGGTGAAGCTCACGTTGTTGACACCGGAGCCAGAGAGATTCTTAACTTCTAGACAGGTTGTGCCGTGCTTAACATCAATACGCGGGTACTGCTCGTCAAGGCGGCGGCCAACCATCATCTCAATCATGGTGTCTTCATCGATGTCGGCAACCTGGCGCTCGCCGATGAACTTACCATCGCGAAGTACGGTAATGTCATCGCAGATCTCGAAGATTTCTTTTAGGCGGTGTGAGATATAAACAATGCCACAGCCTTCATCGCGTAGTTCATTGATGACCTTGAACAGGGATTCTGTTTCGGTGTCGGTCAGGGCATCTGTCGGTTCATCCATAATGATGACCTGAGATTTAAACGACAGGGCTTTGGCGATTTCAACCATCTGTTGTTCGCCAAGGCTCAACTCGCCAAGCAGTTGGCGGGAGCTGTGTTTAACATTAAGGCGTTTAAGTAGCGCATCGGCTTCACGGTACATTTCAGACCATTTGATGCCGCCGAAGGGATTGGTCTTCTCACGACCGAGGAAGATATTCTCGGCAATTGTCAGCTCAGGGATCAGATTGAGCTCTTGGTGGATGATACTGATGCCGGCTTCTTGTGAATGGCGAGGACCGTTAAAGTTAACTTGGTTGCCCTGGTAGCGGATTTGACCAGCATCCATGGCATAGATACCAGTAAGTGCCTTCATCAACGTCGACTTGCCCGCACCATTCTCCCCCATTAAAGCCATTACTTTGCCGGGATAGACATTCAGGCAAGCATTGTCGAGGGCTTTTACGCCCGGGAATGCTTTCTCAATGCCTTTTAATTCTAAAATTGGCTGTTTCATGTCAGTTCCTTGCAAATAAGCAGATGAGTAGGGTGGTTAGAACACAACGCCTGCCTGGAAAATAACATTGGCGTAAGGCGTACATTCACCTGTACGTACAACCGCCTTGCTGTTTTGAGTATGAACTTTGAATGCTTCGTGGCTGATATAGGAAATGTTGATAGATTTGTCACACAACACTTCTTCGTTTCGGATTAGCTCAATCAGTGCTTGATGATGCTCAGGGCTGACTTGCTTAAACTCTTCAGCCATTACAATCCCTTCTATTTGCATCTCACCAAGGACGGCTTTAACAGTATCGATAAAAGTTGGAACGCCAGGGATCAGTGCAAGATCGATACGTTGCGTTTCGTCAGGTATTGGAAGTCCCGCATCACAGATAGTGACTTCATCGGTATGACCTAAGGTCGCGACGATGTATGACAATTCAGCATTGATGAGTGCGCTTTTTTTCATGGATTGCACCTTATTAATTCATGGTGGTGATGCGTTGTTCTAGCCAGCCTTGGCTTATCTTTCCTTGCTGTTTTTTTATTCATCGAAACGTTTACGCAAACGTTTCGATGGCTGTAAATGTAGAGCGAAACGTTTCGATGTGCATTACTCAAGCTTACAAAATGTGACATACGTCAGAACAAATATGCTTTTTATGAATAAATAGAGCGAAAGATCACATTGAAGAAGCGAATGAATATTGGTGGGCTTTATAGCACTGGCTAATCATTTTGCTGGGAATAAGAAACTTATGTCATTTTTGTGTAAGTTAATGCAAATTGTGCCTGAACGCTTTGAATTCAGAGCAGAAAAAGGCTTATCATTTAGTTCTGCTTACTATTCTTACTGGGAATAAAATTGAGTATGGCTGTTTCAGCTATCAGCTTCTTGCCGCTTTCACTTATCATTGCACCCATTTCGATGATTGTTCTGATGATTGCGCTGAAGAAGAAAAAGGTATGGCTAACGCGCTTGTGCCTGTTCGGTATGGGGGTGGCGGTTTTATTGTTGATAGTCTTTCAATATATGGACTACAAGCATTTCGAAGACTGCCTGATGCAGGGAGTGGGAGATTACAAGCCCTTTCGTGGTGCATGTATTACTTTCAAATAGTACAGGGTACTAACTTAGCGTAGCAATTATGACCTGAGATGAAGAGAAGCAAGCTAGGGCTGATTTTCCCTGACCCAAGTTTTCTGATTCACTCTCTTGTTTGTTAATAAGCGCGCAGATTTCATCACGCTCATCAAGCTTTAGAGAGACTTCAGCTGAACTCTCATCATATTGAATATCTTGTATTTTTCCTTGCAACTGATTATCTATCGACGGATCTGCGGGTGGAATCGTGCAGATCTGGATTGCTGGCCCCTTAACTAAGGCGACAACATCTTTGCCTACCGCTAGCTGCAAGCGTAAAGTACTGCCGTGCGTAATGGTAGCGATGACATGTTGCCCACCTTGTAGCTCGATGAAAACACGATCATGAAGGGTATGGTTCTCAATGTTACTGATAGTTCCGAAGAACTGATTGCGGGCGCTGGTTTGCAACGAAAACTTTGCCATAACACCGAGTAAGCTATGGAGTGGGGCATCTTCATCGTTTAGCGCTTTGAGACCCATATTCTGAATGGTATCGAGTAGCTCATACATCTGGACAATCCGCTCACCGAAGTGGGTCAGAGAGGCGCCACCACCACCCTTTCCCCCTTTTTCACTGGCAATCAGCGGTGATTCCGATCGGTTGTTCATGTCCTTGATTGCATCATAGGCTGCTTTGTAGCTTATACCCGCCTGCTTGGCTCCCTGGCTGATGGAGCCTGTTTGCTGGATCGCTTTGAGTAACGCCACACGGCGAGGGTTGGCAAATACCTTTCCGTTTTCGGAAAGGGTGAGCAGTGCGTCAAAATCCATAACTGAATAGCCTATGAGGTTTAAAACTAGAGCTAAATCATAAGAGTAGCCGCTTGGTTGGCGTAGAGTATAACGGATTATTCAATCAGGTATATAGCCAAACTACTCCGAATCCAGCGGTTTGAAGTCGTTTGGATATAGCGATGCCTGAGCATTCTTTAGGGTAAATACAATGCAAGAAAAAGCGAAACAAACACTCCTATTCATTCTTAACGACGCCCCTTATGGCTCTGAACGCTCATTTAATGCCTTGCGTCTAGCTATTAATCTTAATGAGCAAGATTGTGCAGAGACTTCTATCAAGATCTTCTTAATGTCCGATGCGGTTAGCTGTGCGCTACCAAGGCAAATACCGGGTGAAGGCTATAATGTCCAGCAGATGCTGGAAATCTTATTGTCGCAAGGTGCAGAAATAAAACTGTGCAAGACCTGTTGTAACGCCCGAGGTTTGGTCGATATGCCGTTAATCGATGGAGCGAAGATTGGCACACTGGATGATCTTTCGATGTGGACGCTGGAGGCAGATAAGGTGGTTAGCTTTTAACGTTTCGCTTCGAGAGGTGTGAAAAAAGCGAGAGTCATGGACTCTCGCTTGTTTGTTTCACACATATTATTGTGATTAAGCCGTTTGCAGTTCTTCTTTCTTCTCTTCCACGTCGGTTTCGATCAGCTTGTTTAGGCGAGGAGCCAGAATCACACACACAACACCGACAACCGTCGAAGCGATGGCCAAAGCGTAGAAGTAGTTACCGTAGGAAACTAAGCTTTCTACTGGCGTCATTTCGACTTCGCCAGAAGAAGATAGGCCTGCCACCCAAGCACCCGCTACAGAGGCTAATGCCAGGGTCATATTCCATGCACCGTAAATGAAACCACGAATGCGACTCGGGAACAGTTTGGCGATGGCAGACAAGCCCAGAGCTGAAATCAACAGTTCACCGATAGCAAACAAGAAGTGCGGCGCGGCAATCCAGAATGGATTGAGCATTCCGTTCTCGTCGCCGAAGTACTGGGAGAAACCAGCACAGGCAAAGGCTGCCGCACAGATCAGCATACCAAGTGCGAACTTACCCGGCATCGACAGATCTTTTCCCTTCTCGCCCAGCGTTGTATAGATATGTGCAAGTACCGGGCTTAGGAAGATAATCCATAGCGGGTTAAACGACTGGTAAGAGACTGGATTAATGGCAATGCCAAATATCTCAGCTTCTACGTTATTAATCGCAAAGAAGTTCAGTGAGGTTGGCATCTGGTTATACAGAATAAAGAACGCCAGGGCCTGACCCATCAATACCAAACCGACGATCATACGTTTGCGGCTGGTTGGGTTTTCCTTCTTCATTTCCTTGGTAATTAAGAACAGGATTGTCAGGGCTGCTAGTGCCAGTACAAACTGTGCCAATGGCAGGTTGGTCAGTAAGTAGCTTGCCGCCGCGACAGCAATCAGCGCACCAGACAAGAACAGGCTGTTGGTCTTGAACGGTATTGCGTGTTTGTCGGCTTCTGTTGCCTTGGTGATTTTCTTGTTCAGCATCAAATAGGTGATGACGTTCACGGCCATACCAACACCCGACAAGATAAACGCCGACGTCCAGCCAAGGCTATAAGCCATAATAGGTGCGCCAAGTTGGGCAACGAAAGCACCAATGTTATTCACCATGTAGAACAAGGTGTAGGCACCATCCAGACGAGGATCGTTTTTATCGTAGGCTGAGGCAATGATAGTCGGAGGTGCCACACTACCAATACCACGACCCACGGCCACGGTACCCAAGCCGATAAACACAAAGTGCGGCTGTGCGGTTATCGCCGAGTAGGCAATAATGAAATAGCCGAGCCCCTGGAAGAAGAAACCCCATGCGAGGGTGCGCTTGGCCCCGAGGATCTTATCGGCCAACCAGCCGCCGACAAACAGCATAGCGGCACCGAGTGCAGCAAAAGCCCCGAAGGTTGCAAAAGAGGTTTTCTGATCGATGCCCAGCTCATCGCCGAGGAACACCGGTAAGATGGCCCAAAGGCTATAGAAAGACAGCGCCCACCAGAACTGGCACGAGCAAAGAATGTAAAAGGTCAACGGGTGACGTTTTTTCATGATTTATTCTCCATCAGTGCTGGGACATTACAGCGCCTGGGTATAGAAAGTTTTGTATGCGCGATACAGCTCATAAATGTCAAACTTGGAAGAAAGCTCGAACGGTGAGTGCATAGACAGCAGTGCTGCGCCCGCATCAATGGTGTTGATGCCATAGTGAGCAAGATATTTAGCAACGGTACCGCCGCCCCCTTCATCGACTTTGCCTAGCAGGCCTGTTTGCCAGGTGATTTCATGGTCGTCGAAGATACGGCGCAGCGATGCAACGTATTCAGCATCGGCGTCGTTTGAGCCAGCTTTGCCGCCATGACCGGTATATTTAGTTAGTACTAAGCCATAACCAAGTTTCGACGCGTTTTGCGCGTCATGAACAGATTCAAATAGTGGATTCAGACCGGCATTGACATCTGAAGACAGGGCGTAAGAGTTCCACAAGCAACGACGCAACATTTGGTCGTTGTATTTCTCTCCAGCCTGACGGACTAACAATTCACCCGTGAAGTATTCTAAGTAGCGAGATTCAAGGCCTGTAGCACCTGAAGAACCAATCTCTTCTTTATCAACCAGGAAGCAGACGGCTGTTTGTTCTGGTGTCGGAATATCGAAAATAGCTTCTAATGAGGTATAGGCACAAATGCGGTCGTCCTGGCCGTAGGCGCCAACTAACCCCTGATCGATGCCGACATCACGTGCGTCGCCTGCAGGAACCAGCATTAACTCGGCAGAGATAAAGTCAGGTTCAGAGATTTCATATTTTTCGTGGAGCTTGGTTAGAATATGGTGCTTGACCTTGTCTTTGATTTTCTCGTCTTCAAACGCCATTGGAACCGAGCCAACAATGATTTGTAGCTCTTCGCCTTTTAGCACTTCGGCAGCATTACGCTCACGCTGAACTTTCTTATCCAGGTGTGGCAGTAAATCAGGAATGGTGAACACAGGATCTTGCGGGTCTTCACCGATAACAATATCTACGGTACGACCTGACTTAGTTACAACAACGCCGTGTAAAGCTAACGGACGGGATGCCCACTGGTATTTCTTGATGCCGCCGTAGTAATGAGTGCGCATTAGCGCTAGCTCATTCTTTTCGTACATCGGGTTAGGTTTTAAATCCAATCGTGGTGAGTCGATATGAGAAACGACAAAGCGAATGCCCTCACTGATAGGACGCTTGCCGACAATCGTTAGCACCACATTTTTATTGCGGTTGATAAAATAGACTTTATCACCCGCTGATAATTGCTCAAATTCGGCTATCGGGCGGAATCCATGTTGTTCGGCTTCCTTGATTGATGCTTTTACACATTGGCGTTCGGTTTTACCAATATTTAGAAAGTGCTTGTAGTCTTCACAAAAATGATTGATTTCATTAATACGGTCGTTTTCGATATTGAGCCAACCATTAGTGTATTGCAGCGTATCCATTGCTTCACTCCAAATGTCTATGTGAACTTTCGCTGCGGAGGTTAACACTCTATATATGAAGGCTTTTGTGAGCATTATCTTCTTATTGATTAATGCAAATTGAACTATTGTTCGGTTTTTTTGTTGATACTTAGGTTGATAAATTTATTGGTGGTGATTTTGAGTGTTATTGATGAATTACTATCTGAAGTGACTATTTAGCCTATTGTAAAGGTGAGAGGTGGCGTATTTACTATGACTTTAATTATTGTTGTGAGCTTTAATTTTATCTGTCTAGCAGGAAAGTAATAAACAAAACTAGATATTTTAACCACGAAAATAATATGTTCAGGCTTGTCTAGTTTCATATTCAACTGGTGCAATATATTTTCTTTTTCTTGCCATTACTTTTTCTAATGGCTGGTGGTTTTTAGCAACAAAGTGTGTGTTTTATGAAATAGGGTTATACGTTACAGCGTGCTACATATTTATGTGAATAAATGTCACTATAAGAGTTAACTATTTCCTATATGAGTCTAATTATTCCTTTTTTATTTCTTTTGGTTATTAGAGTGGTGCTTTATATTTCGTAATGTGTTGATTTTTATGATCTAGGTATCATAAGTGTAGCTAATTTAGCGATTTGTGCTGTTATTTGGTCTTGCTCACAAAATTTCAAACATTACTAATTATAATCGGCTTCAAGTTGTTAAGAACAAGAAGCTATCTCTGCCTAAATGGCAAAACCCAATACAATTAACTGCCAGTGTAGAGATGAATAGCCTTTGGGCTATCACACTATTCATCAGCAATATTGTTGACGAACAGTGTAATCAAACCGCAGGGCTCAATAGGTCTGCGTTGAAAACTGATTTATTTTGATGTGCCAGAAATACAGTGTGCTTTTTTAAATATTGAGTTGAAAAGTTTACACGGAATAAATGGCACGTGGTCGTGAAAATAGAAATCGGTGAAAAGTATGTCAGAACTATACGATGTCATCATTATTGGTGGCGGCTCGGGCGGTATGTCAGCAGGTGTTTATGCGGCTCGCGGTAAAATGAAAACGCTGATTCTTGAAGATAAGCGTAATACCGGTGGCCAGGCGGCAACAACCAGCGAAATGGAAAACTATCCGGGAATCCTTGAAGCAACTGGTCCGCAGCTCATGGATATGTTCCGTGATCACTGTAGCAAGTTCGGTGTCGAGTTTGCCCGTGGTTTGGTCACTGATATCAGCATTGCTGAAGATGGTTTTATCAAAACACTGAAAACCAATAAAGGTGAAGAATACCAGACCAAGAGCATCATTATCGCAACTGGAGCGACACCTCGCATTCTTGGTATCAAGGGTGAAGCAGAGTTCCGTGGTAAAGGTGTTTCTTACTGTGCAACCTGCGATGCAGACTTTTATGAAGAGCTGGATGTAGTGGTTGTAGGTTCAGGTAACACGGCGGTTGAAGAATCCGTCTTCCTAACCAAGTTCGTGAATAAAGTGACCATGATTGTATTGCATGATCAGGGCATTCTGGACGCGGACCGTACGGCGCAGGAACAGGCTTTCGCCAACGATAAGATCGAGTTCGTGTGGAACTCTGTGGTGGAAGAAATCTGCGGTGACGAACTGGTTAACGGTGTGAAACTGAAGAACCTGAAAACGGGTGAGATCACTGAAATGTCGACAGACGGTGTGTTTATGTTTGTCGGTACCGTGCCGAAGACTGATTTCGTCAAGGAACTGATTGAGCTGACTCCGCAGGGCTACGTGATCACTAACGAGAAGCAGGAGACGAGCGTTCCGGGTATTTTCGCAGCAGGCGACGTAACCGACAAGTTCTTGCGTCAGGTAGTCACAGCGGCAGGGGATGGGGCAGTAGCAGCAGTAGCAGCTGACCGCTACATCGAAGAGGAAGAGAGCTGGCGTAAGTCTGTCGCTGAGTTTGACGGCACTGCAATGGTGGCATTCTGGAATCCGCTGAGCAAAGAGAGCCTGGATGTCATCAACGAACTTGAAGTGCACTGTAAAGATCAGCCGGATCAGCGTGTCGTGACTATCGATACCTACAAGAGCCAGAACATTGCCAACCGCTTCAATGTGAAAGAAGTGCCCGTAGTAATCCGATTTGACGCTGGGCAGGAAGCCAAGCGAGTAAATGTGAAGGATATCGCTGAGTTAGAAACTCTGTATTAAGGGAAAAGCAATGATCGAACTGAACAAAGAAAATTTCGATTCTGAAGTTAACGTTGACGGTGTTGTTCTAGTTGATTTCTGGAGCGAAAACTGCGGCCGATGCATTGAGCTAATGCCTGATGTCATCAAACTTGCTGAGCAATACGGCGAAGAGATCAAATTCTGCAAGCTAAACATCCAGGGCAACCGTCGTTTGGCAATGGCGCAGAAAGTGATGGGCCTCCCTTCAATTGTGTTCTACAAGAACGGTGAAAAAGTGAAGCACCTGTCTGGTGAAGAGCTTGAAATTGAAGAAATCGCACAAGAAGTCGAAAGCTTCATCGCTGAAAAAGCATAAGGCTGACTGAAAAGAATTTGTATTGAATAGGTTATCTAACCTGTTGAACAAATAGAAAAACAACGTTTCGTCTTGAAACTGCGTTTTTAAGAAAACATGTTGTACTGGGTAACTGGTAACAACATAACCTTAGTAATCTGTACCCTTGGAGTGAACAATGCTCAAAGATAAGAAAGTTATTATCTTGGGAGACAGAGACGGTGTACCAGGACAGGCTATCGAAGCTTGTATCAAAACTGCTGGCGCACATGTTCTTTTCTCTACAACTGAGTGTTTCGTCTGAACCAGCGCAGGTGCTATGGATCTGGAAAACCAAAAGAGGATTAAAGGTTTTGCTGACGAGTTTGGCCCAGAGAATCTGGTAGTCGTACTTGGCGGTGCTGAAGCGGAAGCTTCGGGCCTAGCATGTGAAACCGTGACAAACGGCGATCCTACTTTTGCCGGACCATTAGCCGGAGTCCAGTTAGGACTCTCTTGTTATCATGTGGTTGAGCCGGAAATTAAAGACAATGTGGATTCTGACGTCTATGACGAGCAGATAAGCATGATGGAAATGGTACTTGATGTCGATGCCATCGTTGCAGAGGTCAAAGAGTATCGTGAGCAATTTGGAAAGTATGTTTAATCGGGAGAAAGATTGTGTTCGCTAATAAAACAGTGATCATTCTTGGAGACCGCGATGGCGTACCTGGTCAGGCAATCGAAGCTTGCATGAAGACCACAGGTGCTCACGTTGCTTTCTCTACAACAGAATGTTTCGTCTGAACAAGCGCAGGCGCAATGGATCTTGAGAACCAAAAGCGGATTAAAACACTAGCCGAGGAGAAAGGCGCAGAGAATCTAGTTGTGATTCTTGGCGGCGCGGAAGCAGAAGCTTCTGGCCTGGCATGTGAAACCGTCACCACCGGTGATCCGACTTTTGCAGGACCATTGGCGGGAGTCCAGTTAGGACTTTCTTGTTATCACGTGGTTGAAGACGAAGTAAAAGAAGCCGTCGATCCGGCCGTCTATGACGAGCAGGTCGGAATGATGGAAATGGTACTTGATGTCGATGCGATTAAAGCGGAAATGCAACAATACCGCAGCGAAACTGCATTAGCATAAGTATATCTCAATGCTGGTTCGGATCTGTCTTTGACAGGCAGGTTCGAGCCTACTATCCGGCTCGGATGCAGGAGTAACAATGGGATACGCAGTAATTAAAGGCGTGAGCTATGTGCTCGCCCATACCCCAGATGTTTTGATTCAACATGGTTCGGTGCAGGTACAGTCTCGGGCAAAAGACCCCGCAGACAGCTACTTGCAGCAATTAAATGATCACCTTCGCCCGTTTGAAGATGTGGTTTCTTACCCAGCCAACCAATGTTATATCGGTAACCTGACCCCACAACAATTGGCAGATATTCCCCAGCCATGGTTTGAGAACAAAGAACATACTTCTCAACAAGGTAAGTTCGGCGAAATCTATAGCCAAGCCCAGTTTTATGCCATGTTGAATCACGTAGACGTGTTCAACCTGGTTCATCTTACTCAAGAATTTATCGACACCTATCAACCAACAGTTGGTCAGCATGCCCTATACGGCGATGTTGACTTGCTAGCAGGCCATCAGATCATCACCAAAGATGAAATCTTGGCATTGGCTGAACATCATCAGGCGGAAGTGCTGATGATGAATGGTGAATTGGTCGGCTGTGTGAAAGCCGCCCACGATGAAGATGAAAACCTATCAGCCCATATCATGCTTGAAAACTTGTGTACCAAAGCATCGGGTGTGATGGCGGCAATGCACCTGAAACAGCAGGGCATTGAGCTAGACAAGGTTGATTATCTTATCGAGTGTTCCGAAGAAGCGTGCGGTGATATTAACCAGCGCGGTGGTGGTAACTTTGCCAAGGCGATTGGCGAGGTTATCGGCTGTAATAGCGCAACAGGTTCGGATGTGCGTGGCTTCTGTGCCGCTCCAGCCCATGCCATGACGCTGGCTGCTGCCTTGGTGAAATCAGGCGTATTTAAAAACGTGATGGTTGTCGCCGGTGGTGCAGTTGCGAAGCTGGGTATGAACGGCCGTGATCATGTTAAAAACAACATGCCGGTACTGGAAGATTGTCTGGCTGGCTTTGCCTGTATGGTGACAGAAAACGACGGTATTAGCCCTGAAATTAATACTGATATCGTTGGTCGCCATCAGATCGGTACCGGCTCCTCTCCACAGGCTGTGATGACAGCACTGATTGCCACCCCGCTGAAAAATGCCGGGATGGCGATGACAGACATCGACAAGTACTCTGTCGAAATGCAAAACCCTGAAATCACCAAGCCTGCGGGCGCGGGTAACGTGCCTGAGTCAAACTACAAAATGATTGCTGCATTGGCGGTCAAAGAAGGCCAGCTAGAGCGTACCCAGCTACCTAAGTTTGTTGCTGAGCATGGCATGACAGGTTTTGCGCCGACTCAGGGCCATATCCCGTCAGGCGTTCCTTTCCTGGGCTTCGGCCGTGAAATGATTGTCAACGGCGATATCAACAACTTCATGATGGTCGGCAAGGGCAGCTTGTTCCTTGGCCGTATGACCAACCTGTTTGATGGTCTGAGCTTTGTGGTTCAGAAAAACAGCGGCAAGCAGGAAGAAGTGTTTGATGAAGCTCAGGTCAAGCAGGTTGTTGCCCAGGCAATGCGTGATGTGGCTGAGAATCTGCTAAATCGCGAACAGTAATCGGAGGTTGCTATGAGTAACATCAATCAACAACTGTCCGATACCTTCAATGCCATGGCTGATGGCCTGCTTAGCGGCCAGTTTGGCAAGAAGACCCGCATCGCCCTGACATTGGCTGGCAGCGAGCATGGTTCTCAGGAGCTACTTCGTGGCGCTCAGTTGGTGGCTCGCCAGTATAGCGATATCGAACCGGTTCTGATTGGCTGCGACGATCCTGAATGTGGTTTCGAATGCTATTCGGCAGCGGATCTGCACGAATGCCACCAGGTGATGGAAGGGTTGTTTGCCGACAAGAAAATCGATGGCTGTGTCACACTGCATTATGCTTTCCCACTAGGGGTGAGCACGATGGGGAAAGTGGTGACACCAGGTATCGGCCGCGAAATGATTATTGCCTCGACAACGGGTACTACGGATACCAACCGACAGGCGGCGCTGCTGAAAAATACGATTTACGGTATTGCGCTGGCTAAGGCGAGCGGTATTGAAAAGCCGACAGTCGGTGTTTTGAATATCGACGGAGCGGCACTGTGCGAGCGTAGCTTGCGCGAGCTTGCCGATGGCGGCTATGACATCCACTTCGCTGAGTCTGGTCGTGCCGATGGCGGTATCGCTATGCGAGGCAATGATCTGCTGCAAGGCACACCGGATGTCATGGTGACAGATAGCCTGACCGGTAACCTACTTATGAAGATGTTCTCTTCGTTCACGACTGGCGGCAGCTACGAAGCATCAGGCTTCGGCTATGGTCCGGGACTGGGTGAAGGCGCTTCCGACAAGCTGATAAATATCATTTCAAGAGCCTCAGGCGCCCCAGTTGTAGCTGGTGCGATGAGACTGTGTGCAGATGCTGCAAAAGGGAGTGTTATGAAGCGTGTCGATGAAGAGTGGGAAGCGGCTTCACTGGCTGGTCTAAATAGCGTGCTGTCTAAATATCGACAGCCGAAACAACCAGTGGAAGCAAAGGATGAGGTGGCCGCGCCACCGGAGAAAGTCACCGACGCTGAGATTGGCGGTATCGACATCCTAGAGATTGAAGATGCCTGCCAGGCGCTGTGGAAAGCTAACATTTTTGCCCGTACCGGGATGGGCTGTACAGGCCCGATAGTGTTGGTCGCAAGAGATGATTTGGAGCAGGCTCGAGCCAAGTTAGTCGAAACGAAATTTATCGGTTAACGGTGGTTTGAGGCGATAGATAATCCAGTCAATCCATATCGGTTTACTGAAAGCGGCGTGTTAAACAACACCGCAGACACAAAATCGGTAGCAATGAAAGTAGTTAAGTGTACCGGCCTGAATTGGGTCACACGGCTTGGTTCAGGTTGGTATATACCGTCCGTTATTAAGGATATAGAGATGACCGAAACAGTAGTGCGTCTTACACAGATGACCAAGAAAGCTGGGTGAGCGGCGAAAATCGGCCCTAAGGCCATGGCGCAGGTTCTGCAGTCCATTTCACCCCTATTTCCCGAACAAGCGTATCCCGATCTGATGGTTGGGTTGACGGTAAGTGACGACGCTGCCGTCTACAAAATCACTGATGATGTTGCCGTTATTCAGACATTGGACTTTTTTACCCCAATTGTGGATGACCCGTATGACTTTGGTGCCATTGCTGCTGCGAATGCACTCAGCGATGTGTACGCCATGGGCGGACAGGTAACATTGGCAATGAACATTTTTTGTGTTCCGAGTGATCTTCCCCAAGAGATTGTCGGCCAAATTCTCAAAGGTGGCGCGGAGAAAGTCCGTGAAGCCGGAGCGGTCTTGGTTGGCGGTCACACCGTCGAAGATGATGAGCCGAAATTTGGTTTATCCGTTATGGGTACGATCCATCCTTCAAAAGTGCAAACCAAAGCCGCTGTTGATAGTGGCGATGTATTGGTACTTACCAAGCCAATTGGTACCGGCTTGATTTCTACTGCAGCAAAACGGAATAAGGCGAGTCAGCAGGCAATTAAAGCCTCAACCGACAGCATGAAGAAGCTTAACCGTAAAGCGGCAGAAATTTTTGCTCGATATCCAATCAAGGCCTGTACCGATGTCACAGGTTACTCATTGCTTGGCCATGCATTGGAAATGGCAGAAAAAAGCGATGTTTGCATGCACTTTAAAGCCACTCAGGTGCCGTTCTTAATCGAAGCACAAGACTATGCCGCACAGGGGCTGTTCCCCGGAGGTGCCAAGCGTAATCTGGATGCCTATCGAGACGAGATCGAATTTGCTCCTGAACTGGAGGAAAGCTGGCAGCGCAAGCTGTGTTGTCCGGAAACCTCCGGCGGCTTGCTGGCAGCGGTACCCAAAGATTGTCTGGACGCTTTATTAACTGAATTTAGCAATAGTGAAGAACCATGTTGGGTTGTCGGGTACGCCGAGGAAGGAGCCGGCATAAAAGTCAGCTAGTTAACGCCAGTCTCTTTTGAGGTGAACGTTAGACTTTTTAAAGGATTACCCATCCCAATTGACGCTTGTTTGGAGATATAAATGAAACTCGAACTAGGCAATATTCATGTTCGTGATTTGGCTTTCGGGCCAGTGAGCGAAGTAAAAGAAAATACTGTGGTGATTGAACAGCAAGCACTTTTGAACCATCTGTGCGAACTGGATCACCGTATCCGCTCGATTGAGCTATCAATCGCAAAACCAGGCGATAGCATCCGTATCATGCCGGTCAAAGATGCTATTGAACCTCGAGTGAAAGTTAACGGTGGTGGAGACATCTTCCCGGGACGTCACTTAGGTGAAGAGGCAATGGTTGGTGAAGGTCGTACGCACGTGCTGAAAGGCATGGCGGTGATCACTACCGGTGAGGTTGTTGGTTTCCAAGAAGGTATCCTGGATATGAGCGGTCCAGGTGCAGAATACACACCATTCTCTTCAACCATGAACCTGGTTATTCAGTGTGAAGTGGATGATTCATGCAACCAGTACGATCACGAAGGTGTACTTCGCCTTGTTGGACTGGAAGCGGGTCGCTGGATTGGTAAGTTGGCTGCTGATGTTGAGCCAGACGAAATCCAGACTTACGAGACAAAACCGCTATTAGAGCAGGCGGCTGAGTATCCTAACCTACCAAAAGTTGGTTATGTTTACATGCTGCAAAGCCAAGGCCTACTGCACGATAGCTACTATTACGGCGTTGATGTGAAAGGCATGCTTCCTACATTGATGTACCCAACAGAAGTGATGGACGGTGCAATTATCAGTGGTAACTGTGTCTCTGCCTGTGACAAGAACACCAGCTATGTTCACCAGAACAGCCCGGTTATCTACGATCTTTACCGCCACCATGGTTCGAAGTACAACTTCATGGGCGTTATCGTCACTAACGAAAACGTCACTCTGCGTGACAAAGAACGCTCATCTAACTTTGTTGTGAAGCTTGCTAAGCAAATGGGCTGGGACGCAGCGATTGTCAGTGAAGAAGGCTTTGGTAACCCAGATGCCGACCTGATGATGAACTGTGCCAAGCTAGAAGCTGCCGGTATTCAGACTGTCTTGCTGACCGATGAATATGCAGGTCAAAACGGCGAAAGCCAGTCGCTTGCAGATTCCCATGAAAGTGCGAATGCAGTAGTGACTAACGGTAACGCCAACCAGCTAGTGACACTACCAGCGATGGACAAAGTGATCGGTCACGACCGTTATGCTGATATGGTTGCTGGTGGTTTCCAGGGCAGCTTGCATGAAGATGGCTCTATCACGGTTGAAATTCAAGCGATTCTTAGCGCAACCAGTGAACTTGGCTATCATCACCTCACCACTAAAGCAAGCTAAGCGAGGATACTCACATGACATTGAAAGTAGTTTATTACTTGAACCAGTTCTTCGCCCAGAAAGGTGGTGAAGAGATGGCCCACACTCCAATGGAGGTGGTTGAAGGTACAGTTGGTGTTGGTTCACAAGTGAACACAATGCTACAGGACAAGGCTGAAATCACACATACGATTATTTGTGGTGACTCCTACTTCAACGAAAATGAAAGCCTGTGCTGTCACGGATTGCAGGAAATCCTAACTCAGCTGAAACCGGATCTCATCATTGCGGGTCCTGCTTTCAACGCCGGTCGTTACGGTATGGCTTGTGGTACGGTTGCCAAAGTTGCTCACGAAATGGGCATCACCACAATTTCGGGTATGTATCCTGAAAACCCTGGTTATGAACTGTTCCGTCAGTATGCTTACATGGTTGAAACTGGCAACAGTGCAGCGAGCATGCGCAAAGCGGTTCCTGCAATGGTTAAGCTGATTAACCGCTATGTTGAAACTGATGGCGAAGTTGGCTCTCCTGAAGAAGCGGGTTATATGCCTCGTGGTATCCGCGTGAACTTCTTCGCAGATAAGCGTGGTTCTGAGCGTGCCGTTGACTTGCTGATTTCCAAAATTGGTGGTCAGGAGTTCACAACTGAATACCCAATGCCAGTGTTTGACCGCGTTGAGCCTCAGCCTCCGGTTGAAATGATGAGCACAGCTAAGATTGCGCTTGTTACTTCAGGTGGTGTGGTACCTAAGGGCAACCCAGACCATATCGAATCTTCAAGTGCATCTAAGTATGGCGAATACAGTATTCGTGGTTTGGAAACCTTGACGGAAGAGACTCATGAAACAGCGCACGGCGGATATGACCCAGTTGCTTGCAACCAGGACCCTAACCGAGTTCTTCCAGTCGACGTGTTGCGAGACATGGAACGAGAAGGTGTTATCGGAAGCCTGCATGACATGTTCTACACCACGGTCGGTAACGGTACGGCGGTCGCGAAGGCGAAAGAATACGGCGCAGAGATTGCGATGAAGCTACAGAAGGCAGGGGTGACAGCTGCTATATTCACCTCCACTTGAGGCACTTGTACTCGTTGCGGCGCAACGATGCTCAAAGAAATCGAAAGAGTAATGCCTGTAGTTCACGTTCTAACTGTCGTGCCTATTTCTAAAACGGTTGGTGCAAACCGTATCGTTCCTGCCATTGCGATCCCTCATCCACTGGGTGATCCAACAATGCAGCCGAAAGAAGAGAAATACGCTCGTCGTCAACTAGTCGAAAAAGCACTAAGTGCACTTCAGACTAAGATTGATGAGCAGACAGTGTTCTAAGCATTCTTAGATATTGGAACAAGAAGCACTAGAGCCAGCCGGATTCCGGCTGGCTTTTTTAGTTTTTGTGTTCCGAACTAAAACTCTTGGGTAATTTGTTAAGTATGAGAGTCGTTTGCACCGAGTTTTCCCCCCCCCTCCGGCTCCTCCTTCTGGAAGCAGTTACTGCCAAGTCTTTACTTTGCTCAAGGGAGGGAGAGCTTTCTTTGTTGTTGTCAGTCCATCAACAAGAGTTATTTGGAATTGCTATGTGTGTATCAATGGTTCAACTGCAAAGAAGGTTCTTCCCCTTGTACGATTAAGTAAAGGAATTGAGATGGCTGATAGAAGGGGAAGCTAGATGGGGTTGGTGATTCGGTATGAATTTTTTTGGATAGCTTTTTTCGGCAATCCCCGCTTAGGCGGGGATGATGACTTGCTGAATGGGGGGCAAGGTTAGCTTAAGCCTTTGAAGCCAAGTGAATCGAGACAGGATTTGATCAGCTGCAGATCAATAAAGCGAAAATCGGTTTTTTGTTTTTCGGGGAACCGGGCATCAATGTCTTCATCGGTAAGAGTCAGGTGTGTTGGGTTAGCTTTGCATAGTACCTGGTAACGTTCGATGGCCTGCTCTATAAGGTTTAATGCATCCATATCCAGCTCATCATGGTTATTAAGTACGATGATGCTGCGATAGGGCGTCTCATGAGGCTTTACACTTCCCGCGAGAGGATGGGAGATAAGCTTGCCGCCGAGGTGTATTTTATCTCTCGTTAGCATCAAAACATCATTAATGCTATTTAGCTGAGTAAATTTAACTGATGTATTTAAATCCGCGATGCTGGGATTATTGCTGATAATTTCTAGCTTGTCGTATCTCACGTTTATATCCCTAAAAAATAACGCTAAAACAATCTTTTTGCGGTTATAAAATGTTCATTTGGTAATTGTCATTATAATAAAAGTAAAGGTGTTAATTTCGGGTTGATATCTTATTTTTACTATCTTTTGAGCAAGATTAGAAAAACTAATTATGTTAATTAGTTTTATCTTTATCAATGTAATGAAGTTGTAATTTGGTGGTTTTATTTTTGAAATATTAGAGATGTTACTAGCGTCTTGTGCTGATAAAAAATGTTAGCTAGATAACTTATTAAGAAATGAGTTGTATATGTGTGTAAGTTTGCTGAAAAGGTCACAGAATGCCAGTTAAGCACTTTTAAATCATAATGTTATTGGGTACATTAAAGCCATCGAAACGCGGAAGTGGATGGGGTCTGGTGGCCCTCCCGGTCTTCAAAACCGACGTGAGCTGAATAGGCTTTGGCAGGTTCGATTCCTGCTCCTTCCGCCAACTCTTTTTTTATACAAGTTAAATCGTGTATTAAGTACTTATAAAAAATAGATTTTAAAACATGGTAATAATGAAATGTTATGCATGTTTTATTCAGGGTGTGAAGAATGACGGTGGCAATGTTAATTACCACTAATTTATAAATTAGTTTTCATCTTGTTCTTGTCCCTGAACTCTTCCTTAAAGCCCTCACTTCAAATTTCCTGAATAGACTATCAACGTTTAAATATATATGACGATTTATGATTCTCTATTTTAAATTTTTAAAATTATTGGGGCTTTATCATGGCAATAAGCACCTTATCATCTATCCCACAGATCGAAAAAATTCTTCAGCAAGCTTTTCTCTCGCCTTTTATTGAGCGGCTTAGTCGTCCAGTAGTGACAGATATTGTCCGAGAACAAGTACAAGCTTACAAAAAGAAGCACTTGAAAGATCCTGAGGGCACTCCGTTTTCACTGGAGCAGCTTTACCATTTTATTGAGCAAGGTTGCTGGTTAATGAACCAACAGCGGTTGCAGCGGGTCGTTAATGGTACTGGGGTGATCGTTCATACTAACCTTGGCCGTTCACCAATTGATAGCGAGTTGTGGCAAAGCGTCAGTGAAGTGAATACCCATTACAATAACCTTGAAATCGATCTTCATACCGGTAAGCGCGGTAAACGCAAAGGCATGTTGCAGCAGTTAATGCAGTACTTGGTTAAAGGCGAAGACACCTTAGTCGTCAATAACAATGCATCTTCTATCTATCTAATGTTGCATGAATTGGCTAAGGGCAAGGAAGTTATTGTATCTCGTGGTGAGCAAATCCAAATTGGTGGTGGCTTCAGAATCCCTGACATCCTGGCGCTATCCGGTGCCAAATTGGTGGAAGTTGGCACTACTAATATCACTACGGCTCAAGACTACCTTGATGCTGTGACTGAAAATACTGCCATGGTGCTGATTGTCCATACATCAAATTTCAAGATCCGCGGTTTTACCGAGTCAGCTGATATTAAAGAGCTGGCACGAGATCTACCAGAGCATGTGATACTGGCCGTCGATCAGGGATCCGGTACAACCACAGAAGACATGCCTGATGAACCTACCGTGGCTAGTTATATTCAGGCGGGGGCGGATATTGTTTGCTTCTCAGGCGATAAGATACTGGGCGGCCCTCAGGCTGGTTTGGTGACTGGCAAGCAGGCACTGATCAAGCAGCTTGAGAAGAATCCGATGATGCGAGCATTCAGACCAAGCAGGATCGTGTATTCATTGCTTGAGGAGCTGGTGGTTCGCAAGCTTAACCAGCTTCAAAGTGGTCGTGGGGTGGCTGAAAGTAAGAGTTCACTATCGGAACATGAGCTTGAAGACAGGGCCAATCAGCTAGCGGCAGGGTTTGGCGAACAAGTGCAGGTTGTGCGTTCAGAAATGACAGTAGGCGGAGGTTCACTGCCGGATCAAAATGATCCCTCATGGTCTGTTGAGATCGTGCCGGAGAATGGTCGATACAAGCGGTCAGCAGAAAAGTTATTGCAAGTGATGCGTAATTGGCCGCTGCCTGTCATTGGTGTGATCAAGCACGACAAAGTGCAGCTTAATCTGGCCACGATTAACGAATCAGAAATAAGTTATCTACGCAGCCAACTGGCGGAGGTATTGCAATGAGTTATGTTGTTGGTACGGCAGGCCATGTCGATCATGGTAAATCGGCGTTGATCAAAGCGCTGACTGGTATTGATACCGCGCACCTTCCACAGGAAAAGAAGCGCGGGATGACGATTGACCTTGGCTTTGCCTACTTCAAGCATCAGGACGGGACGCCTGTTGGTGTCATCGATGTGCCGGGCCATGAACGATTTATCCGCAACATGGTGGCGGGGGTTTGGAGCCTCGATATGGTTCTGTTTGTCGTTGCTGCCGATGAAGGCTGGATGCAGATGTCAACCGACCACCTAAAAGTGATCGCATCGATGGGGATCGAAAACGTGACTTTGGTGATCTCTAAGTCTGATCTTGTCGATGATGAGATGCTGGCATTGGTCGAGGAAGAAGCCCTTGAGCAGTTTTTAGAGATAGCAGGCTTTATTCCTGACTCCGTGGTGGTCTCTGCTCATCAGCAAAAAGGAATTGATGGGCTACGTCAGCATATCTGCCGTAAGCTGGATAATCACCAGGAAAAAGCTAGACAGCGTATTGCGAGTGAACGCCAGGGCCATTTGTATATTGACCGTGTTTTTACGGTCAATGGTGTCGGTACTACTGTCACCGGCAGTTTGTGCGGCGGTGAGTTTCATGTAGGGCAGAAGTTGATCCTCCAACCATCAGGCAGGGAAGTGCAGGTAAAAAGCTTGCAGTCCTATCATCAAAATATTGATACTGCTGAGCCGGTATCTCGAGTTGCAATTGCCCTTAAAGGGGTGAAGAAAAAAGAGGTTGAGCGCGGCTTTTGCCTGATGGCGTCGAAAGAAACTGGTTTTGTTACCGATGAGTTGATTGTGAGATTAGACAGCCTGCTCTTTGAGAACAAGTGCCGTAATAACAGTGAAGTCGAGGTCGCATTCGGCACCTTTAATACGCTTGCCAAGATCTTTGTGTTTAAAGGGACAAACCTGGCGCGCTTGCGTCTGAAAGAGCCTGCCTGTTGTTTCTGGAATCAACGGGCATTGCTGATCCAGCATGGTGGCAGCCGGATCTTGAATTGTGGGGCTGTTGCCTGGGGAGGAGCGGTTGTTAAGCAGCACCGTAATAAACTCTATGATCTGCTAATGGCGATGCCTGAACATCCAGCATGGGAAGACTATGTAACGATTAATATGTCGCTATATGGTTACGCCAAACGCGGTGATCACCAGCTTGATGAAGTCGGATATAAGGTTTGCGGCGACTGGTTGTTCACCGAAGATTGTTACAACAACTCTCATCGGCAGATAGAGTCAATTCTCAAGCAGGAGCAAATTGATCTGTCTGCTAACGAGCTAAGCGGCAAGCTCCAGCTGCCGATTGCTGTGTTGTCATCCCTGTTACAGCAGTTTGTCGAGGAAGGGAAGCTGAAACAAAGCGGCGAGTTATTCTCACTGGGTAACGGGCGAAGTGAAGCGCAGTTATCGCCTACGGCGAAACAAATTCTAGAACGGATGAGTCAGGCTGAAAAGCAAGGTTATGAGGCGGATAAAGAGAAAATCCCAGGCGCTCAGAAAGAGCTTCGCAACCTTGTTAGACTAGGCTTTGCCGTGCCGCTAGAAGGCAAAATTTACTACGAAAAAGGTCTTTACGATAATCTGGTCAATGACATTATTGAAGGGCTAGAAGTCAATGAGCGCTTTAAGATATCTGATGCCAGAGATCGGACTGGCTTGTCACGCAAATATATGATCCCTGTGCTGAACCGCATGGAATCTGATGGCTGGATCAAGCGTATCGAAAATGATCGTCAGGTGCTAAGAGCTCTCGAGCCGGTTGTAGCGTAAGGTTATTAGCCCGTTATAAATGAAGAAGCCTCACAATGTGAGGCTTCTTTGGTTTTAGCTAATCACTCAAATTACTTAGTTAGGTCGAAGTTCATCCAAACCATACGGTGGTCAGAAGAGACGCCTTTGCTGATACCCAGCTCTTCGTCGTATACCAGGTGGTAGCCATCTTCATCACTAGCAGGCCAGAAGACGCCTGAATCCGTAACAGTAAGATTCTGTGATGGGATAACGTGATCCAAGCGTAGTCCGCTCTTACTCGTAATATGCTCGATGTAAGGGGTATCTTTGTTGTCACCGGTACAGATCCCTAGATCGAAACACTCTTGGCCGCCTTTGCTTGTTGGTGTTTGGTAGCCAATAGTTGCACTGATATTAACAAGTGGATTCTTCAACAGATCATTGATTGCGGTTAAGTCACCATCCCCTTGAATCGGATCCGCGTTTAAATCACCAGCTACGACAAACTTGCTGTCTGCCGGCAAACCACCATAGACATTATTATCGTCATACATGTAGTTTTTTGATTCAACGTAGTCATTCCAGAATTCAATTTCAGCGTGGTTACGCTTGATATTGTGTTCTGCGATGTTTTCCCAGATCGGCGGTGTTGGGTGTGAAACTAAAAAGTGGATAGTCTCCTCACCGGTAGGTGTTGGAATAATGACAGGAATATCTGCGTGGTTTTTAGATGAGAGTGGGAATTGCTCCCAAGCTTCGTCTTCGTACCATTTACTCTTACAAGTCATCCCTTCAGGGAATTTGCTCGGATCGTCACACTGAACGATGCGGATGCTTTCTTCATAGCCAGGCATATCTTTCCATTTGAAGTTCTGGAAAGTGCGCACGTTACTTTCATCAATCTCAAACTGTGAGAATACAGCAAAAGCATATTGGCCGTGATAGTTACCAAAGCCCCATGCGTCATCCTTAATGTCTGTCTTTTCACCGTCATTGTTCAGGTCAAAGCCGCTTGCTTTACCTGTGTTGGTAGCAATGTTTTTGCGGTATTCAAAGCTAATTGGCTCAACTTGGCTATTTTGTGCATAAGCAAGGTAGTTGTTATGGAAGCCATCAAGGGCTCTCATATCTTTTCCTGTACCTTTGTTATTAAATTCTGCCAGCAGGAAGACATTTGGGCGAGTACGTTGAATCGTTTCTGCCACATTTCGGATTTGAATTATTTTTTGTGCGGTTGCTTTTTTAGCTTCTGTCAGTGATTCGTCGTTATTCTTATAGCGATTAATCAGAGCTGTCTGATCATCGCGTGTCATCGACATTTCAAAAACTAGATCTTCATACGTATCACGATCAAAGGACAGGTTATAAGTCGCGAAGCGGGCTTCAGTATACGTTTCGGTTGTGCTGTTGTCGCTGTTACAACCAGTTAGCGCGGCAAGAGCAATCGAAGCAGCAATAACACTACGAGCAAATTTCATTTTCATTTCCGTTAATGTGGTAAGACCACGGCTAATGCTACATTTTTCTATGAAACTGTAATTGGGTGATTATGTGGCATGTGATGAAGATCATGATATTCCATTCCGCATGTATAATATGCAGGCAGTTGGATGCTTTGGTAAACGTTTGCTTGTTGGTTATTTGTGCGAGCAAGCGTTTGCTTTGTTGCTTTTTGATAATGATTGGTTATGAGCTGTGGCCGCGCGTATTAGCTTAACTAAGCACTTTATTGCTATGCTTTTTTTTGGGGTTTGTAAAATCATTGTCAGATTTGCTCTGAATGGGAGTTATCGGCTAGGGGAATAATCGGGATATCTGTATTCTTCTGCCAGGTAATTATTTATTGAGAGTTTTATCAATGCAAAAGTTGGTAGTAGCCGGGCTGGTTAGCCTTGCATTAGTGGGTTGTGGTTCTGATTCGTCAGGTAGTAATAGCAATACAGGGACATTTAATCTGGCTTTCTCAGATGCACCTGTTGATGATCTGACCAAAGTTTGTGTTGCTTTTGATCAGATCTCGGTAAAGCACACCAACGGTAGCGAATCTAGTTGGGGCACGACCTCCTTTGCTGCCGATGAAAGCTCTGAAGAATGTATTCCTGACGGTATGCTCATCCCTGAAGATGCAGACGGTAATCCAGAATTTATGGTGATCAACCTAATGGCCTATCAGGGTGAAAATTCTCTGCAGGTGCTTAGTGACGAGCTCATGCAAGCTGGCAAATATAACCAAATGCGGCTATCGGTATTGGAAAAAGGCAGCTATTCTGACGGCACTCCTTATTCGCATGTTGTGACTGATACGAATGATACTCAGGGAATTCGAGTACCAAGTGGTGAGTTAAAGCTTGATGGTTTTGAGGTTACTGCGGAAGCAACTCAAAGATATACTCTGGAATTTGATCTGCGTAAGAGTATGGTTGAAAACGCTAACGGTTATCAACTGAAGCCGCGTGGTGTTCGCCTTGTAAACAATGAAGATGTCGCGACCATTTCGGGAGCTGTGCTAGAAGAAAGCGAAGCATGCGGTGGTGTTATCGAGGATGCTTTTGTCTATGTCTATAACGCACCAACAGATACTCATGGTGATTTGGCTTCTGAATTCGAACCTTACACTTCAGCGGCGGTTGATCCAGTAAGCCGTGAGTTTGAAATTGGCTATGTGCCTCTGGATAATTACAATATTGCACTTATCTGCAACGGTAGTGAAGATGACCCAGAGAAAGCGGGTGACTACCTGGATATTTACAGTGTCGTGGAAGATGAACCCCTGCCGGCTTTGGGTATGACGATATATTTCTAACTCGCCCCGATATCTAAGCCCGCTGATTCAGCGGGTTTTTACTGTCAATAACTGCCTTAAAATCAACCAATTATTCTCCGAGCTTCACGTTTTTCCGTATCTAAAGGGCGTAGAATCTTTCGTTATCTCCTACGGGAGCCAATGTCAGCCCTCCAATCTTCTGTCATCACCACAGATAAATCATCGAGGACTGATTGCCGAAAATTAGACTGGAGGGATACCATGACGATAGGCAAATACCTGCGTTGGAAAGATGAAGAAGGTAATGAATTTAGACCTGTATCTTTAACAGGGACCGAACTGCTCAACGACCGGACACTCAATAAAAGTACTGCATTTACCTACGAGGAAAGAGAGGCTTTTCAGTTGAGTGGCTTGTTACCTCCGCGCGTGCAGACATTCGATGATCAACTCAATCGCGTTTATGATGGATTTAGAAACGCGTCTACTGATATTGAAAAATACCTTTTCTTGCGTGCACTGCAAGATCGAAATGAAACCTTGTTCTATGCGTTGTTATCTCAGCATATCGAAGAGATGACACCGATTATTTATACCCCTACGGTAGGTAAAGCCTGCCAGGAATTTAGCCACCGTTATCAGAAGGCTCGTGGTTTATACATTACCGAAGACAATGTCGACAACATGGGTGAACAGGCTCGTCACTTTACCGGTAAAGATATTAAAATCATCGTGGTGACGGATAGCCAGGGTATCTTGGGGCTCGGTGACCAAGGTGTCGGCGGTATGGGTATTCCTATTGGTAAGCTATCGCTTTATACGCTGGGGGCGGGTATTCATCCGGCTCACTGTTTGCCGATAGCTTTGGATGTTGGTACCGATAACCAAGATTTGCTGGATGATCCAATGTATCTTGGTGTGCCTCGCAAGCGTATGCGTGGCGAGGAATATAAAACCTTTATCAACAAATTTGTTCGTCAGGTTAAACACCATTTTCCGAAAGCGGTGTTGCAGTGGGAAGACTTCAGTAAATCGAATGCTTTCGATAACTTGTCTGATTATGAGGAATTTCTTCCGTCGTTTAATGATGATATCCAGGGCACCGGTTCGGTGGTACTCGCGGGTATTCTTGGCGCGGTTAAAATTAAAGGCGAGTCTTTGGTTGATCAGACCTATGTGGTTTATGGCGCCGGTGCTGGTGGTGTAGGCGTTGCCGATCAAATATTTGCCGGCTTGTTGAAAGAGGGCTGTTCCCATGCTTCTGCCCGTGATCGCATCTTTATTCTCGACTCTCAAGGCTTGGTATTTGATGATCGTGATGGGCTGGATGAGTATAAGAAGCGTTATGCTAAGCCACGTTCACTGGCAGAAAACTGGCATACGGAAGAGCTTGGCAAAGTGTCTTTGACCGAGTTGATTAATAACCATCCTGTTACCGTGCTGCTTGGCACTAGCGGTATTGGCGGTGCGTTCAAGGAAGAGCATATCCAGAAGATGATGGAATACACCAAGCGCCCAATGGTGTTCCCGTTATCCAATCCGACCGCGAACTGCGAAGCCCTACCGGAAGATATCTATAAATGGAGTGACGGCCAGGCAATTGTTGCGACGGGTAGCCCATTCGACAATGTGATTTACAATGGTCATGAGTACCGTATTGGCCAAGGCAATAATGTCTTTATCTTCCCGGGTGTAGGTTTAGCTGCAATTGCCTCCAAGACGAAGAAAATCACTTTGGATATGTTCACGATGGCATCTTATGCGTTGGCGGAATGTGTATCTGAAGAGGACTTGGCTGCAGGTTGCGTTTATCCGAGGATCAGTGAGCTGAAAGCAGTATCGCTTCGTGTCGCGACGAGTATTTTAACGAATATGCAGGCGACGGATCCGATGAGTATCTTGCGAGGTAAAGATGTTAAGCAAGAGCTAGCTGAACATATGTGGGAGCCGGTTTATTTGCCTTACCGTAGAGTCTAACCCTCTCCAAACTTAGTGCTATAAAGCCCAGCTTTTGCTGGGCTTTGCTTTTTGCGCCAAAGATTTTGCTTTTTAGGTCAGTGGCTTAATACTCGATCTGACTCCTATCAAATAAAGCTCTCAAAATTTAATATTAATTTATTGAGTGCTCAGAATTTATGACATCTCATAAACGAAGCAAAGTCGAGGAGGTGTGTGATGATCATGTCTTTAATCCTTTCAAAGCTTAAGCAGTTAGCCATCTTTAGTCTCTATGCCGTGGTTGCAATAGGACTATGGCTAATGATGATGCACCATATTTTTGCTTTAATCCGATAAAGAGCCATTTCAAGGCGCAGGGTGCTGAGTGGTCAAAGCCTTACATTTGCCTGTTTCTCTGCGCCCATAATCCAACAAAAATAAATGTTACTACCACAATACAAAATAGCCACTGGCTCGGTATTTGGCTTAACTGCCTGGCAAGCCAAGGGGCCGCTGACACAATTAAGAAACCATATCCAAATGCATTGACTAAAATAAAGGCCAAGGTACGTAACACAAAGTTAGTACCAGATAGGTGTCGTCTGAGGAGCCGGTTAATGTCTGCGCCAAATATTACCAGCAGACAGGCAACCATAGCTGTTGAAATTTCGCTTAGCCAGGGGCGTATGAATTGACCAGAGTCGGCGAGCAGTGCAATTAATGTATTCATTATGTATCGATATATAAAGCGGCGGATAATGACCAGAATACTGACTCTGGTTAAACTTAAAAATGACACTAATGCTTGCTTGTAAGGGTGATCACATTTAGCGGGTGGTATCAGAGCAAAAAACAGCCGATACACCTTAGTATGTGAGACGTGATTGAAGTAACAAACTTTGCATCTGTCAGAATAAACAAAGATAATCCGGGATTAAATTACGGCTATAGGCATGCTTTCTTGTTAACTATCTCCAACACTGTCCAACTTGCTGACTGGGAAATTGAAATTACGGCGATTCGTGCTCAGGGGGCGGGTGGCCAGAACGTCAACAAAGTTTCCAGTGCAATTCATCTGCGTTTTGACATTAAGCGTTCATCACTTCCGCCTTTTTATAAAGAGCGTTTGCTGAAGTTGTCTGATCACCGAATAACTAAAGATGGGGTGATCATCATTAAGGCACAGCAATATCGTACTCAAGAGCAAAATAAAGAAGATGCGTTAATGCGGTTGAAGGAATTAATCCAGTCTTCGGCGGTCCAGCAAAAAGCGAGACGGGCGACCAAGCCGACAAAAGGGTCTCAACGTCGTCGAATGGACAAGAAAACCCAGCGTGGACAAACCAAAACCTTACGTGGCAAGGTGAAGTTTTGAGCAGGTTAACACTTTCGCTTATTATTTCGTGAAAGCTCGCCCGATAGCGTTTAGTTTCACCGTTATCATGATGATTTACAAAGGTGATATGGATGTCTGAAAAGAAAACGTGCCAATTGCTCCAGCTTTTTTTCCGAGAGTCTGAGCGCGCAAGATTACTCGACGTAGATGCATTGCCCGAGCTTAACTCACATGAGCAAACAAGCATGCATGAGTGGCTGGCAGGTAAACGGAACTTTTCTCGCGATGAAATATCACCGCAGCATTGGATAAAGACATGTAGTGCGGGTTATATCACTGAATTGATCTTACACCCAGATGGTTCACTGGATGAATTTACGCTATTTAACCGCCAGCGTACGGCGGGTTTCTGGGAATTGGTTGACGGGGTCATCGAAATTGAAATCTATAAAGGTGAAAACCGGTATCGCAGCGCCGTTATTGCCAATAAAAATACCAATATCCACTCTGCCATTGAGTATAAGAATGGCGAACTGCACTCCTACTTAAAACTGGCACAAACCCGACCTGTCATCTTTTAGTGTGTTTTCACTGGCAAATTGTTAATGAAACTGGTATTCATTTTAGTGTATTGAGATGAATATCCAGCTGATAAGTGAGAGCCTGAACTGTGAATACAAGGACGAATACAATCAATTCGGTTGCTGTCGTTGGCGGCACGCATGGTAACGAATTTAGCGGTATCTACCTGCTGCGCAAATGGCAGCAGAATCCCCAAGTGATCTCCCGAGACTCGTTCTCCTCCCAAATGGTTTTTGCTAATCCGAAAGCGTTTGAGGAAAACAAGCGCTACCTCGATTGTGATATGAACCGCCAGTTTAGTCTCGATGATCTGAACAATCAGGATCTGGCCAACTATGAGCAAAGTCGCGCCAAAGCGATTAATGCTCAGTTAGGTCCTAAGGGGAATGCCAAGATAGACTTCATTATCGACTTGCACAATACCACCAGTAATATGGGACCATCCCTGATCCTACTTCAGAGCGATGCGTTCAACCGTAAAATGGGGGCTTATGTTAAAGCTAAAATGCCCGATGCGGTTGTGGTGCTAGAAGATCAATCTTCTGTTGAAGAGCATTATTTTCTTAGCTCGATCACCAACCAAGGTGTAATTGTTGAGGTTGGCCCTCAGCCACAATCCGTGATCCGTCAGGATGTACTCGATTGGATGGAGGAAATGACTCAACATATTCTGGACTATGTCGAACTTCACAATACCGATGCACTGCCTGAACTTCCGGCTAGCTATGAAGCATATAAATATGAAGAGACATTGAAGTTACCGGAAGATGCAAACGGAGAACGTATTGGAATGGTACACAAGAATGTCCAGGATGCCGATTTCAAACCGCTGCATGCCGGTGATCCGATTTTCACATTGTTTGATGGCACTGAAGTTTACTGGGAAGGGGACTACGAAGCATATCCTCACTTTATCAATGAAGCAGCCTACTATGACAACAACCTTGCGATGTCGCTGGCTAAGAAGGTAGTTGTCGAGGTATAGCACGCGGTGGTGAAGTAAAGCAGTTCCTAGGGGCTGCTTTTTTGTATTCATCTGTGAGCACTTTCTTTTGGCTTAAAGTGCTGGTTATATCTATGCAAAAAAGCCAACTTGATATTCGAACGCTATCAATTCAAATACTGGCTTATGATCCACTGGTATTCTATATTGACGGAAGGAATATGAGATAAATTTTCGCCGTTATTTAGCTAGAGTAGTGATTGTTTTTTAAACTAGAATAAATTCATATTTTGGCTTTAAAGATATATTCGTTTGACTTTTATTGATTGGTAAGTGATTAATTAAACGTATCTATTTATTTAGTAGAATGCTTATAACACAACTGATGCGTGCTGATTCATATCTGTGGGAATAACGGTCGTTTGGTTTTATTTTTGTACTAATGTTCATTGTTAAAGAAAGCAAGGAGTTCAATAGTGAGTTGATGAAAATGGTACAAACAAGAATAATACTTGATGAAATCGACATATTAACTTACTGATATTACCATATTAAACATGTTGAGTAGTGACTTGGTGTTATGTAAGCTATTGCAATAGCAAGCTGGAACTAATGGTCTTCTCGTGACAAATTGCAATTGTATTAATAAAAAAAGAATTAAACGAAATTTTTGGCAACGCATATTTTTCAATGCGGTTTTCCAATGTAAGAAATGCGGTAAGGTATTTAAGCTATGAGTAAGAGCTCATTGTTAATTAAAAAGAAGATTAGATATAAATCTCAGGCCGTATTAATGAAAACAAAAAAGCATTTTTTGAAAAGATATGATGTCAATCAGGAAAAATCTGAGTTCAAATTCTAAATAAATACTATTTTTATATATTTTTATTCGTATTCTAAATTGTTGATCTTTTGTGTTTTATGATTGATTTTAATAAGTGCATTCAAGAAATTAATGGTCTGCAAGACAGTCAGAGAAAAGTAGTCGAGCTTCAGAAGCTTGTTCGACTTTCTATAATGCATTGTAATAGTAAACAGACAGCTGTTTTATTGGATATGTTAGATGGGGCACAAAGAGATTTCGAAGTGACCTACGAGAGCACAAGTGAACATTACTACTAGTGATAGGCTACAGTAACCTCCGTAATCCCAATCCTCCAAAGGCCGCACAAGCGGCCTTATTTGTATTTGAATAAACTAGTCTGTTTCACAGTTTTCAAATATTTCCGTATGTACTGCAAGCTCCTCTCCTAGCCAATAAGCGCCGCTGGTATGATCTGCTAAAGCATTGCTTGTCACCGGGTGAATCAGGACTGAAAGGCCGGCGCGGTGTTGGTCAAGCCATTCGATAAAACCGTATTGATTGTCGTTGAAATGGACCTCGAACATCGGTTTGTCATGTGGGCCGACACGTCTGTTTACCAGAGGGAAAATGGACGTAACGTCGATTCGACTCAACTTGATTTGCTGGTAGATTTGTTCGGCAATGGGCTGTTGAGTGAGATCAAAATAGATATGTGCATGATACATGTCTTCGCCTCAGTGTCTTTTTCATTACTTTTTACTAGTGTATGAAACTGACCGATTGACACCATAGTGATGAGCCGATGAATTTGTTCAGCTATTTTGAACGATTCTACACTGGGAATAGCTGTGAACTGACTCCCAGCGGTGTTCTGAATGGTTAGATAATTAATGGAATTGGTATAACTTAATGAAGTTAATAATCCACTGTGCAACAGAACAAGAATCAGTGGGTTGCTCTAATGATGCGAGTGCTATCTCTGCGGTTTCTTCCGGGTAGTTATCACGGCGGAGTCTGATTAAATCGTGAGAATATTCGGGGGTAAATTCTGGGTGGCCCTGAACACCCAGAAAGTGAGTACCGACTTGGATCATGGCATATGGGCAAAATTCACTGCCTGCCAGCGTAATAGTATTCGGCGGCGGTTCGGCAATTTGCTCCTGGTGGCTGACAATTAGAGAATAGCCACTGTTAGAACCCGTGAGCCAACTATGTTGATTAGCCTCCTCCAGGTTGAACTTTACATCGGCTACGCCAATTCCCCAGCCGTTGGCCGACGGGCAGGCTTCTCCGCCCAGCGCACGGGCAATCATTTGGTGACCGAAGCAGACCCCAATAAATGGAATGTGCTGCTGGTAGAGCTGGTGGATGAAGGCTTCAAATACGCTGATCCATTTGACTTCGTCATTGACGCTGAACTTGCTGCCTGAACTGATGTAGGCATCGCATTCATCCAGTGCCATCGGGTATTGACCGTCGATGACGCGGTAAAAGTTCAGTATTACGCTCGGGTCAACCTGACCGAACAGGTTGCTGAACATTGCTGGGTAATTGCCGTGTTTGGCCTGCAGCTCCGGCCTTACGTCATCGCAAAGTAAGACGCCCAAAATCATACTTTTCCTCGCTTAGTGCAGTCTGCCGTCAACTGCACGGGTAACAATATCGGCATACTGCTCGGCGGTTAATTGGATTGGGTTGCCGGCGGCTGCGGGATCTGAAACGGCCATGGCTCCAAGACGTATAGCCTGCTGGCTATCGATACCTATTTCGGCCAACGTGTTGGGGATATGTAGCTCGGCTCGTAGGGAAAGTATCCAATTTAATACACCGTCAAAGCTGGGGTGCGGTAACGCGAGGTATCGACCGAGCCGGTCCATTTTTTCGTTGATATGGGGTCGGTTGGCCACCAGGACGTAGGGCATCAGAATGGCGTTGAGTAAACCGTGGTGTTTGTTATAGAGCGCACCCAGCGAGTGCGACAGGGCATGCATGCCCCCTAATCCTTTCTGGAAGGCAGTTGCCCCCATTGTCGAAGCAACCAGCATTTGGGTCCGGGCGTTAGTATTTAACCCGTCAAGGTAAGCGACAGGAAGGTAATGCATGATCATTCTCATTGCTTCGAGCGAGATAGCATCCGCCATCGGGTGATAAGTGTGGGAGCAAAAGGCTTCTAGGCTGTGGGAAAGAGCATCCATACCCGTGGCTGCGGTTAGCTCCGGTGGTAGCTCGGTTATCAGAAACGGGTCTAAGAAAACTTGTATTGGCATCATTTGAGGGTGAAAAATGATTTTTTTTACCAGCTTGGCTTCGTCGGTAATGACAGCGGCACGCCCAACCTCAGCGCCGGTACCGGCAGTGGTTGGTATCGCTATTACAGGAGCGATTAATTTGGGGTCTGCCAGTTTCCAGTTTTCACCTTGATCTTCGAAATCCCATAGTGAGTGCGATTGTTTGGCGACTAGTGCTATGGCTTTGGCGGCATCGATACTGGAACCTCCTCCGAAAGCAATAATACCGTCGTGCTTGCCGTTCAGGTAGTGTTTGACTCCCGCCGCGACATTTCCACTGGTAGGGTTCCCTTGAATATCGTTGAAAAGCTCTAGTTTTAACTCGGACTGCCTGCATCGGGTCAGGGTATCGCGAACCATTTTGCTAACAGCCAGGGTTGGGTCGGTAACCATCATGGGATTATTAATCCCGGCCTCCTGACAGTAATCAGCCAGGTGGTCCGTGCAGTGCTCACCAACGGTGATGGATGTGGGGTAGTTCCAATGCGCTTGGTGCATGTCTGTAGCTCCTACAGGTGCTTGATATGGAAAGACTTGGGACGAGTGAGGGTTTCAAAACCTAGCGTTGATAGGGCATAACCGCGTCCGGAATGTTTGACTCCTGTCCAGGCTAGGGCGGGATCCAGATAGTCACAGCGATTGACAAAGAAGGTGCCAGTTTCTAACTGTTCACCAAGGGCTATCGCTTTGTCATAATTTTGCGTGAAAATACTGGCAGTCAGCCCAAACTCGCTGTCATTCATCAGCACTATCGCCTCATCATCTGAGTGGACTTTTTGTACTGCTACGACCGGGCCAAAGGTTTCTTCTTTCATGATACGCATTTGATGATTTACGCCGGTGAGCAACTGAGGCGCCAGGTAAGGCGTGCCTTTTTGGCTCTTGGGGAAATCAGCCTCTTTGACGTGCGCCGTTGCTCCCATATTTACGGCTTCTGTGATTTGTTCGCGGACAAATTCAGCGGCACTGGTACGAACCAGAGGGCCCAGTGTTGTGTGTTGTTCCAGCGGTGAGTCTAACTGGTAGTTGTTGATGATCTGTGTGGCTTTTGCCACAAACTCGTCGTGTATAGACGCGTCGACATACACGCGCTCAATACCGCAACATGACTGTCCTGAGTTAAAGAGTGCGCCGTCAACGATGGCTTCAGCGGCCTGGTTGAGGTTGGCATCTGCCCGAACATAAGCAGGGTCTTTGCCACCAAGTTCCAGACCGATGCCATGAAAGTGTCCTGCCGCTGCTCTTTCGACAATTTGCCCGCCTTTTACTGAACCGGTAAATACCACATGCTGGATATGTTCACTGGCAATTAAATACTCGGTATGAGCATGGCTAAGATAAAGGTGTTGAAAGACGCCATCAGGCAGGCCTGCGTCATTGAATGCTTGCTGAAGGCGCTCCGCGCATAACGGGGTTTGCGAGGAATGTTTAAGGATAACGGTATTGCCGGCCAATAAAGCGGGGATTATTGAATTGATAGCTGTTAGATAGGGGTAGTTCCACGGAGCGATGACAACCACTGTGCCGAGTGGCTCACGTTTGATATACCGTGTAAAGCCTGGTTTAACCTCTAGATTAACCGTCGCTAGCGCATCATCACAAATGGCGATCATATAGCGTGCCCTTTCTTCAAGGCCTGATAGTTCGATACCGCTATAGCGAATAGGCCTGCCCATCATCCAACTTAGTTCACAGGCAATCATTTCCCTGTGGTCTAGCAAAGCGTCAATGGCTCTGCTGCAATAGAATTTTCGTTCTGCCAGTGATGTCAGGCGCCAGTTTTCTTCTGCAAAATTGGATTGTTCTATTGCTTGCTGAACATCTTCTTGGGTGGCTAATTGCTTGCTCACAATAATTCTGCCATCAACTGGTGAGACGGTATGCTGGACTGTGTCTTTCCCGTCGGGTTCTGTCATGCCTGCTATCCTCAGATAATTTCAAAATAGCGGTTTAGCTCCCAGTCGGTCACATGCTTTCTGAATTCCCGGTCTTCCCATTCCCTGGAAGCCGCGAAGTGATCAACAAACGCATCACCAAACAACTCTCTTGCAGCCTGAGAGGCTTTAAAGCACTGCGTGGCATCCCATAGGGTACGGGGCAGCGCTAACTCTCGAGGATGAGCTTGCTCATAAGCATTACCTATTACAGGTGTATGAGGTTCCCATCCATGAGCTATGCCATATAACCCTGAGCCCAATGCAGCGGCCAGTGCGAGATAAGGATTGGCATCAGCCGCACCGATGCGATATTCAATACGCTGGGTTTTGGCAGAGCCGGAGATGACTCTTAGTGCGGTAGTGCGGTTTTCTACGCCCCAAGTTGCATCCGTTGGGGCCCAGAAGCCTGGAATCATTCGGCTATAGCTGTTTACGGAAGGGGCGATCATACAGAGCAGTTCTGGCATCAGGCGTTGCTGGCCGGCAAGAAAGTGGCGCTGTAGTTGGCTCATCGTATGCTCTTGGCCTTGGTCATAAAATGCGGATGAGCCATCTTTGTTTTGTAGCGAAAGGTGGATATGGCCACTTTGCCCTGGGTAGTCATCGCTCCATTTAGCCATAAATGTGGCAAGCAAATCATTCTTTTGAGCCAATACTTTCATATAGGTTTTGAATAGTGCTGCTTTGTCTGCAGCAGCCTCGGCATGGTCAACTGAAATGGCCGCCTCGATGACACCCGGTCCGGTTTCGGAATGAATTCCCTCGATGGGAAAGTCCATGGTTTCTGCCATGGCGAGAATAGCTTTGTACAAGTCAGAGTATGTCGAGTTGCGGATCATCGAGTAGCCAAACCAGTCCGGGGTAATGGTTTCAAGGTTTCTGAATCCTTTCTCCCGTGCCGAGTGTGGTGTCTCTTTGAACAGGAAGAATTCATATTCAAGGGCAGCAAATGCATCAAAGCCCATCTCAGTGGCTTTACTGAGGACTTTTCTTAAGGCGGCGCGAGGGCAGACTGCTTCAGCCTC
Organism: Photobacterium obscurum; assembly: GCF_026191635.1. Lineage (GTDB taxonomy): Bacteria > Pseudomonadota > Gammaproteobacteria > Enterobacterales > Vibrionaceae > Photobacterium > Photobacterium obscurum. The sequence continues at coordinate 361,330 of NZ_JAKRRW010000004.1, forward strand.
TCCGGCAAATTCGGCAATGAATAGCAGCATGCCGTCTTCATCGAGTACTTCACGGCAGCTTTCCGGAATGATACGGACCGGGGCATCGGGATAACCGGTATGCCACCCCGTATAGCGTGCATTGTCATACAGCTGGTCTTTGACATCCCAGCCCAGAACGACATCGCAAAAGGCAAAACCGTGGTCGAGTGAAGAAAAGAACTTGCTCTTCGACATGTATTTTCCCCGCATGACGCCATCGTTATCAAACAGCCCTACTTTGACATGAGTAAGTCCACGTTCTCTGATAATGGCCTTGGCATCTTCAGGGGTTTTAACGCTTCTCGGTTCCATATTGCAGGCATCCCTGTAAAGTCTGTTTAGCAAGCCGCCGAATTGGGTTATATCGCTTGTGCGCTTTCTGGATCTTCTGCGCCCAGTCTGCCCATCGAATTTATAGGTGGCTGATATATTTAACCTAGGAAGCAAGGGGATATTAGTCAACTATGAACAAGGGGGATTTTTCTTTGCGCTATAGTTATACCAAACAGAATATTTCTGTTGTGTAGAACTACTATACCTTCATCAATTTGGGGTGTTTGCTAATGGCGGCTACTGCTCTGATGGGAGAGGATGGTGGTTCAGTTGGTATTGTAGTAAGGAGCTAGCCATGTCTAGGAAACTTCTACAAGCTTATTGTCTTCGGCCCGCCCGGGTAGCTTGGTTTAATCAAGACAACCGCCTCTGCAATAACTTTCCTTCTTAATGTCCCTCTTTGATAGTTAGCTACGTTGCATATTTAGTTTATGCCTGTGTATGGATAAACAAATGGGGGTGATGATGAAACGTATTCCAGAGCCTTTTCGAATCAAAATGGTTGAACCTATCCGGTTGACAACCCTTGCAGAGCGGGAAAAAGCCTTGGAACAGGCTGGCTATAACCCCTTCGCTTTAAAAAGCGAAGATGTGTATATCGATTTGCTGACGGATTCGGGGACTGGGGCGATGAGCGATTCGCAATGGGCTGGGTTAATGCTGGGGGATGAGTCTTACGCAGGAAGTCGTAACTATTTTCACCTTAAAGATGCGGTACAGGATATTTTTGGTTATAGCGATTTTGTTCCCACCCACCAGGGGCGAGGTGCCGAGCAAATATTATTTCCATGCCTAGTCGAAAAAATGCAGCGAGAACGTGGCGGAGCCCAGCCGGTATTTATATCGAATTACCATTTTGACACCACGGCCGCTCATGTCGAATTTACAGGTGCCATGGCCATTAACGTGGTTGATGAACGGGCGTTTAATACCGAGCAGCCTTATGACTGGAAAGGTAATATTGATCTACAAAAGTTAAACGACGCTGTCAGCCACTATGGAGCGAGTAATATCGCTGGGATTATTATGACCGTTACCTGTAACAGTACTGGTGGCCAACCTGTCTCTATGGCTAATCTTAAAGCCGTATATCAACTTGCCCAGTATCATCAAATCCCCGTGGTCATGGATTCAGCCCGGTTTTGTGAAAATGCATGGTTTATCAAGCAACGGGAAGCGGGCTATCAGCATACACCGATTAAGCAGATAGTGTCTGAGATGTACCAGTATGCCGATATGCTGACATTATCGGCGAAAAAAGATCCAATGGTTAATATTGGCGGGCTCTGTGCTATTCGAAATGATCGGCCTCTGTTTCAAGTCGTGCAGACACGATGTGTGCCGTTGGAAGGTTTTGTTACCTATGGCGGAATGGCGGGAAGAGATATGGAGGCATTAGCTCGTGGCCTTTATGAGGCTCTCGATGAGGATTTCCTGACTTACAGGATCAAACAGGTAGAGTATCTGGCTTGCCGGCTTAAGAAGGGAGGTGTACCCGTCCAGTGGCCGGCTGGTGGACATGCTGTTTTTGTCGATGCCAAGAAAATGCTACCGCATATTCCCCCCGAGCAATTTCCGGCTCAGGCATTATGCAATGCGCTGTATCTCGAAGCGGGCATTCGTGCAGTGGAGATTGGTTCCTTGCTGCTAGGGCGTGACCCTGTCACAGGTGGGCAGAAGTCTTCACCGATGGAATTTATGCGGCTGACTATTCCGCGCCGGGTCTATACCAATGATCATATGGATTATATTGCTGACGCACTGTTCGAAGTCGCTAGAAAGGCTGAAACCTTGTCAGGGCTGACATTTGAATATGAACCGCCCGTCTTACGGCATTTTATGGCTGTGATGAAACCTCTTTCAATTTAGGGGCTGTCTATTTTTCTCCTCAAGTTTTATCTGAAGGCATTCTTTGCCATACGGGGAAATGCTGAAAGATAAACCGGGCATAATTTCTGTGATGCTAATCCCAACGTGATAAAGGTCTCAGATGAATGTTAACCCACTGACTATATTGGAAGTGATCCATAGCTGACGAGGTGTACTCGTTTGTAATGATGATGACAAGGAGTGTTAACATGAGGAGAAAAGCGTTAGGAACGCAGTGGTTACTTGTTTTGGGGTTATTTAGTGCTTGGTCGTTTAATTCCTGGTCAGCTGATGAAAACTCGGTACAGTTGGTTTTTTCAGAGTCTGGCAAAACTGTTAAATCTTTAGCCCTTAAGAATTTGAAGAAACAACTATCAACACGCCAAGTCGATATCTACGATCCTCAGTATGGTAAGAATAAACGTTATCTTGCATTCTCACTTCATGATGTTATGGCGTTAGCCTATGGTAAAGGCTGGGAAGGCCAATTAGCGACAGATGTGAATTTCATTGCGTTAGACGGCTATCAGGCTGTTGTCTCTTTTGACAAATTACTCGAAGAAGGGGGCTATATCGTTTACTACGATAGGGATTATCCTGACTGGGAACCTATTGGACATAATCAAACTAATCCCGGCCCGTTTTATCTGGTTTGGTCGGGTAGTAAGCAAACGCCGAAGCAGGCCTTTCCCTGGCCATATCAACTAGCAAGGGTTGATACGGTAGAGTTTAAATATCGATATCCTAAGGTATATCCACAAGGTGTTAAAAAAAACAGCAATGTATACAGTGGGTTTAGGTTGTTTAAAGATCGCTGCATGAAATGTCACGCTTTAGATCAAGATGGTGGAAAAGTTGGACCGGATTTAAATGCCCCTATGAATATTCTCGCTTACCGAGAGCCTGCGGTGTTACGTGAATATATTCGTCAGCCATCTAAATTCCGATATACCCAGATGCCGGATCATACCGACTTGTCTTATCAGCAGATAGATAACCTACTTGAATATCTTAAATATCAAGGGAAAGTAACTAAACAATAAATTTATGATTATTTTAAAAGATAGATATGCCCCCAAACAACCTCAAGATGATCGTTTGGGTAGTGATATAAAAGAAAGCTTTGCTTGTTGCTCGTGCTTCAATAGATACCAATGGAATAGAAATTAGTTTTACGTCCCAAAAAACTGTGCTTCAATACCCCTCAAATAATAAAGTTAGTTGTAAAAGGAAGTTTTTATGTCTCTTATCATCCCTATGGTGATATTTATGCAACAGCGGATGGCTGAAGCGGGCAACGCCGAGGATGCAAAGGCGATGCAAGAATATATGAAAACAGAGCAGCCATTTTTCGGGGTAAAAGCACCAGAGCGCAAAGCCATATTCAAACAAGCGCGTGAGCATACTAAGGTGAGCACGTTTATCGAGTATAGCCGCTTGGTGCTATGGCTCTGGTCAGGTGAAAACCGTGAAGAGCAGTATCTGGCGATGGATGCTGCCGAGTACTATAAAGCATTTCGCACTAGAGAAGCGTTCGACATTTATGAAGAAATGCTACTGGGCGCCAACCACTGGGATACGGTCGACAAGATATCTTCAAACTTGATTGGTCCGTTGGTTAAAGATTATCGCGAATTAGAACAAAAATTGATTGAATGGCGCGGCTCAAACAATATGTGGTTACGCCGGGCTTCGTTGCTGGCTCATCTTAAACATAAAACAGAGACAAATGTTCCTCTGCTGGAAGAGACCATATTAATGTTGGCGCATGAAGATGAATTTTTCATTCAGAAAGCGATAGGCTGGGTATTGCGTGAGTATTCAAAGGCGGAGCCTGAATATGTATCTGATTTTGTTGCTAAGCACAGTGACAAGCTAGCCCCACTAAGCAAGAGGGAAGCATTGAAAGTGATTGAAAATGTATAAACGATAAGAGTTATACCCGGTTATTTAGCGCTAAACGTAAAAAAGCCATCAATGATGGCTTTTTTTGCATTCGGGCTATAGCACTTTAGAAGTGCAGGCGAATAACGGACTCTGCGACACATCCTGGGCGACGGATACCTTCAATTTCTACAGTGATTTCCTGGACAATCTCAAGGCCGCGTTTAATCGGCGTGACAGATTGAATTTTGGTACTGGCACGAACACGGTTACCGGCTTTCACTGGGTAAGGGAAGCGAACTTGGTTAAGGCCAACGTTAACGGTCATTTTTGCCGTAGGGAACTTCTGATTGTCAGGGTCAACACTGTCCGTTAGGACTGAAAGCAATGACAGTGTCAGGAAGCCGTGTGCAATCGTTGTTTTAAACGGAGACTCTGCAGAAGCTCGTTCTGGATCAGTATGAATCCATTGGTGGTCTTCCGTTACTTCAGCAAAGTTGTTGATGCGGTTCTGATCGACAGTAAGCCATTGGCCAACATGGATTACATCTCCGAGGGTTGACTCAAGCTCTGCCATTAGCTTTTCAGCTTCAGGTTTCATTACAATCGGAGCCGGTTGAGCAACGGGTGCTGGCTGAGCGTCCGGGGTTGGTTGCTCAACGGCATCATCATTAGATGCGAGTTTGTGATCTTTAATCAACAAGCCAAGCTGGCTATTATTTGCTTTGTTAACAAACTCAAGCCAGTAGTCACGCAGGGAAGGTGATAGAAAGTCTTTAAGTTCAAACGGGTGTAGTGATAGGACATCACGTTTTTGCTTAAAAAAATCGACTACTTTCATGACTATGTGACCTTATTAATATGTGTCTTGAAGTGGCTGAGGCGCAGTATTGTAACGGCTATACAGAACAATAAAAGTCATTTCGTGGCCCAGATCTCATTTCAATGCTCATCGGATGAGTGTTTTTCTTTATATATCAACGCTATATGAATTCATAGTGTTTAGTGTAAAAATTCTAATAGTTTGCGTTAATATCAACTAAATAGCATTAGTTCTCAATAAAACACTATTTTCAGCGAACACTTGTACACGAAAAACGCTATTTTAAGCGAACACTTGTAAGCAGAAAATATGAGGCGAATAAGATAAAAGCAAAAAAACACATCATATTAAAAATACGCAATAAAATAATCATAGTGCAAATTGAAGATGTTTTCTTGAACTATTCTCTAATAAGTGTGCTTTTTTTATTCGCTTGGATTAAGGCGTCTTGTTTTTGTGTGCCGTTCTCAAATCCAAGATGCAGAAGAAGAGTTGATATACCTAGCCACCTTGAAGTCATTTGGGTATAGCGACTAACCTTAAAGGATATCCGACAAGCTTGGTGTCCCTGTGTTGTTCAAGCTTTGCAGACTATATACTGCGATTACTCTAATTTATCTGCCATACGCTTTCGTTCAAGCCGCACCTAAAGATGAAATTGTGTTTGCGCTCGATAGCTATGTGAAGAAGTCAGTGCAGCAAGGTATTCCTGGCGCATCTTTGGCAGTTGTGGTCGATGGTAATATTCGTTTATTACGTGGCTATGGGGTGACGAAGAAAGGCGGAAAAACAAGGGTTAACTCGGCAACAGTTTTTCCTCTGGCTTCTATTTCCAAAACATTCGCTTCGGCTGCGACATCAATACTGGTAGATAAAGGCCTCATCGAGTGGGATACCCATGTGGTCCCTTATCTCGATAACATTGAATTTAGCGACCCAACATTAGGAAAAACCGTTACCCTACGGCATCTGCTGTCACAATCGACAGGCCTAATTGCGCAAGCATACTCTAATTTGCTTGAAGATAACGTCAGGTATACCCGTATTCTCCAGATGTTGAAGCGGGTTAAGTTTGTTTGTACCCCCGGCAATTGCTATAGCTATCAAAATGTTGTCTATAACCTGAGTGCCGACATGCTGGCTTTGGCCTCGGGGACTGACTTTCCAACTCTGGTGAAGGAGCAGGTATTTATCCCGCTTAAGATGAACCATGCATCCTACGGTATGGACGCATTCAAGCAGATGCAAAACCGGGTTGTTCCCCATGTTAAAGTAAAGTCAGGTTTTGCAGCTGTAAAGCCCGTGAATTATTACTATAAAGTGCCTGCCGCTGCGGGCGTGAATGCCAGTGCTCAGGATCTGGCTAAATGGATGTTGGCGCAATTTGGCCACAACCCTTCAGTTCTCCGCCCCGCATCTTTGGAAATCATGCACAAGCCTCATATTCGGGCAAATCAGTATCGCTATCGGGCTAAGCTGAGTAATGTCTACTATGGCTTGGGATGGCGGACGTTTGACTACAGAGGGATCAAGGGGTTTGTTCATCATGGTGGCTGGGTTAAAGGGATCCGAACCGAGATGGTATTTAATCCTCTTACGCAGACAGGCATGGTTTTTTTGACTAACTGTGAAACGGACGTGGCACGAGAGATTGTGCTAGAGTTTCTGGAACTGTATAGAAAACACGTTGAAAAAGAGTGAAGTAAACTCGCAAAAGGTATGATTTTGTAATTACGCATGAACGCTGTAAAATTGAATGCGAGATATGCCTGTATTTAGCGAATGGCAGCTCAGCAATTATTGTTAACCGTAGGAATAATGTTATGGCTAAGAAACGTAAGTTGAAGCTGGTACAAACTGCCAGCGTTGAACAACAAACCGAGCAAGCAACTGAGCTTGGGCGAGGTACCATCCAGGATAATGCCCTGAAAGCCGCTGTTACCAGCAAGCTATTTAGAACCCGTGTTGTTAAGGCGAAAAAAGGCAAGGGGAGTTTTCAGCGTAAAGTTAAGCACGGAGGACGAGAGTCCTATTCAATAGCAGCTTAAAAGCCGCTATCGCATAGGACTTTCGGCCTCTTTATTCAAGATAACCCTTTTCTAAATTAAATTTCTCTATTTTTTAGATGGATAGTACGAATTAAAAAGTGATGTACGATCCAGATCATCAGTGAAGCCACAATAACTACAATAAAGATCGAATTGAACCGATATAAAATCGAGAAAAAAGCATCTTGTTGTTCGGGAACAAAAGCGGTGGTCAGCGGAATAGTAAGTGCTGATATAGCAGAGAACCCGATACTCGCTTTAATGGTTCCTGTGGTTAACCAACGACAGAAAATGCCGGCGGCAATCGCGTAAGCCAGAATAAACAGCAGGCCGTTGTTTGAGAGGGTGTATAAGCCTAGCTGTATCAACATTGCGGCGAAGCAGCCTATGAAAGTGCCGATAATGCGGATTTTGGCCGCGCCGAGAGCACCAACCAGAGTCATAGGAGCAAGAACGATGATGATCGAGGCCTGGGCTCCAGAAGAGTCTTGCAAGTCAGCAACCTGAAATAGAATAAAGGCCGACATTGCCACGATCCAACCGAGTGCTGCTTGGCGAATCATGCCGAGGGGATCTCGGCGTTGATTGTTTACTGTGATAACTGGTGGCTTAACCTGATCAGTCTGAGGCTCTGGAAATAGATAGAATGCCATTGCGGCAATCGGAATCGCAGTGATTGCCGCTATCCACAATCCGATAATAAAGTCTTCCAGGTCAAAGCTGTTATAACTACCATAGTTCAATAAGATAGAACCTATTAATAAACCGACATAGCCAAACAAATAGGTGCTTTTGTGGCCCATCGCAAAGCATTTAAAAAGCAGCATGATGCCGACTGCCACGGTCATGAGCATTGGGTAGGGTTGGAGAAAGCCGATAATGGCTGTGACTTGCAGGCTGCACCAAACAATACTCAGGAATACTTGAAGTAATATGCCCAAATGCCAGTGCTCCATGCGGCTGAGAACAAACATTGGTAACAATGTGGCAAACATACCGTTTGACCAGCCAAAAACCATACTGATGGTCAGGCCTAAGACACAGCCGAACCAGATACGAAATGTCTTCATGATTGATTATCCCGGAATATTAAATGTTGTTTGAGGGTTATCAATAGATGTAGTGAAACAGGCTTACTAGGTATATTTGAGCTTTAGCCAGGGGTGCCCAGATGGCATGGTTTTCCGGGTATAAAACAACGGTAGCTCGTGATCCGACAAACAGTTGTTTTGGCAGCTTTTCATTACTTGTCAGATTGACGCGAACCCGTTGGGCATCCCGAACCCAGCGGTTGTTTGTTTCAACGGCGGTTAAGAGGCCGTTTGGATTTTGCTGTGCAGCGGCAACACCAAAATCTCGGCTATCGATAGCCAGCGAGAAGGTCTGGCCGGGTAAGGCATCAAAGGTGACCAGAGCCTTTGAGTGCTTTGATAACAGTGCGATAGCTTTTTCCCGAAAGTCAGCAGTAACCCATAAGGTGTCGGTGGGAATAAAAGTGAGCAGTGGTTTATTGGCGCTTGCAATGCTACCTGCTTCTAACTGCAAATTGGTGATCACACCGTCAGTAGGGGCTTTTACCTGAGTATGAGATAAGTTCAGCTGTGCTTGTTTTAGGTTGTTTTCGGCGGCCAACACCATGCTGCTTTTGCCAGGTTTTGTGCCAAGTTGAGCCTGGATCGCTCGCAGTTCTTGCTGCCCGGCGTGGAGGGTCGATAATGCCACGTTCTGATTGGTAAAAGCCGTATCTAATACGGAAGCTGAAACCAGTTTTTTACCAGCGAGTTGTTTTATACGCTTGTATTCGCTACTGGCATTGGTGTAAGCGGCTTGAGCCGTAGCAACTTTGGCTTCGGCAGCTTCTGCTTTTGCATATAGCGAGGCTTCTTGTTCGTTGGCTTGTATTAATGCGACTCGGGCTTGTTCAACCGCCAAATCATATTTTCGTGGGTCAATCGTAAATAGATTGTCTCCGGCATACACATTTTGATTATTGCTTACCTGTACGTCAATAATGGTACCGGAGACCTCTGGCGCTATCTGAATCACATAGCCCTGTACCCGACTTTCCGTCGTTAGTGGGGCATGCCTGTCTGCTACCACAATGTATGCGGTAAAGAGAATAAAAATAATAATGAGCGTTTGCATCCATCGGCGAAATGTCAATTCTGCTGTTTGCATGGGGTATCCAAAGAAAAAAAGAAGAGCGTAATTATAGAAACTGCTGATTAGTTTAAATAGAATGGCAAATAAGACATTTGCGACCTATTGGTAGGACAATGAAAGCAAATATGGATGACCTGTACCTTTTTGTTTTGACGGTACGGCATGGCGGGATCAGCGCAGCCGCCAAGGCTTATTCCTTGCAGCGTTCCAAAGTGAGCCGCCGGCTACAAGAACTTGAAAAATCCTTGGGATGTCAGCTGCTTATTCGTACAACAAGGCATATAGAGCTGACAGACAATGGTCGTTTGCTGTATGAAAATATTAGTCAGCCGCTAACAACGGTGAATCAGGCTGTCAACTTGTTGGAAAATCAGCAAAAAGAGCTACAGGGTGTATTGCGTATGGCCATTCCGGCTGCGCTTATCACATCAAGCATGTTTGCCTCATTGATCGATCAATATTCGGCGAGTTTTACGAAAGTATCTCTTGATATTGTGCATTGCCAAGACAGTGTTGACCTTAAGCGGGACAATATAGATCTGCAGTTGTTACCGAGCACCTGCAAGGTGGTAAATGAAGACTATGTACAGCAAACGCTGTTGCCTTTTCCGTGTTGTTTGGTGGCTTCTCCGGCATATATTGCAGCAAAAGGAACCCCCAATCGCTTAGATGACTTATATGATCATAAGATTCTAGTCAGCCGCTATAACTCTACTGCTTTGTCTGATGGGTTAACGATTGGTTTGTGTTCTGATGATTTGCGCTTAGTTCAACATATGGCGAAATCCGGGCATGGAGTTGCATTGCTACCAGTGATTCTAGTAAGGGATGCGCTAGCAAGCGGAGAGTTGCTACCTGTTCTCACCAATGAATCTTTCCCTGAAATCAAGCTGACTTTAATCTACCCGTCAAAAGCTTACCTCCCCGAAAAGACCCGCGCGATGGTTAAGTTACTACGTGATACTTTCGTCAGTAGAAAGTAGCAGTATGATAAGAAGAGGGTGGCCACAGAGCAATGAGGCTGGAAGCTTAAGCTGAACCACCCGCCGCACTGCTTGCTTTGGTTCTGAACTTATCAAGACTACGTTGGACTTGTTTCACGGAGAGGGGTTTTACGAGGTAATCTTGGGGTTGGTGTGACAACACTTGTTTAACAACATCGGCGTCGCTTTCCGATGTAATAATAGAAACAGGCATATTGGGTAGGTTTTTTTTAATAAAACTCAGTAACTCCAAGCCATCTAGAGGTTTATCGATGTTGAGATCTAAGAAAACAGCATCAATCCAGCTATTGGAATCAATCAATATCTTCTGAGCAGCCGCAAGGCTACTGACTTTGATGATATCTTTCGGGGTGGTACACTTTCGAATAATTTGAGCCAATATCTCGGCCATCAGCTTGTTATCTTCAACAATTAAAAATCTGTTCATCTATTTACCCAAGTGACTTCGAGTTGCAAGGTTCAGAATGAGCTCAGGTTGTCCAATTCATGGAAAATGAGTGTAGGAATGGTGCTCCCTTTCAAGCTCATTTGACACCGAAGTGGGTATGCTGACTCACTCCCAAAGGGCGAATTTTATTGTCTTCTATACTGCGTTACTGATTCTTAATGTAGAACCACTGTGTCTTCAAAACAGTGCCTGGTTTAAAAGAGAATAAATTCTCTCTGAACAAGCACCTTGAAGTCACTTGGTGGTAATCACCAACTACAGCATATTGATTTTTATGCATATAAGAATAGAACGTAGTGCCTTGCTTAACAAGCAGCGATGTCGAAGTTTTCAACCAAAGTATAAGGTGACTAGCATAATTGAAAACTTGGTAACTTATTGTTTGAAAGCATTTTAAGTTGTTTTTTCTAAAGTCGTTGTGTTACAGCAAAAAGCGACCATTGTTGGTCGCTTTTGTTGGTCGAAGCGTTTTGATTGTGTCGGTGTAGTATTAGGTCTTGAACTTATTTAGCTCTTTATGAAGATCCGTTGCTTTGCCTGCCAGTTCCTCGCTGATCGTGACCGAGGACGTCATGCTGTCCATGACATCCGTCGCGGTGTCGTTAATCACGACAACATTACGATTGATCTCTTCGGCAACAGCACTTTGTTCCTCAGCCGCAGAAGCGATCTGGTTGTTCATATCGTTGATCACATCAATGGCTTCATTGATTTCTGCTAGTGCGCGCTGAGCGGCCTGAGTTTCCTCTTTGGTGTCCATCGCTTGCTGTTGGCTTTGCTGCATCAATACCACAATTGATTGAGTTTCTTGCTCTAAGCGGCTGAGCATTGTGCGAATCTCTTCCGTCGAGGACTGTGTACGTGTTGCCAAGTTGCGCACTTCATCAGCGACAACCGCGAAACCACGGCCTGCTTCACCCGCGCGAGCCGCTTCAATTGCAGCATTGAGGGCTAGCAAGTTGGTTTGATCCGCAATGCCGCCGATTTCAGATAAAATGCCTTGAATGGCGGCACTTGATTGAGCCAAATTCTGAATTTGCCCCTGAGCATCATTAACCCGAACAGCTAAATGACCAACAGCCTCTGCGGTGTTGTTCATTTGCTCCATTCCGCTCATGCTGTTTGACTGAACTTGGCTTGCAGCTGCGGCAGCTTGTACCGCCGAGCCAGCAACGTCTTGCGCCGTCGCACTCATCTCGTTAATTGCCGTAGCCAGTGAATTAACTTCGCTTACCTGAGCTATCAACTTTTCTTTAGAGTCTGCGGCTTTGGCTTTGCCTTCAATGGCACTGTGATCAACTTGATCGGCTGTCTGCATGACGGTGTGCAATGTTTGTTGTAGACGAATTAAGAAGGTGTTGAACCAATGGGCTAACTGGGCTGTTTCGTCTTTGCCTTTGACCTCAAGTCGGTAGGTAAGATCACCGTCGCCTTCGGCGACATCTTTAAAACGTTCTACGAGATTAGAGAGGATCTTGCCCAACGAGTTGGCAATCATTGTCATTGCGGCAATACCAAATAAGGCGGCAATTAGGCCAGCCCAAAGGCCTTGTTGGATTGCATTGTCATTTTGTTCGCTGCTCCAGCTTTCAAACTGGGTAATGCTTTGAGCCAGCTTGCGACTAGGAACGGAAACCATCACTATCCATGGTGCCCCAGAGGTATCAATAGAGGTAATGGCATACTCATCAGAGCCAATAGTGATTAGGTGAATGTCACCACGACGGATAAGTGATTGAATCTCTGGCCACCGAGACGATAATTCACTACTGACTTTTTTACCGACTTGAGCCGGATTGCCACTGTTTGCCAGTACCGCACCTTTCCAGGATGAAATGATGACATTGCCTTCGCCGTCAAATAAGTCTTTGGCTAAAGCTTCACTTTGTCCCTGAAGTTCAGCAAGGGAGAGGTCGAAGCCCAGTGAACCGATGATTTGACCGTTCACTTTGATCGGCTGGCTGATTGTAGTAATGAGCTCCTGCTTACCTCGCACAGGGTACATGTAGGGTTCCATCACGAAAGTCTTTCCGGTCTCGAAAGGCATTAAATGCCAGTCATCAGTCCGCTCACCATTATTATTTAACGTGGTGTTTGTGAAGCTTTCCATCGCAACCGGATCAAAGCTGTTGTTCGTATTTGGTGAAAAGAATGGGGCTAGGTAACCCTTGCTGTTGATAGCCTGCGCTGCATTTAGTTCAGAGCTTTCTGGCCATGTTTTTTGCTCCCATACCATGTAACCGGCAAAGACTGCGCGATCCTGGGCTTCTAGTGCTGCGGTAAATTGTTTAACAATCGTGTCGGCACCTGTTGCGCTTTCACCGCTTAATTCAATAATAGAGCGAACCTGATTTAAGTTTGCAAGAACCGGAAATAGTTGATTTGCAATTGCTTTGCCTTCTTCTGATGCTGTAGACATCAGTTGAAGGTTGGTTGCATCGTTAAGTTGAACTTTAACCTTATCGGTTACTTGCTGATTGACATTGGTGAATGCGCTTGTCGTCATTCCCATTGCGATAAGTAATGTAAATGCCATCGCAAAACCAGCGCTGATGGCAATACGTGTTCTTATTGTATTAAACACGAAGAGTCCTTGTATTTTTATATGGTTATATATATTGCTGCTTATTGTTCTATTTGTTTATTACGTTACGTTTTAAAAACTGAAATAAAACGGCCAAATGCGTAATAAAAATTCCAATAATGGATTATATACAAAACAGATTAATAGAATATGTGTAGATATTAATGTGGTGTAGTCGTAGATTAATGGCTGTTAATATTTGGTGGGGTGTCAAAATATTGGTCTTGATGTCAAAATACAGACGGGCTGTATTATATTTAATTGATATGTTTAATCAACAATTTAAAAATAGCTTGGCAGGGATATTATTTTTTATGTCGCTATGAGGGCCTGTTTATCGAACAGGGGCACACTTATAGAGACTAAAAGTTTTTTAGGTCCAAACTAATTGCCTGGGATTGATAGAAGCTGTCGGTGAAGCATTGTGCCTAGTATGTTTTTGCTATGGGAGCTGCGAGAATAAAAACGTTTTTGTGACCCTACCTCTATGATTTCAGTCTATTATTATCATATCTGCCTCTATACCTTAGTGGCTCTGCGTAAAAAATATTAGCTATTTTTGTTCCGAGGCCAAGGTTATGGCGCTAGAACCTCTAAAAGAAGCAATAAAATCGGGTGGCGTAAGTCAAAATACGGTAACACCCGAACCTGCGCCCAAAACAGCTGCTATAGGGTTAACGCAAAAGAAAGCGGAGGAGTTACTTCGTCAGCATGGTGCGAATCGCCTGCCTGAGCCGCCAATGCCAAGTTCGATACAGATTTTTTTTCGCCAGTTTTTAAGTCCTTTTATCTATATTTTGGTGATCGCCTCGGTTGTTTCGTTTCTTTTGGGGCAGAACCCGAGCGGTATCTTCATTATTGTGGTGTTGCTTCTGAATGCCGCTATTGGGACCATTCAAGAATATTCAGCACAACAGTCTGCTGCCGCATTGCGTAATTTGGTGAAAGGGGTTACTCATGTTGTTCGGGATGGCATAGCGCGAACGATTGATGTTGAAGAGCTTGTTCCGGGCGATCTCGTGTTGCTCTCTTCAGGTGATAAAGTACCGGCAGATGTACTTTTGCTCAGTAGTCAGAATCTGGCGGTGGATGAATCGATGCTTACTGGCGAGTCGTTGGCGGTGAGTAAAAATTTTCACGCCGAAGTTGATGACGACGCTCCTTTGTCTGAAAGAGTAAATCAGTGTTTTGCCGGCAGTATTATTACCCATGGGCGTGCCCAGGCGATTGTTACTGCCACTGCCACCAATACTGAAATTGGGCGTATTGCTCGGCATGTTACTCAGGAGAGGGTTTCAGAGCCGCCGTTAATGATCCGTATTCGTAGTTTTACCTATCAGGTTGCCGGCGGCATTTTTGTAGCTATTTTAGTGTTAACTATTATGATGCTGCTGAAAGGTGGTTATGACACCGAAGCTATTTTGTTAATGACCATAGGTTTAGCGGTGTCGGTGATCCCTGAAGGCTTGCCAGCCGCATTGACGGTTGCCTTGGCGATTGGCATGAGGCGAATGGCAAAAAACAGTGTCATTATTCGCAAATTGGTTGCGGTCGAATCTCTTGGGTCATGTACTTTTATTTGCTCGGATAAGACAGGCACCTTAACGGTTAATGAATTGACGATTCGTCAAGTGGTTTTGCCTGACAACAAGGTGTTTCGGGTAACAGGGGAAGGTATTTCTCCGGGGGGAGAAGTGTGCGGTGATACAGAACAACAGCATCTGCAACAGTTATGCATTGCCGGTGTGTTAGCCAATGAAAGCCACCTTAGCTATGCCGGAGGAGAGTGGGTTTCAGACGGCGATATTGTCGACGTCGCTTTTTTGGTATTGGCGAAAAAGTTAGGGCTGTCGATCACCCAATTGCGAGAACAGCAGACGCAATTGGATCTTATCCCCTATGAGCCGGAAAAAGCCTATTGTGGCAGTTTGAATCAAGATGGCGAGACTGCATGGCTATACGCCAAGGGCAGTCCTGAAAAGATGCTCAGTATGTGTAATCGGATGGAAACTTTGCATGGGCCAGTCGATATTGACACTGCGCTAATTGAGCAGCAATTTGAATCACTGGCACAACAAGGTTATCGGATCATTGCTTTAGCGAAGAGGGAGGTAGTTGAGAACAGCCATACACGCTTGGAGCAGATGAATTTTCTCGGTATGGTCGCGATGATAGATCCGTTACGCAAAGAAGCGTTTGATGCAATTACTCGATGTCGTGAAGGCGGCATTGAGGTGGCGATGGTCACAGGAGATCATCCTTCTACGGCAAAGTCAATTGCAATGGAATTAGGGTTATGCGAACAGCACGACGCCGTTGTCACCGGAGATATGATCCATCGGGCCAGTGCTCAGGGGCCCAAAAAAGCCGATGAACTTATTCGACCTATCCGGGTTTTTGCCCGTATAGAGCCGCAACAGAAAGAGCAGATTGTTGATAGCTTTATGCGTCAGGGGCATTTTGTGGCAGTAACTGGCGACGGCGTCAATGATGCACCAGCAATGAGGCAGGCCAATACCGGTATCGCGATGGGCCGGCGAGGAACGGATGTTGCGAAAGAAACGGCTGATCTGATCATTACGGATGATAACTTTGCCTCCATTGTTTCCGGTATTGAGCAGGGTAGGGTTGTTTATAATAATATTCGCAAGGTGATTGCTTTGCTGGTGGCAACCGGATTCTCAGCGCTGTGGCTGTTTTTTCTCTCGGTGGTTGCCGGACTGCCGATGCCGATGGTGGCGGTACAACTGTTATGGCTAAACCTGATAGCAAACGGCTTGCAGGATGTCGCATTGGCTTTTGAGCCGAAGGAAGGCCATGAATTAACAAGTAAGCCAAGAAACCCCAGTGAACCAATTTTTGAAAAAATGATCATTGAGCATGTGGTTATTTCTGGCACGGTGATGGGGGGATTAGCATTTATTCACTATTACCTTGCGCTCGATGCCGGTCAATCTGTCGAGCAGGCGAGAAATCTTACTCTGATGCTTATGGTGCTGTTTGGTAATATACATGCGCTGAACAGCCGCTCCGAAACCCAGTCGTTGTTCTCCCTGTCGCTTTTTGCCAACCCTTTCTTGATGCTGGCGGTGCCCATTGCTCAGCTGGTCCACATTGCTGCCATGTATACACCGGGGATCAGTGATGTGTTGGCAATCCAACCCATTTCTCTCGCACAGTGGAGTCAGTTACTCATCATTGCCTGTAGCTTATTGGTTGTTGAAGAGCTTCATAAATGGTGGCGCAGGCGACATTAAACTGTTTTCAATCTCAGTTAACTCATTTTGAGCCCCCATCTTGATATTGGTGGGTACACTGTATTCATATATAAAGGCTATTTTTTGGCTCCATTTATAAAGGACTTATGTGCTTTGTTCATCTGTTTAATGCGCGAGATAATGGCCGCATTGATACTGTTGGGTGGATATTGTTTTTTGTTATTTAATTTGCCCATTTGCAGTCCGGTAAGCAGGGTCATTACTTGATCGACATGGTCTACGGTCCAAATATGAAAGCGCTCTTCAGCAACGGCCTGGCGAACTTCTTTATTTATCATCAGGTGGGCAAGATTGGTATTGGGTATGATCACACCCTGTTCACCGGTTAATCCGCTGGTATTACAAATGTCAAAGAAGCCTTCGATTTTCTCATTAACTCCCCCAATGGCCTCAATATTACCGTGTTGGTCGATGGCGCTGGTGATGGCAATATTCTGTTTTAATGGAATTTGGGCAATAGCTGACAAAATTGCACAGAGCTCGGCTGTCGAGGCACTATCACCATCAACTAGCCCGTAAGATTGTTCAAAAGTGAGAGTGGCCGAAAAAGAAAGCGGCTGCTTTTGTTCATATCGCTCACGCAGAAAAGCCGTTAAGATCATGACGCCTTTGGAGTGGCTTGCCCCGCTGAGATCGACTTCTCGTTCGATATCGATAACATTACTTGGCCCTAGGTGTACTGCAGCCGTTATCCGAGTTGGGCGACCGAACATATTTTCATCGACGCTAATAACTGATAGCCCATTAACTTGTCCTATTTGCTCACCCTGAGTGTCGATCTTATGAATTCCACGATGAATGCTCTCGGTGACACACTCTTTAAGATAGCCAGTTCTGAACTTTTTGGCCTCAATGGCTTGTTGAACTGCCCCAAGGTTGATCACGTCAGCCTGGTTTTTCTCAGCCCAGTAGTTAGCTTCGTGTAAAAGACTGCTAATGTCGCCTCGGTGGAGAGTGAGCTTTTCACCGTCTTCTACCAATCTTGCTGCAAACTCAATGACTCTGGCGACAGCCATACGATCGAGAGGGCGGGTCTTTTCGTCACTTTGAAGTTGCTTGATAAATTGTGCATAGAGCAAGCATGATTCCGGAGTTCGATTGATATCTTCGGAGCAATCGGCCTGCACCTTAAACAACTGGGCAAAGTCAGGATCATAGCGTTTGAGCAAGTAATACATATTGCGGTCACCAACAAGGATGACTTTGATGTCAAGGGGGATGATATCGGGTTCTAAGCCAGCTATAGCATTGACGCTGAGCAACTGATCCAAAGGTTGGAGCAGAAGCTCCTTTGACTGGAGTGTGCGCTTGAAAACGTCCCAGACGAAGGGTTTGTTGAGCAATTGAATGACATCGATAATTAAGTAACCTCCGTTGGCGCGGTGAAAAGCACCAGGCTTAATTAAAGTAAAGTTAGTAACCAATGTCCCCAGCTCACCTTGGTGTTCAATACGCCCGATTAAATTTGCATAGGTAGGATTATTTTCATAAATAATCGGAGATGAGCCAGTTTTGCTGTTATCAACAATAATATTGACTTCATATACGGTAAAAGGACTGAAGCTGAGCTTTTGACCGGTATACTCATTGACCTCTGTTTCAAGGCTTCCACTGAAAAGCGGAATATTATTAAGAACATGTTGCTTTAGGTTGTTAATATGCTCTTTAACACACTCGATGGCCATTAAATCTTCTGGTAGCTGACCGACAAGATAGTCAAGTGTTATACCTACAAATTGTTGTTCTAGCAGTTCTTTTTTTTCCCTCATTTCCTGATCCCATAGGGGAACTTTCTTGAGGAGGTTGACGAGTAAGAGCCGTAAATCTTCGATGGCTTTATCGATGGCTTTTTGTTCTTTCGCGGGCAGTTTTTTGAATTCTTCTTTACTGATGACTTTGTCATCCTTGACTGGATGAATAAGGTAGCCGTTACGGGATCTTTTTAGGATACAGTTTTGCTGTTTTGCCTTTTCTTCAATGGACTTAAATGCGGCAATTTCTCTTTCATTGAGCTCGTTTTGGAGTTGCTCTGTATTATGGATATAGTCTTCATTTTGCAGCAGCGTGGGGACAGTCTTTTTTAGTTCTTCGATAAGGTGCTGAATTTTTTGTTGTAACCGCTTGCCCATTCCCGCAGGCAATTGCAATGCTACGGGTTTATTGGTCTCATGGAAATTATTGACGTAGCACCAATCTGATAGGGCTTTCTCTTTATCCTTATGATCTGCAATAAGTTGTTGGGTTATTGCGTGCTTACCATAGCCTGCAGAACCCATGACATAGATATTAAAACCATCTGATGGGATTCCGATACCTAGTTTTATGGCTTCAATGGCGCGCTCCAAACCAAGCGGTTGGTCCATTGGCTCGATATCATCGGTGGTCTCGAAGTTGAACTGTTTCGGGTCACAGGGATGAAATAGGTCGCAGGCTTGAAGTTTTCTCGCTTCAGTTATAGGTGTGGCTCGAGATGAATGGCGAGTGCGAGCCGGGGCTAGTTCCTTGTTGTATTGGCTGGCTTTGGGCGAAAAATCATTCATAACAGTTGGCCACCGATTATTGTTATTCGTGTTATACCGCTAAGTATAATAATCAAAAGTGTTTTTTTCTGACTTTAGGTGAAAATTTAGACCTGAGGGATGATGGGAATGGCTGTTGTGGGAAACTATTAAAGTCCAACAGTCAAAATTGAGCGGCTTCATCTATTATTTACGAGGGAGGCGTTTATGATTGAGTTCGACAAATTATCCGATTTCTTTTCTGGTTTTTATGACTTTAAGCGAAGTGATGAATTTATTTATCTTGATTTTCATTTACATACAATTGCTCCCAATGGATTCAATACGTCCCCGTTTCTAATTGAATTTCTTAAAGGAAAAAAATATCTTATCTCAATCACCGACCACAATGATATCAGAGGAGCTATTTCCGCCTATGACTTGGGTATCAATAATGTACCGGGGATTGAGCTTGGGTGTGAAGATGGTTTCGAGATTTTGGTCTATTTCAAAAAAATTCAGGAGCTTGAAGACTTTTACATTGGTGAGGTCGAAAAGAACAAACACCCATATAGGATGACCAGAACCAATAAAGATATATACTACTATCTTGAATCACTGGTAGGGCGGAATTGTCATATCTCTATTCCGCACATAAATGGGCTTGCACAAAAAAACTACTTGAATAATAAGCCCTATATAAAAAGTGTGTTGAATCGTGTTGATGCTGTTGAAACCTATAATCACTCCCTTCCTAAAAATAGGAATATCAACGCACAGGTAATTAGGCAAAATTATCAGCTTCAGGCAACATTTGGCAGTGATGCACATGTTAACCATGAGCTACTGTCATTCTACCGCTTTCTGAATTCAGAAGAAAAAATCCATCATAAACTGATGGATAATCTGTATAAGTTACCGGTGGTTTCGGGAGCTGCCTATAAGGATATGCTTTTTAGGCTGAAAAAGTGGCCTCGGTGACGCTTGCCAAATTTTTCCTCTCATACAAAAGGGCAAAACGGATGTCGTTTTGCCCTTGTATTGTACCTAAGTAATCTTGCGTTACTTAATCAACTTATTTGATGCGTCTCGAGCACGCTCTATGCGATCGCACGCGAGTGATCACGCTCTTCTTTGTTTTGGTAACGTTCACAGTATAAGACCATAAAGTCTTCACGAATCAATTGTTCTAGCTCAGATGCGCGCTCAGTTGGACAAAACAACATGAAATGAACCAGCTGTTCACCTGTGTTGGTCGTCGTAATGTGAATATGTGGCTCGGCGCCCGGTAGATCGACGCCGGCATGCCTTTCAATAACATGGTTATAACGTTTGGCGACATCGATAAAATCTTCACTGTGGTCATCAATTTTTGCCAGCATGATAGGCAGCATTGGATATAGGTTAACTGTTTCCCGGATCGTAATTGAGAAGTTGTGATACACATAGCGCTTCATAAAGTTAAGGTTCTTGACCGGAACGCTAAAGAACATGCTATTGGGAATCGTCGCAGTTTTTCCTGTGTAATGGTATTGCCCATGGTGAAGGTCAATCTCTTGAATTACGGTAGCCATTAGGTTGTGCTCAATCACTTCACCGCATAATGATCCCACTTCAATCCAGTCACCAATTTGAAATGAGCGTGAACTGGCGCGCTGTATCGATCCGGTAAAGCACAGGATAATCTCTTTGGATGCGACAACAACGGCTACGGCAATAGCGGTTAGCGATAAGGCAAACTCACTGATCTCTGATTGCCACAGAATAAAAAGTGTCAGCAGTACTAACGTAAAGGTGCCGTTTTTGGTCCGTGAGATCCATTTACGCTGCTTTTCACTTAAAAAATTAGTATCGCTACGGATCTGGGTAATCGTCAGTCGTCTAATCATAAGAACAAATGCAATGATTAGCACACTGAGCAGGAGTTTATGCGTCAGCAGGTAAGTGACTAAAAGTTCTAATTTTTCCACAGCTACAACCAATATGGATACGACAATAATCGATGATTATAACGACACCATTCACCGAGGGGCATTACTTTTTTACGAATATTGGTGCCGGTGTCATTATTACTCAATATTTTGTTTCTAACACAATTTGGTGAAGAGGGCTGGAGACAATACCGCGATTGCTTATCTCGACTAAAATAAGATCCTGTATAACCCCAAGTTTCATTGTTGGCCGTAAAGCCACGCCGATGCTTTGTTGTAGATAGTTAAGGAGTCATGATGAATGACATCGAAAAACAACAAGTGATAGATCTATTGAACAACATCATGGAGGTGGAGTTGGCTGGTGTTGTTCGCTATACCCACTATTCCTTAATGGTGTTTGGTTATAACCGTATTCCGATCGTATCCTGGTTAAAAGGAAATGCAGATGAGGGGCTTGTCCATGCTCATAAAGCCGGGGAGCTTGTCACTTTATTGGGCGGGCATCCATCGCTAAAGGTTGGTCCGCTATTGGAAACACAAAAACACGATATTGGCGATATCTTGAGGGAAAGCCTCGGGCACGAAAAGTCAGCCCTTGCCTTGTATTATAAACTGCTTCATTTGGTTGAAGGGAAGTCGGTGCTGTTCGAGGAGTACGCCAGGGAAATGATTGCGACCGAAGAGCTCCATCTTGATGAGGTTGATAAAATGCTGAGAAAGCCTGGTGATATTACCCCTTGCCATAAAACCTAAAGGGGGCGTCTATCGCAGCTGTTATTTTAAGCAGAGCTAGTGAAAAGCTGTGTGATTTGGTGGGCCAAATAAGTAATTTTTAACACCCTAGCGTATTCTTCTGCAGCATGGATGCTGCTCAATTTTGACTGCACTCTTCTTCTGTATTGTTATACCCAAGTATCTTGAGGTAATTTGGGTCTAGAGTACTGAATAGTCTCCCTTCATTTTCAGATCGGCTGTTCTTTCTCATTTTCATAGTTTAATTAAAACACGGTAGGTTATGACCCACGATAAAGCCGATAGCTCTAAAAATAAAAGAGCATTAGAAACACTCTTGCCATTTCTGCGCTTTGTAAAGCCCTATAAAGCCATGGCTGTTGCTGCGCTGTTGGCCTTGTTAGTGACTGCAGCTGTTACTCTGGCTATTGGTCAGGGAGTAAGAATGGTTATCGACAATGGGTTTATTGCCGGGTCGAAAGAGCAGCTGGGGAGCGCAATTGTGGTGATGGTCATTTTGATCACCTTGCTGGCTGTTGGTACTTTTACGCGGGTATATCTGATGTCCTGGCTGGGTGAGCGAGTGAGTGCAGATATTCGAAAGGCAGTCTTTGAGCGCTTGCTAGGCTTTCATCCTAGCTACTTTGAAGAGAATCGTAGCGGCGAGCTAATGTCGCGCCTGACTACTGATACGACATTGCTACAGTCAATTATCGGCTCATCCTTTTCGATGGCACTGCGTAGTAGCCTTATGCTTATTGGCGGTTTGATCATGTTGGTTATCACTAATCCGAAGCTCACGATGATGGTGATGGGTTGCGTCCCCGTTGTGCTAATGCCGATGCTGTTTTACGGGCGAAAGGTACGGCGGCTGGCTCGAAAGAGTCAGGACACCATTGCTGAGGTTGGTACCTATGCCGGCGAGATTATTCAGAATATTAAAGTGGTACAAAGCTATACCCGAGAAAGTCAGGAAAAGCAGGCGTTTGGTAATGAAGTCGAGAATGCTTTTGCTGTGGCCCGACAACGAATCAAGCAGCGTTCGATATTGATTGCGACAGTGATATTTCTGGTGTTCGGTGCCATCAGCATTATGCTTTGGATTGGCGGCATGGACGTATTGGCTGGAAGGATCAGTGAGGGGGAGCTGGCGGCCTTTGTTTTTTACGCCATCATGGTGGCGATGTCCCTGGCAACGATTTCTGAAGTTTATGGCGAGTTACAGCGGGCATCAGGTTCCGCAGAACGTCTGCTTGAGTTGCTTGCAGTGGAAAGCGCAATCCAGGCCCCGCAACAGTTGGCGCCTCTTGACGATTTTGCCGATACCGTTATTGCCTTTGAGCGGGTGGATTTTTGTTATCCGTCACGGCCAAATAGCCCTGCTCTTAAAGGTATTAATCTTGGTATTAAAAAAGGGCTGGTGGTTGCTTTAGTCGGGCCATCTGGAGCAGGTAAAACGACCCTGTTTGAATTACTGCAGCGCTTTTATGACCCTCAGAATGGCGAAATCCGGTTCAAAAACGCCCCGATCCAGCAACTCGATCCCAAGCACCTTCGCCAGCAAATGGGGATGGTACAGCAGCAGCCGATCATGTTTAGCTCCGATGTCTGGCACAATATCCGCTATGGTCGCCCCGATGCTTCGGATGAGGAGGTGATTGTGGCAGCTAAGCGGGCTCATGCCCATGAGTTTATTCTAGAATTGCCTGACGGATATAAGAGTTATCTTGGCGAGCAAGGGGTTCGCTTGTCTGGTGGACAAAAACAGCGTATTGCCCTTGCCCGAGCTATCCTCAAAGATCCAGAAGTCTTGCTATTAGATGAGGCGACCAGTGCCCTGGATGCTGAGAGCGAGTTTCATGTTCAGGCTGCGCTGAATGAGTTAATGGAGAATCGGACAACCTTGATTATTGCTCACCGGCTTTCTACGGTCATTCATGCCGACATGATAGTGCTAATGGAGGATGGGCGAATAAAGGCCTGCGGGACTCATGAAGAGTTGTTGAAACAGTCCGAACTGTACCAGCGGCTGTGCGAGCTGCAATTTGAACCTTATGAGAACGAAAAAAGCCAATGAGTTGATAACATTCCTTAGCATTGAAGCGGGTTGTACTAGTATGACAGCTATATTTAGTCATTAGGTGTGCAAACTCTGAACTTTGATGTCGAGGTGGCGACATGTGTTTCTTTTTTAGCCTGATACCAGCAACGTTTTGGTTGGTTATCGGCTATGTTGTCTTGTTTATGTCCTCTAAGGCGAACGGTCGCCTGCAGCTAGTTGGCCGGATTCTGGCAACATGGGTGTTCATGATTGCTGGCGTTGTCCTGTTAGTGGGTTTTGTTGTTACCGTCAGTGGTCTTTGTCCGTTTTCCGATATGTTGCACCACATGGGTTATCGGAGCTGACGTGAGTGATATACCGAATGAAGATTTCAGTCATCGGGTTATCAACTATCGCTGGTGGTTTATAGCTACAACAATACTTATTTTTCTTGTCACTGCCAGTGGTGCTCGCTACCTGACGATCAACAATGACACCCGTGTTTTCTTCAGCGAGGGAAACCCACAGTTCAAGGCTCTGGAAGCGCTGGAAAACACCTATACCAAAGATCAAAGTGTTGTTTTTGTTATCGCACCGAAGAACGGCAATGTCTTTACCCGCGAAACCCTCTCGGCGATTGAGGAACTGACCGAGAGTTCTTGGCAAATCCCTTATTCAAGCCGGGTCGATTCCGTCACCAATTTCCAACATGCCTATGCCGTTAACGATGATCTTATTGTTGCCAATTTGGTCGAGAATGCGGACCAGCTGAGGGATGACGAGCTGACTCGAGCCCGGAGTGCGGCGCTTGCCGAGCCGCAACTGGTTAATCGCCTGCTTTCCTCCTCAGGGCATGTAACCAGTGTTTTCATTAACTGCCTTTATCCAGGAGAGTCACTGGATGAGGTATCACAGATCACTGCATTTTCACGTAACCTTGCCGAAGAATTCCGTAGTAAATATCCCGATCTCGATATCTATCTGTTCGGCAGTATTATTATGGACAATGCCTTTGGTGAAATAGGGCTCGATGACATGATGACCTTGATCCCGTTCATGTACCTGACATTGATTGTGATCATCGGTTTGTGTCTGCGTTCGGTCATTGCGGTCTTCGCTACGTTTCTGATCATTCTGATGTCTATGATGACCGGCATGGGATTAGCCGGATGGCTGGGGATAAGCCTTAACGCAGCCTCAATTGCTGCACCGACAATTATCATGACTCTTGCTGTGGCTGACAGCGTGCATATTCAGGCGTCAGCCTATCAGTTGATGCGTGAAGGCCAGTCAAAGCATGAGGCAATTGCCGAGTCTCTCAGGATTAACCTTCAGCCAGTGTTTCTGACCAGCATTACCACCGCTATTGGCTTTTTGTCGATGAATTTCTCTGATGCCCCGCCATTTAGAGATCTTGGCAATATCGTCTCTATGGGGGTAATGGCTGCCTTTGTCTATTCCGCTTTGCTTCTTCCGTCGCTACTGAGTGTGTTGCCACTCCGGGCAAAAAAAAGCGAGCGGGCTGTGAACGTACCGTGCTGCAACAGGTTGGCATGTTTCATTATCAGAAGGCGCAAAGCTGTGTTTTGGAGTTCGCTATTGGGGATTACGTTGTTAAGTGTCGGCACCTTACGGATAGAGCTGAATGACAGTTTCCTCTACTACCTCGGCGAGCGATATCAAGTGCGCCAGGCTGGTGATTTTTATCAGCATAACCTGAGTGGTGCTGATGTGATTGAGTACTCCCTTAATGCAGGCGAATCGGGAGGGATCAACAATCCCGATTATCTGGCAACCGTGGAAGCCTTTGCCAATTGGTATCGTGAGCAGCCCAAGGTTGTGCAGGTAAGTACCATTACCGATACGGTGAAACGCCTGAACAAGAACATGCATGGTGATGATGAGACATATTACCGTATCCCGGAATCACGGGAGCTTGCTGCCCAGTACCTGTTGCTTTACGAGTTATCGCTACCTTTTGGCCTCGATCTTAATAACCAGATCAATGTCGATAAATCGGCAACTCGGATGTCGGTGATAATCAGGGACACAACGACCCGCGAGATTCGAGAGCAGGATGAAAGAGCGCGGCAGTGGCTGAAGCAGCATGCCCCACCAGGCATGTTTACCTATGGTTCGGGGCTGTCGGTGATCTGGGCGCACCTCTCAGAGCGCAATATCTACAATATGCTCGGAGCCTCTTTCGGGGCCCTGATGCTGATTTCTTTGCTCCTTATTTTTGTCCTGAAGAGCGTTCGCCTTGGGCTTGTCAGTCTGCTTCCCAATCTTGTTCCGGCATTGATGGCATTCGGACTGTGGGGGATGACGATAGGGCAGGTTGGGCTCGGCTTATCGGTCGTTGTTGCGATGACTTTGGGTATTGTTGTTGATGATACGGTGCATTTTATCAGTAAGTATCTGCGTGCCCACCGAGAGCATGGCATGAATCCCGCGCAGGGGATTCAGTATGCATTTCATACGGTTGGGACGGCAATGTGGGTGACAACGGTCGCACTGGTTGCGGGCTTTATGGTGCTGACGCTTTCCGGTTTCAGAATGAATTCCGATATGGGACTGCTCTCAGCCGTGACTATTTTGTTGGCACTGGTTATGGACTTTTTATTCCTGCCAACCTTGTTAATGATCACTGGCAAACACCGGAAACAAGGAGAACAGCCATGCGAAAAATGCGAGTAGTCGTACTATTTTTAACACTGTTGCTTCCGATAACAGTAACGGCCGTAACGCCTGAGCAGAAAGGGCTCGAGATTGCGCGGGAAGCCGACCGGCGGGATAGCGGCTGGAATGACTCTGAGTCGAAGCTGACGATGATCCTGCGCAACCGTCATGGTGATGAGAGCCGAAGGGAGATGCGAGGCAAGTCCCTTGAAGTTCAGAAAGACGGTGATAAAACACTGACAACTTTTGATACCCCAAAAGATGTAAAAGGTACGGCTTTTCTCAACTTTACCCATAAGGTAGGGGATGATGATCAGTGGTTATATTTACCAGCTCTCAAACGGGTAAAGCGGATTGCGTCGCGTAACAAGTCGGGATCCTTTGTCGGTAGTGAATTTGCCTATGAAGACATATCGAGCCAGGAACTTGAGAAGTACACCTACAAGTGGTTGCGGGATGAGATCTACCAAGGGCGAGATTGTTATGTGGTTGAGTCTTATCCGGTTGATAAAAAGTACTCCGGCTATACCCGATTGGTCAGCTGGATAGACAAAGCTGAATACCGAAGTTGGAAGATAGAATTCTATGATCGTAAAAAGTCCCATTTTAAGACCCTGACCTTCAAGAACTACAAGCAATATTTGGGGAAATACTGGCGTCCCGGTGAGATGAATATGGTGAATCATCAAAATGGTAAGAGCACGCAGTTGATTTGGCACTCATATCGATTTCGCACGGGACTTAGTGACCGAGACTTTACCAAGAATAGCCTAAAGAGAGCCAAATGAAACCGTTGCTGATAGTAATACTATTGGTTCTTCTGGTATCTGCCGAGATAAAGGCGGCGACTGTCGAGTACTCCGGTTATGTGGCTACTGAAACAAGCCTGTTTGCACAAGCCACGAAATTTTCCGAGCAGAGTCAGCATAGTGTCTCTGTTGCTACGCAGCCTGAGCTATATCAGGAATGGGATAGCGGAACGAGTTTTACTTTTGTTCCGTTTGGACGGCTGGACAGTGCTGATTCAGAGCGGAGTCATGTTGATATTCGTGAATTGAATGTACTGTTGCTTGACGGTAACTGGGAAATGCGGCTTGGGCTTGGCAAGGTTTTTTGGGGAGTGACCGAGTTTGTTCATCTGGTTGATATTATTAATCAGACAGATCTAGTAGAGAATATCAATGCCGAGGAAAAACTGGGTCAGCCGATGGTGCACTTTACGCTGATTAAGGATTGGGGGGTTGCTGAGCTGTTCGTTCTGCCTTATTTCCGTGAACGAACCTTTCCCGGTGTAAACGGGCGCTTGCGTACGGAATTGGTTGTGGATACTGATCGTGCCCGTTATGAAAGTAGTGCCGAGCAGCACCATACCGATTTATCTGTACGCTATAGCCATACTTACGGTGAGCTGGATCTCGGCTTGCATTACTTTACTGGCACTGGTCGTGAACCGACTTTGCTACCACTAAGCGATAGTGGTGGCCAGCTGGTGCTAATTCCATTTTATGAACAGATTAATCAAATTGGAACAGACATACAGTTGGTGGCTGGTGAGTGGCTGTGGAAACTGGAGGCACTGTATCGAAATGGACAGGGAGATGGCTATACTGCGGTAGCGGGAGGCTTTGAATACACCTTTGTCGGTATTGTCGACACTGCGATGGATCTCGGTGTCATTACCGAATATGTTTATGACAGCCGAGGCAACCGTGCAACAACACCGTTTCAGAATGATGTGGTTATCGGCCTGCGGTGGGCTGTCAATGATCTCAATGATTCCACCTTGCTGGCCGGCTGGCTGCAGGACCTGGAGAATCCGGCAAAAATCTTTCAGATTGAAGCCAGCAGACGCCTTAGTGACCAGTGGAAGGTTGAGCTGGAATTACGTACTTTCCAAGACCTACCGAAAAGCGATCCTATATATAGTTTGAGTGATGATGATCATCTGAAGCTTGAGCTTGCCTATTATTTCTGAACCCGTTTAATCCTGCTAGTTTCGTGATATTCAGCTGACTGATTCGGTGCTGCTTTCTCACGCTGTTCTTAGTATCAATGGCTTATCAATCTTCCTGTTTATGATAGCTCTCGCTGCGCGAATACGGCGCTGGTACTACCAATACTCTCAGCTATTGATAATTATGGTGATATGGTCGCTGTAAGTATATAGTCGCCGTGAATGCATTGTGATGGCGTAATTTTGCCTCATGATCCAGATCTCACGAGAATGATATTTTAAACAGTTAAGGACAATGAAAGTGAAGAAAACAGTGTTAGCAGCATTATTAACTACGGCTCCGTTTATGGCTTCCGCTGACGTGGTGTTGGGCGGGGATGTTGAAGTTAATATGTGGCAACAAACACATAATTTTGCAGGTTCTGAAGTGGATGGTGATGACACTAGTTACACTTTTGAAGCTTCTCTTGAGCACATTTTGCCTCTTATTCCAAACTTTAAACTAGGTCAGTCTTCTGTCGATAATGATGACTATTCATATACTAAGCGTGATTACACCCTGTATTATGAGTTTTTGGACAATGATTTAGTGTCGGTCGATGCGGGCGTCGGTATTACAGAATTTACCGATGGTGAACTAAACGTTGTTATATCTGAAGATTTTAGCGGTTTTGTTCCTCACTTATATGCGGCAGCGGAAGTGGGTATCCCTATGACGCCGTTGTTTGTGTTTGCAAAGGGCTCTGGTATTGGATATGGCGACAATAACTTGATTGATGCGTCTGTAGGTATTCAATATTCGATTGGCCTTTATGCTTTTGATCTTGAACTTCAGGCGGGCTATCGAGTTCACCAACTTGATTTAGAAGATTTTGATGACTTAAGTGTTGATCTGGATGCTAAGACGGATGGTCTGTTTGCTGGTGTAAACTTCGATTTTTAAAGACTAGCTGGCATAATCTTGATTATATTTTCACCGCACTTATGTGCGGTGAAATTTTAGGATTGTGTACTGCTCTAGGGGGCGGCATCGTTATTACGCTTGGGGCTCAGACAAACCATCAGGTTCTTTGGCCGCATAGTGATGGCAAACTCTTCTTCGACAACAACCTCCAGTTCTGGGGGGGAAATATCAAAGTGCTGACAGAGCATAGCGATAACCATTTTTACCTCCATAAAAGCAAGTGACTCTCCGGGGCAATGGCGAGCTCCTCCGCCAAAGGGAAAATGCGTTGTCGCTTTATGTGGGCAAGCTTCAGTTGCCACCGCCTGCTCTAACCAGCGCTCGGGTATAAATTGCTGTGCATTTATAAAGCGCGTCTCGTCGAGTCCACCGAGTCGGGTCAATAAAAACAGGCCAGTGCCTGCAGGTAGTTCTGTGCCATCGGTTAGCGTCAGTTGGTCTGCTGTTTCCCCCGAGATCATAGGGGCTGTTGATTTCAGCCGTAGGGTTTCTCGTGCTGCGGCTTCGAGATACGTTAGTTCATCAAGTGCCTGAACCGTGATGTGCCCGTTATGCAGGGATTTAACCTTGTCGACTTCCTCGTTAATTTGATGCTGCACATCTGGCCTCTGGCTGAGAAAATACAGCATCCAGGCAATAAGGTTCGAAGTTGTATCTTCGCCTGCGAGCAAGAGTGTCAGAATGTTGGCAAACAGTTCTTCATTGGTCAGGCGATCATTGTCGTCATCAGAGGCCAGCACCATGGCCTGTAAGATGTTTTCTGGCGCTTCGACGAGATGAGGTTTTTTCTGCAGCTCTTCTCGGGTTTGTGCAACGATTTCAAATGCATAGTTTTTTACTTCCACCAACGCTTTGTCTAATTCCCGATCTTGTTTCAACTTAAAGTACTGCCAGTAGGGGAAGGGCATTTTGGTTCGGCTGTTTAGTTGTGGAAAAATGACTTCGAGGTGTTTCTGGAGTCCATCGCCATCACTTTCCAGAAGACGTGTGTCATGCCCGAACACCAGTGATGTGGTGATATCGACGGTAAATCGGCGTAGGTCATCATGAATGGCGATATTGTGATCTTGCTGAGTTTGTTGAAGCAGGCGGCGGTGAAGCCTTTTGGTTGTTTGTTCTAGCAAAGGGAAAAAGGAAATCAGGCTTTTCTTGCTAAATGAAGGCATGATGAGCTTGCGCTGTCGCTTCCAACTCTCGCCATTAGCAGAAAGTACGCCGTGAATACCGAGCTCTTTGAATACTTGTTCTAGATTTTTGGAACGATTAATAGATTTCGGCCGGCGGCGCAATAGGTCTTTGACCATCACGGGATCCGATATCACCACAAACACCTTACCGGCAAGATTTATCCTAAAAATATCGTCATACTCCAGACTCCACTTTTCCAGTATCTGGTGTATCTTGCTTGACTTTAGTTGCCGGAAATTGCCAAGCAACGGCCATCCTTTGGGCTGGGGCAGTTCATCCAATGTTCTTTTGACCAACTGATTAGACCGTATTACAGACTCCGTCATGTTTCACTCCTTTTGTGTAATAACCAGCCCTTATTTTTAACAAGCGGTTTGGTAACCATTAAGGTGACACATCGTACCAGTTGATAAGTATAGTTAGGTCTGAGCAATGGAAGACTAATTTTCCTATTTTGCTCAGTATTTCGATGAGATCTAATTGAGCGAATCAAGTAACATGCCGCCATCGTTAATAATATTGTCTGCTTTATGAAAATGAATTCAGCCCAGGGAGTGCCGCAAAATGATGCGCTTCCACGTCTTAAAAAAGCATTTATTACGGGCATTTGGGCAACACTCGCCAGTATCTCAGTTGGTTTTCTATTCAAAATTTGGCTGGCACAGTGGGTGCCTAAAGGGGATCTGGCGCTGTTCAACAGTGTGGTGGATATTATTTCGCTGTCACTGATTCTGATGACGGGTTTTCGATCATCAATGGTGGTGAGCTACAGCCAGACTCAAAACGATAACGATATCATTAATATATTTCGCTTTTGCTTGATTATCATGGTGCTGATCACCTGGGGGTTGGTGCTCCCCTATATCAAGCACGAATTACATATCAATGTTAGCTATCTGCAGCTGGTCGGAATAATCTTTAGCATGGGACTCAAGGTATATTTCACTAACCTGGTAGCTATGTACCGCCTCTACAGTATTTCCAACAGGGTCACTTGGCTCGAACCGTTAAGCAATGTGCTGCTGTTCTTAATGTGCTATTACCTACTTCGGCTGGATGCGCTCTCATCGTTGTTTTATAGCATGAGCCTGTCGTCTTTGGGTGTGGCTATATACATGTATGTACACCGACGCAAAGAGATAGCGACCCGTCCGTTGGCTGCCGTGCACTTAGATCCCACACTTATCAGTTACGTAAAGAAGAGCTTTACGGCCTCGCTGGAAGCCGGAGCCAGTATCTTGATGATATACATTACTGTACTGCTTACGATTAGCCATTTTAGTATCGATGAGCTGGGTGATTTCCAGGTCATTGTAAGACCGGTATTTACTTATCTGACCATGCTGTTTGTGTTCCCGATCTACCGTTTTGTATTGCCAGAGCTGGCTGTATGTGTACGAAAAGAGCAGCATGAGCAGGTTCGCTCTATTCGTCGCTGGGTATTCAGGCTGGCTTTTATCGTCGGGGCGGTGTTCTTCCTAACTATGCTGATAGGCGGAGAACAAATCGTGATGTGGGTTTTCCCGCCAGAGTATATTGGCGCGGTGCCGGTGTTGTTCCACTTCTCGATATTTTTTGTATTTATGATGCTCAACGCTTACCAGTTGGCGTATATCAAAGCACACGGCCATTTTACGCAAAGCCTGATTATTCGCATTAGCGGCATTGTTACCTTGGTGGCGGCGTATTATTTGCTGGCGGTGTTTACGACTAATGTGGTGGCCATTATTGTCGCCCTTGGTATGGGCTATGTCATGATGTTCATTCTCTCGAGCATTGCTGAAAATCGGATACTACGTGGATACCGCGAAGCAATAACGGCTTAGCAGCCAACCGCAAAATACTGTTCATAAAAAAGCCTCATAAGTGTTCTAATGCTAGTGGCAGTATATGAGGCTTTTTCATTATTGGGCGATCACTTAGGCATCATTCGACCATCTGATACAGGCGGCGAGGACGACCGCCGGTCTTGTAATTAAGCACCAGGCGGATCATGCCTTCTGATTCCAAGAACTCCAGATAGCGTCTGGCGGTAATACGGCTGACATTCATGCGCTCGCCAATATCATCGGCAGAGAAATCATGCAGTTTTTCATTGCGCAATATGGACTTTAGCGAAGCGAGAGTGGTGGCATCAATGCCCTTGGGAGTCTGGCGTAACTGCTTGACAGGCGCTTTGCGAAACAGTTGGTCGATATCATTTTGATCCACTGTTGTCGCGCGTGACAGCGTCTGTTTATATTGCTTGTAGTCTTCTAGGGCCTGATTCACCCGCGACATGCGGATTGGTTTGACAAGGTAATCCGCCACGCCCAGCTGGACGGCTTTTTCGACGGTCGCCGTTTCACGCTCCGCGGTCGTCATGATGAAGTCGCAATCTGCATGTTGCTCTCGTAGCTGGCGAATGACATCAATTCCGTTGCCGTCGGGCAGGGTAATATCGACAAAGATCAGTGACGGTTTGTAGGCCTCGTAGTGCAATAGGGCATCGGCACAACTTTCGCTGGCTGCAACCACCGTGAAGTCAGGGTGTTGGTTGATGGTTGATTCAAGTGTATAGCTGGCTCGAATGTCATCTTCAATAAGCATGACTGTGGTTTTAGTCATCATGGGCGATTTCATTTTTATCTAGGTAAATGCTAAATAGCGTGGTGTTCTGCTCGGTACGTTCCCAGTCGATACTACCATTAAAGTAATCAACAAGCTGTTTGACCAAGTACAGACCAATGCCGTTCTGTTCGGTATCGTCTTTGGAGCTTACGCCGAACTCTAAGATACGATCGGTAATATCCTGAGGTACACCAGCGCCGCTGTCTTGGATCTCCAAAATAATATGATGGCTGCGGTCACTTAAATAGACCTGTATCTCAGGAGCTGCGTTCTCTCTATTTTGCCATGACGCGAGCAGGGCATTGTCGATCAGGTTGCCGAGAATGGTGACAAACTTTTCCGAGATGTTCTTTTCGTAACTCGATAAGTTGGTATCGATATCAATGGTGAACTTGACGCCAACCTCCGAGGCTTTATTGAATTTTGCCAGCAACAGGCCGGCAACCGCACTGTCAGTGACCGACAGAACGATACTGCGAATAATCGACTGGTAGCGATCTGTCTCTTGCTGGATGAAGTCAATGGCTTCGTCGTACTTCCCGACTTGCAGCATGCCCGACAGAACATTGAGCTTATTGGAATACTCATGGGTTTTGCTGCGTAGCAATTCTGCGTAATTCTTGAGGTAGGTGACCTCGCGTTCTAATTCATTTTGCTCAAGGTTGGCGAAGAATACGATCACATGGCCGAGTGATCCTTTTGGACTATTGATCGGGTATACATTGGCTTTGTATTTGAGCTTGCCGATAGTGAACTCGTCCTGGTGGAATGCTCCGCGGTTTGCCAATACCAAGTGGCTTAACGGGGTGGAGTAGCGTGATAACGGTTGGCTGACATAGTCGTAGCGCCCCAGAACCCCCATCGACAGCATCTTGATGGCACTGTTATTTATGGCGGTGATGTTCATGTTGTTATCAACGGCAATAATCGCGTCGCGAATACTGTCCAGGATCATTTCATGCTCGCGAAATTTGTTGACGATAAACTCGGGCTCGTAATCGAGGAAGGTTCGTTTCATTTTGAAGACAAAGGCACCGGTAATACCGATTCCCAATAAATAGACGATCCCAACCAGTAGGCCGATATGACCATATTGCTGATACAAGATGTCGGTCATTTTATCCGAGAGGTAGCCGATGCTGACTGCGCCGATGATCTCGTCGTCCAAGAAGATTGGAGAAAAATTGCGGATAGCCTTGCCAAGTGAGCCGGATGCTACGCTACTGAACTCTGTACCTCGTTCAAGGGCGGGTTTGATATCGTCACCAATGAAGTGCTTGCCGATCTTTTCAGGATTTGGGTGGGTGAGGCGCATAGCATTCTTGTCGACCACGACCATGTAGGAGGCATCGGTACGTATCCGAATATCTTCGACGTAACTCTGCAGATCGAAGCTTTGTTGATTGTTTTTGGCATTAACGGCGTTAATAACCACGGGATCATGCGCGACAACCCGTGCTAGCTCTAAACCTCGGGCTTGAATGCCTTCGATATGCGAATTTTGCAGCAAGAAAAAAATGGCAGTAGTGACGGCGATAACGATAGAAGAGGTGGTCGCAACCGTGGTTAAGGCCAGATAACTCTTAAGTTTCATGATTATTATTCGACGGCTTGGGTTGTGAGGGGAGGAGTATAACTGAAGATATACAGTGATGGATGTATTGTTATGTCTGTGTCCCCCAAAGTAGCTTGGGTATATAGTACGAGCTGACGGCTTTTCCGCCAGCTCATGGGCGATAGGTGGGGTTACTTGAGCAGTTCGATGATCAAGGTGGCGAGGATCAGCATAAAGGCGCCGCCGATCCGTGACGAGATCTGGGCAAATGGCATTAGTTCCATTCGCTTACTCGCCGCTAGCACGGCAACATCACCTGTACCGCCCATATTTGCCATACATAGCCCCGCAGTGATTGCAGCTTCAATTGGGTGGAAGCCCATTAATCGGCCAACAATACCGGCTCCAATAATTGCGCCTAGCACAGTTGCGAATACCAAAAGAAAGTAAACCAAGTTCAATGACGCAATGATCTGGTTTAGATCGGTATACGCAACACCGATGCCGACAAGCAAAGCGGGTGTTAGGTTATCAACCACGAATTTGTACCAGGCATGTGCGGCTTTTTCTAGTTCGCGAGGCATGAAGCCGGTGACCTTTACAACGGCCACGAAGATGATCATTAGTGCGTAGGTGTGCATGCTAATGATGTTGCTGAGCATAGTACCTACGAAGAACATGGTGATAGCAAGCAAAGCACCTACACCCAGAACGTTAATCGAGGTCGGCTGCTCTTGCTGCTGGGTATCCTGCTGTTGTTCACTGCCACGCATCAGTTTGCCGTTGCCTGTCAAAGAAGGGTAGAACTTCCCCAGTTTGTCGAGCAGACCAGCCATTACGATAGCGATGGCATTACCAATAGCCAGTGCCGGTACCATTTTTGAAAGTAGCATTTCTGCAGACATGCCTGTGTTACCCGACATAATCTCTACCAGTGGTACGGCACCTGCTCCCATGCCGCCGCCCATGATCGGCAGCGAAATAAGCATGACCGAATCAAAGAAGCCGTGACCCAGCACGCTGCCAACCAGTCCGGTAAACAGGAAGGCACAGGCAACACCACCGAGAATAACCGGAATGTATTTCAATGCCGCTTTTTTCAGAACATTGGTGTCCATGCCCAGAATTGAACCGGTAACCAAGCTGGCGATAAAGAAGGATAGGAAGCCGCCACCTTTTACAAACGTGGTGATGGTGTCGGCTGTTTCATGGGGAATGATGCCACTGTGGAAAATGTAGGAAGAGCCGAAAATGATAACAATGGCACCGCCACCAAAGAATTGGTTAACGATAGGGGTTTTGTCGCCAGCCACGTTAAGGATATAGCCGACAACGGCCATTACGCCGATCGCACCAATGATACCTGTTGGGATTTCATTCTGTACCGTCGCAAAAAGAATAACGGCGGCAGAGAGCGCAAAAATGACGTTAATCATGCGCTTGTCGCTTTGTGTCATCGCGTCGTTGGAAAACATGGTTCACCTATTTTGTAGGGTTGTTTTGATTTTTGCGTAGTCTAACAACACTTTCGGGGAGGTATGTTGAGTGGTCTGTTTATGTAACTATCTAAGGCTTTTGTAACTTTTGTAAGTGGTTTTGAAAATACTGAACAAAGCGAAAGGAGAAAGGTGTGCAGGTCGATTTTGGCTGGATTAATCTTAAATTATCCAAGGTGTAATTGGCTTGGAGATAATTTGCGAAAAGGCCAAGTATGCGTGTCCAGTATCAGTCTGATTTACATTTAGAGTTTATGCCGGAGCCTGCGGATTACTCGATTCCGCAGACAGACGCTGATGTGATTGTACTTGCCGGTGATATTGGGGTGAGGTGTGATGTTCGTTATATCGACTGGGTGCTTAGCCAAACCCGCAATAAATTTACCATTGTGGTGGCAGGCAACCACGAGCCATACCAGTCAACATGGCAGAAATGCATACGAAGCTGGCGTAATGCAACGCGAGGAACACATGTTCATTTCCTGGAATGTGAGTCGATAGAAGCTTTCGGCGCGCGTTTTTTAGGAGCAACACTGTTTACTGACTACGATCTCTTTGGTAGTCATGATGAATCAATGATCTGTGCCGCAGCTGGGCTAAATGACCACCGTCAGGTTTGTGTGGAGCCGACATTCCGGGCTTTTACACCCAGCGACGCGCTGGAAAAGCACATTGCAGCTATCGACTTTTTGGAAGCGGAGCTTGGCAAACCATACATTGGTAAGACAGTGGTGGTAACTCACCATGCCCCAAGCCCGCGCTGTCTCGCTCAATCTTTCCGCGATCATTATTTGGCCCCTGCCTATGCGAGCGATCTGGAACATATTATGGTGAAGCATGAGATCACGGCTTGGTTTCATGGCCATCTCCACTATAGTGTTGATTTCCAAGTTCACCATACCCGTGTGCTATGTAACCCTAGGGGATACTGGCCGCACCAGCTTAATGCTGACTTTGAGCCTAGCAAAATTGTGGTGATTTGATGGCTGGGGTCACTCTGAACTCTGCTTCTGAAAGTAACTAGGGATAGATCCTAGGGTATATCCCTTATTTTATAAAACAGAAATTAAATCGACGCGATGTGTTGAAAAAACGATTAATTTTTAACTCAAGGACTCAAATATTTAAATTCGATATGGTTGGCTATTGCCCATAAGAATAGAATGCGCTCGAAACATCATTTCAATTAATAAGCAATAAAAAAACGGGAAATGACATGAGTAAAATATTATACCCGCTTGTCGGTATGAGTTTGATGGCGTTAAGTCCATTGAGTTATTCATCCAATTTGCAGCAGAACGATCCCATCTCAGATATTATCCAATCTACAACACCATTTTATCAGCAACAGTGTCATTTATATGGCGTTGTGAATAATCTTCCCAAAGATTGTAATTATTATGTGTTGAATCTAAGTGACGTCAGCAAAGAAGATAGAAAATTATTCACTGCGAAATTGTTGGGCTTAGGGGTAGAAAGTGAAACAGTATTAGTCACCAAACCCAACAACCTCAAAAAAAGGCAAATATACTTATTGGATACGCCTGATGTTGACTACATGCTTTCTAGTCTTGTCAATGACTTAAGTCAGGTGAGCCGGGTTAGGCGCTCGACATCCCAAGAGAATGGCAGTGTCATGGAGTTTATTCTACATAGGCGCTTTAATGTCGAAAGAAAGAATAAAGGCAATGTAACCTTAAAATATAAGGTTCGTTTCTATAGCAAATCCCCATTTTATGCCGGTTCTGGCGACAAAGATAAGTATGTAGAAATTGTTCTTGCCGAAGGCTCAGGCGTTGATATGGGTATGGAAGGCAGTTGGTCTGATATCTACCGCCGTTGGTACCATAACAGTAATACTAGTTATGTTTATAATGAGTATCTTGATGCTGTCGATGTCGATATTAAAGTGAATGACAAAG
Organism: Photobacterium obscurum; assembly: GCF_026191635.1. Taxonomy (GTDB): domain Bacteria; phylum Pseudomonadota; class Gammaproteobacteria; order Enterobacterales; family Vibrionaceae; genus Photobacterium; species Photobacterium obscurum. The sequence continues at coordinate 399,358 of NZ_JAKRRW010000004.1, forward strand.
CCAAGTTATCATCAGGCCAAATTTATCTGAATGACTTGTATCCAAGGATGCAGGATCAAGTGGAATCAAAAATTGAAAAAGAAACCAGCACCAGCATTAAAGTTGGCCTTGGTTTTTCTCCGAAGATCCCGATCAAAGATATCGAATATAAGTTTACCGACAAATATAGCATCACCAATAAGAAAGAATTTGGCCTGGTCACCAAAACTAATAGTGACGGCTATAACATTAAGTATGTGAACAACAAATACGGCTCGTCAGTTTCTGCAGTAAACGGTTTCTGTAACTTGGGGACGGCTGACGGCTGGTGCTGGGATTATGACGAACGTCGTGGTAATCCTTGGGACTTTGATAAGCTGAGAGCCAATAATCCATTGGCAGTAAGTGGTTTACGCCCGGATTTTGTTGCGAAAATTGCCGGCAGAGAAGGTATTTCCGGAACCTCTGATATTAGAGTTAAAACGACGGTAGATAGCCTGGCGCTATTTGGCCACAACAACTGGGTTATTGGTCGACGTTATGCATCGGGTAGTCAGCTTTGGACTTCGAACACTAGCGCTGATCCCGATTGGAAAGAGTCTAGGGATTTTGAAAAACTATCATATACAGATCAGTTTAATGTGACGGTTGACTGGAACAGTCCTTGGTTCCTGGGGGCGGATTCGGTCACGATCAAATCGACGTACCTGAGTCAGGATTCCGCACAGTGCCTGACCGTGCTTAATGGTAGTACACTTGGATTCCGTGACTGCATTGATGGTTCTAAATCCCAGTCCTTCGTATATGATCAGGAAAAACGATACCGCAGCGTTGCCAATATCGAGCAGTGTTTGGATACTTCTGGTGGGACCTTGTCACTGAGTTCAAACTGCTACGCTGACTTTGCACCCAATACCCAAGTTTGGTATTGGCAGGAACCTAATGGTTTTGCTAACGACGTGCTCTTTACTGTGAATCATGATCGAACAATTAACGCGATTGATGCATCGTCCAGTACGCCAACTCTTGTTACACTGGACGACAATGAAGAAAAGCCGGAAGGAGCGCTATATACCAGCCGGTTTACGGATTTTAGCACCATACGTCCTTAATTAGCTGCGAATACTGGCTCATTAGTGCTTGCTTGCATTGATAAGTGAGTGATTGCTATCTAAAACCACTCCGTTTGACGGGGTGGTTTTTTACTTGTTTGGTTTTACAAAACATTACACAGACTGACACTGGCATACCTATAAAGTAGTATCATTGTGGTGAGCAAGAGCAAAGGAGGCTACCATGATGAACTCGAAAATTACCCTCGTTGCGGCTATTGGTCTTTGCTTAATATCAGCGACAAGTTTGGCGGCGATGAACAAAGGGATGCCATTTAGCAGTAATATGCCCCAGTTCAACGAAATAGACCAGAATCAGGATGAAACCATCAGCCCTGCAGAGTTTGAACAGTTCCGTCAACAGCGGATTAGCGAACGCGCTGCAGAGGGACGTATGATGAAGAACCTGAATCAAGTGAACAAATTCGACGTCATCGATGCAAATCATGATAATTTGATTGATGCCGAAGAGTTTAGTAATCACCAAGCCAACCGCCGTATGGCTAACTGGTAAGTAAGCTATAGTAGTCAGCAAGCTGAAGCCGTAAGCCCATTTCTGATGGGCTTTTCATTGCCAACCAATCGTGTCCTCCTACTCAATCTCTTCATTCTAATTCTCTAGAATGGGGCGAATCCAACCTTCTAAATTCATCTTGTAAATTAGGTGCCTGTTATTTACAGCCGCCTATAGACCTCAATCACTTGGCAATTGATTTTAATTGTGAATATCAAGCTGTTGCTTATGGGGGATGAGGTATAAAATGTTCAAACACGCCTTTGGAAGGCGGTGGTAATCGTTTGCTGATGGAGTAGAACATGCGCCAGTTAATAAAAAATGCAACAGTCATTGACGGAAGCGGCTGTGCTGCTTTTGGCGGTGATGTTTTGATTGACGGACAGATGATTGCGGAGGTCGCTCCGACTATATCAGCTGCAGTTGATGAGGTGATTGACGCAAAAGGCGCATTTGTTACTCCCGGATTTATTGATGTGCACAGCCATGCCGATTTAGCAACATTTATACCACAGGGTTTTAAGCCCAAAATACTGCAAGGGATAACCACCGAGCTGGTGGGATTGTGTGGCCTTGGTGTTGCCCCGCTCCCCAAAGCACTCCAACGGGAAGTCAGGGATCGGCTTATTATCGGCAACCCGCCAATTGATTGGACATGGGATGATTACCCAAGTTTCGGTGCTGCCCTCGAGCAGCGTGGGTTGGAAGTTAATCTGTCCGCTTTTGTTCCGCATGGCCTGTTGCGATACCAGATCTGTGGCAACAACAGCATACCCATGAATGCAGAGCAGCGAACCAGACTGGCTAGACTGACGGATGAGACACTGGCCGCGGGTGCCCGTGGTGTCAGCATGGGGTTGATTTACCATCCGGCACTATTTAGCGATAAGAAAGAGTTATTGGCGGTCGCTAAAGTCGCGGCACAACACCGCAAACCTTTGGTTGTGCATGTGCGTAGCGAAAGTGATGAGATCTTAGAAGCGGTGAAGGAGATGATTGCACTGTCGCAGCAGGCAGGGTGTCAGCTGCATATATCCCACCTGAAGCTGATTGGGCGTCGTAATGCAATCAAGTTAGAACCTTTACTCTCACTCATCGACCGCTATGGCCTCACCTTCGATCAGTACCCGTATCATTATGGCAGTACGACACTTTTTTCGATTTTACCGCCGGCTCTTATTCGTGAATATGCGCCTGATGCTCTGATGAAAGCATTACAGACTCAGCCTATAAGGAAGCAGGTAAGGGACTGGTTTGCAGAACGCATTTTACCTCAGGCTGGTGAACCATGGGATAATTTGCCCGCACTGGTTGGGTGGGAGAATATCCTGATTTGCGAAGTAGAAAGTCAATCTGCGCGACGATGGTTGGGACGTTCGATAACCGAATGCGCTCAGCGGACAGATCAGCACCCGGTTGATTTCGTCCTTGACCTGCTGATCAGCGAGCGCGGTAATGTACGAATGATCGATTATTTTATGGATGAGGCGCTGGTGGAGCGAATTTTTCAGCATCCGCGTGGGATGGTAGGTACGGATACTATTTTCGGTGGGCGACTTCACCCAAGGGTGAGCGGGACATTTCCGCGCATCCTTAACCAATTTGTCAGGCGGCAACAGCTGCTACCGATTGAGCAGGCCATTCGTAAGATGACTAATCTAAGCGCAGAGACTTTTGCGCTTCACCGCCGCGGAAGAATTGCCCCTGGTTACTATGCCGATATCAGTGTGTTTGGCTCCGAGTTTACCGATCACTCAACCGTTGAACAGCCTGAAGCCTATGCCAGTGGTTTACACGGACTATGGATAAATGGCAGTAGGAAGGTTGCGGAAGGAAAATACATGGCAACCCGATCTGGTCAGTTGTTACATCATTGGACGGATAAGGCCAGCTAATATCTTTGCATTACGGGATAAGTAAGAAGGTGGTTTGTATACAAAATCAGGACAGGGGAGCCTTTACCTGTATTAACAAGCATACGTCATCAGCGCTGATGTAGTTATTTTTGGGCGTCGCTATTATCGCTAAACGAACTACTGCCTAGGCTGCGTGCACCTTCTTCTTGCTCTCGTTCTTTGGCTTGCTTTTCGTGTAGAGCTTCTATCAGCTTACGGTCTAGCTCGGCAAAATAGAGATCCTCTTCAGCCTTTCCCCTTAAGAGCATTTTTTCGTTAAAGACAGCCATACTTAATCCCTCAATCAATCCACTCCTTCTTTTAATAGTAGCTGATCGAATGGCAGTTATTTGGGGGAGTCGGCGAGGTGAGCACTTTGTGCTTAAATTTCACATAAGATTTGATTTGAAGCAGGTTTGAAATTCTTCTTCCAGATCATCTTCTGTGTTATTCATCATGTTCATAAGAATGATTTATGTTTGACTATCAAACAGAACATGAAGTTGCATGCGAGATCTTAGTTGCAGTTTAGGGGCATTCTAGTGATTAAAACGTTCAATAAATCAGCACTTCTTTCTTATAGTACTTGCCTAAAATTCAGTTCATGCTAATTTCTCATCACAATTAATTTTTGGGATTACAATCATGCCAAAGGCAAGTGAAATTAAGAAGTTTGCAGCTATCGAACATAACGGTAAGGTGTATCTTGTTAAGGAAATTAGCAAGCTAACTCCAAGTGGCCGTGCTGGAGCAAGCCTATACAGAATGCGTCTTTATGATGTAGCAACAGGTGCGAAGGCGGATGAGAGCTTCAAAGCTGATGAGATGATCAATCTTGCTGATTTTAGCCGTCACCAAGCGTCTTTCTCTTACATTGATGGTGACGAATATGTCTTCATGGATGATGAAGACTATACGCCATACAACTTCAATAAAGAGTCAATTGAAGAAGAACTACTTTTCATCACTGAAGAGACGAAAGGTATTCAAGTTCTGACTGTTGATGGTGCTCCGGTCGCTATCGAACTTCCTGCAACGGTTGATCTAGTGATTGTTGAAACCGATCCATCAATCAAAGGGGCATCTGCAAGTGCTCGTACTAAGCCTGCGACTCTAACAACAGGCCTAGTCGTTCAAGTTCCTGAATACATTGCTAGCGGCGAAAAGATCAAGATCAACACCGCTGAACATAAGTTCATGAGCCGCGCTTAATCCTCAGTCACTAGACCTTTTCTCTAGCGACGATCGGGTTACCCCAAATCAAGTGAACGATGGATTTGGGGTAACTTTTAGCTGATATAAAGAACGATATCAGCGATATTAGTATTGCCCCTTCAAAAGTATCGAGCGCCTACTCGCATATCTCTGTTTGCTAATCTCAAAACTGTGCTGCCAATAGATCTTTATTACGCCAGTCGAAAACCATATTTAGGTTTACACTTGAATAAGATATGACCTGAAATAGTACGTACCGGCGGATAGTTAACGAGTTATGACCCATGCTGTAATTAAGCTTATTCCCAATGCTTTAACGACATTACGTATACTATTGGCGGCGCCTATCTTTTTGCTGATCCTGAATGAAAAATACTCGCTTGTTTTGTGGCTGACATTTATTGCCGGGATTAGTGATGGCCTCGATGGTTGGCTTGCTCGTAAATGGGATGTGTTGAGCCGTTTTGGCGCTATTGCCGATCCACTTTCTGATAAAGTGATGTTGGTTAGTGCTTACGTTGCATTTGCGATGGTTGGATTGATCCCTTGGTGGGTTACAGTGATTGTTATTGCAAGGGATGTGGTTATTGTTACCGGCGCAATTACGTATCATTGCCTGTTTGGACGTTATGATATGGCACCAAGTTTCTGGGGGAAGAGCAGTACGCTTGTCCAAATTGTTTTTGCCTTGATGCTAATAACGAACCAGGTCTACCACGTATTCCCTGCATTCAGTATCCAGCTAGGACTGTGGTTGCTGATATTGATGGCTTTCATCAGTGGCGGCCATTATGTCTATGTCTGGGGCGGAAAAGCCTTGGCACAACAAAGAAAATGAAGTGATGTGCAGATACCAATCAACATCAGTATTTGATCATTTTTCCTGGGCAATTTTATGAACATTTACTTATCTTGATTGGTACTATTCCTCCTTTTGTGTAGTATTTTAAATACGCTAAGCGATTGAAAATTAGGGAGGATAAATTGAAAATTCTGCGGGAATTAGAAGAAGCTTTACATCAGTTCGAAGTCAGAACAGACCCAAACCAGCTTAAAACCTTACTTCACGATTCGTTTATAGAAATTGGTTACTCTGGCGAAACGTATAATTACCAAACTATCCTTGATGAGTTACTGGTCGAAGAACCATCATCGTTTGTAATCTGGTCGCAAGATTATGAATATATTGAACTAGCGCCTGATTTCTTTCAGCTCATTTATAGGGAAGCGCGAATGGATGAAAATGGCACCTTAAGTCGACATGCGAAGCGAACATCCCTTTGGTTTAACAATAATGGCCAGTGGCAAATGAAATATCATCAGGGCACACCGACAGATGCGTTTGATAAAGCAGAGAGCACCGGCGTTTGAGGCTGGCAGCTAGGTTGTAATAGCAAACTGATGAATTCAAACGGCGCTGTCTAAACGAAAGCCCAACAAATAATGTATGCATCTGTTGGGCTTAATTTGGATGTTATCTACCAGTCGTGATTAGTGCTGAGCAAGCTCACCTTTCACCGTATTATCTTCAGCCTTCATCATTTTGTTCAGAAGAGGGGCGGTAACTGCCATCAGGATTGCTACGCCCAATGTAACTATACCAATGTTCTGGAATACCTCAGTATATAATGGCAGGGTTTGCAGTGGATCAGTGACGTTTTCTGGAACGGCACTGAACGAAGCCACGTAACCACCAATAATGAATGATGCAGCCTGAGTCAGGAACCATGCACCCATGGTGAAGCCCATCAAGCGCTGAGGAACCAGACTTGCCACCATGGCAAGGCCAAGGCCACTAATTAGTAATTCACCCAAGCTTTGGAATAGGTAAACCAATACCATCCACCATACTGATACCATACCGGTGCTATCAGCAAACATCAGGCCTGCTGCGGCAACAGACAAGAAACCGAATGCACACATAAACATTCCTACGGTAAACTTGCCAGGCATCGAAAGGTCACGACCACGGCTTCCGTAGTAGGTGTACAGGTATGCCAGGATTGGACTACACAACACCACCCAGAATGGGTTCAGAGCCTGCAGACTTACAGGGTTGATATTGAATCCAAACAGCTCGGTGCGAACGTTATAAATCGCGAAGAAGTTAAGTGATGTTGGCATTTGTGCGTAAAGTACATAGAACACGATTGCCTGCAGCATCAATACAAATGCGACGATCATCTTCTTGCGCGCCGCACCTGTCGCCTTGAAGGTTTCCTTCATAAAGATAGTGACTACACCGACACCAATGAGACCAAGCACAAGGTTCGCCATCATGATGTTCTGTAGTAACCATGCGCATCCTAGTGTTGAGAGGATTGTTCCGCCAACAATCATTGCAAGGTATGACATTTTCAGTGGCTCAGAATCAGGCTGAGAGCCAATACCTTGTACCGTTTGACGCAATACAAAGTAGCTAATAAGGCTTGCAAGCAGACCTAGTCCACAAATGACGAATGCCGTCGCATAGCCAAAACTTGCTGCAATCACAGGGCTTAGAGAAAGCGAGATCAAAGAGCCGATATTGATCGACATGTAGTAGAGAGTAAAAGCGCCATCTAGGCGGCTATCACCTTCCTCATAACATTTAGCGAGCAGGCTGGATGGATTTGCTTTGAAAAGGCCATTACCAACAGCAATAGCACCTAGCGCAAAGAAGATGAAGTTAGGCTGTAGAATAGAAAAGCCCATCATGAAATAGCCGATAGCCAGGACGATAGCACCAAACACCATAGTGCGCTTTGTGCCAAGAATATGGTCACCAACATAACCACCAACAGAAACCAGTCCGTATACCAAGGCAGCAAAGGCGCCAAAAGTGACGAATGAATCTTGTTGACTAAATCCAAGTTGTTCGACGAAGTAGACTGCAAGTATGCCCTGCAGGCCGTAGTAACCAAAGCGCTCCCATAACTCGATAAAAAAGATCATCTTAAACGGCTTCGGTTGGTTGAATATGCTTACTTTTTCTACCATTTTGGCTCTTATCTCTATCTGATGTGAATTTCGGCAGAGATTAAACCTGTTATTTGGTCGTTATAAAGTGATATCTGCGATCATTTCAAAATGTTGCATGTGATACGTATCGCATATTTATGAGAATAGTGGTATTACCTATTTGAATTTCTCTCTGCAGTAGTTGGTTATGTCGATGATGCGTGGAATTGGCTTAAGAAATTCGGCCTATTCATGAATTATAAGTAGGAAAAGCGTTATATCTGTCTAACTTTTTAGACTTCAATCAATTTTTATATCCATTCGGTTGATATTATACGAGTTCAATATTGTCAGTGTGGATATGGGGACATTACCCAAGGGCGGTAGCATGTTCTGGCACACCATCTTGCTGCTTAACCGTTTGTTGTCAGTGACAATTGCTGGATACACGAACTCAGCTCGTAAACCTGCTTCGTTAACCTCAGATAACTGGGAAGGTATGCGACTTTAGCTTGTAGAGTAATCGTTATGGGCTAAACGAACAGAAATTAGCGCCGGAAAATTGAATAAGTATATCTTCGCTTTGAAAAGCCTATTATTTGCAGCACTTGGTTCATATTTGTCTTTTGGTTACTTCCGGAACTCTCTGCCCTCCACAAATACTGAACATGGTAGTTATAGTCAGTTTTTTAATTCTTCCCGTTTGTGGCGTGTAATTGTTTTGCTCAGTTAAACATTCACAAACCTTATAGCAGACGTTAGGCCTGCTAGTTATATCATCAAAGGTATTTCATGAAATATATTCTTCTGCTTTTAATATCGTTTCCAATATTTGCTCAAGATCAAGTCCACTTTTCTTTTGGCTATAAAGCTAATACTAAATCTACAGTTGAAACTGAAACTGTTGCAGATGTGGAAATGAGTATACAAGGTGATATCGATACATTACCTGAAGAAGTGGTAGGTCGATTTCCTGTCAGGGTTGTAAGTAAGAATGTAAAAGTTCAATCAGCAACAACAGGAGAAATAAGTGAAGATGGTAAATATCCCATAGAATCTTATGTGTTAAAAGATCGGAACTATTATTCAGTTAATGGATCAGAGATGATTGAAAAAACATCTGGTGCTGTGTCATTGGAAGGATTGAAAATAAAGGGAGAAGGATTACCTAATGGGAAAATAAACTTCCTGTCTGCAGAAGGAGCAAATGTTACCGAAGAGCTTAAAGAGGTTATAAAAAAGGTATTTACTCAGGCCGGAGAGTTAAATGATCTTAATAATAAAACTGTAAGACTCGGTGAGAGTATTTCGGTGAAGCTTCCAATGGTGATACCAATGAACTCTGGAGATCAAGTTTCCTTTGATATGGATATGAAATACACTCTAAATAGAGTTGACGCTGATATTGCTTACTTTGACATTACATATTTTGCAGTAATGGAATTTGAAGTTGAGTCAGGGTATATCAATGTTAAGGGTTCAGGATACGGGACAATGCTTTATGATATTGAGAACACATACATGCCTGAATCGGATACAGTGATGACAATGGAAATGCTTATTCCGAATGGTAGTTACAATTTTATAACCAAAACTACCAGCAGCACTAAGATGATAACTCATTTTGAATCAGGCGTAACAAAGTCAGTGAATTGACATCACTAATAACCCTATATCATGGAGGTAAAAATGACAGATTTTTTAAGCAGTCAACAACATGTCACCTTGATGTTATTAGTTACAGTTTTAATTTCAATAGTAGTGTTTCTGTCAAAGGTTTTGAAATTGTCAAATGACCCAGAACGAGTGATTATAGCTGAAGGGGAGTACTTATTCATTAGACGACGCTATTTTGAAAGACTTCTCGGTCTAAAGGGTGTAAAGATTAAAAAGTCTCAAGTGTCAAAAGTTTTGTTAGCAAAATTCGAGATTCATACTGCAGATGAATGCATTTCAATATTTAGCTATGAAGATAATGCTCTAGATATTTGGGTGTCTAATGGAGCCGCCAAAAAATTAGTAATTATGCTGAAAGAGCAGTGTCCTGACGCTATAGTTGTTAAAATCGAAACATAATATGGTCACAAAGGCTTGCTACATTTGATGGTTTTATATTGAGGTTCAGTGTACCTTCTCGTTTCGTGGTGCACACCTTAATGCGGTATGAAGCATCATAAGATCACAACATCCATGCTCGCGTTAGTCCATACTATTTAGCAAAAGGTGGAGCTAGGAAATACAAGCCGATGCTATGGATTATTGTGAAGTATTTGACCACAGCCGCAATCGTGGTGCTGGTATCAGAAGTTGCAAAGCGAAGTGATAAGATAGGTGCTTTGGTTGCCGCATTGCCAACAGTTACTATTCTGGCTTTGATTTGGATGTACGTAGAAGATCAAGGGCAGGAAAAGCTAGCAAACCACGCTTATTATACGTTCTGGTATGTAATACCGACGCTACCAATGTTCCTTGCTTTTCCATACTTGATAGGACGTTATTCATTTTGGGTTTCGCTGTTTGTTTGTGCCCTGATTTCGATAGTTTGTTTTGGTATTGTGGCATACCTTGTGAAAGGATTTGGAATAAAACTACTTTAGGAGCAGGGAGGGGCTGGCCTGATGAAAAGGCAGTAAGGGCATTGTAGGTTTCAACGAATATACGTTATACGAGTAATTATTTACCATAAAAAATAATCAAGGTGATGCGCTTTTCTTCGCAGTTTTGGTTTGGAACTCTGTGTGTTTGCTGAGTTAGACGTGACGATTTTCACTCGGCATTAAGAGCTAAAGTGCCACTTCAAAAAATGGCACTGGTAAATTACATTATTTGATGGTCACTTTTTCAACTATGATGGCATCGCACGGTACGTCGTCATGGCCGAATTTTGAAGTCGTCTTAGCCTTAGCTATTTTGTTAACAACATCCATACCGGCGGTGACTTTGCCAAAGACTGCGTAGCCCCAGCCTAGGTTGGTGGTTGCGGTATGATCTAGGAAGTCGTTGTCAGCTAAGTTAATAAAAAATTGTGCAGTTGCAGAATGAGGAGCATCTGTTCGCGCCATTGCTATCGTGCCGATAACATTTTTAAGGCCACGATTGGCTTCATTGGCGATAGGATCACGTGTTGGCTTTTCTTGCATGTCTTCAGTAAAGCCACCGCCTTGTATCATAAAGCCTTTTATCACACGGTGAAAAATAGTGCCGTCATAGAAGCCATCTTGGCAATACTTTAAAAAATTCTTTGAACTGACTGGAGCTTTATCCATATTCAGTTCAATCTCGATATCGCCTAAGTTAGTGGTGAAAATAATCATCTTAGCTTTTACCGTATTGGGATCAATTTAATGGGGTAGTATACGTAATCAGAAGTTTAAACTGTAGATCCAGGTTGTCAGTTGGAACTTCGTAATTTTCTGTCCATGAGGTTAATTTACTTGACGATTTATCACTGTAGCCAAGGTCAGAGCTGACTGTAGAGGGAGCTCAAATCGAGTACGGAGCCTTTTGCTGGTTCAGTTGGACTTGGTAGGCGTGTTGTTTGTATGTTTTATTTTGGGCGTTATGGTCTTTAGCATTTGATTGCAACTATTATTACTCTATAGCTCTCTTTAAAGGAGAAGTATATGCATCGTGTTGAGAATCGCGAAAGGGTATTAACGTTCATGGTTAGTAAAGGATTGTGTAGCAGAGAATACGCCGAATCTTGGTATGAGCATGAACAAATTCCTGCCTTCGATATGGAAACACCTGAGCACATAGTTAGAAGCGGGCAAGTCAACGCACTGTTAGATTACCTAGAGGCGGCAATGTTGGAGCAACAATTGAAACCTGAAGGTGAGCCTGACGAGGAAGAGTATCAGGTGATTGTTCGTGGTGAATCACTCGGAATGAATAATCCAGATAAAAACTCTTAATTAATCTGGCTTTTCATAAACTGTATTCTCACCATTATAAATCTTATGATTATTCAAAGATCATCAATGTAGTTTGATGATGATTTGCAAAATTAAAATTTAATATCGAAGTGAGTTAAACAAAGTAATCAGGTGATTCTAAAATACCATCTAAATGGAGTTTCAAATGCTTAAAGGATCCTGCCTTTGTGGTGCAGTAAAGTTCGAATTTACTGGTGATCTTGAAACATCAGATGCTTGCCATTGTAACCAGTGCCGAAAATGGACAGGGCACTTTTTGGCAAGTGCCGAGGTGCCACGTGATTCATTATCAATTGATGGGGTAGAAAAAGTTTCTTGGTATCACTCGTCTGAAAAAGTGAGGCGTGGATTTTGTGCAAAATGTGGTTCTTCTTTGTTCTTTGATCCCCTAGATACATACAAACACCATTGGATTGGTATTGCTCTTGGGGCATTTGATGCACCAACAGGGATAAATCTAGGACAGCATATCTTTATTGCCGAAAAGGGGGATTACTACGAAATCAATGATGGTTTGCCGCAAAACGAATACTAAAACCTCGCGTGCAATCAAGGAGCATTATGCTCGGCAGTTCTGTTATGGCGCTGGTGTACGGGCTCATTTCTTTGTTGTTGTATCTTATCTCAGGTGTTCGCTGCTTTAGTTCACTCTTGCGGAAATCATGAATTCACTCGCAAATACTGTTCGTTTATACAGCTATCATAGAGTCTTTATCTCAAAGGGGCTGTCTGATGGGTTTTACGGAGCAAGAACTATACGACTTTATCGTTAAAGCGAAGGCTAACTCTTATGTAGGCCGGGCACCTAAATGCTTGTCATATCGTCCTGGATCACAGGATATCCAATTTCAAGTTGGCTTATTTAAATATTTAGATAGCTACTTTGGTGGCACAGACTTTTTAGGGCAGGAAGTTGTTTACTTTAATGATGTGCCCGTTTGGGCAATGAATTACTACGGCAAGATTCTATCTCCTGATATTTATGATGGTGAGAAGGCGGGTAACGTAATTGTCGAAAGTTTGGCCTTGCTGTATGAATCGGGTCATTTTCTTGGAGACTCAACTCATCAAACCGAATTAGGTATTTATAACGATACCAATGAGGGGAGTGTTTTGTCATTTACAGGTTATGAATGGATAGATTATCAGGAGAGAAAGGTATATGACCTGCATTATCATGGTGGTTTGATCAAACCGTAAGCAAAATAATCCAGGTTACTTTTGGGAAATTGAATACACCATTTATCAGAGTGCTATAACTATATTTAATATAATAGGTTATTTAAATTAGGTAATAGTAATAAATTTAAATCTCCCTTTAGATATGCAGTGGAGTTAATCATGAAGAAAATAGTTGGTTGTTTAATTTTGTTGCTGATTACGACTATAAGCTTTGCTGGTTTGTATAGAAATGAACTGCTGCAACTTTATCATACGGTTCGTTTATTTGACTCAGAAGTAATCGTCGATAACTTTTCAAATATGAAGCAGATTGCGCCGACTAAAACCATTAAGCGTTCTGGTGTTGTGGATGATTTTGGCCAGCGACCTTTGCCACTTCCACAGCAATTTGGGTATCAAGACGGTAACGTTGACATGCAAGGTTGGCTTCGGAGTTCTAGCACAACTGCTCTGGTGGTAATCAAAGGTGATGACATTACTTTCGAGGAGTATTATCAAGGTACCGGAGAGTATGATCAAAGAATCTCCTGGTCTATGGCGAAGTCTTTTTTAAGTGCAATTTTTGGTGTGGCTGTAGAAGAAGGTTTGATAGCAGATTTACAAACGGCGGTTACCGAATATGTACCAAGTTTGATTGGATCTGGTTATGACGGTGTGAGCGTGAAAAATGTACTACAGATGTCTAGCGGGATTTATTTCAACGAGGACTATGGTGATTTTTTTAGTGATATTAATAAATTTGGAAGAATCATGGCCTTTGGGGGGAGCTTTGATGATTTTGCCGCATCGCTCATCAGTGACCGAGAGCAAGGGACTTACATGCATTACGTGAGTATTGATACTCACGTCCTTGGTATGGTGTTACGAGCAGCAACGGATATGGACATTGTTGATTACTTTGATGAGAAACTCTGGTCAAAATTAAATACCGAGCGCGATGCTATCTACATCACTGACAGCCAAGGTGAGCCAATGGTGTTAGGCGGATTAAATTTAATAAGTCGTGATTATGCTCGTATGGGAAAGCTCTATCGTGATTTTGGTCGCTTAAATGGAGAACAGATTATCCCGGCCCAATGGATAGAAGACAGTATAACTCCTGATGCGCCTCATCTTATGCCCGGGAAAAGAGCCAATGCCAATACTCATTTTGGTTATGGTTACCAGTGGTGGATACCTGAGAATGCCAATGAAGAGTTTCTAGCGATTGGTATTTATGGTCAATATATCTATATTAACCGGAAAGCTGATGTCGTTATTGTAAAAAATAGTGCTGATATCAATTTTATGGAAAACGGCTATGAAAGTATGGATTACGCGATAGCAGCTTTTAGAGCTATTGCGAAATCACTTTCTAGTGAGCCTAGTCAAGGTAATATCAGTGAGAATTAATGAATTTCGGAGGCTCCCAATGGAAAACATAACACTCACTAAAGAGAATATCGACACTGAACACATTTGTTGTGCGTTCTCTGATAAGAAATGCGCCGATGGTTATATGAAAAAGAAATGCTGGCTTACTAAGGCTTTTGAGCAAGGTTGGGTATTTCGCCGATTAGACGAGCGAGCAAAAGTCTTTATTGAGTATGGCCCGGCTGAAAAGGCTTGGATACCTATTGATGCCCCGAATTATCTGGCGCTTGGCTGTTTTTGGGTGTCAGGAAAGTATAAGCAGCAGGGCCATGGTAAGGCATTGCTTCGGGAAGCCGTAGATGATGCTAAACGGCAAGGAAAATCAGGGCTAGTTGCTGTTGTTGGGGCGAGAAAATATCATTTCATGAGCGATACCAAATGGTTCTTAAGACACGGGTTTGAGGTTTGCGATACGCTGCCGTCAGGCTTTTTGCTGGTGGCATTGAGTTTCGGGGAGGTGGAGGTACGGCCTAGTTTCAAGTTGTGCGCCAAAGTAGGGCTCAATGATGATAGCCCTCAGGAAACTAAAGGGTGCGTCGTTTATTACTCCAACCGCTGCCCGTTTTCTGAATATCACGTCAATGAGTCTTTGGTTGAGTCATGTAAAAAGCGTGGATTGCCACTGAAAATTGTCCGGCTAGAAACCATAGAGCAGGCTCAGTCAGCACCTACGCCAGCTACCATCTTTAGTTTGTTCATCGATGGTGAGTTTATTACCACTGATATTAGTGTTTGTATCGATACCCGGTTCGATAAAATGTTAGACAAAAAACGCTGAATGCTAAACATTCAGCGTTTTTTTGTTGATAAGCAGTAACCCGTGCCCGTTTACCTGTTAGTGAGCGTTGTTTTAAAACTCGGCTTCGACTTGGAATCGCATTAACTCGTGCGTAATAGGATGGGAAAGTTCGAGTAGTTCGGCATGCAAGTGCAAACGCTCAGCCTTCTTGCCATATAGATCATCACCGATCATCGGCATATTCAAACCCTGGGTATGAGCACAATGGACACGAAGCTGATGGGTACGGCCGGTTTTAGGATATAGGTAAACCTTAGTACGGTTGTTTTCCCGTGCTATCACTTCCCACTTGGTCTCGGCTTTCTTACCATGCTCGAAGCATACTAATTGACGCGGCCTGTCATCGAGGTCACCGCGTAGAGGCAGTTTGATAAAGCCTTCGTCCTGCTCGATAAGGCCGTCAACCAAAGCGATATAGCGCTTTTTAACCGAACGCTCGATGAACTGCTTTTGCAGGCTCTTGTTAGCTCGTTTGGTTAAAGCGATAACCATCAATCCCGAGGTGGACATGTCGAGCCTATGCACGATTAGCGGGCCAGTAGCCTGCGGAAAGCATTGTTGCATGCGAAGATAGACAGAGTCATCGATTGTTTTTCCTGGAACTGATAAGAACTCGGCCGGCTTGTTAACTACGGCCATGTCTTCATCTTGGTATATGATCTCGACGCTTTTTCCTTCACAGGGGTTCGACAGTAATGGATTTTCATCCACTTCAATCCCTTTTAGCATATGTTCTAAAATAGGTTGGCATTTGCCCTTACATGCCGGATAGAAATTCTTGTGCTGTCGGATTTCGGACTTCGGTGATGAACCCCACCAAAACTCAGCCATCGCGAGAGGCTTCATTCCCCACTTAAATGCATATTGCAGCAGTTTAGGCGCAGCGCATTCTCCGGCACCTGCTGGTGGGATCTGCCTAGTCGTATCTGCAAACAGTACATTGAGATCTTCTTCGACACCATTCACGTTCAGGAAGCGATATTGTTCGAAAAGCTTTTTCTGTAAAGCTGCTGATAAGGTTTTACGCTTTTGTTTTAAGTCAGTGATGTCAGTTGTGAG
Source organism: Photobacterium obscurum (assembly GCF_026191635.1). Lineage (GTDB taxonomy): Bacteria > Pseudomonadota > Gammaproteobacteria > Enterobacterales > Vibrionaceae > Photobacterium > Photobacterium obscurum. The sequence continues at coordinate 415,401 of NZ_JAKRRW010000004.1, forward strand.
AAAACCTAACTGTTGCTGCGCAATAGTCACGCGTTCTTCCCAATGAAGCTTTAAGTCTCGAAGCTGGAGCTTTTCGATAACACTCTGTTGGCTAAGTTGTTTTTTTAGCTCTCGTAGTTCTTCTGGGGCCAGTTCAGAGTCTCCGGCTGTGCGCAGCGCTTTTCTGTGCTTTCGTCCTTCGATCATTCGGCTTCGATGCGCTTCGAGTTCTATTTTGTAGGCTGATTGTTCGGTTTGTAATGCATTTTTCAACTCTGCGATTCTTGGGTTGCTTTCGAGCTGGTTCAGTCGTTCGTTGATCTGGTTGATTTCTAACTGTTCAGTAAGGAAGAAACTATCTTCTGCAAGCATATCGAAGACTGGCGGAACGAATTTAGGCAGCAGGTTCTTATCTGCCATCTTTCCTGAGAATGCCGATAAATAGCCAATTTCACCATCACTTTTCTGTACCAGCAAAACGCCGAACATTTTACCGATAGCAGCCTTCGTATCCCCGGTAAGACCAAAGTTATGCTGCCACTCGTCCTGTGTCTCAAGGTGATGCTGCAGCTCTTCTGCAGCCAATAGGCACAAAGGGTGAGGTTCATAATAGAAAGGGAAGGTAAAGCGCTCAGGTAAAGTATACTCAGCGATCGATTGTTTAAATGGGGTAAAGCAGTTTTCCGGGGAATGCATAGTCAGATCTATTATGATGGACGTTTAGCCACAAGAGCGCGCAGCTTCAGGGGCGGTTAAGGTCGGCGATTTTACCCTTTCACCATCGAAATATCACTAGGGTGTGTCCCTTAATTATTTACACCATCGTTATTGCTACCACGTTTTTTTGGCCATCCCCCCCTTGGGCTACGCAATTTTCGACTTGTTCTGCTTGAAAATAGCCACTTACCAGTGGCTATCCCATTTCATTATCGTTGTTAAGATTTAACGGCAAGAAGCGCTCCGAAAGCAAATAAACCTGCGCCACATGCTTGGTTTAACCGCTTTTTGACTCGTAATAGCTGTGCTTGAAGCGCCTGAGAAGTAAATAGAATCGCGACAGCACCAAACCATAAACCGTGAAGGATCACCATATAGAACCCATATCCCAATGCGGTGTAATTGTCGCTTGAGTCTGGTGAAATCACTTGGCTGAAGATACTCAGGAAGAAAAGCATCGTTTTAGGGTTTAATACATTACATAAGAAACCTTGCGCCAGGTATTGGACCGGACGTATTTCCTTTTGGCTAAATTCGAGAGTGTCCAAATCGGCGCTGGCAGAAAAAATGCCTTTTAGCCCGAGGTAGATAAGGTATGCAGAGCCAGCATACTTCACCAGGCTATATAGCCATTCATTTTGTGAAATTAGGTAGCTTATACCCAGCATGGAGTAGCCGATATGAACACAGATCGCGAGGCTGACCCCCATCGCAGTCCATATTCCGGCTTTTCTACCTAAGTTAAGGCTGTTTTTTAGGACAAGGACGAAATCAGCGCCTGGGCTAATAACAATTAGGATGCCAAGAACGGCAAGGCTGATGAATTCCATGTGTACTCCAAATTAATAGTTATTTATGTATATGATGTTGAGGTCGAACTGATTGTATGACTCTTTTGCGCCGACTATAATCGAAACATTCTCAGGCTATATGTGAGAAAAAATCACAAATGAGACACTTAAAGGCATTCCATATATTTCATGTGGCCGCTTCGTCAGCCAGTTATAGCGATGCTGCCAATAAGTTATGTATAACTCACGGCGCAGTAAGTAAGCAGATAAAGGTATTGGAAAAATACCTTTCTCAGCCTCTGTTTTACCGTCAGGGAAGAAACGTTTATTTAACGCAGGAAGGGGAGTTGCTGAAAAACTATACGGAACAGGCTTTTGAGGCGCTTGAAGCGGGTGTACACAAATTGTCACAAGTAAAAAATCACTGCCTGGAAGTTTCCTGTGAGCCGACATTAACCATGCGCTGGTTAATGCCGCGTTTGTCGGAGTTCTATGTCAGCCACCCCGGAGCCGATGTGAGACTGTCAACGGCTGGTGGGCCGGTAACGCTTGGAGCAACAGGTTTGTCGCTGGCCATTCGTCGAGATGATTTTGAGGTGATTCACGATTATCAAAAGACAAAGCTCGTAGATGAATGGGTTGGACCGGTTATGTCCCCTGAGTACTGGCATCAAGTCAAAAGTGATTTTACCAAAATTAAACTGCTTCATAGCCAGACAAGACTACAGGCTTGGGACAACTGGTTCAAAAATGTTGATGAGCCTTTGTTCGGTGCCAACTCACACCAAACATTTGCACATTTCTATTTTTGCTTTCAGGCAGCCGTCGATGGGCTAGGGGCGGCGATTGGTTCGTACCCTTTGGTGGCCGATGACTTAAAGCGCGGCAATTTAATCGCCCCTTTTGGTTTTGTTCTCTCAGGACACAGTTACATTCTGCTTCGTCAGAAAACGTCATCGGAGGAGCTAGAGCAGGCGTTTATTCATTGGCTGCAGCATAGCTTGCAGAAATGTGTACCAACTCGAGAAGAGAAAATCTGTATCGTATAAATGGTTAATTAGCAAAGAAGTTTAAATTGTTAATTAGCAAATGAAGAAACCTATCTAAGCGAAAAGACTAAGGCTTATGGCAATACTAGACGTACTAACGATTCCCAATGAAAAACTGAAAATTCCGGCAACAGATGTGGCCGATGTCAGCGCAGTGCAGCAGCTAATTGATGATATGCTGGAGACCATGTACAGCACGGACAATGGCATTGGCCTGGCTGCAACACAAGTCGGCAGAACCGAGGCGATTGTGGTGATTGATCTATCGGAGTCTCGCAACGAACCGTTAGTGCTGATTAACCCGAAAGTTGAAAGCGGTGAAAACAGGGCAAAAGGGCAAGAAGGCTGTTTGTCCGTACCTGGCTATTACGCTGATGTCGAAAGGTTTACCAAGATAAAGGTTTCAGCATTAGATCGAGACGGAAAAGAGATTGTGATTGAAAATGATGGTTTTCTCGCTATTGCGATGCAGCATGAAATCGACCACTTAAAAGGTAAGCTGTTTATAGATTACCTTTCGCCGCTGAAGAAACAGATGGCGGTAAAAAAAGTGAAAAAGTATATGAAGAGCGCCGCGTAACCAATCTGATGTAGATGCGAGTCTATTGTTATTATAAATCAGTGATGTAGGGAAGTAGAGATGAAACGATTTCTTGGTTTGTTTATTACCCATGGGGTAGCAGTGGCTGTTGGTTTTGCTCTTGGTATTTACGCCCTGCCAATCCTGATTGCCCCTGAAGCACCAGCGCAAGCGGCAATTTCATTTGTCGCTGAAAATGCCCAGTATACGGCCACTTTCGATAAAGAGCGCAAGGACAGTGATTTTCTTCATTGGGGGATAGGGGAAGTCTCGGTAGCAGCCGATGCCATCAGCTTTGTTGGTGAATTGGCACCGGGGCCAGATTACAAGCTCTACCTGTCACCGGAGTTTGTTGAAACGGAAGGCGATTTTAACCGCCTGAAAGCAAGCATGGTGAAAGTCGGTGAGGTAAAAACCTTCAGCAGCTTCATGGTACCGTTGGATGTTTCGGTGGATATCAGGCAGTACAATACGGTGATAGTGTGGTGTGAAACTTTCGGTCAGTTTATTACTTCGGCGCAGTATCAGTAGTCAGAGAAAAGCCTAAAGGTTTGTTTATTTTCTATCCTATTGATAATTGGAGAATACGCTTTTTGAGTTGCATATCACAAAGGTGCGTATTTGACTGGCGGTTTACTTCAAATAATTTTAATTATCAGGATAATAAAACCACCCTTTAACCTCAAATGTAGTGGATTTAACTATGACAGAGCTATTATTTCCAGCTTTCTTTCTGTCAGCCGTTGTCGGCTTTAGTTTGTGGGGATGGCTACAGGCTATCCGCGTTGTCTTTCGTTTTTAAAGCGAAAAAGTAGGTCAACTGACCTAACGCCGCTCGTTTAAACAGAGCTGTACTCTGCTAGATTGGCATCATAATCGGCCTCAAACTGTTGTTTAGGCCGATTTTTTGTATCTGATTACACCTTTATAGCTAACAAAGTTCATAATTGCTTGATAGTTGTGCCCCGTATCTGCAGGTTATTCCCCATTCATGCAATTATCCCCACCCAATCATTTCAGTAGGAGTGTTGAAAGTGCCTGAGCGCTCTACAGCATCCAACATCCATTCAGCGACATCACGTTTGGCTATTTGAGAGGAAAAATTGAAGCGGTCAACGAGCTTTGCACGATTATTGGTTTGTCCATTCACCAAGCCTACGGGGCGAACAGCTAGACTATCAATATTACTTTTCTCATAGACTTCTTCCATGTTTTCAAAATCCCGATTGGCTCTTTCAATATTGCTGTTGCGGATCAGGAGCCTCATGAGAGGGCTTACCTTCTGAAAACTATCACCCACTCCTGCGGCACTAATTGTTACAAGGCGGCGAATACCATGTTTGCTCATTGCGCGTACCACATTTTCAGCGCTGCGTTCGGCGAGATCTGACGAGGATGCCAGTGCTGACCAAGGGTTGGCACTTTATCCTTTGGGGTGGGTTAAAGATCACTTAGCTTCAGGGACGTTGGTTGAAGTGCCAGTGGATTTACCTGTCTTAAGCGGGCAAAGAGCTAGCTTAGATATTTATATCTTTTATCAACAAGCCAAATATAAAAATTCCTTAAGTCAAACACTGTGTAGACTTCATCTTGCAACATCTTGGATAGATGTATAGTCGCTATTGCCCTTAAACGAGTCTGCGTGTCTTCGCTGACATGGATTTGCCCAAACCAAGTTTGCGCAACAGAACAGTGCTCAATCTAACCAGTAAATTGCCCAACATTTCCTAATGTCGGCCACAGATTCGGGATGCTCTCTTTCTTCCAAAAGTTATTACAATCAACAGGTCGATGCAGTTGCTATGTCGTGTATAGTCATGCAAAACACAGGTGAATGTTATATATTATGGGTAGATATGTACTTTTAATAACTTGATTGCTTCTTTACGAAAGCAGTAATTAAGTTATTTAAATAATCCCTATATCGTACCTTCCCTCTTGAAAAATTTTTATCATGATTGTATTACCTTTATCCCCGTCATTTAATAAGTTACGGTATAGCTCATAAGCAGAGGTTATTGGTGCCATGGAATTGTTTGGAGCGAATTCATTTATTGAGTCTGAATTCATATCCTTGAATGCAAATTGTGCATTTAAGTTATCATTGTCGACTTTCAGCTTTAATATCGAGTATTCCCAAGAGTTTGGTAGCGATTCATCTATACAATCTAAAATACATTCAAGAAGTTCATTATCTGAATATGACATTTTACCTCCGTATTAGTATGCAGTAGAGCTATTCTGGAATAGAATTTAACAATTTCATTTGGATAGCAAGAAGTTTGTGATGATTCTACTGCCACAAGATGAGATAAAGATCAACATTATAAGCTTCACCAACGATTTAGTTAAGGATTCACAATGTTATGAGATAAAATGGAGCTTACCAACTAAAATATTTTCAAGAAGCAGTGTGAATCAGAATTGAAAAGGTTGAATGAAATAAATGGTGGCATATCAGAAAGAATGATTGGAAATTGAGTGAAATTATGAATGTGGAAGAGTTAGAGAAGCTGATTGGAAATATATCAGACAAATTAGTAAGTGAAAATCTCCCTAGTGATTGGATCGCGTTAAAACTTGAATGTAGGCATTTTGATGATGATACAAATCTGACAGCATATTATCGAGATGGTTTATTTAGTAAATGGCAAACATATAGATTAGATAACTTTGGGCTTGATATCTTTGAACTATGTGGTCAACTCATTAAAGCGACTCAGGATACAGAAGTGTCTGATTGGACGATGCTTACTGTGAAACGAACTATGGAAGGTAAGTTCTCATATGAATTTAGTTATGGAGACCCCGGAATATATGATTATGATGTAATAACTAAAT
>NZ_JAKRRW010000040.1 GCF_026191635.1 Photobacterium obscurum
GTTAAACTCAGTCGGTGTTAACCTCGTATAAAAAACTGGTACCGGAGGGGCCACATATCAGATTATTTCGTGGTCCGCTTCAAAATGTGATTACACTGATATATCTCTTTATTTACATTATTCCTTAATATTCTGAAACGGCTCTTCTGTATCCCAAACAAGATGGTATTGACTGTACCTGAAATAACGATAACCATGTTCTGAAGCTGATGGTTTAGGGCTGGAAATAGAAGTAAATTGATTTAGTGATTGTTGTAACATTATAAAACTAAAATTTAGCTGTTATAAATATTATGATCTTATCTGTTATATATCAAAATGTTGATATTGTGTTTTAATGTTTTTGTCTTAAAACACAAAAAGTAGGTTGATATGAAGAACAGAAAAGTTAGCAATGAAGTTCAATTTCTCGTTGTATCAGTAATATGCGCTGCAGTGTTGGTATTTGGACATCTTATTTTGACTAAAAGCCTGTCTGATCAAGTTTGGGTTGAATATACTGCGGCAGCAATTCCTTTTGTATTATTAGTGGTTGGTGTTTTTTCAATACGTTTTGCTATAGCAAGTGAACGCCAAAAATAGTATTTGTTGTGACCATAATTTAATTCGTAAAAGTGCTGTGTGATTTAATTTAAGCTGCCATAAATCTTGCTTACAGAACACTGATGGCAGTTTAAACTTCAATATTTCTCCGGACTATCCTTACCAAGACCATATCGATGCCATCATTATTGATATTTTTTAAGTTCTTGCCTTTCTTAACGTATTGTCTTAACTGCCTATTGGAATGGAGGAGGTAGGAGTGGCTGGATTATGAAAGGTGGATATTAAATTATTTGCCTGTTGCTCTGTGTGGTCAGGCATAAAGCCTTCCTACGAATAAAATGCTAAGTTGAAAATCAAAAAGCGGTTGGTGGTTATAATGTGTTTGGTGTACTACACAATAACCTATCCAACCGTTTTTTGTCTCTGCTTCCTGCAAGTGTGTGAAGAACTATTTTTTAGTAAGGAATGAAGAATAATTAATGTTGATGAGCTGGTAAATTATGGTTTTCATACGCATCGGCAAATGAATGGTTTCGATCGCGATGTTTGGCTTCATCGTCGCGAATTTTTATTATTACCTCTCGCAACATAGCATCTGATGGTAACTGATAATAGTCGATAGCAATTTTCGGGGCGGCTACGTTTTCTACTTCACCCGCGTCAATTTTGCTCAGGTATTCCGTGTAGCTTTTACAGGCTTCTTCTTCAAAATAGCCCACTACGCGATGCGCAATCTTAGAGGAGAGCACATAAATCAAGCTATACACCATAATGAAAGCACCTTGACCGAGCAGGACTAAGGCTCGTTCGACCCAGCTAGGTTTGGCAATATCCAAGAATATCATCAGATGCATTCTCTCGTTCTCAGCCTCACCCAGTAATTCACGGATCCATCCTTCATCATCTTTCATCCGACGTAAGGCTTTTAGATGATTAAACATGCCTGCCACCATCCCTGGTACTGCAGCAATGGTTTCCAAAATCACGGCACGTTTCGCGTATTTTGTTCCATAGAATATATTTAAAAGATATTTGAGACACTGCGTTATTTTATACGCAATGTGCTCAGAAAACTTGGAGGCGGTTTTGTGTTTCAATTTAAAATCTGACATGCTGAACCTTTACTGTCTTTAAGTGGTAGTGATTTCAATGCGTTGATTAAATCGTAATATGTTATTAACTCAGCCGACAAATGACTGGCTACAAGTGATATAAACGAATGCATTAGTTAGCAAATATCTTAATTAACGGATTGACATCACTACCTTATTTTTCACTAAATCATATTCAGCTATTCAATACGTTTCTATTGCCGTTTCTAGAATAGGTAAATACGATGGCAATCAATGTCGCCACAAGAGATACGATTAGTAACCGCTCTTAGCTACTTCCTTACATTCACCCAGCGTATTAAGTAGATTTGTTAGTAAGCTAGACGCACCAAAACGGTAGTGCATGCTGTCATCAGCCCACTCGGCACCAAAAATATTATCAACCATATCCAAGTATTTTTTCGCGTCTTCAGCAGTTTGTACGCCACCAGATGCTTTGAAGCCAACTGTTTGTTCAACACCCATCTCTTTGATAACGGACAGCATCGCTTCGGCAGCTTCCGGGGTGGCATTAACAGGCACTTTACCTGTGGAGGTTTTGATGATGTCAGCCCCTGCCTTGATTGAAATCTCAGACGCTTTTTTGATCAGCGCATTAGTTTTCAGCTCACCAGATTCAATGATGACTTTTAAAGGGGTATCACCGCAGGCTGCTTTACATTGTTTAACCATTTCAAAGCCCACTTCTTCGTTTCCGGCCATTAGGGCACGGTACGGGAATGTGACATCTACCTCATCAGCACCGTACATAAGTGCTGCTTTAGTTTCGGCAACGGCAATGTCGATATCGTCGTTCCCGTGAGGGAAGTTCGTGACAGTGACAACACGAATGTCTGGCGTACCTTGTAAACGTAATTGTTTTTTGGCAACTGGAATAAAGCGCGGATAGATACACACCGCTGTCGTATTACCTACAGCTGTTTTGGCGTTCTTACACAGCTCGATGATTTTTTCATCCGTGTCATCATCGTTTAAAGTAGTAAGATCCATTAATTTAAGTGCACGTAGTGCTGCAGTTTTTAAATCGCTCATAAGATATTTCCTGTTGAGTTATTTCTATCAAATTTCAAACGCTTGATGCTTATTTGTCGCCATGTGGCTAATTGCACTCTTACAGTTGGTGCCCGGTTAATACGCTATTCAAGGCTTGAAATGATCTTTGGCTAAAATTGAAAGTGGGGTGATTATAAGAACAGACTGCGATCTATAATAGATACAGAAATTGTGATTTTATGTATAACAGATGAGTGTGTGTGCTATAGTGCAGGGGGAACACCATAGAGGCGTTTTTTCGTTGGCAAAATATGACCAGCTCGTAGAGCAAATTCGTAATCAAATTCAAAATGAAATTTGGGGAGTGGGAGATAAGCTCCCTTCGTTGCGAAAACAGACTGAAATCTCAGGCATGAGTCTAATGACGGTGCTGCATGCTTATCAGGTACTCGAAAGCCAAGGGTGGATCGTTTCTCATGCCCGGTCAGGGTATTTTGTGGCACCAAAAATCCAATATTCGAGTCCGAAAAGTTCAGATGTGACGGTTCAAACAACTGAAGCTATTGATATTAACGATTTTATTTTTGATGTTTTGCAAGCGAGTCGGACGCCGCATATCGTTGAATTTGGATCCGTTTATCCCGATCCCAAGTTGTATCCCCGACATCAAGTGAATAAATCGCTTATGACCGCGGCGCGTACTATGCCAACATCGAGTGCGTTGGATAATCTGCCTCCAGGAAATAAAGAGTTACGCCAGCTCATAGCCAAACGCTACGCGGCACAAGGGATAAGTGTGAATCCAGAAGAGATCGTGATCACTGCTGGTGCGCTCGAGGCTTTGAATTTGAGTCTTCAAGCCGTGACACAAGCTGGTGACTGGGTTGTGGTTGAGTCACCTACTTTTTACGGAGCATTACAATCTCTGCAAAGACTGAATTTACGTGCGCTATCAGTCAGAACTCATCCAAGAGATGGGATTGATCTTGATTCACTTGAAAAAGCGTTGCAATCTCACCCGGTAAAAGCGTGTTGGTTGATGACAAATCACCAAAACCCTTTGGGTTGTACTTTGCCGAATGAAAAGAAGAAGCGTTTGATTGAGTTACTGGCAGAGTACAATGTCTACCTGATTGAAGATGATGTCTATAGTGAGCTGTATTATGGTGGTAAAAAGCCATTACCAGCAAAAGCATTTGATCAGCAAGGTATGACGATGCATTGCTCATCTTTTTCTAAAACTCTGGTGGCAGGTTTTCGAATTGGTTGGGTGGCAGCAGGGAAAATGACACTGCCTATCCAAAAACTTCAATTGATGAGCACATTGTCTGCCAGCGCACCTATTCAACTGGCTCTTGCTAAATATCTATCTACTCGCAATTATGAAAACCATTTACGTCAATTGCGAAGGAAACTGGAACAGCGTAAATTCGCAACCTGGCAGATGCTACGTGCTCATTTCCCTTCTCATGTAAGTGTAAATTACTCAGAAGGTGGTTATTTTTTATGGGTTGAGTTACCGGAACATCTGGATGCGACAGAGCTATACCAACGAGCCTTAAAAGAAAATATTAGTATTGCGCCTGGAAAAATGTTTTCCGTGAGTAAACAGTTTAATCATTGTTTTCGGTTAAATTCGTCATTTGAATGCTCGGGGTCGGAAGAAAGAGCGATAAAACGGTTAGCCGAGTTAATCCAGAATATGTTGGATGAACAAGGTGAACTTCAACGCTCCATAGTCCCAAATAATATCGATAGTGATTTATGAACATCTGACGGGTAAGTGCCATATTCACTTACTTCATGCTTGTTCAAAAATGAGTTACAGATAGACTCATTTCCATGTAAGAAACTGTCTTACTCCTAGAAAACCTCAGGTTGGGTTACTTGATAAAAAGACATCATATGGTCTTATTTTGGGACGCCTTATGCTTTTAGTGTCAATTGCCCCACCTGCTGTACAGGCTGTCAGTAATAATCACGCATTGTTACAGCGCAATTAGGTACGAGTCAAAGCCTCCGTTAATTGGGGGATTTGTTTTTGAATATCTTCTGCTTACTTATCATTAGAGGCTTAGGGTGACCGCTCTAAGCCGGATTTGCTCAGCTTCTATTCATTAGTACTCTGTTCATTCCTATTTGCCATACGTAAACTAATGTGATGATAGCTGTATTTATACATATTCCTCTGTCAGTTTCACAAATGATTGGCACGATGAATTGGGTAGGATAATAAGTTTGGCTAACAAAGCTGTAAATTGAACAAAGTAATTTCGGACTTGAAGGGAAAATGTATAATACTCTAGAAATATCATAAGTTGACTAAGCTTAATCTCTGATAATTAACGGCTTTTAATATAGCTATAATTACAGTGTAATAAAATAGAAGATCATATACTGATGAAATACGAAAATATGAAGCTTTTCCATATGGTTGTTGATAAGGGAGGCATTACTGCTGCAGCTGATTTTACTGGTCTTCCTAAATCGACCGTTAGTCGAAGAATAAAAGATTTGGAAGATATACTCGGGACAAAATTGCTTAACCGTAGTAGTCGCCGTTTTCAACTGACATCAACTGGTGAGGTTTTTTATACTCGTAGTAAAGATATACTGAAAGATTTCGAGGCTTTGGAAAAAGATATTACCCATAACCAGAATCTTGCTGAGGGAAAAATCACAATTCTAAGCCTTTCACCTTTAATTCAATGCTTTAGCAAAAACATAAAACAGTTTTATGACCAATATCCTAAAATTGAATTGGAGATATATGCTCAAGATGTAGTGGAGCGAAATATACCCAAGCGCCGTTTTGATTTAGTCTTGCAGTTGGATCAGCCAGAAGACAGCAATCTGATCGGCAAGAAAGTCTCGACTATTACCGCCGACTACTATGCCACTCCAGACTATCTTGCTCAGTTTGGCTCCCCCAACACTCCTGAAGAATTGATTAGACATCGCATTATTTTTCGAGGGCTGAAAGAGGCTGGCGCTGTACGCTGGCCTTTTCAGAATCCGACGCGCTATCTGGATCTTTCAGCGGCACATACCACTATTGTCGACTCGCCTGAAATTGCTTTAACATTTGCTCTTCAAGGTTTGGGTATTGCCCTGCTGCCGGATCTGCAGGCAGCACCTGAAGTGAAAAAGGGACGGTTGGTGCCTTTGTTTGATAAGGAGCATAGGTACAGTTTGCCAATTTATGTCCTATATCAGGCCCGTGACTATATTCCATTTCGGCTTCGGTTGCTGATTGATTTTATTACCGACAATTTTCAGGACGCACTTGACCAAGCTTCCGCGGGGTAAGTACCAAAATCCGGGACTTATGATCCCGGTTACTTGTGTTTAATATCGTAAAAACTTGAATATCTATCCAGATCTTACGTTATCTCAGAATTACTGAAAGCCTATTGAAGACTTGATTTGCAGAGCATGTATGAATCTATCTCAATAGTAGTTTTAATTCAGATATGTCTTGATCGTTCCAATAAATGGGACTTAAAGTCCAGACCAACTTTGTTGTCAATGTGAGTCGAATGAATAAAATATTAGTCATGTGAATAAAGGTAATATTTGTTTGCTCATAATTCACATATGACTTTAATCTTTTTATTTTTTAATCTTTGCGTCGTTTATTCTGCAAAGAACAAAACTTGTATTGCAAATACACTGGAGTTACAAAGTGGATTTATTTCATATATTTCAAGGTAGCGAAGCACTCTCTGCAACAGCAGCAATCATGGCCTTCTATTTAGTTGCAATAGCGATAGGGGGGCTACTCTATAAATTTGGAATGTTTCGTGATATTCATGACCTACCTACTAAAATGAAGCGTATAGGTCGAACTCTTGCAATCCTTGCTGGCTTGACGTTGATGCTGAGCGGACTTGGCAAAGTAATTGGGCTGGCTCCAATGGTTGCAAAGTTCACTCAATTCGGCATGATTCACATGTTTAAATTTACCGGTTGTACTGAGATCATCACCGGACTATTGATTATTTTTCCACGTACTTACAAAATTGGTCTTCTAATGGGCATTTCACTTGTTGGTGGTGCAATCGCTACTCACCTTCCAACGTATTCAGATGGAGTCGCGTGGGCTATCCCATCTGGATCAGTTATGGTTATCTTATGGGCATCGGCATTCTTTTACACACCAGAAGCATATCCTGAATGGTTCACTAAATTGGTAAAAAATTTCATTTTACCTAAGACTTTACAGTCCCAATAAATTACTGAAATCCATCATGTTGCGTATGGTGCTGTTAATGCTATTTTGCGCTACATCTCCGAATCTTTTTACTGAGCGTAATACAGAAAAAGGTTAGCCATTGTACTGTTTGATTCGGTTTGCGAACATTATGTTTAATCGGAGCTGAACAAGTGTGAATTTTTCATATTGTAGCAATGAGATGGTCTTTGTTATTCAGTAAAGCTTCAGTAATTAAAGCTATGATAATGGCTAACGGTTTCATGCCAAACCGCTGCTTAATTCTATTTTCATACCGAGCTGGATGCTCGGTTTTTTTTTGTAAAAACGCCTAAGCGACCTTTAAAACTCGGTGCGCTAATTGCTGACGTAATTAAAATAGAGGGAAAAATGAAAAAGACACTTTTTGCGCTGTTGCTAACGGGGATCAGTACTACTGCAGTGGCGGATTCATGGCTGTATGGTGGTGCATCGGTAGGTCAGTCAGATATCGGTGACGATGATACTACCTCTTACAGTGTGCATGTTGGGACAGGAATCCTACCTTTTATTGGTGTTGAAGTTGGATATAACGACTTTGGAGAATTTGCAGTTAGCAACACTACAGTTGATGCTACCAGTGTATATTTGGCTGCCAAACCAAGCCTAAATTTTGGCTCCCTACAAGTCTATGGAAAAATGGGGATGCATTCCTGGGAGCTGACTTCGGATAACACCAGCCTTTACGGGAACGATGACGACTACGACTTGATGTGGGGAGTGGGCGCAGACTATCAGGTTTTTGGACCTTTAGCGTTAGGTGCTCAATACATGAGTTATGCTCTCGGGGATGAAGATATTAATGTGGTATCTCTAACTGCTACATTTCACTTTCTTTAGCCTTTGAGCCAAAATCTGCTAAGTGTATATTTTGCTAACTATTGCTGATTTCTCAGAAACAGTTTATTGATAAACTGGAGTATGCTGATGTTTTATTGCACGCATCAGTATAACTAGGATTCAGTGCCGATTCTGGCTAGTTTTGCTCTCGAAAGTCTTTAGACTTAACAGAAGATAAGTAATCGAGAGTAAAGTCATGGAGATGACCCCGACACAATGCCAGCAGGCCAGATTAGCAAGAGATCTCCGCTATGACGGCTTGTTTTTTACCGCAGTGAAAACCACCGGCATATACTGTCGTTCGATATGTCCGGCACCGGCGCCGAAAGAAGAGAATGTCGAGTATTTCCCGAGCGCCATTGCCGCAGCCAATGCTGGCTACCGGCCTTGCTTGCGCTGCCGTCCCGACAGTGCGCCGGGCTCTCCGGCATGGTTGGGGAAAAATGCCACCTTGAACCGGGCACTGAGGCTAATTGATGAAGGGGCGTTATCGGAGCAACCTCTCACTCACCTCGCCGACAGGCTGGGTATTACCGAGCGCTATCTTCGCCAGTTATTTGTGGATGAGGTTGGTTTGTCTCCCAAGTCCTATAGTTTGTACCAGCAATGCCTGTTAGCCAAAAAGTTGCTGCATGATACCCGTCTGCCGGTTACGGATGTGGCAATGGCATGTGGTTTCAACAGTATTCGTCGCTTCAATGACTGCTTCAAACAGCAGTTTTCCCTAACACCTTCCCAAATCCGCAAGCAGGGGAGCGCGATAACCGGATCAGAAAAAGGCATCGTAATATCGCTGGCTTACCGACCCCCGTATAACTGGGAGTCCCTGCACCGTTTTTTTGCCTCGCGGCTGATCCCAAACCTGGAATGGCTTGATGAACATAGCTATGGCCGTACATTTCAATATGGTGATTGTGTTGGCCGTTTCACGGCCTATCATCTTGAAGAGAAAGCAGCATTTCGGGTCAAGATCCACCTTTCCGATCTGAGCTTTCTGCCCCGGGTAATTAAAACGATCCGCCGTTGCCTCGATCTTGATGCAGACTCAGCGCTGATTGCACAACGACTGAAACAAGCCCTGAACGGCCTATTACCAGATGAAGGGATTCGCCTGCCGGGGATCTGGAGCCCGTTTGAAGCTGGGATCAGGGCGATTCTCGGCCAGCAGGTCTCGATAAAAGCCGCGCGAAACTTGGTCGGGCAGTTTGTGGCTTTAAACCCGTATAACCAAGAAGATTATCGCTATTTCCCTGCTCCCGAGCAGGTTAGCCAGTTCGACTTGGAGCAACTTGGCATGCCGCAAAGACGACGAGAAACACTCCGGCAGTTTTCAGCCTTCGCTGAAAATAATTCACTGGATGACGAGAAAAGTCTGTTGGCCCTGCCGGGGATAGGTCCGTGGACCGTAAACTATTTGCGGATGCGAGGGCTCAGTGATCCAGATATTTTTTTGGCCGGCGATCTGGGGGTGAAAAAAGCGCTGGCAATGCTACCCGAACCGTTTGATGATACGCTGGCCGCCCCGTGGCGTAGCTATTTAACTTTGTATTTATGGAGCACTTTGTCATGAACAACCAACTTCTGCAGACGCCGATTGGCTGGTTGAATATCGTCGCAGATGAGTCAGCAGTGATGGCCATCGAATTTGATGCCGATCCAACTGCCAGCGAAGCGCCCAACGTAGTTTCAAACCAGTGTTGCCAGCAACTTGAAGCCTACTTTAATGGTGAAAGCAAAAACTTTGATGTGCCGTTGAGAATGGAGGGAACCGAGTTCCAGCGACAGGTATGGCAAGCCCTGAACCATGTGCCATACGGAGAGACCTGTTCCTATGCCGATATTGCCAACCGTATCGGGAATCCTAAAGCGGTTCGCGCGGTTGGTGCCGCCAACGGTAAGAACCCTATTCCTATTATTGTACCGTGCCATCGGGTGATTGGCAGCTCAGGGAAGTTAACCGGTTATGCTGGAGGACTGGATCTGAAAGTCTGGCTGCTGGAGCATGAAAAGCAAGGTGAATAGCGACTAATACGTTTATTGTGCCAGCTTTTGTGTACATTAATGTTTGTTAATACCATCAAATTCAACGAAGGCTCAACCATGAGGTTGGGCCTTTTTTTTGGTGATTGTTGCTGGTCTAAGCAGGCCGATTAGAGTGATAAATGTATCAAAAGGTGATTTGGTTAACGCTTTGTTAACAAGTTTGGTTTTGATCTGTATTTGCTACTTACCAATGAAAAGGTAACGCTATGGGCTGACTTTTAGTTGTTGCATTAGTTGATTATATCTTAATGATGATTATTTGTAGGATTAATGTCTACCTAGGTTGAATGCGGCTTGTTGAGAATATGTTTCCTTGTTGCTAATTTTTTTCTCCACAGGGAAATGTTGGCAATAAGTAAACACGGTGCATAATAGAGAAAGATCCTACCGTGTTCTGCCAACATAAGATAAAACACAGGTGGAACGGAATATGATATCAAAAATTAGTTGTTATCTTGCTGCAGCGTTAACCATGTTTACCTCTTCGGCTTATGCTGCGGGTGAACAAGTCGGAATTGATAAGGCCATCGATCACTTTTTTAGCGAAAACCTCGGTTGGTTCGCAAATACAATTTTTACATCGGTGCCTGTTAATGGAGCAAGTTTTCCGATCATTGTGGGCTGGTTGTTTGTCGCGGCCATTGTCTTCACGTTGTACTTCGGTTTTGTACAGTTCAAGCGCTTTGGGTTGGCGGTGAAAATCGTTAAAGGCGACTTTTCTGATCCGAACAACAGGGAGCCGGGGCAGGTATCTCATTTCCAGGCGCTGGCGACAGCACTTTCCGGTACGGTTGGGCTGGGTAATATTGCCGGTGTGGGTGCGGCACTGGCCATTGGTGGTCCGGGCGCAACATTCTGGATGATCCTGTGTGGTCTGCTGGGGATGGCCTCGAAGTTCTGTGAGTGTACCCTTGGCGTTAAGTACCGTAACGAACTACCGAATGGCGACGTATCGGGCGGTCCAATGTACTACCTGAGCAGAGGCCTGAAAGAGCGTGGCTTTGGCGGTTTGGGTAAAGGCTTGGCTGTGGGCTTTGCGGTGATGACCATCCTGGGTGCAATGGGTGGCGGTAACATGTTCCAGGGCAATCAGGCGAACGCAATGATTGTGCAGACCCTTGGCCTGCCTGATGGTTATGGTTGGGTGACCGGCCTGATTATGGCGGGTATGGTGGCATCGGTGATTATCGGCGGCATGCCATCGATTGCTCGGGTAACCGGAAAGCTGGTTCCTGCAATGGCGTTGATTTATGTCAGTATGTCTGTGATTGTTCTGGTGGCGAATGCCTCGATGATTGGCGATGCCTTTGGCCAGATCATTGACGGTGCCTTTACCGGTGCCGGTGTGGCCGGTGGTTTTGTCGGTGCTCTGATCCAGGGTATGAAACGTGCAACGTTCTCGAACGAAGCCGGTGTGGGTTCGGCGGCGATTGCTCACGCGGCAGTAAAAACCAAAGAGCCTGTGACTGAAGGTCTGGTTTCTGTTCTGGAACCGTTCATCGATACCGTAGTGATTTGTACCATGACGGCGTTGGTTATTACGATTTCGGGCATGAACAATGGTGATTTAAGCGGCGTCACACTGACTGCGGCGGCATTTACTCAAACGGCTGATATCTTCCAGTACGTTCTGGCAGTAGCGGTTGTGATGTTTGCTTTCTCTACGATGATTTCGTGGTCCTACTATGGCCTGAAAGCTTGGACCTACCTGTTCGGTGAAGGCAAGACAACCGAGTTAGTTTATAAAGTTATCTTCTGTTGCTTTGTGGTTGTCGGTGCCAGCGTTAGCTTTGGTGCGGTCATTGACTTCTCTGATGCAGCGATCTTCGCTATGTCTATCTTCAATATCATCGGCTTGTACTTCCTGATGCCGGTCGTGAAGAAAGAGTTGCACTCGTTCCTGGCGCGTGTTCAGTCGGGCGAAATCAAAGACTACAGCAAAGAAGGCGAGGCGGGATTGGCTTTCTCCAAGGAAACTGAAAACTAATATATAGACGAGACATTCTTGTCTGTAATGAGCAGGCCGGCCAATGATATTGGCTGGCCTGTTTTTTTATTTGGGCACCTTTCGCGTTATTGAAAGACAGCCCTTAAGCTAGGAGAGGACTGGGGTTTTGAGCTGAAGGTCGATCAGCTTGAACTGTTCGACATCGACCAAGCCTTTGACTGTCATCTTTAGCGCAGGGATAACGGGCAGGGCAAGGAAGCTCATTTGTACAAAGGGTTCAGCAACGTTAACCCCGATAGCTTTGGCCGCAGCCTTTAGCGCTATGATTTGCTCAGTGATCTGCTCCGAACTGTCAAGACTCATGATCCCGCCTAACGGCAACATAAGATCGGCAGTGACTTCGCCATTTTGTATGACACAGTATCCCCCTCCGGTATTCAGCAGGTGATTAACGGCCAACGCCATGCTTTGCTCATCGGCGCCGATAGCCACGATATTATGCGAGTCGTGCCCGACACTGGACGCAATTGCGCCCTGTTTGATCTCAAAGCCTTTTACCAGCCCCATTGCTGGCGGAAGCTGGTGGCCATAGCGTTCGACCACTGTCAGTTGGTTGATACCCTCCTCAGCGAAGTGGTGGCCGTCAAAGTGGCAGACGAGATGGTTGGTCAGCAGCTCGTCTTTGATTATCTCAATGACATGATAATCCCCAAGTGTCAGCGGGATCGCCAACTCATCTGCGGTTACCGCGCTATGCTGCATTGTTGTGTGCAACGGCGGTGATGAGGCCTCTAACTTGGCCTGTACCGAGTCAGCCAGTTTCAGCTCGTCGACAAATCGGCCGCCGATCACCACCCGCTGAATATCGACCTGATCCAGTGTTTTCACCAGGTTGATATCGGCTTTGTAACCCGGTGCAATCAACCCTAACCGTTGTAGCCCAAAATGCCGAGCTGCTGACCAAGATGCCACCCGGTACGCTAAATACGGCTTAATGTTATGGTGTTGGATCAGTCGTTTGACCATATAGTTGATATGGCCCTCTTTGGCTATTTCATGGGGATTACGATCGTCGGTACACAGCAAGCACTGTGGTGAACTGAAGTCGGTGATCAAGGGAGCCAGTGCATCTAAGTTTTTGGCAACTGAACCTTCGCGCATGATCACAGCCATCCCCTTGGCCAGCTTCTCTTTGCCTTCTTGGTAGTTGGTGGTTTCGTGGCAGTTTTGAATACCGCTGGCGACATAGGCCGACAATTCCAGCCCACTGAGCAACGGACAGTGACCATCAATATTCAGCTCGCTAAATGTCGTCAGTTTGTCGTGCATGGCCGGGTTGCCATTGAGCACCGCAGGGTAGTCCATGACCTCGGCCAATCCCAGAACATGTGGATGGTTGAGATAGGCCTTCATTTCATCGAGGGTGAAGTTGCTGCCGTTGATGTCCAGATCGGCCACCGCCGGAACACAGGAGCTGACCTGGACAAACATGTTTTGCAGCATCATCTCGCTGCAACGTAGGAACCACTCGATCCCTTGCTTGCCCATCACATTGACCAACTCGTGTGGATCGCAGACGATGCTGGTGGTGCCGAGCGGCAAGGTCGTGCGCTCGAATTCAAATGGCGTCATGGTAGAGGTTTCGACATGCATATGGCCGTCGATGAAGCCCGGCACGGCGATTTGGCCCTGGCAGTCCACAGTGCGCGTTGCCTGTAATACTTCGGCCTCTGGCCCAATGGCAATGATATGTCCTTGGTCAATAACAATCGGACCTGGAGTCACTTCGCCGTTGACAAGATCAAGTATCGACAGGTTGGTGAGTTTCAGGTCGGCGCTCTGTTCTCGGCGGAGTACAGCTAGCTGGTGTAATAACTGCTCCCGGCCAAGTTGCTGAGTGTGTTTGTGCATTAAGTTCGACATCGCCAGACTCCTAGTTAATGACCGTCGACAAAGACAAATTTGATAATGAATAGCAGGGCAACAATCGCGACACCCGGGTGGATCTCACGCCAGCGGTTGGTACCTGCTTTCATTACGCAGTAGGTAATAAAGCCAGTGGCAATCCCTTCGGTAATGGAAAAGCTAAATGGCATCATGACAGTGGTGATAAAGGCAGGGGCGGCTTCTGTCATGTCTGTCCAGTTCACTTTGGCGAGGCCGGAGGACATGAGAATTCCTACATAGATCAGCGCGCCAGCAACAGCATAGCCTGGCACCATGGCGGCCAGCGGCGAGAAGAAAATCACCACGATAAATAGTAAGCCAGCAACAATCGCGGTTAAGCCGGTACGGCCACCAACAGCAACACCTGCCGAGCTTTCGATATAGGCCGTCACGGTTGATGTTCCCATATAAGCACCAGCCACCGAGGTAACAGAGTCGGTCATTAAGGCTTGTTTCATGCGCGGGAAGCGGCCACGCTCGTCGGTGATCCCGCATTTTTCGGTTACCCCGATCATTGTCCCTGAGCTATCGAACAGGCTCACCAGCGCAAAGGAGAAAATAACCCCGGCAAGGGCAACATCCAAAGAGCCTGCAAGATCGAGCTGGCCAAAGGTACTTGCTATGCTTGGCGGCATCGAGATTATGCCAGTGTATTCGACATCCCCCATAAGCGCGGCAATCGAGGTGACGACCACAATCGAGATCAGCACCGCGGCATGGATACCGCGCGAGGCGAGGATCACGATGATAAAGAAGCCCAGGGCACCCAAGACGCATTGCAGCGAGCTCAAGTCACCGACAGTGATCATGGTTGCCGGACTGGCGACGACAATGCCGGCATTGCTCAAACCGACCAGTGCGATCAGCAGGCCGATCCCGCTAGGAATACCGATGCGCAGGCAGCTTGGAATGTTACTTAATATCCACGAGCGTATACCGAGCGCAGACATCAGGGTGAAGCAGACGGCTCCCCAGAAAATGGTCCCCATCCCGGTTTGCCAGCTGATGCCCATTCCGATGACGACGGAGAAGGCAAAAAAGGCGTTGAGCCCCATCGCGGGAGCCAGGGCGATAGGCAGGTTGGCGATCAGCCCCATACCAATACAGCCGAGGGCACTGATCATACAGGTCACGACAAAGACGCCGCTTGGATCCATGCCTGCAGCCGAGAGGATTTGCGGGTTAACAAATACGATATACACCATGGTCATGAAGGTGGTGATACCGGCGATGACTTCGGTCGAAAAAGTGGTGTTATGGGCAGAGAGTTTAAAGTAGTTTTCAAAGAATCCATGTTGAGATTGTGGTTCGGAGGTTGCTCCTTCTGTACCGGTAATATTTCCTTCCGGGATCTCGTTTATGGGGGCGCTGTTCTCATTGCTTGGCGTATTCATAAATGATTCCTTTTCCGTCTTCCATCTAACAGGTATGCGCCCCTAAATAGCTAGGTGTTAAGCCAGCCCTGTTGAACTTATATTCCGCAGGTGATCCATATTTTGGCTAAACCTAGAAAATGTGACTTATTTTTAGGCGCTGACGACTTATGATTTTGGTTTGCTTGTTTCATTGTTGTTTGTTTTTTGCTCAAAGATATTGTACGGATAGCGAGGATGAATAAGCGGCGACGGTGATCTCATTTCATTGGCTTTATTATTCCGCAAACCATAGCCTTTGATGAATTCGTAAATAGCCAATTTGACCTAAATCAAATTCCCTGAGGGAAAGATTGGCCAAATGGAAAAAACTTGAATTGGACATACTTTTTACAGGGTTGGTTAATGTTTAATCAATAATGAAGCCTTACTGTAGAGTGGTTAGCGAAACAAAATGAATGCTTTAGCAAAATCTCGCGGTCGTCCGAAGCAAGAAGCCGAGCAGCCTTGTAGCCAGCAGGCTATTTTGGATGTTGCTCGTAATTTGTTTATGAAGCAGTCCTACAATAAGGTTACTACCCGCCGGATAGCGCAGGAGGCTGGGGTTGATGTCGCATTAATTGGCTATTACTTTGAAAGTAAAGCCGGGCTCTACAAAGCCGTTTTCGATGATATTTACGCGCCATTCTTCGATAAGCTGAATCAGCTAAAGAAAGCCTCTTCCGATCGCAATACCATTGAAGAATTGTTCATGACGATTTTTTACCTGGATATCGAACATCCAGAATTGCTGGGAATTATTTATAAGACACTGGTACTCAATGATGGCCCGAGGCGAAGCTATATCGATAAATCGATACTCACCTACACGGACGCTTTTCATATCAAAATATTTTCCACCTTGCAGCAAAAAGGATTTATCGATCCAAATTTAGACGTGGCGCTATTGAAAGACAGCTTCAATGCATTAGTGATGATGCCTTTTTTCTTTTATCCATTAAAAAGGGAAGGCCGTTCGAAAGAAGAAACTATCGAGTATTTGGAAAGCTTATACCGGCAAAATATTCGCTTGTTTCTTTATGGTTGTGCAATTGATTAAGAACTAGCAATGAGGAAGGCGTATGACTACCTTAAGCCTCGCCATAAAAAATTGGCTGTTTGACCGTAACAGTGTCATTTTTCTTACCGATGTTGCACTGTTTGT
The DNA here is from genome assembly GCF_026191635.1 of Photobacterium obscurum. GTDB lineage: Bacteria > Pseudomonadota > Gammaproteobacteria > Enterobacterales > Vibrionaceae > Photobacterium > Photobacterium obscurum. The sequence goes on from NZ_JAKRRW010000040.1 coordinate 16,259, forward strand.
CGTGATGCTAAACACCCTGCCATTTGAGCCTGATGTTGTTGTTGGCCTCAGTCTGCTTACCTTTATTGCCATATTGTGGCTGACAGAAGCAATTCACGTGAGTATCACCGCCGTTTTGGTTCCCCTGCTTGCCGTCGGATTGGGAATATTTGAGACTCCTCAGGCACTGGGTAATTTCGCCAATCCGATCATTTTCCTTTTTCTCGGTGGTTTTGCGCTGGCAGCTGCCATGCACCGACAGGAGCTGGATAAAGCGATCGCCGACAAGGTGTTGCTGCTGGCTCAAGGCCATATGGCCGTCGCGACTGTGATGCTGTTCGGGGTGACCGCCGTACTTTCCATGTGGATCAGCAATACGGCAACAACGGCGATGATGCTGCCGCTGGTGCTGGGCATACTGGGTAAGGTTGACGCCAAGCGTGAGCACAACACCTTCGTCTTTGTCCTGCTCGGGATCGCATACTGTGCCAGTATTGGTGGTATCGCGACTATCGTTGGCAGCCCGCCGAATGCCATTGCGGCAACGGAGGTGGGTTTGAGCTTTACCGAGTGGATGGCACTGGGATTACCGATCACTCTGGTACTTCTACCGTTGGTGGTTGGTCTGCTCTATCTGATGTTAAAGCCAAACCTGAAATATACGTTTGAAATTACCCATGAGCCTGTCAAATGGGACAATGCGAAGCTGACCACCTTGGTCATTTTCGGTATTACCGTGTTTATGTGGATTTTCAGTAAGCCCCTTAACGCTTTCCTTGGCGGCTTTAGCAAATTTGACAGCCTGGTCGCGATGACCGCTATCGTAATGTTGGGGATCGCCCGGGTGGTTGAATGGAAAGACATTGATAAAACGACTGACTGGGGCGTATTGCTGTTGTTCGGGGGCGGGATATGCCTGAGTAATGTGCTTAAGGCGACCGGTGCCAGTGTTTTCTTAGCCCATAGCCTGAGTGGACTGCTTGAACAAGCTGGGTTGTTTTTCGTGTTTTTGATTGTGGTTGCCTTTGTAGTGTTTTTGACTGAGTTTGCCAGCAACACCGCAAGCGCTGCTCTGCTGGTGCCGATATTTGCCTCTATCGCTGAGGTGCTGGGGGTATCGCCGGTGATCCTGTCGGCATTGATCGGCGTGGCGGCATCCTGTGCCTTTATGCTTCCTGTTGCAACACCTCCGAATGCCATTGTGTTTGGCTCGGGCCATATTAAACAGCGTGAAATGATGAGGGTTGGGGTGATTGTCAATATTGTTTGTATTATCACCTTAGCAACATTTGCCTGGGTATTTTGGCAGTAAGGATCGCTCAAGTGTCGCGACGAATGAAGGTGGTCGCTCAATACCTGTTCAGTGTTCTTGGACTTTCTGAGCATTATGTGTTTTACAAATGTCGGATTAAACAGCTATTCATCACCCGCATTAGAGTTTTGGCACTAATACTGATAACTTTGTCAAAATTATGTCATCAACTTCTATTGCGAAGACAGCAATAGTGTGAGAATACGCAACTTACAGCTATGTATACCATGGCTGAATATTAAGTTGCATAAGAGTAAAAAATGATAAAAAAAACAGCGTTAGGCGTGGTGATTTCATCACTATTGTTGGGTGGTTGTGGCGGTAGCGATAGCAGTTCGCATACCCCTACGGCAAAACCATTACCGACGACACCACCAAAAGTAACCACACCATCGCTTCCATCCGAAGAGGGACATTTAATCGGAACGGCAGCAACCGGAGCACCGATCACCGGTCAGCTAACCTTGCTGGCTGCAGACGGCTCGATCACTGAATATTCCGTTCAGGAGCAGGGCGCTTTTGACTTTGATTCGGTTTCTGATTTAAAAACGCCGGCGTTACTGCAAATCGTCGGTGGCTCTGGTGGTAAAGCCCATGAGCTGTACTCTATCGTGCTGAAAGAGCAGCTAGCGGCCAGAGTGGTGAATGTAACACCACTAACTCAGCTGCTGATTTCTCGCGTGACCGGTGTTTCGGCTGCGGAAGTCTTCAACTCCCCTGAGAACCATACCGCTACCCTGACTCTATCTGAGCTTGAAAAGGCCCAGGATGAGTTGAAGGACGTACTCGCTAAACTATTGGTTGCAGCAGACATAAATCCAGATTTTGATCTGCTAAGTGGTCAATTTAAGGCGAATTACAAAAACATTGATGCCGTGCTTGATTTACTCGATATCGAGTTTGGCGATAGCGAAGCAATCGTGACATATCGAGCTAACCGTAATTACCAGGTTACCCTGCCTTACGGACAGAGTTGGTCGAATCTCAACTTGCTGCCTGACAATATGCCGGTGAACGAAGCCAGCGAAGCGCTGAGTTATATTGTCACTGCCGATAGCATTCTTGAGTCGATGATTCTAGAGCAAGATCAAGACGGTTATATGGCTTATGTCCACCCTGATGCGGTTTGGTTTGGTGCAACCGGCAACGAGATCTGGAATCAAAAGCAAGCCATCATCGGTAACGAGACGAACCCTGACATGGACCGATACCGGGATCTGGCCTTGACTGAGGTGGATAGCGCTAATCATCGTTACCAGGTGACTTACACTGAACGATTTGAAAACTCAGACTTTGCCAGCGGCGGTCGTGCACATGCATGGTTTGCCAAAGACAGTAAAGACGGTAAGTATAAATTCCTGGGACAGGAAGAAGCATTGCCGGTAAATGTGTCTATGTTCGTCAAGCTTGAAGCTTATACCGGAGCAGACGATCAATTTAATCTTCGCGAGTGGCGAATGGAAATTGATGCTTTTCCAAATTATATCGACTGCGATAAATTCACAGCCCCTGAAGGTGGCTGGGGATGGAGAGGCGAAGGTGATTTCAGCTTTGTCTCAAGCTTACCAGATGCCAGCGAGCACCTTGGCTTTGACTATGTGAAGATTGAAGGCCCGGGTATTAAAACTCCGCTCAAGCTAGACAAGGTTTATAAAACAGAGCCAACCGGAGACAATGAGATAGCAGGCTGTCACCTGGTATCCAGTGAATATCACCGGAGCCCGGTTATTGAAGGCTATGGCTTAGACTTTGATTTCGAAAAGCCTGACACCAACCTAGTGCCTGATAATTCAGTTTATACACTGTCTTATTACAAAGATGGTGAAACATCACCGTACTATGAAAACAAGATCACGATTGGTAAGGGAACCAGTGCCTGGGAGGATATGTTGCCTCTGATGCCGAATAAAACCGAATTACGTTTGGGTGCCGGTGACTTTTATTATAAATGGAGCCGAGTATCTGAACTGGTAACGGATACCGATCTGTGGGTTTATAAAAAAGAAGGGCACATTGGCGCAGGACATCGTGTTGCCATCGAAGATGGTGCCAAAGAAGTCTCTCGAACAGATATGTCTGAAATCGGTGCAGTCTATCATGCGTCTTTTGACCCGTACGGTCGTGTAATCACTCGCGGATATCAGTACTTCTAATTTCTGCCATTTATTATTTATAGTCTCAAGAGCCAGTCAGTACCCCTGACTGGCTCTTTGTTTATGGTCTTTTTTATTTTATTTTTTTGGTAATGCTCAGCTATTTTTTCTCGAATAATTTAGTCAGAGCTAAGCCATAGCGCTTTTTATCAAATAAGCAATGATAGCTAAAATAATGAATCCTAATATCGTATCCATAGATTTATCCTTGATATACCTAATCTTTTAAAAATATTAGGGAGATTTGAAGTTCTCATGATGCCTATTACGGTAAACTCATAGATTAGGCATCAAAGTTGGCTTCTCAACGCCTCTTCGCTTAAACATTTTCTATTACACTCAATACCATAAATCGAACAATAAGTATGTGTTCAGATTTAACTCGAACACTCAATAATGCCCCTTTCTCATTTAGAACTTTAACTCTTTCGTATTTTGTATACGTAGACTCGCAATACCTAAGCTGATGTCGTGATACAACCACAACCCGGTTAGCTCCGCTTTTGAATCGTCAAATATCGAGTAGGTGATATGGTGTTAAGCGATTGTTTATAGTTTTTTTTACTTTTGTGGGTGTGTTGAAAGTGGTGGTGAAGAGACCTATAGCCTGACTACTTCATTTTAATCCTGTTGTCAGGCTATGAACCTTTGATTTCACGCGCATGCTTGATGCATTTCGAGATCAAAACTCACTTCTGTACGCCTATAGCAAAAAACCGCCACCGGCTTGTACGCATTGCCCGGTGATCCACCCAGCACGGTTATCAGAAAGTAATAGAACGGCGTTTGCGATGTCTTTTGGTTCACCAAGGCGACCGAGTGGGGTCTGAGAGATAACCATTCCCAGCATTTCTTCATTTGATTTAACATCGGCTGAGATATCGGTATCTGTAAGG
>NZ_JAKRRW010000041.1 GCF_026191635.1 Photobacterium obscurum
TATGAAGCGTTGTTCACCACATAATGAGTGAACCATCTGTATCACCAGATGACCCTAGGATTCTGAATAAAGCAGCGAATCCGACAATGTAACGAAATTCAGTCATTAGACTGAATGGGAACCAAATCGTGAGAGGAGGTTCCTCCTGAAAACCACAATTCGGGTAAGTGCTAGGGTGTCAGTATGATGAACGTATGTGAATCCACGTAAGGCGCGTTATATGACGAAGCAGCGGAAGTGGTTAATACGCTGTGGCCAAAATGGCAATGAGAGTCGGAAAGAAGTTGGACAGTACTCTTTCGTGATCATTGTACTCTCCGCACTATAGTGGGCATCTAACCTGATATTTTGCGCGACATACGGAACAGGGTAAGCCTGTATATCTCCCTATGGGAAAGCGGTCTGCGAAGGTCATCTGGAACACGGATGCACGTCGAATGGCCGCAGTAAATCAATTGAGCCGAAAAGGTTATCGAGCTAAACCGCTCAGACGCATTTATATCCCAAAGAAGAATGGCAAACTCAGACCTTTAGGCATCCCATGCATGATAGATAGAGCGCAACAAGCGTTATACCTTCTTGCCTTGGAGCCTATTTCTGAAACATTAGCCGATCCAAACAGCTACGGTTTTCGCCCTAATCGCAGTACAGCTGATGCTATTTCACAATGCTTCAAGTGTCTGTGTCTAAAGCGTTCAGGTCGCTGGGTTTTGGAGGGGGATATTAAGGCTTGCTTCGACAAGATTGGGCATGAATGGCTAATTGAAAATATCCAATTAGACAAACGGATGCTGAAGCAATGGCTTAGCTCTGGTTATATCGATAAAGGCTTGTTCTATCGTACATCGGAAGGTACACCGCAAGGCGGTATTATCTCCCCAACTCTTATGCTACTGACACTTGCAGGCTTAGAAAAACTTGTAAAGGAAGTAGCTAGTAAAACTGGCGATAGAGTCCATTTTATCGGTTATGCTGATGACTTCGTGATAACAGGCACATCGGAAGATGTCCTCATAAATGAAGTAAAGCCACGGCTCATTGATTTCCTGAAAGAAAGAGGCTTGACGCTCTCAGAAGAGAAAACGCACATAACTCATATCAATGATGGTTTTGATTTCCTTGGTTTCAACCTAAGGAAGTACAAAGGCAAACTACTTATTAAACCGAGTAAGAGCAACGTACTATCATTCTTGAGCAACCTGCGTGGACTCATCAAGAAACACGCAACCATGCCAGTTAATGATCTCATCAGATTGTTGAATCCAAAACTGAAAGGTTGGGCGAATTACTATCGTCATTGCGTGGCAAAGCGTACTTTTGGTTATCTAGGTCACCAAATCTTTTGGTTGCTGTGGCGATGGGCTGTTAGACGCCATCCAACTAAACCAAAAGACTGGGTTAGGCGTAAATACTACATGAATCGTAGCGGTGGCTGGCAGTTTCATGGTTGGCAGAAAATTGCCAATATGGACTGTCACTACAATTTGGTTCAAATCGCTAAAACGCCAATTAAAAGGCATGTGAAAATCAGGAGCGTAGCAACACCGTTCGATCCTCAATACCAAGATTACTTGGCGAAGAGGAAACCGAAAAAGGAAAGCCGTCACTCTTGGTTTGATCCTGCTCTAACTGCTATTTAGGGTTGCTGGGTAACGTAATACGCCTTAGTGGAGGCTTGAGCCGTATGCAGTGAAAGTTGCACGTACGGTTCTTAGGAGGGCGACACTTGGTAACGAGTGTCGCCTATCCGACATAAACGAGCCAACGTGTCTCCTTTGACTCGGATTTGCTCGGAACCAAGCAGATGCACCAAAGTACCAAGAGGCCTATGACTGGCTGATTGAAAAAGGCGATGATGTTCCCGATGAAGTGCGGCAGGCCATGACAGCATCAATTGATGAACAGTTAGCTATGCTCGTGTTCATTGCGAAAAAGACGATAATGGTGAATCAATCTATGATCCCAATTACATTGTAAAGGCACTGGCTAGTGAGTGATTGTTATTGGTGACGACAAAAGGGGCTTAGGCTCCTTTTTCATGTTTAATTGCATCAAATCATTGCATTGATATGCGTACCTGGATGATCATAAAATCTTACACTCCATATGTAAGGCGGTATGATGGGTACTTTCACAGACAGGCCATTCATTGAGTTCTCAGATCAAACGGTGAAGTACCGTCGTAATCTGCTTATCTTCAGTTGTGCGCTATTTATTCTTATCTATAACCATGTTGGCATTGAATCAGGGAAGTCGATTAACTTTCTTGGTATCCCACTCTCAGGTTTAAGCATTAATGATGTTAAGTTGTATTTAAGCCTTGCTGTTGGTTATCAACTATTTCATTTCTTATGGCGTTGTTGGGATGAATGGTGGGCGTGGCGTTTAAAACTGTCGGGTGAAAACTTAGGTTTGGATGGTCCTGTTTCAGGGAACACCTATGTAAAAGCTATTTCTGATGTATGCGCTTTTACTCATTTCATGCCAGACGTTACAATTGAACAGCGAATTGCGTCTGTTATGACAAACAGAGCTAAGTTTTTAAAGGATGAAGTTGATAGGTATGGTTTAACCGATGATGTTGTTTCTGCTCATGTTGAGTCTTTAGAGAAAGTTGTAAATGTAGATTCAGGATTTGCAAGAGATATAGAAAGAATTCAGCGTTTTGAAAAACACGTTAGAGGTTATTCTATCCAACAACAGCTAAGGTTCCACGCTTTAGAGATTGGTGTACCGGTATTGTTATCTATCTTTTCACTGTGCGCGTATCTAGGCAGTATCAATTGATTATCTAAATGGAGCTTCGGCTCCTTTTTCTACTCGTAATAATCGGCTACAACAGCACTGTATATTTGAGGCTCTGTTGTACTTCTGTGTTGCTTTGTCTCTCTGCCTACATGGAGGTAACTCACTTTTGCCTCATTATCAGTTAGTGCTAAAACTCATTCACAGGCTGTTAATGCTGATTTGCGATACATTTTCTAATCTCTTTTAATTAGCTTGATACAGTTAAGGGGCTGCCAGTGGAGGTCCTTTGTTCATGGTAGACGTTATAGAGCTATTAATGAATTTTCGCAGTTTACGAGCTTTTTCACGTGAATCGATGACAATGGAGTAGCAACAAGAAGAAAAATCAGAAGCATATCGTAAAATGCTATTGTCAGACGGTATTGACCCAGAAGAACTTTTAGCTATGACCGCTAAAGCACCCAGGTAACCTCGCGCACCCCGCCCAGCAAAATATAAGTTCATCGATGAGAATTGAAAGGATAAAACATGATCATAACGTATTGATTAAACCCTAAAGGTGTCATTTTTGAATTTATAGCGTTTACTGCGCTTAAATGCACCTAAACTTATAGTTATGTAGCGGCTAATGTTGCTAATTATAGCTGCATAAAGGGAAGTAATGGAAAATATAGCTGTTTTTTATATGCTTAGCCATGTGATTAAAAATGAAGAGCAGAAGAGAATAACCGCACAATTGAAAAAAGCTGGCTTTGAAGGAACATTAAAAGTTTACGACTTAGGAGGGGGCAGTAAAGCTTCCAGTAATCTTGTCGTTAAAGGGGTCTATCAAGGGCAAAGATGTTGTTGTGCTGTGGGTTATGAGCGTAAAAGGAATAATTTAATTATTAGGCAAATATGGAGTGATCATACCGAAGTGTAATCTGCTGCATTTCTGTTATCCCATGAATCTATTGATTTTAAATGAATAAAGAAAGGAACAATGCTGAACTTATATGTGCCCGAGGAGCATCTTGTATATCACTATTTGTTTGGGTCGTTATCGGAAATATTTGAGATAAAGTGCATATCAGCGACGCGGTTGATATGCTAAGCCAGCTTGAATAATAAACCGAAACTGAATAAAGCCGATTTAATTGAAAATCAAAGGGTGAATATTGTCTTTCCTCACTTTCATATAGATTTTCCATGGCAAGAAGTACTATGGCGACTGAGCACGGCATTTTCTTCTAAACGTGAGAGGTTCTGAACAATTAAAAATGCCCGTCCCCCCATTCTTTGATACATACTGTATATAATCTGAGCACTGCGGATGTTTGATTCAGCCGGTAGGTATTCGGTAACAAAACCTCTTTGCTGAATCGTCTCCCGATAAACACTGAGAGAGTGAGAATGGATACCAATACTCCCTTGTTAAACCTTCGTACTATTGAACCAGGTGATTATGATGAACTGGCCGCCTTGATGAACTTGGTATTTGAGGATGTAGGCGGGGCGTGGCCGCGAATGACGATTATGGATTTGATCCATCAATTTCCCGACGGCCAGATCTGTATCGAAGATAGTGGCAAGATCGTGGGAGCAGCTCTAACCATCAAGGTTGATTACAATCGCTTTTCACTTAACCATACCTACACCGATATTATCTCTGAGAAAAATGTGATTCAGCACCAAGCCAATGGTGATGCTTTATACGGGCTGGATGTGTTTGTACACCCGGATTATCGAGGACTGCGCCTCGGCCGGCGTCTCTACGATGCTCGTAAGGAACTCTGCCGAAACACTAACCTGAAAGCAATATTAGCCGGAGGTCGGATTCCAGGTTACCATAAAGTTGCTGACCATCTCTCTGTTCTCGAATATATAGAGAAGGTCAAGCGAAAGGAACTTCATGACCCTATTCTGTCTTTCCAGCAGTCTAATGATTTTGATGTTAAGCGATTGATGAAGCATTACCTGCCAGAAGACGCCAAGTCCTGCGGCTATGCTACCTTGCTGGAATGGGATAATGTTTTCTATGATGAAGTTGCTCCGTCAATCCTTGATTCTGAGAAAACGATGGTGCGCCTAGGTATTGTCCAGTGGCAAATGCGGATGATAGTCTCAGTAGACGATTTGATTGACCAGGCTGAGTTCTTTGTTTCGTCTCTTTCTGGCTATCAATCTGACTTTGCGCTTTTTCCTGAATTTTTCAATGCACCACTGATGGGACTGTGGCCAGAGCAAAGTTCGGTAGAGGCCATTCGGCTTTTGAGCGAATTTAGTGAAGAAATTAAGCAACGTTTTTCGCAGCTGGCGGTCACGTACAATATCAATATTATCTCAGGGAGCATGCCTGTAACGAAAGACGGCCGTCTGTATAACATTGCTTACCTACTACATCGTGATGGCTGCATAGACGAGCAGTATAAAATCCATATTACCCCCCATGAACAGCGAGACTGGGTCATTGATGGTGGTGACAAGGTGAAGGTATTTGAGACAGACGCAGGGCGGGTCGGCATCCTAATCTGCTACGATGCAGAATTTCCTGAGCTGGGACGAATGCTGTCAGAACAAGGCGTGCAAATCATGTTCGTGCCTTTCTGGACGGACACCAAAAATGGCTACTTGCGAGTCAGGCTATGTGCACAGGCAAGAGCAATCGAAAACGAATGCTACGTTGCGATAGGGGGTAGTGTCGGCAACTTACCAAGGGTTAATAATGTCGACATACAGTATGCGCAGTCAGCCGTATTTTCTCCGTCCGACATTTATTTCCCCCACGATGCAACAATCACCGAGGCTAGTCCAAACACCGAAATGATTATATTTGCCGATGTCGAACTCGACAAACTCAAATACCTCAATACAGAGGGTTCGGTAACTAACCTGCGCCACCGCCGGCTCGATCTCTACGGCGGCTTCACCCGCTCTAAACAAAAATAAGATTTACCGCATTAGCTTTGTCTATCCGCCTTGATAGGTTATTTCACAGAGCACTTTAATCATAAGTTGGTGAGCTAGACGGTAGAAGTCAGCATGGAAAATGGTCAGCAAAATAAGACAGAAATCCCTCAGCTTCCGCAGGATTTGATTGATAAATTTACCAAGCCGATTAAACGTTTTTTGCATATTCAAGCTTCTGCGAGCCTGGTTCTTCTGTTGTTTACTCTTATCGCACTAGTTTTGTCCCACTCAATGTGGGGGGATGCTTTCCTTGCGGTTTGGGAAACGCCGATGGGTATTAATGTCGGCTCGTTAATATTCGTCCGTTCACTTCGTGAATGGATAAACGATGCCTTAATGACTCTGTTCTTTTTTCTTGTGGCTTTGGAACTCAAGCGGGAGCTTGTTCTGGGGGAGTTGAAACACCCGCGCATTGCTGCATTGTCTATCATAGCGGCTTTTGGCGGTATGCTCGTGCCTGCTGCTCTGTATCTCATGTTGCAGTCGGGTCAACCCGGCGAGAATGGCTGGGGTACAGTGATGGCGACTGATACTGCTTTTGTCATCGGTTGTTTAGGGTTATTAGGGACACGTATTCCCCATAGTTTGCGCATATTTATGCTGTCTATGTCGATTGTGGACGATATCGGCGCTGTGCTGGTGGTCGCCATTAGCTACGGCAATAGCCTCCGATGGGAAGTACTTGTCTTAGCCGTGGTTGGTATAGTCATTATTCGCGGAATGGGCCTGCTTGGTATTCGTAACGTTTCTATTTATTCTTTAGTCGGCGGGGTGCTGTGGATTTTGGTGGATGCGTCTGGGATACATGCAACAGTTACCGGTGTCATACTAGGTTTGATGACACCGACGGAAAAGTGGGTAAGCGGTGAACGTTTGCACGCCATTTTAGCTAACGTTGTCGCGTATCCGCCCGATGAACATTGGGAGTCGGATACCGAAGGACGGAAGGCATTGCAAATGGCAGAAGCTGCAGCACATGGAACGCTGTCTCCGGTTGAAAGGCTGGTAATGGTGCTTCATCCATGGGTTGGGTTCGTCATCTTGCCATTATTTGCATTTGCCAATGCCGGAATTCAGGTATCTTCGTCTGACTTTGGTAACCCCGTCACTATGGCTGTTTTTATGGGATTTGCGCTTGGCAAGCCATTGGGGGTATTTGGATTCAGTTGGCTGGCTGTACGGACGGGAATAGCGATACTCCCGTTGGACCTCAACTGGAAGTTATTGGCTGGCGGTAGCCTACTGGCTGGTACTGGCTTCACGATGGCACTGTTCATTGCCAATTTGGCTTTCAGTTCTGATCTACTCAATGACGCAAAATTGGGGATATTGTCAGCGTCTGTATTTTCTGCCCTGGCGGGTTTTTTAGTATTGTTCGGACGGTCGCATAAAGGTAAATACCCAAACAATTCAAATGGATTGTGATGGTCATACATTGAGATTAATTATGCCTAATGGGAAGTTGATTAGGACTTACTGTGTTCCCACTTTATTTCACCAGCCAGCTTGAAAGATCATCCAAAGCGAACCAAGCTTTACTAATAATTTGGCATTTTACCAAAAGCCTAAGGCAACGATCATGTCATCGTCTAATGATAATCCCCCACCTGAAGACCCTTTAGGGAATGGGGAGCTCCCTCCAGCCAGCGTGGGCGAGAATATTAAAAAACGCGCGAGAACAATCAAACAGTTTCTTCCCCATGGCGACCTAAGAAGTATTGCCGGGTTGGTATTCTTCATCATAGTGGCGATGAGTTTTTGGCAGGCTGTCTACACCGTCCCCAGTGATTCCGTGGCTGTCGTACAACGATTTGGTAAATTCCATTTAGTCATACAGCCGGGGTTACATTTCAAACTACCACTCGGTGTCGATACTGCGACAGTTGTTCCTGTCAAGCGTCAATTAAAACAAGAGTTTGGCTTTACCACGCCGGGAGCGAATGATCCATACCAACGTTCTGCCGAGCATAATGGTGAGCTAGAAACCCAGATGGTTACCGGCGATTTAAATGCCGCGTTGGTTGAATGGGTAGTTCAGTATCGTATTGCCGAGCCCATTAAGTTTTTATTCGAAGTCCGCTCACCAAGTGCCACCCTTCGCGATGTCTCAGAGTCCGTAATGAGGGAAGTCGTCGGCGATCGTACCGTTGATGAAGTCATTACAATTGGCCGGCAGGAAATTGAATCAGAAGCGCTTGTTAAAATGCAGATACTTGCGACGAAATATGCAATGGGGATCAATATTGATCAGGTTCAGCTCAAGAACATTAATCCGCCTAGGCCTGTCCAGGAATCATTTAATGAAGTCAATCAGGCCCAACAAGAAAAAGAAAAACTCATTAACGAGGCACGTAGAGATTACAACAAAGTAATTCCTTTGGCAGAAGGCGAAAAGGATCAACGGATTCGAGAAGCAGATGGCTACCGGCTGAAAAGAATTAATGAGGCAGAAGGTGATGCTGCCCGGTTCAATGCCTTGTTGAGCCAGTACAGCAAAGCACCAGAAGTGACACGCCGGCGAATCTATATTGAAACGATGCAGACGATTTTACCCCAAATTCATTCAAAGATTATTATTGATGAACACACCCGCAGCATTTTACCTTTTCTCGATCTTAAGGCAAATCAAGGTGAGCAACCATGAAAAAGGCCAGACCATTAATTGCTCTTGCTATTCTCGTCTTGGTCGCATTGGTTATAAAGGGGGCACTTTATACCGTTAGTGAGGTCGAGCAGGTCATTATTACCCAGTTTGGTAAACCAGTAGGTCAGCCGATAACGGAAGCAGGACTCAAGGTAAAAATGCCATTTATACAAGAAGTCAACGCTATCGATAAACGCGTACTGGAGTGGGATGGTGATCCCTCCGATATGCCGACAAAAGATAAGCTGTATATATCAGTCGACTTATTTGCGCGCTGGCGAATAACCGATCCCTTACAGTATTTTCTCCGTTTACGAGATGAACGCAGTGCTCAGTCTCGGCTGGATGACATTTTGGGCAGTGAAACCCGCAATGCGGTGGCAAAACATGAATTGATTGAAATCATCCGAACCACCAAAACTCGACAGCCTTTACGTGATGCCCTGTTAATTGAGGCTGAACGCGACTTAACTCTGGGAAATTTGGTGCCGATCCAAAAAGGACGCCAGGTAATCGAGGACGAAATATTTACCGCAGCAGCAGAGAAAGTCCAAGTCTTTGGTATTGAACTATTGGATATCCGCTTTAAGCGCATTAACTATAATGCAAGCGTAAGACCCAAAATATATGATCGCATGATCAGTGAACGCCGCCAAATTGCCGAGCTCTTTCTTTCCGAAGGGTATGGCGAGGCAGCCAGAATCCGAGGTAATCGTGTACGTGATTTAAATAAAATACAATCCGAAGCCTATCGCCAGGTGGAAGAGATACGAGGTTTGGCCGACGCTAAAGCCGCAGAGATATATGCGCAGTCTTATAATCAAAATTTGCAGGCGGTAAGTTTGTATGAATTTACGCGCACAATGCAAGCCTACCAGTCAATCATGGCAGAAAATACCACGTTGGTACTATCAACCGAGAGTGACTTGTTTAAGTTTCTGAAGGGGGTATATCCACCTAAAGCGATCAAACTGGCGCCGGAAAAACAATGAAAAAAGCAGCTTTCCAACCCCATGAACGAGGACATCCCACGCAACTGCCCAAAGAGTATGTTGACTGGCTAACCCAACCTATGACGCGATTTCTGCGCATCGAAGCCGCGGCAGGTTCAGTGCTACTCTTTTTTACTATTACGGCTCTGATTCTGTCTAATTCCCCTTGGGCAGAAACATTCCTGTCAATATGGGACGTTCACGTAGGGATCACTGCGGGCACAATTGAGTTTAATCGCTCGTTACGGGAGTGGATCAATGATGCACTGATGACTTTATTTTTCTTCTTGGTGGCACTGGAGCTTAAACGTGAAATCGTTTTAGGAGAATTGAGAAAACCGCGCTTAGCTATGCTGTCTATAGCGGGTGCGGTGGGTGGTATGTTGATCCCAGCATCACTCTATCTGGCTTTTCAGTTGGGTCAGCCAGGGCAGAATGGGTGGGGAATTGTGATGGCAACAGATACCGCATTTGTTATAGCCTGCCTGACCCTGCTAGGCCCCCGTATACCGAAAAGTTTACGGGTATTTATGCTTTCGCTAGCGATTATTGATGACATAGGTGCCATCGTCGTAGTGGCCGTCGGTTACGGTGAAGACATTCATTTTCGTTATATTGGACTCGCGGTAATCGGATTTGTGGTCGTTAAAATCATGGCGGTCCTTGGTGTACGCAATATTGCGGTGTACTTGTTAGTTGGTGGTCTCATTTGGCTTGCAGTCGATGCCTCCGGAGTGCACCCAACCGTGACCGGGGTGATATTGGGACTGTTGACCCCAACCGAACGTTGGGTCAGCGAAGCGCGTTTACTGACGATTATGGAATGTGTGGTGCCAGCGCCAAGCCAGCAGGGTGTTCATGGTATCGACCGAAAAATCTTAAAAACAGCTGAAGCGGCAGCGCGGGAAGGGCTTTCCCCGGTAGAGCGATTAGAAATGTTACTTCATCCATGGATAGGCTTTGTGGTGATGCCTTTGTTTGCCTTTGCTAATGCTGGTGTCCCGATTTCTTTTTCTGAAATGTCTGGTTCCTTATATGCTGCGGTTTTTGCCGGTCTCGTAGTAGGAAAACCGGTCGGTATTGTCTTATTCAGCGGGTTGGCGGTATGTACCGGCCTGGCAATACGACCGCCCGATCTACATTGGCCGTATCTATTAGCGGGCGGCATGCTTGCCGGAATAGGTTTCACCATGTCGCTCTTTATTGCCCATTTGGCTTTGAGTCCTTCGCTGGTCAACGCCGCTAAGCTTGGAATCTTATCGGCCTCGCTATTTTCTGCGCTGATAGGAATCGCATTATTAAGCTGGCTTTTGAAGCGCGATGATTTGCACAATCAAGGTGAGATATAGGTCTCGCTCAGCCAGGATAAAGCAACCGCAGTCTTGAATGTGTGATTGCTGAGGAAATGACGATGATCCCCGATAATGAACATGCATGGCGTCAACGATATCTTCAGTCACTGACTTTCAGCGGCGAAGAACATGATTACTGGTCACTGAAAACACTGGCAAATGATTATCAAATCGACTTGACTCATCTGCCGCTGGTTACCCGGCTGTTTCTTGAAAATGTCATGCGGCACTATGAAGATCATGCTACGACTTCAGCGGTTATCTCGGCACTTTGCTCGGGAAAATATGGAGCGGATGATGACATTGAACTGTCTTTTTATCCCAGCCGGGTTTTGATGCAAGATTATACTGGTGTTCCGGCATTGGTTGACTTGGCTGCAATGCGGGATGCGGTCTATCAGGCCGGCGGTGACCCGCAGCGTATTAACCCTATCTGTGCGGTTGATCTGGTTATTGACCACTCGGTGATTGCCGAACAAGCGGGTAAACATTCGGCATTAATTGCCAACCGGCAACAGGAAATGCGACGAAATCAGGAGCGATACCAGTTCCTCAAATGGGCGCAAAGTGCATTTCATAATCTTACAATAATTCCTCCAGGGAGGGGGATTTGTCACCAGGTGAACCTGGAATATTTGGCACAGGTTGTCCGGGATGAACAAGGTGTGCTGATCCCCGACTCTCTGGTTGGAACTGACAGTCATACGACCATGGTTAATGGATTGGGTGTGTTCGGCTGGGGTGTCGGTGGAATAGAAGCCGAAGCAGCGATGCTCGGTCAGCCTATAATCTTGAATATTCCCCATATTGTCGGTGTCAAGCTGGACGGGGCGTTGAAAGAGGGGATAACCGCAACAGACCTTGTGCTAACCATAACCGAACAGTTGAGAGCGTACGGTGTTGTCGGTAAGTATGTTGAATTTTATGGCTCCGGCGTATTAAATCTGACGGTCGCAGATCGGGCGACCCTGTCGAATATGGCGCCTGAGTACGGTGCGACCTGCGGACTTTTTCCGGTGGATGAAAAAGTCATTGCGTATTTGCAGCTAACCAACCGCCCACAGTCACTAATAGAAAGAGTGCGAGCCTACGCGATGGCACAGGGATTGTGGTGTGACGCCGATACCCCCAGTCCTGTTTATGCAGAGAGTGTATACGTTGACTTATCTGCCATTGAAGCCTCAATAGCCGGCCCGAAGCGACCGCAGGATCGCCTTGCATTGAGCGCGATAAAACAAAAAACACAAGAACATATTGAGTTAATGGGACAGAAAGCCACCGATGATAACTATCATGGTGAATCGCCTCATACCCTAACACATGGAGATGTTGTGATTGCGGCAATCACTTCTTGCACCAACACCTCCAACCCCACGGTAATGTTAACAGCAGGTCTGCTTGCAAAGGCGGCGGTTGAAAAAGGGTTATCAGTGCCCGCTCATGTGAAGACATCACTGGCACCCGGCTCTCAGGCTGTTGCGCGATACTTGGATGATACGGGGCTACAACTTTATCTAGATCTCTTGGGATTTCAACGCGTCGGTTTTGGTTGTACAACCTGCATCGGTAATTCAGGTCCGCTCAACGGCCAGCTTGAAGCTGACATCGAACAACAACAGCTGAGCGTCTGCGCGGTGCTCTCGGGTAACCGAAATTTCGAGGGACGAATACACCCAGCCGTTCGCCTCAACTGGCTGGCATCCCCTCCGCTTGTTATTGCCTTTGCGCTGGCTGGACATACGCGCATTGATTTACAAAAAGAGCCCATCGCAAAAAACTATGAAGGTGAAGACATTTATTTACGTGACTTATGGCCAACCAAAGCGATGCTCGACAATGCTTTGCGCCAAGTGACACATAATCAGTTCAGGCTCAGTTACAAGGACATAGAGAAAGGCGATAACCGTTGGCAAAACTTAACAATGAAGGATAGCATTTGTTACCCTTGGGATCCTGCGTCAACTTATATTCAGCGTCCGCCATTTTTTGAACGAGAGATCGGCCATCTGCCTATTCAGTTCGCCCGAATATTAGCTCTTCTCGGTGATTCTATAACTACCGATCATATTTCTCCCGCAGGTCAGATCACAGAGCAAAGTCCTGCCGGACAGTATTTAATCTCTCATCATGTGTCACCGCGGGAATTTAACAGCTATGGTGCGCGTCGAGGGAATCATGAGGTGATGGTACGCGGCACGTTTGCCAACCGGCGAATCCAGAACAAAATAGTTGCGCCGCAAATTGGAGGTGTCACACGCTATTTTGGTGCGCATGATTCAAATTATTGTGACAGCTCGCCCTCAACTGAGCAGCCGCCAGTGATCTCGATGTATGAAGCGAGCCAGTATGCGATTGCTGATAACATACCGTTAGTGGTCTTCGCCGGCAAAGAATATGGTACGGGATCCAGCCGTGACTGGGCCGCCAAAGGCTGCCTGTTACTGAATGTAAGGGCGGTGATTGCCGAGTCCTTCGAGCGGATTCATCGAAGTAATCTGGTGGGCATGGGAATTTTGCCACTTCAAATTGTATCGCCAGGCGGGATCGAATCCTTGTTGTTAAAAGGGAACGAAACAGTTTCAATCGCTTTAAACCATAATCTTAGCCCACGCCAAGATGTCAAAATAATGCTCCGAAAAGCAGAGGGTTATGAACAACAAATCTCTGCGGTACTTCGAATTGATAATCAACGAGAACTTGATTATTTTAATGCAGGGGGAGTGCTACGTTATATTGCAAATAGGTTCATTTGACAGAATCGTCAGTTTTACTTGATAGTACTCATTTTATAGCGCATTTATTTTCTCGTTATTGAACGTTACTGTGCGAATCTCAATATTGGTAGTTGTAGAGCCGAACTTGATAATTTGAAACACTTTTTCTTATCTAAAATGTCCGATTTAGAGCATAGATTATAAATTGAAAATATCCCATAGTGAGATAAGACAGTTTGCTCTGCTGGGGAGCCATAAGGAATTTTCCGTAGATTCTGAATTTTCCTATCGAGCCTTGAGCTTTCCCCTGAGCGCCCCAAGTTAATATGTGAGCAGTTGATTTGTGTAAAGGTGATTATTATGGATAAACAGACTAAACCGTCAATTTTTGACGTGATCCTGCTGCAACTTGATGGTGACAAGCTGAAAAACGATATCTTTGATAGCCTTAAAATGGATTTTGTCCCGCGCACCGGCGATGTGATCGAGGTGGACGGGTATTACTTCTTGGTTCAATCGGTTATGTATTCGTACAAATCCAGCGTTTGTGTGACGGCGTATGTTGATTGCCTGGGTGACGCCGATGAGTATGAGCGATGGATTAAGAAGCAACTGACGGATTCAAATCCACGCATTCATTTCGGGTAACTTTCAAAAGCCCCCTTGGGGCTTTATCTTCCCTGCCTGAATTTCCCTTAGAAGCTGTACCAGTATTTCTGGCAAGGAAACCGCCCTCATGGCGAACAGGGCCACTGCTTAAGAGCAACTTCTGCCCCAAAACGTTAAAAAGCCTACTTTTAAAATGTACATGTGAATAGACTTGTGTTGTCCCCAATCAGAAATGTCACAGCTGATAAGCTTCCTACATTAGGAGAGACGGCAGGGACATTGGACTTACATTACCCTATAGAAAGTATGAACAATAGTGCACACAACTCCACGGTCGCTCTCAAAGACTCTTTGACCATTCTAGTACTCAACTATTTCTTAATACTTTGAGTATCTGAAGGGAATCCTGCTCGCATAAATGTGATAATCTTCCACATCTCACTCCGTGATAGCTGGCCTTTATATGCTGGCATGGCTGTTCCGAAGGCTTTTCCACCCTCAGATATTGACCAAAGTAAATATTCATCCACTGCCATGGGCATCTGGATCATATACGCCAGAAGTGCTGGAGAAGGATTTAGTGAATTAGCAATCTCTCCATCACCCATACCTTGTGCACCATGACAAGTCGAACACTTCTGTCGGTACAATTCGCCACCTTTTCGCACTACATCAGGCTCTTGTACAAACGGGTTTCTTACATTTCGATATTCTTGTGGAATGCTTGAATGCATAAAAGTCCAATGTCTTGTCATTCTCTGTCGCTGCCCAGGATTCATCATACCTGGCCCCCACATTTCGCGCTGAGTCCACTTGGGGTTCCATCTATCGTTGCAACACGCTGGCTGTGATTGAGCGCTGGCAGGATCACTATAGGTTGGCAGTAAAACCAAAGCAGCGAAGACACCGAGGATTGGTAGTATACAAAACTTACGACACGTAACTGTCATTTTGCTCTCCTTTTTCTGGACATTTTGAGTTTAGTTTGTGCCTGTTGTATTCTGTGTAGCAGTGCTTAAATTTAGACTTGCATTAGACGTGACAAATCGGCAAGTTCCTCCGCAACTCCTTCATCAAGTTTATGAACTCTTGATTCAATCAATCTTTAAATTCCATGACACACAAAAATATGTTCATTGCATTCATACAAAGGATAATTTGCCTGTATCGGTATTCAAGGTAATGAAACTCATAAAGGTCGAGTTGATCACACATCTATAAAAACAATACCCAAAAGGGACTAATTGGTTGCGATTTAGCTTGCGGTAGAATCACTTTTCCTTGCACCTTAGAGGAGATGCTATGTAGCCCAATCATATTTCAATGCCAAGCATGCTGTCGTTCACTACAGGACAACTTGCCAAGGAGTATTAGATTCTTATGAAATCGGGAAAATCACTCCTTTACTACCTTCTGATTATTATTGTAATCGCCCTATTTCTTCTATGGGTTTGGCTGTATCACTTCAGCATGCCGCAGTCTCTCGCTTGGGATCCTCAAAGAATTGTCGAGGTCGTAAAGCACTCAGGTATGGCTGGGCCACTGGTCATCATTGCAGCCATAGCAACAGCAATCGTGTTCAGCCCTTTGCCCAGTGCTCCCATAGCCATGGCTGCTGGTGCTATCTACGGACATTTTGAAGGTACTATTTATGTCTTTGTCGGTTCGCTAATAGGGGCATCAGCCGCCTTTGGAGTGGCCAGAGTACTGGGGCTTCAGGCTGCCCATGCCTGGTTGGATCAACGCTTTCCGGACTGGAAGCTGGGAGATCAGAAGCGGCTTATGTGGTTGGTTATGGTGACTAGGCTGATGCCCTTCATGTCTTTTGATCTGGTGAGTTATGTCGCTGGGGTTACCGTATTGAGTTATGGACGCTTTCTGCTTGCTACAGCGGTGGGTATCCTTCCGGCCTGCTTTTTATTAGCGTATTTGGGTGAAGCGGCAATAGAGCAGTCTTTTACTCTAAATGTGGTTGTTGTGATTGGCCTGTTGATTGCGGCGGGTATTTGGCATCTCCGTTCGGACAAAAATAGCTGATAATTGAAAACTTAGATAATTAGCTACCTACTTTAATGATCAGTAGTCCGACAATACTCGGATAGAAATGGGGTCTTTCCCCCTTACTCCTAGCATCAAGCAGAATTAGTCCATTTGGAGATAAGGAAATCTCAAATTAACGGCCGTGAAGTGGTCAAAATGTGATAATTCAATGATACAAAAAAATAGCGAATATACATAAGTAATAACCATTTCTTGTATTTTAAAACTTGAATGAAAAATTAAATATTCAGAGTTTCCCGTTTTCAAGCGAAGCTGTTTCAATCACGATACCAGCCGAACAGTATTTTTGTGAAGTGAGATACTTTTCCTTATTCGAAGTGTCTTGGTTAGAGCATAACCTCT
>NZ_JAKRRW010000042.1 GCF_026191635.1 Photobacterium obscurum
ATTCCGCCTCGAGGCACCATATTTAAACTTGGTGTCCAAGACATCTTGTTAAAAAGTACAATTCCCCCTTAGTTCAGTTGGTAGAACGGCGGACTGTTAATCCGTATGTCGCAGGTTCGAGTCCCGCAGGGGGAGCCAAATTAAAGAAAGCCTTGTCTTCGGACGAGGCTTTTTTTATGCCTGTTTGTTACCGCTCCGCGCTAATTGTCGCAGAGCTAGGCGCCCCCGTTGAGTCCCGCAGGGGGAGCCAAACAAAGAAAGCCTTGTCTTCGGACGAGGCTTTTTTTATGCCTGCTTGTTCGACAATAACGGCTCAGGCCTTTGCGAGGGGCTTTATCAGGATATAAAAAAACCGCAGCCATCGGGCTGCGGTTTACTGCTTTACTGGCCGTCACTGACAAGTAAAACCCCCAATTCACTATCCTGATAGCCGTATAGCATGACCATGCCATCATTCAAACCAAGGGTGAGAATTTCCTGATTATTCTCATTCGCCGTCGCCGACCACACAGTCGACGTTACAGCCCACTGATCCGCTTCCTTGCGGATAAAGCTAGGGAATGCCTTCAGGTTCACCGCAGGTGAAATACAAGCGACTTCCCGCAGACTGACCAGCTCTTTAATATTAGGCAGGCGCCAGTTTTTCATCCCACCATAACCAGCACCTTTTTCATTATGCTCGGTATGGAACAATGCTGCTTTCCATTTAAAGCCGGTCGGCTCACCAACACAGCTCTGTGCTTTCTGATCCCAACTTGTTCCAATTAGACAGCGACGCCACACCAAATTTGTCTTCAGATCCGTTACCGTACCGTTATTGTTATCCTGGAAACGGATATCTGGCGCACTGCCAGGTAAATCGGTATAACAAGACTGCATGGCTGCAGAAGCATTTCCGGCGACAGCAAAGGCACAAGTCAGCGCCAGCAAGGTTTTCTTCAACATCATCCGCTCCTTATTCCGCAACCATACGCAATGTTAATGCATTTGGAGAAATACACTCTTCAGACTGACCGGCTTCACATAAGCCATAGTAAGCGGTCATTTCCCCCATAGCACTGCTCTCTTCTACATTCGTCATCTGAGTAAGGTGAGTTAAATGCTTACCACTGGTATAACCCGGGTCTGTTCGTAAGAGCGTCGATGCCCAGTAGATGCCATAAGGTAGCTCTCCTTCACCAATCACCAGATCATTGAAGAATTTCACGCTAAGGCCATATATGTTGCCTGCCGCATCTTTTGCCGTTTCACCAAAATCGAGCAGATCGTATTGCTCGTTCATGGTTGGCACGCGCCAGTTTGTTTTACCGCAATAACCCTCGCCATTCAGCTCATTGGCATATTCCAGGGTGGTACATACCTCAACCCCATCAGTAGTACAGGATGCGATTTTCAGATCTTCCTGATGCGGCTTCAGCGTTGCTGTTTCATAGGCAAACATCCGATGCTTGTCACGATATGAGCTCTTATCATCAGCCTTGTGTTCCCAAACCAGCCCAGTACGATCATCTTTCACACACTGCCAGGTTTCACTATCTGCAGCCAATGGCTGCCCCTTGGCATCCAGCTTGGTGAACTTAAAACCACCATCCGTTACATCTAACCCGTAGCTGGCATCCTGCCCCGGAGCCCCACTATCCGGCTCATCCGTCAGCTGGCCGGTCGCAAGGTTAAAATGCTTCACCAAACCGGTATCATTCATCGCTTGGCTCGCGATCATGCCCAACGTCGCCAGCTCATCAAGTTGTGACTCTGTCAGCGAGCCATCAAGGATCTCTTGGCCATAAATTGCCACCCCTTTTGCTGTACCGGCCACCAGCCTGTCATACGACTCGCTACGCTTAGCCATTTGGCCCAATACATTTACGACCTGCTGTTCAAACTCGGCAACGGCCGGATCATCACTTGCAGTCAGCAAATCTGCCGAAGGAGTGATGCCAAGGGCTTTGATATTAGCTGCCACTTTTGCCACCGCCTGTTCCTTGCTGCTGCCCAGCAGCATCTCCCCCACCACCAAGGTGGTAACACCATTGATCAGGTTGCTGCTGCTTTCACCAACCGCAGGAGTCGCCAGCACCACATTTGCGGTTGCACTTCTTGTTCCGTTTCCGGTCAGAGGTGCCTTCACCAATAATGGCGAGATCTTGATCTTAATATCCGCACTTTTAAGCATAAATGTCTGTTGCTCAGACTGGATGCTTGGCTCACCCGATCCACAAGACCAGTCACGGTCAAAATCGGCGCAAACAGTGAAAGGCATACCAACATTGGCTGATGATAAAGTTGCCGCTACTTCATAAGTGGGTGCCTCACCACTTTTATTGCTATCGCCATCAGAACCACCACAACCAGTTAAGGCAAATGTAATGGCAATTGGCAACAAGGCTAATTGCGTTGTTTTCATAGGAATCTCTTTGTCGTTATCGATTGTTTTTAGCTTTGCGTCGTACACCGGCCAACAGCAGACCCGCCAGCAGGCTATAAATTCCCAGGCTGCCTCCCGATGAACCTTTAGCGGGCGGTGTTGTTTCCTTACTGCCACTGCTATCTGATGAAGCCGAGCACTGGAATTTTGTCACCGGGCCAATCCCCCAGCTTTGGATGTGGCCACTCGCACCTTCAACCCGATCCGTGATATCAAGCGTCCAGTTACCGGAGAGAGGTTCACCCACCCAGCTTTCAAGCTCTGGGATGTTGGCCAGGGTATAGAGGTGCTCATATCCTGCCATCGGCATCATTTGGTAATCGGTCAGGGTGATGCTGCGCCCAGACGGGGCACGTACCACGACTTTCAGATCAGAAAGGCGGGCATGCTCCAGCGAGAGATAAATTGAGAAATCATTGCCGGCAACGCCAGCGGCCTGATCAACTTTGAGAGCAAACAAGTTTTCACCCAGTAATAGCTTGTTTCCCGTCGGTGCCTCACGAGCATCCGCAAGTGGCTGATTCAGCTGTTGCGGGGCAATCGCAAACTCCGGCTCGCCATAAATAAAGCGAATTTCCTGCTCCAGGCTGAGCGGCTTTTGCCCTTCAGTGCGGGTGACTGCAATTTGTGCATTCAAAGTAAGGGGGGCCCCGCACTGTAGGGAGGCGGGCAGGTTAATCGCAGTGCCAAGAAGATCCTGTGCCCCTGCGGCGACCGTTTCTTTATCCACGACCTGCAGCCAACCAGCTTCAGGTAGCGACAATTCTGCACGGTAACTTGCCAACGGCTTGCCACTGACATTGGTGATGGCAGCCGGTAAAGTAAATGTCTTGCCATCGCGACTGCGGATCAACGCAGAGCTTTGCGCAAGAACCACATCATCGCGGATGATCTGATGATATTTAAACTGCGTTACCAGCAATCGAGCATAGGCTTTCTGGGGCTGGAGACGGGCTGCTGCATCGACTGTCGAGCGGGCCACATCGTACATCTTGGCGCCGTACCCCATCCCGGCCATGCCTTCAAGCACGATCTGGTTGAATTCGTCAAAAGCTGATTCGCCATAAAGGTCAACAGCCTGCTTCAGGGTCTGGAATAACGGTGTTGACCAGAGCTGATCACTCAATGTACCCATCACCGAGACATGGGCACGATAATCAAATTCTGGATAATAACGAGCGTCACGATCATTGAGCGAACGCTGGGATTTCAGTGCCCCGGTGATCCCGTCCCAGTTAGAGAACAGATCCAGCTCAAACTTTTCAACGCGATCCCGCTGGACCCAGAAGCTATATGCCCCAGCCCAGTAATCACTGAACCCCTCACCCATCGCAGCGCTGTCACCAGCTTTCCAGTCCGGCACCAGCTTCTCATTGATGGCATGACCAAATTCATGCAGTACCACATCCGCATCTTCGCTGTCTGGTACCCCGCCGACACCCATCGCCAGCATGCCAATATCACTGAGGTAGGTCGAATTGTTACCTGATTGCCCCTGGGCATCGATTTTCATCGGCGCGGTAAACAGCGTCTTATTACCGTGAAATCCGAGCTTAGTCAGATATTGCAGTGAATGATCAAGATGGAAAAAGGCATTCACATCACGAAATGCCGCCTGTTCGCGGGTAAAGCTAAAGTCTTCGCCATCATTGACTGAAATGATGCCCTGGGTTGGGCCCAGGCCCAGCTCAGTCATCTCGGTAATATCAACGGCCATCACCCGGCTGTTGGCCAGATACAGCTTTCCATCATGGCGTGTCACTTCGATCCCGCTGACCGTCTTATAGGCCTCAGCAGGGATCACCATGTTATCAACGTTGCTATGCCCCGCTTCCAGATCTTGGCCGGTCGCAGTGCGCGGATCCGGGTCAAACACCGTCATTGATGCTGTAGCCGATTCACCCGTTGGTGGCTCTGCCAGCTGGTGCGGCCTTGGTGGCAGTGGCAAGTTGACCTCACATCCTGCAGGATCATCCACTAATGTATTGAAGATCCGATACAGTTGACCATCGCGGTCGGTCGAAACCACAATTGCCCCGTTACACGGCTCACCAGCAGCGTTAGTCTGGACAAAGTTGTAATGAGTGCCCAACAGACTGGTTACGGTATAGCGATGCACCAGGGTTTCGGTATCGTCATAGCGTGACTGCACCATACGCAAGGCATCGGCGACATCGGATACCGCTAGGGTCTCAAGCGGATACTCCAGATGAGGTACAATCGAAGTCGCTGCAGCCGGATAGCTGGCGGCAATAGCTGCCGCAAGGAATAACTTTCTCATCACGGCATCTCCTAGAAGCTGTACTTAGCATTAACGTTGAAGTAGCGGCCCGGCTCAGAAGAGTAAAGCGTCTGGGACTCAGTCACCCCGGCAACATCCTGGTAACGGGTATATTCACGATCAAACAAGTTGTGAATCGCAACATTAATACGCAGGTCCGGGATAATGTCATAACCGGCCCCCAAATCGACGGTCATCCAGCCAGAAGTAGTCGCGCACTCTTCCTTTATTTGCTGTTCGTTTTGGCAGCCAGGCGTGCGATCCATTGAACCGGCGTAGTTAACCCGTACAAACGCATCAAACCGTTTGTGGTAGCTCAGCTCGGTGTTGCCTTCCAATGGGGTCAGGTTTCGGATAGGCTCGCCGTTGTCATCTTCACCATCGACGATGCCAAGCTTACTCACAAGCTGGAAGTGGCTATCAAACCAGTAGCCGGCCGTCAGCTCGGCACCATAGGTTTTCACCCCGTCAAGGTTCATGTACTGCACTTCCGATGCTTTGATGTCTTCATTCCAATTCACTGTTTTATGGTCAATAAAGTCATCAAACAGGGAATAGAATACCGCGCCATACACAGACAGCTTCCCGTCATCGTACTTGCTGCCCAGCTCGAAATTATCGCTGGTTTCGGCTTTCAGGTCGGGATTTGGCGTGATCACAAAGTTCGCCAGGCCGTTAGACATATGCGGCACATAGCCATAGGCCTTGTCATACGAAGGCGCTCGGAAACCATGACTGTAACTTAGGTAAGTATTGAGAGAGTCCGTCCACAGGTAACCGACTGCCAGACTCGGCGACAACTCGCTGCTGGAGGATTCTTTCACCTCATGATCACCGATGGTATTGCTACTGGTCGGTGAAAGATGCTGATAGTCAAAACGCAGGCTCGGGGTAACATTCCACTGCCCCAGCTCAATCATGTCATGGATATATATACCGGCACGCTGGGTAGTCGCAGCCGCAAACGGCTCATAAGCAGCTATAATGTTTCCGTTCCAGTCAAGCTGAGCCTTGCGGATCGGGCGCTCATGCTCAAGCCACTCCAGCTCAACGCCCCAGGCGATAGCGTGGCTGACGCGACCAGTTTCAAGCTGCTTTTGCATCTCGGCAGAGCCGCCGATCAAGGTATCGGTAAACTTGCGGGTTTCCATCTGGCGGCGCTGGTATTCCAGCCCTTCTTGTATTCGCTTCATGGTGATATCTTTATCACCGATGTTTTCTGTTTGGCGGTAGTAAACACTGAAATCAGCCTGATCGGCCAGCAGCCTCTCACCTTCCCACTCGGCACCCAGCTTGGCTTGAAGGGTGTTAATATCTGCATCTTCACGGAATGACTTGGAATACCAGCCCTTACCGTCTTCCTGCACGGGTGGGATACCATCGTTGCGTAGCATATTTTGATGGTAATACTCGACTTTTCCCTTCAGCATCCAGGCATCATTGACAAACCATTCACTGGTCAGGGCCGCGTTGTAACCCTCTACCTGGCGCATATAGAGATCTTCGGAATAGTTTCTGGTTTCATTACCATCCCAATAACTCAGTCGCAGCAGGTTCTCCGTATCTCCAATACGTTTGGCTGCCGTAACAGCAGTATTGTACTTTTCACTGATCCCGCTATAACCCGCTTCGACATCGAGGTAGCTATCATTACTGCCGAGGTAATCTTCCGGCGACTTAGAGGTCAGTACCACCACCCCGCCAATCGCGCCGGAACCGTAGAGCGATGAACCCGCTCCCTTCACCACTTCGATCTGCTTAACGTCACCCAAATCGAAGCTGTTAAAGCCGGCGACATCATTGATATCGTTGGCACCATAGCCGTCGGCCACTCTCACTCCGTCTTTAACGACAGCAATGCGGTTACCAGACATCCCGCGAATGGTGATGTTCTGTGGTCGCCCAGCGCCTCCCGTCACGCTCACGCCCGGCTCATGGCTCAGCGCATCATATAGCTCCGTCGCCCCCTCGCGCTCAAGATCTTCATTGGTGATCACCGCAACAGAGCCATTGGTTTTCGACAATGGCTGTTCAATTTTCTGTGCGGTGACAACAACAGGCTCAAACACCGAGACATCTTCGGCCAAGGCATGAAAAGGAAACGTCAGGGCACTGATAATGGCAACGGACAAGGGCTTGAGTTGCATAGGCTTTAATGACATCGAGTGGCTCTCCGGCAATATTGTTATTATCAAGCGGAGCCAGCGACTTCCGGCCGCTCCGCTTTGCCCGTACAGATAACAGTACTGCCGGACAATTGTTATTAATCTCCCGAGCTGCAACGTCTATTGGGCAGGATCCGGGCATGCAAAGGCCCCTCCGGCCAGTCAAAATCAGGCCAGATGAGCACAAATATCGGTTTTAGATTAAGGTGATGCGGAAGCTTTCTGCGCCAGCGTCAAGAGAAACGCGTACTCTTTCGCCTGTTGCTGTGAAGCCCTGCGCGGGTCTTGCATATGCCCCCCCTCCATATTGGTTTCCAGCAGATAGGGACCTGGCAGGCTCGAATGCTCCCGTAGCTTGGCTACCCACTTCGCCGCTTCCCAATAAGGGACCTGGCTGTCAAACAACCCCGCTGTCACCAGCATCGGGGGATAAGCCTGATCTTTGATATTGTCGTAAGGGCTATAGGTTTCCATGACCGCAAATTGCTCGGGCTTGCTCGGATCCCCCCATTCGGCATACTCCTGCCGAGTTAACGGTAAAGAGGGATCCGCCATGGTGTTAATCACATCGACAAAAGGAACCTGAAGTACCGCACCGGCAAACAGTTCGGGGCGCTGGTTCAGCGCTGCTGCCACCAGCGTACCGCCGGCACTGCCACCCATCGCCAATATCGGTCGCTGCCGGCCTTGCTTAAATAACGTTAAAACATCAGCAACGGCAACAAAGTCTGCAATGCTGTTTGGCTTGTTTAGCCCTTTTCCTTCAAGGTACCAATCGGGGCCTAGATACCCCCCGCCACGGACATGAGCGATCGCATAGATCATTCCGCGATCGAGCAAGCTCATCACCTGCGCCATAAAGTACGGTCGCATCGGCGTGCCATAGGCGCCATAGCCGTAAAGCAGTACTGCCGAGTTCTGAGTCAGGCGATCTGGGCGATAGACCAACGAGACAGGTACACTGACTTCGCCGGTTTTAACCATCAACTGCTCACTGCGATATAGCGAGGGCTCCAGATTGGGGTAGCGATCTTCTGACAGCACCTTTAACTGATAGCTTTGTAGATCAAGCTCAAGCCATTGCGGCGGCTGGGCCATCGACATACTGCGGATCCGGACGGTCGGGCTCTGGCTCCACCCGTTGCGTGACAGCCAGGCGACGCCGCCTTCCGGGGTAATAGGAAGCTGATAGCGAATTTTGCCCTGGTAATCCAGCACGACAACATCACTATTCTGCTTGTGGCTAACTTCCAGAACAATCGCTTGCTGGTAAAGCAGCCAGTTCTTCAAATGCTGCCCGGCAGACGGGCGCCATAATGGTTGCCACGGCGATTTTGTATCGCCAAGCTGGGCTTGATAGAGCGCCATCGAACCATCAATGTTGGAGGAAAGATACAAATTATCCGCTTGTACATCGGCATAGTATTCAATGCCAGATTCACGCGGACGGATAGTCCCGAGCAGAGTCCCACTATCGAGTTCAATTAATTGCTGCTCGCTAGTGTTATGGTTATTTGACTGCACGATCCCGTAGTTACCGGAGGTTGCCTTATAGACAGAGACAAGCCATGCCAGGTTCTTTTCTTGGTAAAGTGCCGTTTTCAAGCCGCTGCTCAGCTGATATCGAAGGACTCGGTATGGGCGGTAGGTCTCGGCTTCGTTTTCAACCAAGTACAGATTCTTACTGTCCTGGCTCCACACCAGATCCGTTGAACCATTGGCAACGATAGACTCGGTAACCTTGCCTGATTGGGTATCGACAATAGCAATCTGGTAATTACGATCGCCACGACGATCTTCCGCTAGGGCGACATATCGATGATCGGGACTCTCAGCCCAGGCTGCCAGCTGGTAATAAGAAGCAGCGGCCGCTCGCTCAGTCAAATTGACGACAGTCAGGACTTGACCGCTACTCGCCTGCTGGCGGTTAAGCTGCCGCACGCCCTGGACAGATTCGATTCGATAGTTGTAGTCACCACGCAATAACCAAGGCTGCTGGCCGCGCTTAACCGCACGCTGCTTCCATTCATCAAGGAGCTCCTCGGCCAATTTAGCCTGTGGCTGAAGGCTGTTGGCGGTATACAGATTCTCCTGTCGCAAGAAACTCAAAACCCGCTCGGACTGCCGGCTGTCATCTCGAAGCCATTGATAGTTATCAGCCAGTTCAGGTTCAGATAAAACCGATACAGATTCAGCAGCACCAACATGCAAGCTGGCTAACAGCGTAATACTAACCATAATAAATCTGATCGTTCTTCCAAATCTCACCGGATAACCTCACACAGCAAAGACGGCCGAATAGTCTCAATTAAAGCTTCCCAACAACAGAACATCGAGACAATGGGAAACCAACAGCATCTATTGAGCACAAACATAAATAAAAGCGATATTTCGCCAGCAATAAATCGGTGTGCATAATGCACCCCAATACAAATGAGATCAATTATCAATAGCAATTGATTTTCATTACCACCACTGTTTTGTGATTCACATCACGCAAATTTAATAAAATAGTCGAGTTAATACTCAAATGAGAACCAGCACGTGTGCGAAAAACTCAAAGATGTGTCACGGCAGTCCCATTTCTACACCAGGCTTCTTCGCAATACTAAGAAGCCCGTACCACCGGGCTTGGTTATATATCGACTATCTTTATACCCACAGGTACTTTGCAACCACCAACAAGGAAGACAGAATGATCACGCTATATGGCTATCCCAGAACCCGTTCTTTACGCGTTTCTTGGCTGTTAGAAGAGCTCGGACTGGAGTGGCAATATCAATTAGTTAACTTTGCCAAAGGTGAGCATAAATCTGCAGAATACCTACTTCTTTGTCCGCAAGGTAAAGTGCCAACACTCTATGATGAAGACATAGTGATCACGGAGTCAGCAGCAATTTGTATTTACCTGGCGGAAAAATACGGCACACACTGGCTACCAGAACCCGCAACAGCAGTGTCTGCCAGGCACATGGAATGGGTCAGTTTTATTATTACTGAGCTTGAACAGCCTTTATGGTCCATGGGAAAGCACAAGTTCGCGCTTCCGGAGCCTATCCGTTTGCCCGAAATGCTCCCAGTCGCCAGTTGGGAGTTCAAGAAAGCAGTACAGACCGCTGAGAGCTGGCTACCTGATAGTGCTTTCCTCCTCGGCAACTTTCCTACCGTTGCCGATATATTGCTGACCCACACGTTGAACTGGGCGGTAAAGTTTGATCAAAAACTCCCTCAAAAGCTGGAAAAATACCGCCAGAACATGAGTCGACGACCAGCACTCTTGCGTGCGTTAAACCATGAGCAGCAGGCATTAACCGACAATTAACGTCTCTTCATCTACTTTAAGCACCTCTTGGAGCTCAAAATACGAGCAATCAGCATAAAAAAGCAAAGGTCGTGCTTTTTTTATGAAAAAACCGTTGACGCAAAGACCGAAAACCTTTTTAATGCGCCCCGTTGCCTCGATAGCTCAGTCGGTAGAGCAGAGGATTGAAAATCCTCGTGTCGGTGGTTCGATTCCGCCTCGAGGCACCATTTCTTCTTTTG
>NZ_JAKRRW010000043.1 GCF_026191635.1 Photobacterium obscurum
AGGGTTAATTCTCTTAGTTGCACTTTTTTTGGGACACCGCTTTTATTCTCCTGTTGATTTAACCAACTCTACAACGGTTAAAGCACCGCATGCAGTTCTTTCGCCTGCGCTCGGACAACACATTGACAAAGTTTTCGTTGATCACAATACACAAGTCTCTAAAGGGGAAATTCTTTATACCCTGAAAGATGACAAAATTACCGCAGCAATCACCGAAGTTGAATCAGGCTTAGTTGAAAACCAACGAAGAATTGAAGCCCAAGAAGTAAGACTCGCCCAAGCAAATCGCAACTTAAATCGTAGCTTAGGGATGGATAAGCACGTTAGTATTAAAGAGCTTGAAGAAGCTCAAGACTACGTCGATTTAACGGTCGCTGACCTAAAGGTCATGGAAGCCCAAAGAGAAGGTTTGCAGGCAAAGAAACGTAGTTTAGAATTTGATTTGTCACGCCTTACCGTAACCGCTCCATTTGATGGTTTAATCACTCACGTATACATTGCAGATGGTTCACGTGTAGGCTCACTACATATTTGGGACACATCTAAAAAGTTTGTAGAAATGCGTATCCCTGATCAAACCTACGACAATATTAAGGTAGGTCAATTTAGTGAGTTCTACGTGGATGCCTTTCCAGGACAAATCTTTAGAACACGCGTTCACAGTATTGTCGATGCAACTGGTGAGTCTCAGGGAAATCTGTTCCCGGGAGAACAGAATGTTTCAGCGCATATTCAGCGTGGCGCGGCTCCAATCGGACGGACGGTCATCTTGGAGATGGATGAAGCCACCATGGATATAATGCCAATCGGAGCTACGGGTTCTGCATGGATTAGTGCAGAGAAGCCATACCCTATTTTAGGCTTTATCGACATCATTGGTGGAGCAACCCTTCGCCTAACATCAGTGAAGTCTTTCCTATTTGCACTATAAGAACAGGATGGAACAAATAAGCTACCAAATAAGGTATTTGGTAGCTTTTAACTATAAATACTGGTTATTTTTGATATTAATATCAACCTCTGCATTTACCCTCTTCATTCTCTTAAAATTGTTTTTCCAATAACATTAAATTGTGAAAATAATGAATCCACACTTTAAAAGAACCTCCTTACTTATTTGCTTGGTTGCTTGCACATCTTTGTCTCATGCAGAAGAAGGTGAATTACAAGACATGTCTAACCCACTTGCCGTCTACTCTACCGCGGGTATTGGCGTCACGGACAAAGGGGTAAATGTAAAACTAGGCCAATCCTACGACGTTGGAAAACCGGGTCACGGCGGGATGAACATTTTAGAGATTAAAGGTATTGGGGGGGATGCTCTTGGCTTTAGAGATAGCTCTGTAGACCAATTTAGTAATGTTGATGACTCAATTGATTCGGTACGCTTTAGAAACTTTAATGTTGATTTTACAAAGATGCGTGGCCGACAAATAGACGTTAACTACGATGTTGCAACAGACAGCTTTAATACCTCTTATAGTGTGATCCA
The DNA here is from genome assembly GCF_026191635.1 of Photobacterium obscurum. Lineage (GTDB taxonomy): Bacteria > Pseudomonadota > Gammaproteobacteria > Enterobacterales > Vibrionaceae > Photobacterium > Photobacterium obscurum. Next base: position 1,493 of record NZ_JAKRRW010000043.1, read on the forward strand.
AGGTGCACCAGCAATGGGTAAGCTCAAGTTATACCCACTAGCCGGACTGGGCTTAAATATCACCAATGAGGTAGATGTAGACCCAGATACCGGCAATGAAACAAAACAAGGTTATAAAATTCCAGGCACATTTGCCATGGTAGGCATGTACAGTACTTTGCAAATCACCGATAACATTTGGTTCAACTACAACCCCATGTACATGCTCTCTCTATCGGGCTCTGATATCTATACAAAGCACGGATTTAGCGGCGACAGCGATGTACTAAATCATGAAGCCGCGCTCTCTTACCAAATCAACCCAAGAACTAACATTCGTTATTTTTCAAATTGGAGTGACAAGGTAAGTTTTTCTGACGGTGACCACCGAATCGAGATCAACTATCAATTCTAACCTTTAATCTTACTTATACATTTTAAGGATCCAACCAAATGAAACTGACACGAATCTCTCTTGGTGTTATGGCTGCGTGTACCATTTTTACACCCTTTCTCGCCAATAGCGCTGGTTTAAGCATGTCTCAATTGGCTACAACAAAAAGCGTTGCGACAGCAGGCGCAGCTAACGTGACAAACAGCTCTGACTCTTCTGCCACCATCTCTAATGCAGCGGCACTGTCTGGCATTGAGGAAAGATCATATGTTTCGGGGGCTCAGTACACCAATGTGTTCAACCAGTTCACTCGTGATGATACAGGAGAGAGCACAGAAGCTTCTAAGGGATTAATTGCTCCCCACGCATCCTATGCTAAAAGACTGAATGAAGAGTCTGTATTTGGTATCAGTCTTCATTCTGCCGGAGGTTTAGGCGTTGAATACAGCAATGGTGTGGGTGCCAACCCAATAAACGCAATCTCTGAAAATGCCATCACTGTCGTTGATATTACAAGTGGTATTTCATATGCAATCAACGACAAACTCTCACTTGGCGCCTCTTTGATTCTGCAGTACATGAAAGTAGATGTCATTGGTGGGATGAACACACAGCTTGAAGAACTCGCCACTGGCGACAGCATCGCCCCTTCCTTTGCACTTAGCACACATTATGAGTTAAGCGATAGTACACATTTGGGTATGCAGTATCGACACAAAACAGACCATGAAATCGATGTTGATACGTCGTTAGATATTAACCCCACAGCGGCGCTATCTTGGGTTACCAGTGTAGACATGGGTCTTAAGCACCAACTGTCCGAACAAACAGCTCTAATGGTTAACGCCAAGTTTGAAAACTGGGAAGATCACGATGACAAGTATACATGGACTTATTCTGTCGGCCTTGGTGCAGAACATAAGCTGGATAAGCTAACGATTTATGGTGGCGCTAGTTACGACTCTTCACCCGTCAGTGAAAATGATCGAGACGTACTGCTGCCTGTTGACGAACAATGGCGCATCGGGTTTGGTGGTGAATACGAGCTTGAGTCAGGCAATAAATTAGGTCTAGCATATCAGTACCAAAATAATGGAACAGCTGATATCTCAGCAAACAACGGGTTGCTTCAGCCAACCGGAAGCTATGAAGATAACCGCATTCACTTTGTAACCGTATCCTATCGTCACTGATTCATCAATAGACTTGATACTTACCGTGCACTGACCTTTTAGGCTCGCACGGTGTTATTGCTTACTTCCATTCACTCACCAGTTTCTCTGCTCCCACTACGAAACGCTTCTATAAGCAATGTTCCTTACCCTGAACAATATCCATCTTTATGACTTCAAGGAATGCGATAGCTTGTACAAGAACAATCTTCTTGATGAGACGACGTCAAGCAAGATGACACACCCTAAAGGTTGAACTACATGCCTAGCTCGAAGTTGGAGTTTCAATAATTAGTGCCTAAATGATGCAGTCACTCAACAATACAGTTGTTGAATCGTTGCAAAGGGCCATCATTCACTACCTATTAGTTGGTATCTCTTGGTGTAAAGGGGTTGAGGCTATCAGACGATATCTCTCAACCTATATACAATACCGAGCATTAGTGAGAATATGGCAATCGATTTTTGCTTCAGATCAATAGCTTTGGGGTTGGCTGTATGTCAGGGAAGCTAGTGAGCCAGTCCATCGGCCCACTAGTTTAATGCGTAGAGGTGGTTATTTTACGTATTGGATGGTTAGGTTTTTAAATTCGCCATCAAACTTGAATGGGAAGGCTTTATAGTATGCATTTGATACTGGAGACGCTTCATCGCTCCCTACATCAAAACCGTCGTTCAATGAGAACATTGAAGGGACAGTCGAAGGAATACGACCATTGGCATACTCTTTACCGTCTACCTTAAGAACGATATCCATTGGCGCGTATGGACGTGGCTCTACCATACGGGCTTCAACCATGATTTCCACATCTCCTTTAGGAAGCTTCTTATCTGCTGAAATAATCGTACGTTCCATTAGGAAGTTGTTGTACTCATAGTTCAGATAACCGTCTTTCACAAAGAAAGTTACACCACCTGCATAAGCGCCCGTTGCGAAAATTACGCCGTTTGTTTCAGGTGTTACTTTTGCCTTCAGTGTTGCATTGTAAGAAGCAGTAAAGATTTTAGGCGCTGCAAATTCAGGAATACGAATCGTCGGGCTTGCAAAATCCCAAACAGATTGATCTTTTACTGGAGCATCCTGAGGGTTGATAAGCGCCGTTGACCAGAAGCTACCACCGATAGGAAGCACATCATTTTTCTGCGCTTCTTCTAGGAAGATCGCTTTCATCTCTTCAAGCTTCTCTGGGTACTTATCAGCAAGATCGTTCGCTTGAGACCAGTCTTCCTCGATGTTGTAGAGTTCCCATTGGTCTTCGTTTGGATTCCACTTCGAAATGTCGACGCCACCTGCTAGCCAAGGCACGCGTGGAGAGAAGGTTCCAGCAAACCAACCATCATGATAGATACCACGACTACCCATGATTTCGAAGTATTGGGTCTTCTTATGGCCTTCAGCTTTTGCATCGTCAAATGAGTAAACCATACTCACACCATCAATTGGGTCTTGGGCATGGCCGTTAACCATCATTGGTGCTTCGATATCAAGGATATCGTAAACAGTTGGGGCGATGTCATTAACATGGTGGAATTGAGGACGTGGAGTGTCGTCGTGTTTAATGCCATCAGGCCAACTAACCGCTAACGGTTGACGAGTACCACCAAAGTGACCAGCGATCAGCTTAGTCGATTTATATGGTGTGCTACCTGCCCACGCCCAACCTGCATGCATCATGTTTTCCGTTTTAGGAGAACCAATCGCCACTAAACCGCCAATTTTTTCTAGCGCTTCAATTTGCTGTTTAGTGGTTGTTTGGATAGCATTCTGGGCTAACAGCTCTGCAATTGTACCATTTTGACCTTCTGCTGAAGCACCATTGTCACCGAAAATGTAGAAGATAATTGTATTATCTTTTTTACCCATTTTTTCTAGCTCATCGATCACTCGACCAGCTTGCACATCGGCGTGCTCCATAAAGCCTGCATAAACTTCCATCAATCGAATTTGGAAATCACGTTCTTCTTCTGGAATGTCATCCCATGCTGCAAGAGTCTCTGGACGTGCTGTTAGCTTAGTGTTTCCAGGAATCCATCCGATCTCTTTAGCTCGTTCAAAGACGCGCTCACGATATTCGTCCCAACCGCCGTCGAATTTGCCTTTGTACTTATCAGCCCACTCTTTTTGGATGTGGTGTGGGCCGTGTGCTGCGCCCGGAGCCCAGTACATGAAAAATGGTTTTTCAGGTTGAAGTGCTTCTTGGGTATGTAACCAAGTGATGGCACGTTCTGCCATGTCTTCACTTAGATGGTAACCTTCTTCATGCACAATAGATGGATCAACCATTGTCGTATTGTGTACTAAAGCAGGTTCCCAGTGAGACGCTTCACCACCTAGGAAACCATAGAAGTGCTCAAAGCCGTAGCCCGTTGGCCAATTATCAAATGGGCCGACTTCGCTGGTTTCAGCAGCAGGCGTATTGTGCCATTTACCAAATGCAGATGTCGCGTAACCATATTGACGAAGCACTTCTGCCATTGTTGCGCTGGTTTTTGGAATAACACCAGAATAGCCATCCCAGTCATTAGCAAACTCGGCAATAACACCATTACCGACACGGTGGTGGTTACGGCCAGTAAGTAACGCTGCTCGAGTCGGCGAACACATAGCCGTAGAGTGGAAACGGTTAAATGAAATACCTTCATTGGCGACCTTAGTGAGCGTAGGAGTGTTAATCTCACCGCCATAGGTGCTTGCTTGGCCTGGGCCCACATCATCAAGCATGATGATCATGATGTTAGGTGCATCTTCAGGAAGGTAACTCTTCACTTCTCGTTTCTTATGCTCTGATTCAGCAATAGTGACGCCAGCCTTAGATGCTGATGGTACCTCTGGGAAGGGGAGTACTTTTTGCGCTAATGTTGGCGTAGATGATGCAGCAAAACACATCATCATCGCCGCACTAATTTTATTCATTCTTAGACCTTTTGATTATAGAAAAATCAGCCAAATATTAGAATGAATAGCGAGTGTGAGGTAGATGATGGGCCTTATTTAATATATAAGCCATGTTTATTTATTGGCAATTAGAGCTAGGAATAATGCAATAAACACCGTTAATTTAGCGATTTTCCATAGAAAAACCACCTCAATCATAAATGCAGTTTATAGTAAATGAAATTCAGAGCGTCTGTATAAACAAGATTTATATATGTAGGATTGCCTTCCGTTACTGTTTACTTAAAAGGGTAACGATTTGCTTACCGAACTCCGCAACTATAAAGGCTATTCATTATGCAAGTCTCATCTAACTATCACATTATGGCGAAACCAACAGGTTCAATCTGCAATATAGGGTGCGATTATTGTTTTTATTTGGAGAAGCATAAGCTATACCCTGAACGCGAGCATAACTGGCGAATGGACGATGAAACACTTGAACAATACATCAAGCAAACGATTCATGCCCAAGACAATGATTACGTACAGTTTACCTGGCAAGGTGGTGAACCTATGATGATGGGGCTACCTTTCTATGAAAAAGCAGTGCGCCTAAGCAAGCACTATTCAAACGGTAAGCAGATAGAGCACACTTTTCAAACTAATGGATTACTTATTGACGATGCGTGGTGCCAATTCTTCAAAGAGAATAATTTCCTTATTGGGATTTCTATTGATGGCCCAGAAGAGCTTCACGACCATTTCAGAAAAACTCGCGCTGGAAAACCAACACATAGCAAAGTGGTACAGGGTATAAACTTGCTTCGAAAGCATGGCGTCGAGTTCAATACCCTAACTGTGGTGAGCAGTGAGAATGTTAAACACCCGCTAAGAGTATATGAGTTCCTGAAAGAGATCGGTTCATCTTATATTCAATTTATACCTCTGGTTGAAAGAGAGTCTCACACCGAGAAAAATAATCCACTTCGTCTAGTATTACCACACGAACCGGCAGCTGAGGTAACTTCGTGGTCTGTGCCACCCAAAGCCTATGGCCAATTCCTATCAGAGATTTTTGACGTGTGGGTTCGTAGGGATGTGGGGCGAGTTTTTATCAATATGTTTGATAGTACGCTCAGTGCTTGGTGTGATTGTTCGTCGAGCATATGCCATCTTTCTGAAACATGCGGAAACGCGTTTGTTCTTGAATCAAATGGCGATTTGTATAGTTGCGACCACTATGTATATCCTGAATACCTGATCGGGAATATTAACCAAAAGACCATCAATGAGTGCAAAGTAACACCACAAGCAATAGAGTTTCGGACAAAAAAGCAGCTCGAACTTACCCCAGAATGCGAAAGCTGTGAATATAAGTTTGCCTGTAATGGAGGATGCCCTAAACATAGGTTTTCAGTTAGCGGCGAAGGTTACCCAAGACATAACTATTTTTGCCAGGGGTACAAAGCTTTTTTTGAGCACAGCGCCAAGTATATGCAGACGATGAGAACACTTATCAATAGCGGACGCTATGCCGATGAAATTATGCTGATGCTTGCGTATCAAGAAAGTAGTAAACTGACAACCACTGGTTCGACAGGGCGTAATGAGTCTTGTCCATGCGAGAGTGGAAAGAAGTATAAGCATTGCTGTGGCAAACAATGAGGCTAGTGATGGACTTAGATTTAAACCTGCTGAAAGTTTTTTTAGAAGTATATCAGTATCAATCTTATACCAAGGCATCGTTAACCTTGGGCATAACCCAGCCCGCTGTTAGTGCTTCGATTAAGAGATTGGAACAGGAAATTGGAGAGTCATTGTTCTATAGAGAGGGCCGTGGAATGAAGCCTACTGCAATGGCAATTCGTTTAGCCGCTCGATTTAGAATTGGGTTCGATGAGATACAAAACGCCTTGGCAGATAGGTTTGTTTACTCTGCTTACATAAGTGAAACTTTGGCAATCAATCTTCCGGATTTGCCTTCTATCTCTGTGGAGCATACTCCAGCAAATCAAGAAGAGTTAATCCATAACCTTAAATCTTTGTCTATTGATTTGGCCGTTGGCATCATCATGGGTAAAGATCATGCAATTATTAGTGAGCCGATATTTCGAGAGTCGACGGTTGTTGTTTGCTCTAACAAACACCCTCGCATTGGTAGTGAAATCTCCAAAGAAGAGTTTTACGCAGAGAATCACACAGCATTAGCAACAACCTGGAAAGGGATGGATGGTTTTGCGCACATCTCCCAAGACTCAGGTGAGGAGAGAAAGGTCCTTTGCAAAGCTCTTTCGGTGTCTGCTGTTCTTTTAGATATTGGTTCGAGTGAACGTATAGCGGTTATACCCCATCGAATTGCGATGATGTGGAAAGACGCTCTGGGATTAAAAGTGCTTCACAATCCGATTGAACATAAACAATTGGAATACAGCCTTGCTTATCATAGGAGATATCACAATACAGAGAAGCATAGACAATTAAGGGAAACCATAAAAGACGTCATTGTACACCAAAATACAATGCCTTAAATCATTTGTACTCTGCTGTAGAAGTCGATAAACAACATATGATTTCATTACACCCTTGATAGGTCACTAAATGAAAACGGTACTCTGCTTTTTGAGATTCAAGTACGTGGTGCTGCACCCGCTAAAGCCCCGTCTGAAAAATCAAGCAGCGACTTCTTCAACGGAACAATGGGATAGATATAGTTACTTTAGAGGAAGAAAACCTTCACCGTGAAACACTAAATTAGAAAAAACGGTTTCTCAAATTTGTTCAGAAGCGACAATTACCAGCATCAATATTGCGTAACAATTCACACAAAGATTATTGGCGAAGGATGCCGTTTGTACTCGGTACAGGGAGTTTTTGGGGCATTGCTATTCTATCGTTTGATATAACCTCAGCTATTGAACACTAAGTAACGGAGTCCGTTGCTGAATAACTATTTTAGAACGCAATAGGGCATAGGCGTGCAGAATCGCTTGGTGATCACACGTGCAGAATTACACGTGCAGAATTACTAGTCC
>NZ_JAKRRW010000044.1 GCF_026191635.1 Photobacterium obscurum
CAGTACAGTACAGATAGCAGCAGTTAGAGTTGTTTTACCGTGGTCAACGTGGCCGATAGTACCAACGTTAACGTGCGGTTTTACGCGTTCAAATTTTTCTTTAGACATGGGTAGTCCCTCTAGGCACGGCATTTGGTGGCATTACGACCACACAACCAATCATGGGTTTGTAGAGTATATATCAAAAGGACTGAAGTGACTTGGAGAGAGAGTGGTGCTGATAGGCAGATTTGAACTGCCGACCTCACCCTTACCAAGGGTGCGCTCTACCGACTGAGCTATATCAGCACACAAGAAGTGTGGAGCGGGCAGCGGGAATCGAACCCGCATCATCAGCTTGGAAGGCTGAGGTAATAGCCATTATACGATGCCCGCAAACTCGTAACTCGTAGAGCTATTCAATCTTTTGAAAATGGTGGAGGGGGAAGGATTCGAACCTTCGAAGGCGGAGCCGTCAGATTTACAGTCTGATCCCTTTGGCCACTCGGGAACCCCTCCAGGGGTATTGCAATAAAACTGGTGCCGACTACCGGAATCGAACTGGTGACCTACTGATTACAAGTCAGTTGCTCTACCTACTGAGCTAAGTCGGCTTAAGTGCTGCGCATTCTAGAGAATGCTGATAGCCCTTGCAATACCTTTGTATCGTTTTTTTTGTTTTTTTTTGCGATTGATGCAACTTTAACCGTTAACGGCATTTTGCATACAAAGCAAGACCTTCCACGACTAGCTCCGAGCGGTGACGATAATGCTTTGCCCAAGACACGGGCAAGTGGCGAACACCACCCCCACAAAGGATCACTTCCGGCTCGGCCTTGAGCTTATCTCTTGCCTGGCTCAAACCATACTCGATCAACCCCAGCAGTGCCGCCCGGCACCCGTTCTTCAGTCCATCTGCCGTATTGTCGGCAAAAGTAATTGCATCGCTATGTTCCCGGTCAGAGAACACCTTGGTGGTATTTTCCAGTACTGACTTCATCATTAACTGATAACCAGGGGCAATCCAGCCGCCAAGGTGCTTGCCATCTTCGGACAACACATCAAATGTCAGCGCCGTGCCAATATCCACGATCACCGTCGGCTTCTTGAACTCCTGGCGGATAGCCACCAACGTTAGCCAGCGATCAACCCCCAGGTACTGGTACTCGGCATAGGCGTTCTTTACACCAAAATCTTTGCGCAGCGTTTTCACCTGCATTACCGGGATATTGGCCAACTGCGCGATCCGTTGGATAGAGTTGTCAACTTCAACCGGCCCAACACTGGCAAAGACGATTCTGTTGATTCCTTTCTCTAACAGCGGCTCCAGAACCATCTCCAGCTTGCGGCTTGGATAACGTCCCAAGAGCTCAAAGTTGCCATCGTCAAATAGTTGGGCAACTTTTACATAGGTGTTACCCGCTTCAATTAATAATTGCATTAACAACCTCTAAGGCTGATTTCACCACCGATATAAGGCGTTATACCTTGTTCGGTTTCCAATAATAACGCCCCCTGATTATTGATTCCGCGGGAGATTCCTTCGACCACGCGTTCACCAATCAATAGTTTGACAGGGCGATCCAAAAAGTTATCAAGTCGATTCCAACGTGTAATAAAGCCATCGAGCCCCACTTGCTCATACTGCTCAAGTGTATTGTGCAACTGCTGGATCAATGTTGCTGCCAGTTGATTTCGTTCAGGTAGGCCTTCACAGGCCTGAGCCAAATTGGTCCAATCCTGGTCGATCTCTGTGCCTTCCTGCTCCGTCATGGCAACGTTAAGCCCCATACCGATAACCAGATGAGCAGCATCGCCGGTTTGGCCCGTCATCTCAATCAGAATACCGGCTAGCTTCTTATCCCGGAAGTACAAGTCATTAGGCCATTTGACTTTAATCTCGTCTGCCCCCAATGACTGCAAGGCTTCTGCAATAGCAACGCCCACGACTAGGCTCAGCCCCATAGCAGCAGCCATTCCAGCGTCAAGACGCCAATACATCGATAGATATAAGTTGCTACCAAACGGTGACAGCCACTGCCTTCCCCGGCGCCCTCGGCCAGCTTCTTGGTATTCAGCCAGGCAAACAGAGCCTTGAGGTAACTGGCCAACCCGGTCTAATAAAAACTGATTGGTCGAATCGATAACAGGTATGAGATCTAAGTTCGGGCACTTTACCTGAGCTGAAATTTTATCGCAATCAAGCAGTTCCAATTTTGATGCCAGGCTATAGCCTTTACCCTGCACGCGGTAAACGTCTAGCCCCCAACTCTGTAATTGATTGATATGTTTACTTATTGCTGCACGGGAAATTCCAAGAGATTCACCCAGAGCCTCACCAGAGTGGAATTTTCCGTCTGCCAGCATGGCCACTAAAGCCAAACGCGTTGAGTGATCCCTCATGACATAACCTCGGCCAATTTTGTTTCTTGAGCTGCCGCCATAAAACGGACTTCATGCTCCAAGCAAACACCAAACTTATCTTTCACCTGTAAGACAACTTCGCTGGCGAGCTTTAAAACATCCCTGGCCGTTGCCTGTCCATAGTTAACCAGCACGAGTGCTTGTTGTTCGTGCACCTTCGCACCACCAACCTGATAGCCCTTCAAGCCACATTGATCAATAAGCCAGCCAGCAGCCAGCTTATAGCTGCCATCTGCCATTTCATAACTTGGCATGTTTGGATAAGCCATCATTAATTGCGCTCGTTTGGCAGAGGCCACAATAGGGTTTTTGAAAAAGCTACCGGCATTACCAAGTACGTTAGGATCTGGCAACTTCTGTTGGCGGATTCGGCAAACCTCCTCAAAGATCTCTAATGCCGTTACCGTATCGGTATTAAACTGCATCAAAGGACCATAGCTGACATTAGGTTGCCAAACCTTAGGTAGTTTCAACCCTACAGCAACGATAGCATGGGTATTTTTCAATGCATGTTTGAAAATAGAATCGCGATAACCGAACTGACAATCAGAAGCCAGAATACGGGATAATTTGCCAGTATTCAGCTCAACAACATCAACGTACTGGCAAACATCTTTCAGCTCAACACCATAAGCGCCAATATTCTGGATGGGTGACGAACCTACGCAACCGGGGATCAAAGCAAGATTTTCCAGCCCCGGCATCTTATTTTCAACTGTCGACCTTACTAATTGATGCCAGTCTTCACCGGCTCCAACATGCAACTGATAGCTTTCAGCCGTTTCAGTTATTTCAATTCCGGCAATCCGGTTTAACACAATCACGCCGGCATAATCTTCACAAAACAGTAAATTACTACCCTGGCCGACAATCAGTTTCGGTAAAGCCAGATACTGCTCATCCTGCCAAATTGCCACCAGATCCTCCGCGGATTCAGCAACAACAATATGATTAGCCGTTACCTCGATACCGAAGGTGTGAAAAGGTGCCAGTGACCTTTCTTGCAAAACTTTCATGCTAATATCGAACCATACCTTTTATACTATTGGGTGCATTTTAACTGATTCATCCTAACTACGCAGTGTTTTCCAATGAGCAAGATTAGTTTCCACCCTTTAGAACCTCTACGTTTCCCATTGATCAACCGCTTCTATAAATCCCATTATCCGGCAGGAAAAGCCAAAAAGGATGAAATCATCTGGGTAGGAGAAAATAGCAGCGGAATAATAAGTTGTGTCAGATTTAAGCAATTTGAACATTTCCAACTGCTCACCGGCATGTTGGTCCATCCAGATCTTCGAGGCAATGGCATCGCCAAACAGCTACTTACGGCCATAAATGAACAAACAACTGATTTGCCATGCTTTTGCTTTGCCTTTAGCCATCTAGAGAAGTTATATCAGGACGCCGGATTTGTAGTGATATCAGACAGCGACTTACCCGAGTCTTTGGCCAGCCGGATTAAGCGCTATCGACTAAGTGGTAAAGATCTAACACCTATGTGTTATCAACACTAATTTACAGTTATTCACCCCTTCCGTGACATAAGCCAATATTGGTATACATGGAATCAGATAATTTTCTGGTATAATTGCCCTCTTAATTAACAGATTTATCTAATATAGGTCGCGTAAACGAGGCGATAATGGATTCAGCTATTGCTAACAGGCAGCGCATCGAGCAATTGCCATGTATTGCACACAAGCCGGAAGATTTAGAGACACTTCTAGATGCAGGATCTTTCCGCGAACGTCTACACCAGGAAATCACCCAAGCTAAACAGCGTATTTATCTTGTTGCACTATATCTGCAAGATGATGAGGCGGGCCGGGGAATTCTGACTGCGCTTTATGAAGCGAAGCAAGCAAACCCTGAGTTAGACATTAAAGTACTTGTTGACTGGCACCGCGCTCAGCGTGGGCTCATTGGTGCAGCGAAATCCGATGGAAATGCCGCACTATATCGAGAGTTCGCCGAGAAATACCAACATCATATCGATGTACTGGGTGTCCCGGTACGTAATAGGGAAGTCTTCGGTGTCCTCCATCTAAAAGGCTTCGTAATTGATGGTAAGGTTATCTATAGCGGCGCTAGCCTAAATGATGTGTATCTTGCACAGCACCAGCGTTACCGTTATGACCGCTATCACGTGATACAAAATGCCCATCTTGCTGACAGTATGGCAAACTTCATCAATGGCACTTTAGCCAGTAGTGAAGCGGTCAATTGCCTGAGTCAACCAATTCGGCCTGAAACCAAAGCCTTAAAAGGTGCCATCAAGGATCTTCGCACTCAGCTACAGCGTGCGAGCTATTCTTTTGCTCCAGAATCTGTTGCTAACAATCAAGTTGGCCTGACACCACTTATCGGTCTGGGTAAAAAGAAGAATAAGCTGAATCAACATATCTGCACCTTGATTGCTAGTGCCCAGAAAGAACTGACTATCTGCACACCTTATTTTAACTTTCCACGCATTATTAGCCGTGAAGTTAAAAGGGCAATCCGTCGCGGTGTAAAGGTGACTATTGTTGTTGGCGATAAAACGGCAAATGACTTTTATATCCCGCCTAGCGAACCATTTAAAACAATTGCTGGCCTGCCTTATCTGTATGAAGTTAATCTTCGTAACTTCGCGAAACAGAACGAAGCGGCAATTGCTCGTCGTCAGTTAGCTATCCACCTATGGAAGCATGGTGATAACAGTTTCCATCTCAAAGGGATCTGGGTAGACCGCAGTTATATGCTGATCACCGGTAATAACCTCAATCCGAGAGCTTGGAAGCTAGACTTGGAAAATGCCATCTTGGTACATGACAAGAGCCAACTCCTGGCTGAGCAGAAACAGCAAGAACTCGACTGTATTTTAAGCCATACTCAACTGGTAGGCAGTTACAAGTTTATCGAGAAAGTTGATACCTATCCGGCACCAGTACGAAAACTGATTAAGCGGATCCGTAGAATTAAAGCAGATCACATCCTTAATCAGATCCTATAGGGAGCAATAGCATGACTATCGCCGCCATAGATGTTGATCCACAACGTACTTTCAGCCCTCTATGTCCAGAGGAGCTACCAGTACCGGAAGGTGATCTCATTGCATCAGCTCTTAATGCGCAGGCAGAGCTGGCTGATTTTCGCGTCTTGACCAAAGATGCACACCCAGCCAACGCTCTCTGGGTGGTTGATAGTCATGAGGAGATGCTTCAGCCGCTTCCTCACCCTAATGCTGATTTAACTTGGGTCTCACACGCTGTTCCAGGTACAACTGGGTTTGACACCATTCCTGGACTGCCAGCAGTCACTAACTACGATCATGTAATTTGGAAAGGGATCGAGCCAGATCTTCACCCCTACGGGGCCTGCTATCACGATCTTCAAGAAAAGCTGAGTACGGGCTTGATTGAATGGCTCGAGTGCAAAAAGGTAACAACAATTATTGTCGGTGGCCTTGCTACAGACTACTGTGTAAAAACCACGGCCTTACAGTTGCAAGAGACTGGGAAATTTAAGGTGATTGTAAACCTATCAGCTTGCCGGGGGATCGCACCTGATACAACAGCCTCAAGTTGTCGGGCAATGACCGAAGCTGGGATCCTTCTTGTTCAAGAGACAGAAGAGTTAATCCCATTGGTTTAATAAAAAAGCCTCCAACGGAGGCTTTTTTATTAGCTATATCCTTTATCCTTTTATCGACCTACAACGCCCTCAGAACTAATTATCCCTGCTAAGAGAAAATATCTACCTCTTTCAACGCAGTTTAAAGTTCAAGCCGCTGAGAACTCCTACCGTGACAATTTCTGGTCAATCTAACGTATATCCATCAATCTTAATGGCTATCAGGCTAGCGGTATCACTCTGTACAGTCTGTTTAAGATTAAACTCAAGCCGCACACCATGCTTAGATCTGCTCAATTTAAAAAGCAGATAAACGAAAAAAGGCCATCCTTTCGGATGGCCTTCTTTACTGTA
>NZ_JAKRRW010000045.1 GCF_026191635.1 Photobacterium obscurum
ACTAAGCATATAACCTAAAGCATTAGTTCAGGCTAGACCTCAAATAAGCCCATGCGATGCTAGCTTACTGTAATAAAAGTATTCAATTAATTCAAAGTAATTGTGCTAGTGCACCTAGCTTTGGCGCGATGGCAGAAAATACCGTAACATGACTTGATATATTACTCATGATTTCTTGATACTTTTCACGAAAAGAGCTCTTTCCATGGTGTTCTTTGAGTTCTTTTATCAACTGAGTAGCGGCTTCTTTTTCATCTTCAGATGCTCTCGATTGTCGTATTTCATCAATTAATTCTCTAAATAACTCTGGCTCACTAAATGTATTTACATTAATTACACTATTGGGTGAATTGTAGTTCATGTTCCCACTATTATTGATAGTCACTGATTTTTTCTCCAATTTATCTTTTATTTTTGACGTTCTGCTTACAATTTGATATAGGATGTGGCTTTTCTTGTCGTCTTCTAAATCATTTAGATCACCTGTCCATTTTTCAATGTCAGCTTCTATGAAAATAGCAAAACCAAGTTCACCAATTTTGAAGTGGTTGCAATAAAAATCTGCGATATAACTCGCATTTTCTTTAGTGTAAATTATCTCGGGTATGTTCTCAGGGCATTTGTCGTGACTTGCGATACGACTAAAAAAACCCATCGAAGGAAGGATTCCTTGTCGAGGAACATCCGTACAAACTATAAAGCCACTGTCAATTTCATAAATGATGTTTGTTTTAACTCCTAATTCATCCCACTCTTCATACACATCTTGCATTTCTGTGTTTTCAAATGCGTATTTTATGAATCCTGAAACATACCTACAAATTTTATTAAAGAAATCATTTCGTTCTTTATCAAAGTAATGTCGACGAGTACTGTTATTCATGTTTTCTCCTTTTATCGAGTAGCAACATTTCATGCTTATAAAAATAAATACTAACCGGGAAGCATAAATGAGATTCATCCAAAGATGAGGCCGTCAGTTGAGTTCGATTTATTGAGCTAATTGGATGCCATATCTGATAAATAGCTATAACAAAATGAAGAGCTTCTTTAGCTCTAAATTCTTGCAAAATATGCCCACGCGCACTGTCAGCACGCTTATAAAAAGCGTTTAAGAGGGATTCCCGACGTTTGCACCCAAAATCATTCTCCTCCGGTACGTAAAGCGCTGGTTATGTTGAATCGGCCACGAACGAACGTGAACATGTAACGCCTTTCTCCACAGAACCGGAGGGTAACTCGCATAGCCTCCTGCCTTTCAATGACCTAAAACACGCAAGTCTAGGGGCATAAAAAAGACCGCTAAAGGAGACCTTTCTAAGTTCGGTTAACGGATGTTATCTTCAATCCTTCACTAGCTTCCATTTTCTTTTTTTACATGATGGACAATCATACCTTTCAGCAAGCCATTTTGTAATCTCATCGGAAAATGCAAGGAGAGCAACCCCCCCAGTAACAATCGCCACACAAATTGCAAAAGCAAACCCTGTACCAGCAAAAAAGTACGTCACCCAAGCCCAAAAACCACCGCCAACAGCTCCTCCACCTAGAACTTTAAGAAAGAAAGTTTTGTTCGCCTCTTCTTTAAAACCACAAGATTTGCATTCAACATACGCCATATTTTTTCCTTTACAACTAATTAAAACTTAACAACATCAGCAAAAGATGAAAAAAACAAAAAATCAAAAAAATTGATATAACTAACCAAAAAAAACAATTGATGCATTGACGTGATTTTCAGCTAGAAAAGCAACTGATTTTATAGCATACACCGACTCTTATTCAAGGTGTTTTAGATAAGCACCATTCTCAACCTCTGTTTGCCGTGTTTTTTGTTGTTTGTTTTGTTTGGTACGTTAAGCGCCCATTATGGTGAATTAGTTGGTTTGTTCACAAAATCCGCATTTTTTTAACATCAGAAGCCCATGGGAGTATTTTTTGTCACTTATTGAGTCTATTTCAGACTTAAATAGAGTTGTAAATTTATGACAGAATCAGAGCATGTTACTCAGAGTAAAGAAGCCTTACTCATTTCAAGCAAATCATCTTACGAACACAGTGTTTCTATACATTAAGTTATTTGACGATACTGGATTAAAACAAAAGCCTTAACACGAAAATGTCCATCGACTTGCCAGTGAATATGCAGCACATCTGTGGTGGTTTGGTATGTACATGTGAAGTCAGTGCCTCGTCTTACGGCACTCAATGGCAATCCATCGACTGGAAAGCCATTGAGCAGCATGTATTAAAGCTTCAGATTCGCATTGCAAAAGCAATCATTTCACTAGACAAGTATAGATGTAGTCGTCAATCTGCTTTCCACCTATGGTCGAATTGCTTTTTAATCGTTCTTTGCGCTTAAAGCCCAGCTTCTCAAGTAATCTATATGAAGCAACGTTCTCAGTTGAACACGTTGCTGTTAGCTCATTTATATTTAAATTCTTAAAAGCATATATTTTGATTAGGTCAAGTGATTCGGAAGCAAAGCCTTTTCCCTGAGCTTGTTCGCAGAGTAAATAACCAACCTCTGCTATCATGTGTTTGTGATTGGTGATCTTTAACCCTATGAGGCCTATTTTGTTGTTGGTTTGCTTGCTTCTTATGCTAAAAGAAAGCCATCCATCGCTTTGCTTGCACCAAGGCACTAGCCTATCGTTAAACGATTCTTTTGCTACTTCGTCGCTGAAAGGCTCGTAGACATGCTTCATAATTTGAGGATTAGTGTATAGATCTTTAAATAGAGGCCAATCAGACCGCTTTAACCGATATAGAATTATTCTGTTTCCTTCAATACTCATATTTCCCTCCAAACATTCAAACCTTTACTATATTCTGCACTGTTTCAGTGGTATCACGCAGCATATTGAATAACAAGTTGTTTTCTCATAACTAACTATAATGGTTGACGTTTATCGGTCAGGTTGGGCTATTTACCTCTTGATTACTTCCTAAAATGCTCAAAAACGATAACTCGTGAAGTGGTGCCATTTGGCTT
Organism: Photobacterium obscurum; assembly: GCF_026191635.1. Taxonomy (GTDB): domain Bacteria; phylum Pseudomonadota; class Gammaproteobacteria; order Enterobacterales; family Vibrionaceae; genus Photobacterium; species Photobacterium obscurum. Next base: position 2,999 of record NZ_JAKRRW010000045.1, read on the forward strand.
GTTGGGATACGAAAAGTTATCCGAAAGCTGGAATCAGCCCGAAGAACCCAACTCGGAAATGTCCAATTTCTTGCCAGCAAACTGGCACCCTTCCC
>NZ_JAKRRW010000046.1 GCF_026191635.1 Photobacterium obscurum
AACAAATAAGAATAGCTGTCGCGCAGCCGACAGCTTTATTCAGAGTTGAACAAGCCCGAGCAACTTCTTTATAGTAAATTCCAGTTTTGATTGTTGGGTGGGGACGGGGTTAACCGTTTTTTAAGGACGAACAGAGCCATGGCGTGATTCAGAGTAGCATCACATCCCCGTAAGCTTATGACTTTTAAAGCATGTTTTGGTACACCTCCTAGATTTCAGATTGAGGCCATTATCCTTGTTATGCCTGCCTTTCGGCTAACTCGGTCGGCTGATCCCCACGCAAGCCATATCGTGTTGGCAGCAAGGGCACGGCCGAACTATTTTTCGTTTCACAGTTTTTCCCATTGACGGGGTGAGATATAGCCCAGATAAAAAGAGTAACTGGATCTGGATGCGCAGTTGCCTGGCGTTTCCTCTCAGGAAGCCATAGTCCCTCACTCGCTGCATGCTTTTAGGGAGGACATGTTGCAGGATAAGCCACAGGAACTTCAGTATCGGCAGTGTCCGTGTCTTTCTTTCATTGGTTCGACCGTCAAGGTAACGGAAGGTGACATCACTATCGCTGATTCGGATGATGTCCTTGTCTGGTAGGACGCCACGGTAGAGATAACGGGACAGGTACTGAAGCGCATGGAGACCGTACCCGACACACCGGCAGTCAACCACCCACTTTTCAGGTAAGTACCGGGGCAACGCCATTTGTTTATCTTGATTGATCACTTCCAACAACCTGGCCCGCCAGACCTTAGCCAGCGCGAAGGCATTGAACAGGTAACGCTTCTTCCCTTTATGCCATTGATGTCTTTTTGAGTCGTATTGTCCTCCTGCAACGATAACATGGAGATGAGGATGAAGGTTCCGTTGCCGGCTATGGGTATGGAGAACCATGGTAAACCCCAGTTCCCCTTTGCGCTGTCTTTTTGCAAAGTCTTTTAAAGCGTTTGAGGCAACGGAGAACATGGCCTGGTACAGGGGCTTGGGGTGAGATTGGGCAAGACTCCTCAGTTCATAAGGTAGGGTGAACGTCACCATGTAATATTGAACGGGCAGGAGTTTTTGCTGTTGCCTGTCCAGCCAGTCAGATGTAGTGCGGTGCTGGCACTGGGGACAGTGCCGGTTGCCGCAGGATAAGGCCAGCCTGTCATGATGATGGCAGTGTGAACAATACCACTGGGAGAGTCCTTGCTTCTCTGTTTTACACTGCAGCATGGCGGTGATAGCCCGACGGATATCATTATTGAAGCGACTGCCGTATTGCACTTCGAGCTCATGGCGGTATTGACGGAGTAAATCAATGAAGGAGCTCATAGTGTCAGCTCCCAGTCCAGATGGAGCCTGTCAGCCAACAGGTTGAGGGCCTGCCTGGCATCGTTCACTTTAAGCTGGGTCATTTGTGTGTAGCGGGCTGTGGTATTCAGGCTGCTATGCCCAAGCAAGATTTGCAGGGAGCGGAGATCAAGCCCCTGCTCAAGCAGATGGGTGGCAAAACAATGTCGCAGCGAATGTGGGGTGATCCTTTTATAAATCCCACACTCTTTGAGGACTTGCTTTAGGGCTTTCTGGGGGCCCATGTCATTCATGACGTTATCGCAGCACTTCCCTTTGCTGGGGAATATGAGTGTCGGGTGGCGGTGGGTGCACCAATAACGGCGAAGTGCATGAAGAGTTCGTGTGGGCAGCGGCACCAGCCGATCTTTTCCACCCTTGGCATGGCGGATATGAACTTGCATTGTGTGGCTATCAATATCTGGGATGGTGATATTGAGCGCTTCGTTAATCCGTAGTCCCATGGTGTAGATGGCCAGGAATAACACCCGGTAGCGTGGCTCTCGTGTGTGGTTAATCACACTGGCGACTTGCTCTGGGGATATGATGTTGGGTAGCCGAGTGACTTTGGGTGGTTTGATAATACCTATCCATTCCCACTGTTTATGCAGAGTGTGTTTATAGAAAAACTGCAGCCCGCAACGGTCGAGCTTGATAGTGCTCCAGGATACAGTACCGATGAGCTGGCTGAAGTAGCGTCTCAGATCATCAATGGTCAGTTTGTCGGGGCAGCGATCAAAATACTCAGTGATGCGCCGGACAGCCAGGGAATAGGCTGCGATAGTTTTTGGGCGTTTGCCCTGCAATTTTAGTTGGTTGAGGTGTTGTTGGTATAAGTCATCGAATCGTTGTCTTTCGGAAGGGGTCATAATGCTGTCTCCAGTTAATCACCGCTGGAATAGCGGTGTTACTGAAGAGTAAGGTTCTTTCAGCGATCATTGATTCTGCCGCGCAGCGGCTT
>NZ_JAKRRW010000047.1 GCF_026191635.1 Photobacterium obscurum
GGAATGGGGCGTGCGACGTGAAGTCGTATGAAGCGCTGTTCACCGCTTAATGAGTGAACCATCTGTATCACCAGATGAACCTAGGAGCCTGAATAAAGTAGCGGCTCTGACAATGTAACGAAGAACGGGGGTCATACCGTTCGGGGTCGAAATCGTGAGAGGACGACCCTCCTGATAACCACAAATCGGGTGAGTGCTAGGTAGCCAGTATGATGAACATATGTGAACCTGCGTAAGGGGCGTTATCCTTGCAAACAGCGGAAGTGGTTAACACGCTGTAGCCAAAAGGCACGAGAGTTGGAAAGAGATTGCCCCATGCTCTTTCGTGATCGTTAAGCTCTCCGCTCCATAGCAGGCATCTACCCTGACATTGCGCGACATACGGAACACGGTAAGCCTGTATCACTCCCTCTGGGAAAGCCTACATAGCCGATAGTGATGCAGGTATAGGAGGTCGGAGAAAGCAAAGGCTGCATTGTAACGATGCAGATACAGACTCATGTCTGAGCACGAAAGTGCGCCCACTTCCGACTGGTCTCCCGTTGCGAGAGAATTTCGAAGAACTTTATTCAAGGAGAAACGCAAATGATGGTCTCAAAAGAGATTAGTGCCTCTCCTGACAGCGCTCAATGGAAATCCATAAATTGGAAAACCGTTGAATCCCATGTTTTAAAGCTTCAGATGCGTATCGCAAAGGCAACGAGAGAAGGTAAACACGGCAAAGCGAAAGCGTTGCAGTGGATACTGACTCACTCGCGTTCAGCAAAGCTTCTTGCTGTTAAGCGAGTATCACAAAACAAAGGCAGTAAAACGCCTGGAATTGACGGCGTTATCTGGAATACGGATACGCGCCGCATGAAAGCTGTCAGTCAATTGAGCAGAAAAGCTTATCAAGCCAAACCGCTCAAGCGTATCTACATCCCCAAGAAAAACGGCAAGCTCAGACCACTTGGTATCCCCTGCATGGTCGATAGAGCGCAGCAAGCGCTTCATCTTCTTGCACTAGAGCCAGTATCAGAAACACTTGCAGACCCTAACAGCTATGGATTTAGACCAAACCGCAGCACTGCCGATGCAGTCGCGCAGTGCTTCAAGTGTTTGGCTCTAAAACGATCCGCTGAATGGGTTCTTGAGGGAGACATCAAATCTTGTTTCGACAAGATCGGCCATCAATGGCTTCTTGATAACATCGCTGTAGACAAGCGTATGTTGGAACAATGGTTAAAGTCTGGCTTCATGGACAAAGGGCTGTTTTATCGCACTGACGAGGGCACACCACAAGGAGGGATCATATCTCCCACCTTGATGCTAATGACTCTTGCAGGGCTTGAGCAGTGCATAAAGTCCACTGCACTCAAAAAGGGTGCTAGAGCCAACTTTATTGGATATGCCGACGATTTCGTCGTCACTTGCGCTTCAAAGGAAGTGCTGGAGAACGATATCAAACCGTTGATTACTGATTTCTTAGCGGAAAGAGGCTTAACACTCTCCGAAGAGAAAACGCACATCACTCACATCAACTATGGCTTTGACTTCTTAGGTTTTAATCATAGGAAGTACAAAGGGAAATTGCTCATTAAGCCGTGCAAATCCAATACATTGACGTTCTTAAGTAATCTGCGTGAACTCATCAAAAAGCACGTAACCCTTCCAGTGAATGATCTTATCAAACTGATAAATCCGAAACTCAGGGGATGGTCGAATTACTATCGACACTGCGTCGCGAAACAGATATTCGGATATGTAGGCCACAAGCTATTCCATGCGTTATGGCACTGGGCTAAAAGGCGTCATCCAACAAAATCTAGAACTTGGATCGCGCTTAAATACTTCATCAATCGAAAAGGCCAATGGCAATTTCACGGTTGGCAGAAGATCATGGATATGGATTGCCAGTTCAATCTCTTCCAAATAGCCAAAGTGCCTATCGAGAGACATGTGAAAATCCGAAATGCGGCGACACCATTTGACCCTCAATATCAAGAATACTTGGCGAAGAGAAAGTCCAAAAGGCAAGCTCGCAACTCTTGGAATGAACCTGCTCCAACTGCTCTATAAGTTGCTGGGTATCAAACGATGCTTTTGTGGAGGCTTGAGCCGTATGCAGTGAAAGTTGCACGTACGGTTCTTAGGGAGACGGCACTTGGTAACAGGTGTCGTCCACCCGACA
>NZ_JAKRRW010000048.1 GCF_026191635.1 Photobacterium obscurum
TTTTAGGAACCTTACTCACTCACATTCTGTTCATGTCGACTTGCCACACCTTAACTAATGTGGTGATGGGGAGTTTCATTATGGAAAGCCTCGTGCACAAACTCCCATTAGCCTGCCCCCAAAAAACATCTACTACATATAAGCTCTGATGACGGGCATGCTCTATAAAGTCGAAAGGCTGCGGTGCTTCTGTCTAAATTTAGATAATAAGCCAGTCATGCACGGTGACTGGCTCTGGGCTACGCTAGGGAACTCGTTGGGAGTTCAGATTATTGGACTTTGGTTGCCACAGCAATGCGGTTCCATGTATTCATGACTGATACCAACATTATCAGCTGAGCAATTTGTACTTCTTCAAAGTACTCAGCAAGTTGTTTGTATGTGGTATCACTGACTCCGTGTTTTGAAATATGTGTTATTTCTTCAGTCAGCGCCAGTACAGCTCGTTCTTCTGAAGTGAATAATTGTGACTCTTTCCATGCGGGTAGCGAGAACAATCGCTCCTGAGTTTCACCTTGCTCCAAGGCTGCTGTCGTATGCATTTGAATGCAATATGCACAGCCGTTGATTTGAGAAGTGCGAACTCTGATTAGTTCATTGAGAACTGGCGATAGGTTGCTTTTTTTTATGTAATTTTCTAAGCCAAACATCGCATTGTAAGCTTCAGGTTGGGCTGCGTAGATATTGACTCGAGACATATGAAGATCCTCATTTAATTAAGGTGAATGTGTGTAGGTCTTAAATATAGGGATCTCTTTTATTGACATAAATGTATATTTTGCTAATTAACTATTATCAAAATTGCATCAATTGGAAAAGCGCAGTGAAGCTTAAACTTAATGAATTGGAAGTGTTTGTTGCTGTGGCAGAGTCCAACAGTTTTAACTTAGCCGCTGAAAGATTGGACATTGCGGGCTCGGTTGTAAGCCGGAGTATCAAAAAGCTTGAAAGAGACTTAGAAACAACCTTGTTTAATCGGACGACACGAAGTGTTACTTTGACTACCGAAGGTGCGTGGCTTATTGATAAGGCAAGACATATTTCTGAAGAAGTTGTTGCCATAGAGCATCATTTCTCACAGAAGCATAAGCAACCACAAGGGACTTTAACCGTAGATGCGGCATCGTCATTCGCTTTACATGCGATAGTCCCATTGCTATCAGAATTCACTCGCCTTTTTCCCGATGTGAAAGTGGCTCTTGTTAGCAATGACTCAATCACTGACTTAATCGAAAGGAAGGTGGATGTCGCCATTAGAGTCGGACAACTTAGTGATTCGACTTTAAAAGCTCGCAAATTAGGGGTGGTTCAACGTGGTTTATACGCTAGCCCTAGCTACCTAAAGCGATTTGATTATCCTGATTGCGTCACACAGCTATCTAAGCATCAATGCTTGGGCTTTGACAAATATAAGTATCTCAATACTTGGCCGCTTATGGATGACACAGGTAAAAGATTAAGTATTACTCCACAGGTGAGCAGTAATAGTGGTGAGACACTCAAACAGATGGCTGTGAATGGCTTGGGGATTGTGTGCTTGTCTAATTTTACTGTTCAACAGGAGCTAGAGTCTGGTTCACTTAAGCCCGTGCTAAAGAGCCTCTGGGTGAGTGAGAATATACCGATTAATGCGGTGTTCTATTCAGAGCAATCATTAAGTCCAAGAGTACGTGTTTTTATTGATTTCTTGGTTGGAAAAATAAAACTAATGTAGGCTTTTATCATTCGCATATTGTCCTATAACCGTTGCAATTAGGCTGGTTATTGATTGCATATTCAGTTGCTGTTTCAGCATTTTTTGTTAATGGTATGTGGAATTGATAATGCTCGATTTTTCTTGTTAGCGACCGATATAGTGTGTATCTCAAAGTCTTTAGCTGAGATTAACATTGCTCGATATGAGATACATTTGCTTATGGCAAAGGACGTCTTTAGGCCATTAACTCTAACTCGCTAATGTCCAGATGTGTGCCAGCTGGATCTCAGCTAACTC
>NZ_JAKRRW010000049.1 GCF_026191635.1 Photobacterium obscurum
AAACTGGCACCCTTCCCTCTGAATGCCGACAGTAACCAACGGCAATACAAGCACATTCTGCCATTACCGTTGGTGCCAAGAGCGTATTGGGTAAGCCAAAGACATCAAATCGACGGCAGAGTAATTTTGGCGCGAAGCCAAAACCAGCGCCACATCAGCAGTTAACCACACAGCAAAATAATTGCAAATATCCGCTATTTCACTTCTAACAGCTCATATAACAAACACTCATCTACATTTATTCGACACCCGGGATTTTATTGTCTTTTCGCATTGACAGGCGGCTGAATCCCCTAGTCAATCTGATACCGCCCAATAGTGATATATGGAAATGATTGTTAAACCGGTGAAGGAGCACTTTTCATCTGGACCAGTAAACCATGCAAACATTCCAACAACTTATTACCCTTTCAAAGACTGTCCATCCTGATTCGAAAGGAATAAATGTTGTGCGAAAAAACCTACGATTTGTGATGTGGGGATTGATAAGTGGCAATATTGTTCAACAAGTCAATGAGCTAACAGTAAGAAGCAATCTCTCACCGATTATTGAGCACGATCCTAAATTATTCGAGAAGCCGCTTAAGCCTTTCATCAGTACTGCGTTTCGGGCAAGAGATCGTGCTCGCTTGCTTCGCTCTCATTTCGAGATCCTTGAACAACAGTTCGGCAGCAATACTTGCCGGTTCTACCTGGCCCCCCTTGAGCTTATCCGATTCCATGATCGAAATGGTAATGCATACCACGCTGAATTTTATCCCGGAGAATCTCGTGAAGGATCATTGGGTATCCGACTCGTCGAATCGAGTACTGGCTATACCATGTACTCCGTGACCATCACGTTTAGCCAGCTGAATGCTAAACGAACCATGTATATAGGTTGCTTACAGGGTGCAAGCGCAAAAGTAGAGGACAGCCAGGCCAAAATCAAGGAGCTTACCCGCACACTACACGGACTGAGGCCAAAGGCACTGATGCTTGAACTTGCCCTTATGCTGGCAAACTGTATGGATACCGATGACGTGCAGGCCATTTCTAACAAGGGTCATATCTACCAAGCGTTACGCTACATCGGATCCAAAAAGGGGGCGATTGTCTTTGATTATGACAAGCTGTGGCAAGAGTTTGGAGCCACCAAAACAGACAGGCACTTCTTTTCCCTGCCACTCAAACCAGAACGCAAGGCACCATCGACGCTAAAGAAAACCAAGCGCCGTCTATATACAAGAAGGTATCAATGGCTTGATCAAACCCGGGCTGAAATAGACGCTTTATTGCAGGCCATGAAGCAAGCATCATTGTAATATCTCGGCTGCAGCTGTTGATGGTCTCCCGATCATTGCACAAAAAGCAGCCAACTAACTCGTGGGGCGCAGCATAAATTGTCATTCATCATGGTCAAACGCGGTTTTTCGCGGTGTAATGCCTTGTACTGCCGCACGGGCAGCTTAGAAAATATTTCTGATGTATGTTCTTCACTGCCGGACAGGCAGCTGAGAAGAATGGGACAGTTGCAGCATGAGGTATTGCCTGCTTCACTGCCGAAAAGGCAGCTGAGAAAATCAGTTGACGGTAGAGCAAGCTCACGGCTCAGCTTTCCTGCCGCACAGGTAGCTTAGAAGAATATCATTTAATGGTAACGATGAATCTGAAACTTCACTGCCGCGCAGGCAGCTTAGAAATTCATGCCCTAACAGAGCTTCTCCTACACTTGTTCACTGCCGTTCGGGCAGCTTAGCAAATGAAACAACCCAACTACTCTGCCGTACAGGCAGCGGGCATAACGGCATCGGATGCCAGGGATCATCCTGTGTGGAACTGCTTAGCAGTAAAGCAAGCAAAGTGGCTGTTTGACTTCCAAGCCAACACAATTAAGTACTTCTAGGGTT